>CAYRKI010000045.1:1423-2576 GCA_964424815.1 uncultured Thiotrichales bacterium | reverse complement strand
ATATTATATCAAGTACAAGGTCGGTATGCCGATGTAGAACCTTTGTTGAAAGAAGCCAAAGAAATACGTGCGAAGGTGCTTGGTAAAGAACACCCTAAGTATGCTGAATCTTGCTGTAATTTAGCTGATGTATATTATAAGGCACAAAGACATTATGCTGAAGCTGAATCTTTATATAAAGAAGCCAAGGAAATACGTGCGAAGATGCTTGGTAAAGAACACCCGGAGTATGCTTTATCTTGCAATAATTTAGCCTTATTGTATCAAGCCCAAGGGCGTTATGCTGAAGTCGAGCCATTGTATAAAGAAGCTAAAGAAACATATGCCAAAGCACTCGGTAAAGAACACCCTGAGTATGCTACCTCTTGTGATAATTTAGCATCTTTATATCAAGACCAAGGGCGGTATGCAGAAGCTGAACCCTTGTATAAAGAAGCCAAAGAAATACGGGCAAAAGTACTCGGCAAAAAACACCATGAGTATGCCACTTCCTGCAATAATTTGGCTTTATTGTACCAAGCCCAAGGGCGCTATGCTGAGGCTGAACCTCTGTATAAAGAGGCCAAAGAAATTTATGCCAAAGTACTCGGTAAAGAACACCCGGAGTATGCTTTATCTTGCAATAATTTAGCCAGTTTGTATAAAATCCAAGGGCGTTATGATGAGGCTGAGCCTTTATTGAAGGAAGCCAAAGAAATACGTGCCAAGGTACTCGGTAAAGAACACCCGTATTATGCTGCCGATTGCAATAATTTAGCAGGTTTGTATCAAGCCCAAGGACGCTATGCTGAAGCTGAACCCTTGTATAAAGAAGCCATTCAAATTAAATTTCAAGAACTCCAACAAAACTTTAAAAATCTCTCCGAAACTGAAAAAGAGCAATATATCAAAGCCAATATAGAAGGCTATTTTAATGCTTTTCAGTCTTTTGTACAGAAAAGAGCAAAAGAAAACTCTGCTATCACACAGGAAAGCTACAACCTTGCCGTAGAAACCAAAGGTTTAATCCTGCAAAGTACTGAGAAAATCAAAAACCGTATCTTAAACAGCAAAGATGAAACCCTGAAAAAACTCTACCTGGAATGGAAACAAACCAAAGATAAATATGCCAAAGCACTTAACCTCACTGTACAGCAACGCCAACAAAAGAAAA
>CAYRKI010000045.1:0-1387 GCA_964424815.1 uncultured Thiotrichales bacterium | reverse complement strand
CAATGAATTAGAAAAACAACTTGCCCTAAAAAGTGAAGATTTTGCTCATACCTTTACCCCTAAACCTGTTACCTGGAAAGATATACAAAATACGCTCAAAAAAGACCAAGCTGTTATTGAGATAGTACGCATAAATGCCAAAGAAAAGAAACCCAATAGTAAAGACAGTATTATTTACATGGCGCTGATTATCAAAAAGAATAGCCAATATCCTGAACTTATATCTTTATCTAATGGAAATGAATTAGAAAGTAGCTATATTACCTATTATCGCCGTTCTGTTACGTCAAAAATGCAAGATGAAGAAAGCTATAACGCGTTTTGGAAACCTATAAAAGAACAACTCAAAGGCATAAAAACAGTATATTTCTCTCCCGAAGGCATTTATCACCAAATTAACCTGGCTACCCTTCAAAACCCTGAAACCCAAAAATACGTTTTTGATGAAATACAAATCATTAACGTAACCAACACCAAAGATATTTTAGAAAAGCATAGTTTTACTTCAAAAAACAACTATTTGATAGGAAACCCTAAATTTAACCTTGAAATAGATACTAAAAACAACGAAAAACCCATAGAACAACGAAGCATAGAAAATGTATCTCAATTAGAAGGCGCAGAAAAAGAAGTCAAACAAGTATCTACTTTGCTTCAAAACAATACAACCATCATAGGCAAAGATGCTACCGAAGAATATGTAAAATCCCTTAAAAATCCACGTATTTTGCACATAGCTACACATGGCTACTTCAAAAAAGGGCAATATCAAAGTAGCACACAAGCTATGTTAAACGCAGGCTTACTGTTTGCAGGGGTTGTAGATTACGATAGAATGAATATCCGCCCTTATGATAAAGATGATGGCAAACTCACCGCATTTGAAGTCATGAACATGGAATTAGACAGCACAGAACTCGTTGTATTAAGCGCATGCGAAACAGGTTTAGGTCAAGCGAGTAAAGAAGGGGTGTATGGGCTACAGCGTGCCTTCAAAGTAGCAGGTGTACAAACTATTATTATGAGTTTATGGAAAGTGAATGATGAAGCCACTCAATTATTGATGACCAAATTTTATGAAAACTGGCAGAAAAAATGCATGACTAAGCGCGTGGCATTTGAAACTGCCCAAAAAGACCTTCGCAAACAATACAAAGAACCGTATTACTGGGGCGCTTTTGTGATGATTGAATGAGAAATATATTTTTTTATTAAAAAAGGACAATGTTTACTGAAAATTCTGCAAATATTTTTTATTTTTGCTTGTTCAGTAATATAAAGTATGTCAGAAAGCATTATAGATAAGGTCAAACCTGAATTTTTTCCCAAACATCAGGAAGCTATATACAAAAGGCTTGAAACCAAACACTCATTCGTAGAAGTGAAT
>CAYRKI010000044.1:2298-2634 GCA_964424815.1 uncultured Thiotrichales bacterium | reverse complement strand
AGATCAGGAAAATTACGCGGGATCAGGCTCATACGTTGCTCCTTTTTCAACTAAATTTCAGCATGGTGACTTACAGCAAAAAAAGTGTAGCCAAGCCAACAACAGCAGCTTTAATACAGATCAAATTTTTGGATGTTTTTTAGTCAGAGATTCAATCAGCATGCAGAGCAGTGCATCGTGGCGGGTAGCAAAGTTGCCGGCAGCAAAGTGCCGGCAACCGCTTTTATCAGAACACAAAATCCAGGGCTACACTAAACAGCCTGGCGTCATTGTGATAACTAAAGTCGTACCAGGGCAGACGATCGCCACTATCCTGGAAGTCGTCATACTGCACTT
>CAYRKI010000044.1:2047-2285 GCA_964424815.1 uncultured Thiotrichales bacterium | reverse complement strand
ATTCGGATGGAAGTTATATTTAAGCCCGACTGTAACCATGCGGTGCTCTTCCGCCTCCCCGGTGCCAAATCCCTGATAATCCTCAGTGATTTTTAACAACGCCTGAGACATGCCAATATAGGGCTGCCACACATCATGGTTGTAGATGGCGGTCAGCAGGTAGGTTGGAAAACGCGAGCCATAACCGTCGTCGTACATCACGTAGTTGTAGTCAAACAACAGCGTGACATGGGTGAAA
>CAYRKI010000044.1:0-2008 GCA_964424815.1 uncultured Thiotrichales bacterium | reverse complement strand
TCAGTTAAAGGTGAAGCACCGGAGCGAATAGGCGTACCATCCGGATTTGTGCGCCTTTCCACCACCTGATCCGTCACGCCGTCACCATCAAGATCAAGTTCATCAAAGAACATCACGTCGGCGAAGGTTTCATAAAAGGTGCGGAAATAAGATAAACGAAAATCTATCCAGTCGTTGCTGGCTGCCAGATTGGCGCCCATAATTTTGCTCCAGGTCACATCAGCGGTACCGGCAATATAGGTGCCTTCAGGCGGAAAATAATAACCGCCCCTGTTGCGCCAGAAATCATGGGATTTAATGTTTTTCTGGGTTTCATGGCCAACAAAACCACTCAGGCTGAAATTCCAGTCTTCTACCATAAAGTCTTTCACCAGCGTGGCACCGTTAAACTGGGTAATTTCCCACCAGTATAAATTGGCTGGTGGACGCACCCAGGGGTAAGCAAAGCCCACTTCCATATACTCAGAAAAATAATACATCGGCAAATTACGCCGGCCGAGCATCAGGTATAAATCATCGGAAAAACGGTAGGTGGCATAAAGCCAGTCGATGTCCGGTGAAAAATCATCAGCCCCTTTAGCCACCAATTGGGCGGTAAAAGTCAGATTTTCCATCACATCCATGCGCGCCTGCAGCGCTATCATCGACTCAGGTTCCATCGACCATTCATTCTGGTAAAAGGCATAATCATAAAAATCCACCGGGAATTCTACTTCACCTGTTGGATCCGGGTCACCGCCTATGGTTTTGCCAACCACCAGCGAGCCATAACCGCTCCACTGAATATCAGCAACCGCAGTTCCCGTGGTGCAAAGCAGCACCAGCACAGCACCAAGCCATGTTTTCATAACAGTTCCTCGCTAAGTAAGTAGCAACTAATAGGTAGCAACAACTTTGACTGCAGCAGTAACTTTGCTGGCGTCGACAAAACCTATAGTGGCGGGATTATCAGACACCAGCTGGATCATTTCGTCGCTGCTGACTTCACGGGGGGGCGTGCCTTTGCCGGTAAAGGTCAGTTTTGACCAGTAGGCTTTGAGCTGAGCATCGGTTTTACTCAGCACTTTAGTGTTAAATTCAGATCTGCTGGCTTCGGATTCTACCACCACCAGCGGAATCGCTTGTTTACCGTCGCTAAAACTGCGTTGTTTGCCAAGAAACAGCGCTTTGATATCCGAGTCTGTCACTGTCGCGGCGTTACTGGGGTGAACTATCAGAGCTATATCTGCCAGCGCATGGGCAGAAATAAAAGGAAACAACAACATAAAACATAAGGTTTTTTTCTGCATATGAACCTCTGAACCTGGATTAAAACATCCTTCGAGAGTGATTCATTCCTTTGATAAAGCCAAGTCTAGCCGCTATCGGCTGAATTACCAGAATACTACCAATCCGCCCGGTTTTATCGAGCGCCCAGCGCAGCAAAGTGATGGCGGACAAAACACCAGCCTGGTCTGAGCCAAAGCAGTGCCTAATCAGAGATACAAAAAAACGCTGGGTCAGCAGGCTGCTGACCCGGGAGCATTAATTGGCAGGTTTTTCCAAAGTTAAACCTTGAGCCACCCAGGCACTGTAGCCACCGGCCAGGCTCAGCACATGCTGATATCCCATTTGCTGCAGTGCATCTGCTGCCAAAGCAGATCGGTAACCGCCGCCACAATACAGCACCATGGTTTGCTGTTTATCCTGCACCACCTGCTCAATGTCACGTTCGATAATACCTTTACCAAGATGCATAGCCTGCGGCAAATGCCCAGCCTGCCACTCGCGGTCTTCACGCACATCAATCAGCACACAGGGCTGTTGGTGCTGCAAAAATTCCTCAATGGTAATTTCTTTCACCCGGCTTTTGGCTGCGTTGACCAGTGCCAGAAAACCAGGACTATGTTGTTTACTCATCGCATATTCCTTTTAGCGTAAAAAAAAGCCAGTCAAATGACTGGCTTATTTTGTTATAAAGCAGAGGTGCCTTCACCTTCTTTTTCAATCACTGTCGGCAGTAAGTCTT
>CAYRKI010000043.1:2598-2859 GCA_964424815.1 uncultured Thiotrichales bacterium | reverse complement strand
AGGTTGAATAGGTCTTTTTCCAATCCTAGTATCCATCCCAAGACAAATAAAAGTCCTACACGAAGCAGCATAGCCAGTACAAGACCAATATTTCGGGCTTTCTTTTGCTCCAAGGTAGGGAGCTTCCCTGCAATGATGGAAATAAAAATGATGTTGTCAATACCCAACACTAGCTCGAGTAAAGTCAAAGTGATCACACTGGTCAGAGCCGCGGTGGTCAATAGTTCTTCCATAAAATAAATTTTCCTTTTTTGTGCGAAT
>CAYRKI010000043.1:1687-2555 GCA_964424815.1 uncultured Thiotrichales bacterium | reverse complement strand
CGGATCAACGGTTAAAAAATCCATTCAACTCCTCTTGAGAGAAATGGCGATCCGCCAAAATCATTCGGTACCGAAACGTGACCGACTTCCCGGCTCCTAATGTGAAGTTAAGCTGCTCTTTTCCTTGAGTAAATATGGACTGACCAAGTGGGTTGATCGAAAAAAGTCCATATCCGCGCGTGTGCCAATACGCTGGATAGCCTGGATTTTCAGGATGGTCTAGGATGGTAATGGACACGGGTTTTCCATCGACTCTACCTTCTAAGGTTACCCAGGGGGATCTTTTTCCCCAGGTGTCCTCACCTAAAATTCCGGCCTGATTTCGGTAACGTCCCGTTGGCTCTCCTTGAGCGGCCGCCACTTCGGTTACTTTACCCGAAGCATCCGAATACGAAGCAGCCCCCCTCGCTGGATGTTCCAATTCCCGGCGAACCCGAATGGCATACAAACCATCCTTTATATCCCGAAACAATACCGTATTAGACGATGCTGTTAAGGTGGTGGTTCGATCGATTAAAGTGTACGTCGAAGTTCCTTGGAAGGTAAGAACGGTCTCTTCCTCCAATACTCGCTGGCCTTGGCTATCCACCCATTCCGCTTTCCATGGCAGTGTCCCCTTCGGACCATTTTTCCAAGGACCTACCTGAGTGGTTCGAATCGTCCCAAATGCCCGCTTATCCCCCGCTTTTTCTACCTCAATGGAATTATTCCAATAATCATGATCGTTGACAGACTCGTAATTAAACCAAATTCCCACATGATGCGGATGATCCTGGGCATCCCCCGGCCGAGGATCAACAGGCCAGCCGCGTGTCACGACCGTCCCTCCGGGTGTCAGGACCGGAAATAACACCGGCTTTTTCAAAAC
>CAYRKI010000043.1:0-1610 GCA_964424815.1 uncultured Thiotrichales bacterium | reverse complement strand
TGAACTGAACAGGTAATTCTTGACCAAATGCCACCATCGACATCATCCATAATCCCACCACCCCAAATTGTCTCATATTTTCCTTCTCTTTTATTGAAACATGAAGACAAAATAAAGATTCTATCCCATTTTTTCGAGGAAAAATACAAAAAGAATATTTGCAAATATTATGCTTGCATACTATTTTTGTTTCACTATCAACCGTTAAACCATGGTAACATCTGTTCAAACAATGGCCGAAATGGCTGCACGCGGCGAACAACCCGAGGTTCTGTTTTGGGTAGGTTGTGCTGGGGCCTTTGATGACCGCTATAAAAAAGTGACTCGTACTTTTGCTCAAATCTTACAGCACATTGGTGTTTCGTTTGCTGTATTGGGAACGGAGGAGAGCTGCACGGGGGATCCGGCTCGAAGAGCGGGAAATGAATTTACCTTTCAAATGCTGGCGCAGCAAAATATTGCGGTTTTGAATGGATACGGAATTCAGAAGATCGTCACGGCATGCCCGCATTGCTTTAATACGCTAAAAAACGAGTATCCTGAGTTAGGGGGAACCTACGAGGTAATCCACCACAGCACTTATCTTCAACAATTGATCGACGAAGGCCGGGTTCGCTTAGCAGATCAAGGGGCATGGAAAGGCAAAAAAATTACGTTTCATGACTCCTGCTACCTAGGACGAGCCAACCAGATCTTCGAAGCACCGAGGCAAGTTATTGAGAAGTTGGATGCCGATTTGGTGGAAATGAAGCGATGCAAAACCAATGGTTTATGTTGCGGCGCGGGTGGAGCACAAATGTTTAAAGAGCCCGAAAAGGGCAAAAAAGATGTCAATATCGAGCGTATCGAGGAGGCATTGGAAACAGGGGCTCAGGCGATTGCCGTAGGTTGTCCATTCTGCATGACCATGATCTCGGACGGTGTCAAAAATAAAGAAAGAGAACACGACGTAAAAGTATATGATCTCTCCGAACTCGTTTGGGAAGGACTTGAAAAATAAAAAAGAGGGATTTCGATCCCTCTTTTTTATTTGGATTACACAATTCTGAGTTTATGAAGCTCGTGGTAAATTTCCTGAAGGTTAACAGATAAACTAGCTTGCTGGCTTGCCCCATTGAGCCGTGTGAGTGGTACCCCAAAACGACGAAAAGCAGGCGATTGCAAGGCCATAAAATCAACGGCTTTACCATCATGAGTAGCTTGAATACGAGAAAGTAGTTCAGGCAAATTACCGGAAGAAATCGGCTCGAACGCAGGTGCCACAGGGGTCGTTGGCTCGGGTTCTGCGGCCACGGGTTTGGAAGGTGAATTAACCGCTGGAGATTTGGTTGAGGATGACACAGGATCGCTGGCTTCTACCTCTACCTGAAATTTAGCGTCAAATCCTGCGGCAACAACCGTTACACGAACCTTGTCCTTCAATGACCGATCAATGGCAAATCCGTGCTTGAATATCTGGGCTTTTGAGGCAATCTGAGATTCGATAAAGCTGGTCACCTTTTTCTGATCCGACATTTTGATTCGGTACTCTGGCTTTTCGTCACTGTAGGCGAGGGTTACCAAAATTCGTTTAGCCCCATCAATTTTATTTTCTTCTAACAGAGGCGACT
>CAYRKI010000042.1:1756-2870 GCA_964424815.1 uncultured Thiotrichales bacterium | reverse complement strand
CTATGTGACTGGAGGCACAGTAAGCACCGATTTCCCAACTGTTTCTGCATTCGATAGCACACTTGGTGGCCCACGTGATGCATTTGTAACAAAGTTGAGTGCAATTTCGCCAACGACTCCCCCCTCAACTACGAGCACCACCTCAACGATTCAAGTAAACCAAGCCCAACCGGTACAGTAATGCATTCCTGGTCGTCGTCCACTGATACTCTGAATAGTTGATCATTTCGGGGAACTATACGCTCCCCAGCGTCATTATTAATGCTACTTCCACTCTCGAGAGTGCCATCCAAGTGTCGGGAACTGCATACATAACCGATTCAGCGACGCTTACTGTGCAACTGAGCGTACCACTTCCTGATGGCTCTGTGATTCCCATCCTGCAAGCCGGTTCGATTGAAGGCAACTTCTCCTCCGTCACTGTTAGGGATGCTCCAGAGAGACAGTGCGATGTTTCTGGCGAACTGCAAGAAACTTCCACCTCTGTTTCTGTGTTATTGTGCGTGCAAGAAGATGAACTTTTTGTTGCTTTCCTCTTACTTTGGTCCTCAGGTCGGTCTCGAATTGCAGCAGCAAATCAGGCCTCGCATCGTGGAAGGTGGCACTGATCGCCTCATTGTGCGCAGTGGTGGCGATGGTGGCCGCTGGCTTGGCTGCCTGGTATGGAAGGCGCATGTGCCGGAAACAGAGACGTGCACGCAGGACAGCACAGACCTCTCCTCTCACGGTTTTGTGAGCTGCCTAAGCCACTCAATGTGCCTGCGTTTATCTCCTTCCTCCGTGTAAGCAGCCATAAAGCTTGTGCTCTTCTCGTAGTTTGATGGGAGAGAGAAAGAGAGATTCGAACAGCAAGCTCGCCACCTGCAAGCTGGCACTCATCGTTGTGGTTGTCTCCGTTATTGTGGCTCTGGCTGTTGGTGTTGCCGCATGGTTTGGTCGAGGTGCAATGCCTTCGCTCCCATCGTTATGTGCACTCTGTCACGATATGCAGCAGAGCACTTCTTAGGGAGTTTGAGCTTACCTCTCTCTCTCTTAGAGTCCATGGGCTTATTCGCCTCATGCGGAGTCCTAACGGGCGTTTCCTTTCAATGATATTTCATTCATTCGCCATTCA
>CAYRKI010000042.1:0-1715 GCA_964424815.1 uncultured Thiotrichales bacterium | reverse complement strand
CACAAGTCTGTGAGAGAAGATAGATGCCAGTGATGTCCTGTGTAGGCGTTTTTTTCTTTCATCTTCACACGTCAACACAACAAAGCATTTCATTCGAAGACATGCAGAATAGAGAGTAGAGAGAGAGAGAGAGAGCAGCAGCAGCAGTAGGAGCTCAAGGATCACAAGGCGAGAGAGTGAGAGAGCAATCCTTGGGTCTTTCAGGGAAGAGAATTCGAAGACGGAGAGTATATCTGCAACAACAAGGATTAGGGGGGTAAGGTAATGAGGTAACGTGAAACATGAGAAATCAGAGCGGATTTGTAAAGTCTAATCCCTAGAAAGAGCGAGAGCGAGAGAGAGAGACGAACTCTATATTCTTCTCTAAGTTGATCTCTATCTTCACCCCTCTCATCGCCTCTTCTGGCTGTGAGACTTGGTCTGCCAACGGGAGGCCATTCCTTTCGAGCAGCAGCACTGCATCCACCTCACCGCATACTGCGATGACGTATCTATGATGAATGTGAGAGAGAGAGAGAGACAATGGTCGAATAAGTCCACTGCTCTCTATTTATCTATGTCTGTCGATGTTTGTCTCTCCTCTGATCAATTCTCTTCTGCAATCGTTCTCTCTCTTCTTCGAGTCAATGGCCGATAATCGTCTGAGGCAGTGTATCCTTGTGTTGCAATATACAAAGTTCTCTCACTCTCTCTCTTAGCGAGATAAACGCACCTTCGGTTCTCACTCGCACGCACAGATCCTATCCTTGCTTGTCTCAGTGATGCTCACGGGCTCATTCACCCCCCAGCAACAGAGGAGCAACTGCAGCAGCCACAGGAATCGGTGCTGGCTTGTGAGCGATCATAGGGAGCACAACTGCAGCAGCAGCAGCAAGAGCGGGTGATAGAGGATACACCTCTCTGATCGCAGCAACATCGCGCTGCGATAGCACTGCATTGTATCCGATCCCAGTGAGGTTGTACGGCTCAGGGCCACTGATCACAGAGGCAGGAAACTCGTAGTGCATGATAGAGTGCGAATCCCACTCGCTTCCAGTGTATACTCCAACTTGCCTCCTTATCACTTGCTTGCGGACTTGCTGTTCGTCCCAGCCCTGCTCAGCCTCGTAGTGCTTGATAAGGGCCTGTGAAGCATTGTATGAGAGAGAGAGAGAGAGGTACATGCATGTAGCGAAGAACCCAAGACAACGTGGAAAAGAGAGGAAACAATGAGTGCGCAAATACAACGACAAAAGAAGGGCAAACACACAAGATGAAGAGGGCACCAAAGAGAGAGCGATTTTCAGTGAGAGAGAGTCTGGTATTAGGACTCGGCCTGAGGCGATAAGCCCACTGGCTCTGAGAGGGAGAGAGAGAGAAAGCAGTTGCAACACATCACACATCCTATAGCACACACATACGGGCTCATTCCACACAAGCGGGCAGTTCGAGTGTTGATGCTCATGTTCGAGGCCCAATGCATGTCCTATCTCGTGTTCTGCAGTGCCTGGTTGCGCTTCCTTCATGCGAGGATCCGTGTTGATGAGGGACTTGGTGACGTTCCAGCCGATGTTGAGAGTGTAGCTGCGCAACGTGAGAAGAGAAAGAAAATGAAGGAGGAGAAGAACAAGAACATGATCAAGAACAACAACAACAACAACAACAACAACAACAACAACAACAAAAAGAAACAAAAAAAAGACGCGGAAACAAAAAAATTACAGAACGAAACCGAA
>CAYRKI010000041.1:1631-3037 GCA_964424815.1 uncultured Thiotrichales bacterium | reverse complement strand
ATTTTAATTGGCGTCCTTCGATTGTTGATCCGGCCTCCAAGATTTCAGCCTTGAACGAAGCGCTCAAAAGATTGGCTGCCGATAAAAAAGTGGTCTATCTCGATTATCATACCCCATTAAAAACAACCACCGGAGGATTACCCCTTTCCCTTGCACCCGACGGGGTGCATCCCAACGAAGCGGGCTATGTCAAAATGGAGCAAATTCTCGGAAATCAACTTTCACTCAAATGAAAAGAGCAAAATGGATTTTTCTTTTTTTTTTTTGTTTTTTCCTCTCGTGCTGTCAATCAAAAAAAGAATGGCCGGAATACCTAGGGAATGGAGAAAGAGATCATTTTTCTCCTTCCGTGTTGATCACGCACGAAAATGTCAACCAATTAAAACCTGTTTGGACCTACTCGCTGCCTGATTCAGGTCAAATTCAGGCCAATGCCCTTATGGTCGATGGAGTGGTTTATGGAGTGTCACCCACAGTGCAGGTTTTTGCTCTGGATGCTGAAACAGGAAAAGAAAAATGGCGATTTGGGGATCCAATAAATCATTGGTCGGCAACAAGTCGGGGCGTAACTTACTGGGAAAAGGGGGCCGATAAACGTATTCTTTTCACCGCGGGCCCTACACTTTGGGCATTGCATGCAGAGACAGGAATGCCCGTCAACACATTTGGAAAAAACGGGCAGGTCGATTTGCATCTCGGGCTACCACCCATCTCAAAAGATAAATTCATTATTTCCAATACTCCAGGTACTTTGTTCGAAGATCTGCTGATCATGCCCGTCCGGGTTTCTGAAGGTGTGGATGCTGCACCTGGTGATATTCGAGCGTTTGATGTGGTGACGGGCCGGCTGGTCTGGACGTTCCATACCATTCCTCATCCAGGTGAATTTGGGTATGAGACCGTTCCAAAAGATGCGTATACCAACCGAGAAATTGGTGGAGCCAATAACTGGGCTGGGATGGCCATTGATCGGGATCGTGGAATCGTCTATGTGCCCACAGGTTCTATGGCAGACGATTTCTATGGAGGTAATCGGCCAGGGCGTAATTTATTTGCCAATTGTTTGCTTGCCTTGGATGCACGTACCGGAAAACGACTTTGGCACTTTCAAACAACCTACCATGACATTTGGGATCGGGATCTCCCAGCCCCCCCTGTCTTGGCCACTATTTCATTTCAAGGGAAAAAACGTGATATCGTCGCCCAAATATCAAAGCAAGGGTATGTTTATGTTTTTGATCGAGTGACAGGTGAGCCACTTTTTCCGATAGAGGAGCGAAAAGTACCTCGAAAGGGAGTTCCTGGGGAGGTTACATGGCATACTCAGCCGTTTCCAAAGCTTCCTTTACCGTTCTCTAGGCAATCGAATGAAATAACGAAAGCTCAAATTAGTCCGTTTGCACCCA
>CAYRKI010000041.1:1373-1591 GCA_964424815.1 uncultured Thiotrichales bacterium | reverse complement strand
CCTTACAAACAGAGGTGTATCATCCGGGAACAGAAACAGGTACTTTACTACTTCCAGGCTATGATGGGGGAGCTGAATGGGGTGGAGCGGCGATTGACCGGTCTGGCGTTTTGTATGTCAATTCCAATGAAATGGCTTGGATTCTTAAACTCGAAAAAACAAAAAAACAATCCGCTAAACCTTTAGGTGCCTTGGTGTATGAACAGAATTGTTCCACT
>CAYRKI010000041.1:0-1352 GCA_964424815.1 uncultured Thiotrichales bacterium | reverse complement strand
GAGGGGGAGGAAATGTCCCCGCGTTGGTCCAAATTAAAGAACGATTGACCCAAGAAAAGGTGCACCGATTGATCCGGCAAGGAAAAGGCATGATGCCCGGATTTCCCCAAATCTCTGAGGCGCATCGAAATGCATTGGTTTCCTATTTGTGGGGATCGCAAGATAAACAAGAGGTGACTGAAATCAATTCAACTCCGCGTCTTCCCTATAAAAGTGATGGATACCACAAATTCTTGGATTCGCGAGGATTACCCGCCATTTCGCCTCCATGGGGTCAATTAACCGCCATTGATTTGACAACCGGAAAGTTTAAATGGCAAATTCCACTAGGTTTTGAACCGTTGATCGAAAAAGAAACGGGTCGTCGCGATACAGGAGTAGAAAATTACGGAGGGCCCGTGGTGACGGCTTCGGGCATCTTGTTCATTGCGGCAACAAAGGATGGGTATTTTCGTGCATTTGATACTCGAAATGGTCACTTGCTATGGGAATATAAACTGCCTGCTGCGGGTTTTGCCACCCCAACGTTGTACGAATGGAAAGGGAAGCCCTATCTTGTGATTGCCTGTGGAGGTACTAAACTTGGTACACCCAAAGGAAATCAATATGTGGCATTTGGGCTTTAATAAATGCGGTACAATGAATGGGGTCAGGGGAAGCTCTGACCCCGCCGCTAGGTTAATTTAGCCCCTGAGCAAATGCGTATAATTTGAATTTGTGTGTCTAGAACCGAGTATATTTTCTGTCTTCAAAAGAAATTTGATTTAAAAAGCGGCCTATCAGACTTTATAAATTGGATTGTCCGAATGTGAGTAAATTATGATCCGGATCGAGTAGTGAAAACTCCCATTGCCCCCATGGTTTGAGGGATAATGGACCATTTGGGTGGATGGAAACGCCCCGTTGGATCCAATCTTGGTATACGCGATGAATCGCCTCGGTTCGAATGTAGATTTGTCCATAATTCTCCAAGGGAATTAAATCCTCGAATAGAAAGAAGTGTATCTCCACATTGTCTTTTCTCAATAACAGATAATTTCCATAATCTCCCATGAGCCTAAAGTTTAATGTTTGGGTGTAGAAATCCAAAGTGGCTACTCTGTCACGCATTGGCAATTTGGGAATTACATCGACTAGCATAGTTTTGATAGAAATGGAAATGATGGGAAGTGTTGCTTTGGATGGTTAGATCGGAAATTAATTCATCCAATGCACCGACCTTGGTCAAAAGGAAACCTGTTTTGGATGTAAGATAAGGACAAGCTAGATTAAATTTTTTAGAAAGCAATATCTAAAGGGGGGGTCTTAATCACGCAAAAGCCTAGCCTTTGGGGATAGGCTTTTGCGCTGTT
>CAYRKI010000040.1:3046-3304 GCA_964424815.1 uncultured Thiotrichales bacterium | reverse complement strand
CGCTTGTGCTGAGCGCCGTCGAAGTATGCGCATATATTCCATAGAAGGTATAGTATACTTTCAAACTCAGACCCGAAATGGATTGCGACGAATAGGTTCCAGCAAGGGCGTACAGACTGTCGCCCGTTGCAGCTGGCGGTGTGGTTTTGACCAAACCGGTGATAGAGGCGATTTTCTGGTCGTCGATTCCATAGATGTATTTCGTGGTTTGGTATGCCTCGAATGCGCCAGTGGGATTGCCACTCGTTACGCCGACAT
>CAYRKI010000040.1:2676-3017 GCA_964424815.1 uncultured Thiotrichales bacterium | reverse complement strand
CCAGGTCTTAATCATCACACCATTGCGCATGTGTGTTTTCAAAAATCGCTGTCCCGTGTGGTCGTGGTAGAATTTAGTTTCTGCGACAGTTGTATCTGAAATGACAGACTCTTTTTCTACCGCCCTGACCATCATGCTGCTTGCGTCATAGGAGAAACTAAAGGGCCCTTTCGTCAACAGATTTCCGGTTGACAAACATGAGCGAGATGACAGTGGTCAGAAAAAATGAGGGAGCAACGGCCCCTGGCTGCGGCCGCGCGGCTGCGTAAGCTTTCACCAGTGCACGAAAATATTTCCGTTGTATTTCGGAGCGTATGGCACCACAATCGAGTGCCTCGGCT
>CAYRKI010000040.1:0-2666 GCA_964424815.1 uncultured Thiotrichales bacterium | reverse complement strand
GCGGGGCTTTAGCTGCGCGTTGTTTTCTGGCAGCCCGCGCGGCGCCGATTCGAGCGCGCTTGTCAATTCGCTGATTGAAACGACGAAGGCCAATAGCCTGGAACCGTGGATGTTTGCGCTACCTTTTCGCCAAGTTCCCGCTATGGCAGAACAACGACAAAATGCGAGCCCTGCTGCCGCATCGCGTCGACGCGGCTGATGTGGAGAGTTTTGACCTCGGGGTTGCTTAGACGGGTACATAAATCGGAAGCGGTCGGTGGGCTGTCGGGCGAATTCAAAAGGCTTGTAGCCCAGCAGACGGGCGTAGGGCAATTACTTATCCGCAGGAATATCATCCTTAATCATCTGCCAGAGAGTATCGATTTCATTGGCCAAGACATCCAGTCTCGACATGGTACCAAGCGGTGTCCTGAGCCATGAACCGACGCCATCTGCTGCTGGGCCAATGATGACGATTTGATTCTTCTCTATTGCGGCATGTCTTTCTTGAACATCTTGGGCCTGAAAAAATGATGGTTTCCAATATTTTAATGGAATGGGCTTTTCTTCCTTGGAATCAGTAAAATAAAATATCTTTTTACGCAACACCCATTTGTTGGCCTTTAATTCAAGTAAGTGCAGTTCCTTATGATCATTCGCAAAGGTGATCTGCAAATTTTTATCTGCCAAATATGCGTTGAGTATGCAAAGCGTGGCAGAAGGAAACAGATAGTTCTTATAATAAAAAAAAGGGTAGAAATATCGAATGACCTGATCATCGTCCGGAGTCACTTCATAGACACAGGTTCTTTCGCTTTCCAAAACCATTTCTGGATGCGGCAATATTACCCCAGACATTGAATTCGGATGATTCTTGATGGGTAACTGAATCGCGTTGATTTTTGTTCCAAAATATGCACGATTTTCCTCAAAATTTTCCGCATAGTCTGCATTCGATATCAGGAAAGGGAAAATGAGTTTCTGCTTCGCATTAATTTTCTTGGCAAATTCTAATTCCGACTTTAATGGCGGCCGCACAAAGCTCATATCAAAAAAGATAACTTTGGGTGCATAACCTTTAACCGATTCAATTAAGGGTAAATACGCATTTCTATCTGGTGGCGGGTAACCTCCGTTTCTGTGAAAATAAACATTATCCATCCGAATAACCGTCGTAATTCGTTTGCTTGTCTGTATTTTGATCTTCTCCGCACGCACTGTGGTCAGAAGGGTACATAACACACATGCAAAAGTGCTTTTGAATATTTTCATAGCAAATCTCCCTAGAATTTCGACAAAAGTAACAAATGCCTGATATGCAATCGACCGATCGAACCTGTCGATTGCTTAGGCTTGCGTTTACGCAGTTTGGGTTTGTTCGGTCTTTTAATCTTGGCGAAATTAGATAAAGGATCATCTTCGTCATAAATGTGCTGCGTATCTGGCGTGAATTTTTCCCACGGTCCTGTTTCCCAGTACATAGGATGCCAACCCTCAATCCCTCGAATCTTTCTCTTCATATACCAACCATCTTGAAATTCCTGGTATGTTGGCCCATGATCATTCTCACCGATTGGTTTCCCTTTAGCCGGCTGAACCTGCGCCAACATAGAACTGCTTCCCAATCCACTTCCCGCAATCGCGCTTGCATATCCACCCCAACCGCCGGCAGACGCACCAACTTGTGAAACCATAGAACCACCGGAAGCGGGCGCGGCATCGCTAATGGTTGCTTCGAAGCTTCGCACTACAGGGCCACTTGGACAAAAAGCAGGATTCTGTCCGCAAGTCTGATTCAGTGCCGTTGCCGCAGAACCACCGCCGCCAAGCGCTTCGCCAATGCCGTAAGCTGCACCGGCTGTCAGACCGCCAACGATTGCGCCTGTCACACCGCCAACGAAACCACTGAGCAGCCCTTCGCCAAAATTTCCACCATTGGCCCAAGTATTGCCAGCACCACCAATAAACCCGCCAGTTGCGCCACCGGCAATGCCGCCCATCATGGCAGCATTAAGGCCGCCGGCAACACCACCATATGCAGAGAAAGCCGCTCCGCCTGTAACTGCACCCACAAAGCCGGCAACAGCTCCTATACCGAAAGCTCCGCCGATCTTACCCCAGTTGTCTTTGAAGTTCCAACCATTTTTTGCCGCCGTGACTGTGGCATTTGCTGTGCCAGCAACTGCCGCGACGATCAGCGGTATGACGAACCAAGCCAGATGACCCGACGGATCACTGTACATGACGGGATTGCCGCCCACGTACATATGCCGGTTGAATCCGAATGGACTCGAATCATCAAACTCCGTATCCGCCGTCGTGAACACCCCCAACTGCGGGTCATAGTATCGTGCATTATAATAGTAGAACCCCGTCTCCGGGTCATATTCTTGCCCGGTGTACTTCACCGCCGTAATCGCGATCAGCGCAGCATCCAAGTGATGCTCAATATTCCCCGTCGCCGGGTTGAACTTCCCTGAATTCGCCAGGTCGATCTCTCCGTACTCTGTATAAGTAATCCGGAAAACCTCGTTCCCTGCGCTATCCGTCACCAGTGCACCGGAACCGAGATGGTTATGGCTGTAATAGACGGTTCCTGCAGGGAGCCCAGTGTATAGCGCAGAGATGAAACTGTTCGACGGCTCTGCGCCTGCGCTAGCATCGCCCGGCGCTCCCAGGCCACCCAA
>CAYRKI010000039.1:2279-3515 GCA_964424815.1 uncultured Thiotrichales bacterium | reverse complement strand
TATCTTAATAACCAGCTGTTTCGCGGTAACAGAGCTACCAAGGCAGATGCGGATGGCTTTAATGCTTTTGCCTCGCCGAACTTCCCGGCTTTGCTCCAGGCCGGTATTCATATTGAAATGCTGGCTGGCCAGCTGGCAAGCTCAGCACCAGCTGCACCGCTTAAAGTGGCACAAATTACCCCGCAGCCTATCAGCGTAGTGACCTTATACCCCGGCATTAGCGTTGATGTGATTAAAAATATGGCGGCAGCACCAGTGCGGGCCTTAATCATCAAATCTTATGGTGTCGGCAATGCGCCTCAGGACCCGGCGCTTCTCAGCACCCTCAAAGAAGCCTCAGAGCGCGGCACTATTATTGTCAACTGCACCCAGTGTTTTAAAGGCAAAGTAAATATGGGGGGTTACGCCACCGGCAATGCACTGCGTTTATCTGGGGTGATCAGCGGTTATGATATGACACTCGAAGCCACCCTGACCAAACTGCATTATTTGCTCAGTCAGCCACTAAACGCCGAACAGATCCGCGCCCAGATGCAAACCAGTTTAAGAGGCGAGCTGACCTCAAGCTAAAACAAGCTGTAGCCGCCTGCCTGCGAGACTAAGGGTTGAATCAGGGCGCATGCAGCAACAAGACGCAGCCAGCCCATAACACGGATATTTTGACCAGACATAAAAAAGCCCTGAACATGCTCAGGGCTTTTTTTATATCGATGCCGGTGTTACGACTTTCATCTCTGCGGTTTTATGACTGTGGCAGATAAATCGCTTTAACTCTGGCTAACAAAGGTTTTTCCGCTTGAGTGACAGCGCCATATTGCAGCCAACGCGACAACAACTGAGGTTGGGTTATAGCTTCACCACTGTTGTGTTTGTCACTGAGCAGCTGCATTTGTACCTGCTGACGCCGTGCCTGCAATTCTGCCGGTGACTCGACCTTCGCCAGCCATTCCAGCGCCAGGGTTAAGTCAGCACGCGACAGTTGTTTTTCCTGCTGCTGATTAAACACCAAACGGTAAATCGGCGGAAAATCAGTGAGTTCCGGCTGCTCTTTGTCAAGTGCAGCAAATAACTGACGATAACTGTCAAGCTCAGCGTTTTGTTGCAAATCGGCTAAACGTTGCTGCAATTGTTGTTTTAAGTTTTTGGCTGCTCCTGCTTGTGTTTCGTCTACTGCCTTAAATTGCGCCAGCTGCTGTAACTGTTGCTGAATGGATTTTTCATCCTCGGCAGTTGCCC
>CAYRKI010000039.1:2010-2269 GCA_964424815.1 uncultured Thiotrichales bacterium | reverse complement strand
ACTCCTTGCGCGAGCTCAGGCCCGCGGCGCCACCGTGCAGAGCGGCCAGTACTTGCGCCTGAGCGTCACGCTCGGCATTCAACTGTTGCTGCTGTGCCTGTTTAGCTGCGGTGCGGCTTTCAAACCAGCTGTCGCATGCTGCTCTGAATTGTTGCCACAGCTGCTGGTCCTGCGTTTTACCGGCATAACCCAACAACTTCCATTGTTGCTGCAGAATTTTAAGCTCGCTACCGGCCTGTTCATTTGGGTTCTTTGCCAA
>CAYRKI010000039.1:1712-1944 GCA_964424815.1 uncultured Thiotrichales bacterium | reverse complement strand
TTGCTGCTTCAGGCTACTGAGTAACCGCTGGAACTGCGGCTGCAACTTTGCATACAGCTCTTTTTCCACCACACCACTTTGTTGCCAGTCTTTACTGAACTGAGTGATCAAGCTATCCAGCGTTTTTCCGCTGACATTCTGCGCAACTGCATCCTGCATCTTTGCCAGCAGCTGCGTCTTACGCTCGGCACTTTGTGCTCGTTCGGCATCCAGTTTGGCAAAATAGTCGCGG
>CAYRKI010000039.1:0-1661 GCA_964424815.1 uncultured Thiotrichales bacterium | reverse complement strand
TTTAACTGAGCCTCTAACTCTGCATCAGCACGGCCCAGGGTATTCCACTGTGCTCTGGCGTTTTTTACGGCCGCAGCACGTTCAGTTGGTGTGATGTCGGTGGCAGCTGCCAGCTGCTGCATAGTTTCAACCAGCTGTTGTTTGCGTGGCGTGGCGATATAAGCCTGTAAATCAGCTAAATCCTGCACTTGGGCTTCCAGCTGCAGATAGTCTTTTTGCAGGCTTTGTTGCTGTACAGCACCCAGCTGCTGATAATCAGCGCTGATGCCTTTAAAAAGACCAAATAACACATTAAATTTACCGGCCTGATGCAGGCGTTTAAATTCGGCCATTTTGCTTTTTAACAAGCGTAATGTTTTATCCTGTTGCGCGAGCAGTGGTTCGCAATGCTCACGCCACTGCTGCACCAGCTGCTGATAACTGCTGCTGAAACTTTCCGGCATCAGCTGTTTCAGCACTTTATATTGCCGTTGCCACTGCTGTTGCCATTGTTTGAAGGCCTGATAGGCGGCATCCACATCATCACCCTGTTGTGGCAAGGTCCGGGTGGCGGCTTCGGCCAATAAGCGGGCGGCCTGCGCCATAGCTTCGGCCAGCGCTGGTAATTGCTCCAGCTGCCGGGCTATATGCTGCAGTTGCTGATTCAGCTGTGTTTGGCCAGAAGCAGGTAAATCGGCAGCCTGAACTGTGGCAACCAATTGATCCAGCTGCTGCTGATATCCGGCAGCCATAGTCAGTTCAGCCTCACCAAGCGCTGTAGCAAGCACCTGTTCCAGCGCTGTAACTTCTTGCTGTATCTGTTCAAAACGCTGTTGTGCAGCTAATTGCGCCGCCAGCTGCTGCTGGGCTTTGGCAAATTCTGCCAGTTTAGGGGCCAGCGAGCGTTCGGTCAGGCTGACCACTTTATTATATTTTTCAATAAAATCTGCTGCATCTGACAGGCAATCAAGCTCGGGCACTAACTGCTGCCATTCCTGCTGATAAGCCTGATACTTCTGTTGCAGTTCAGTCAGGTCCGTTTTTTCCCGCACTGAATTGAGTTTAGCCAGCAGCAACACCACTTGTTTGCGGATGCGCTCCGGCTTTTGTTTTTGCTCAGCATGTGCAGCTAATAAAGAGTCCGCAAACTGACGTAGTTCACCGGTTAAACTGCGGCTTAGTTTTTCCAGCGTTTTGTCATCGTCAAGCTGGGTCAATAATTGCTGACGCTGAGTCAGGCTCAGGCTACTGTCCAGCACCGCCTGCTGGAATAAATCCTGACGGCCCAGACGCTGTAATAAGCTGAATTTCAAGTCAGCGTCCTGCTCTGTTTGCGCTAACTTTTCCAGAATACTGCTGCGGTTACATTCACTGATAAACTGCGCTTTTAAATGCGGCGACACTTGTATCAGCTGTTGTTCGGCAAAATGTTTCAGCCGCTCGGCAGATTCATGCTTACTGGCTTGCCACCATAACGAAAACTCGTTTAAGCGCTCAAGCGCAGTGCGGCGCACTGCACCGGCACCGGCGTTAAAGGCGAGCTCGTGCCGGATCTCTTTCTGCGCCGGTGTTTTTTGATCAAGTTCGGCAATTGCCAACTGACGGACTGCAGCATTTTCATGCTGCCATTTTGGCTTAAACCAACGTTTAAAGATCATCGTGCGAAAACCTTGCAATAGCAT
>CAYRKI010000038.1:2620-3587 GCA_964424815.1 uncultured Thiotrichales bacterium | reverse complement strand
TGAAGACCAATAAATCTTGAACAAAATTTGTGTGTGGAGTCACACAGTCATTTTTTGCCTCGCAAAGTTTGGAGTTAACTCTCAAAAGAACTTGTCACCCCGAGGCAACTAAGCGAGCGAAGTCCAACGCTGACGTAAGCAAATGGAATACCAGACTGGGCAAGGCGCTGTACTGAAATGGATGCTGTCGTCAAGGTCACGACAAACAGTGCATTGCCAAAACAGGAATTTTCTTTACGTTCTCAGTGGCAGCACCGACTGCTGAGCTACTCTCAAAATATGCGGCACAATGTGCGCGGAGTTGCAGTAGCTAAAGCGCCGGCACTCCAGTCAACTTCTCAATCACATTCTCGTGGGTAAAGAACACGAAAGCACGAAAGCATGCGAGTGCCAGTGCCTGCACGAATTGCCTCCTTGGGAAAAAGCAATAGGTCTCCAGGCTTTAAGGGAAGCTGCAAGAAACAGTCTATGGCATGGCGTTATTAGCACAATACAATCATTGCAGGGAGGAGAACGTACGTTGGCCTTGCTCTGAACAACCATGTATGATAACGTAGCCCCCTTGCCACTTCCCAAAGGGTATGACTGCGCGACGACCATCGATTGCATCGTTGCAGTCCCAGTACGGGAGTGTGAAGCCAAGATCAAAGTTTACACAACTAAATACGCCAAAGCTACAAAATGAGCATTAGCTTCCCTGAGACGTTGTGCGCAGGAATGAATGGAGTACCGGTGTTCCGCAGGCAACTCTACAGGACTCATTTGCCTCAAATGCACGTGGCATCACCTTCAGCTTAGTACATACTGTCGTTGCTATGCATTGTATTGCAGCTGAGAAGTACTTTTGCGGCCACACATTAGTATCTGCGATTGGTTGGATATCTCTCTTGAATAAGGGAATCCATGAACCGAACAGCACTGAATCAACCCCCGATTACCGGCCTTAGCTTCCGCGAATGGACTGATT
>CAYRKI010000038.1:516-2573 GCA_964424815.1 uncultured Thiotrichales bacterium | reverse complement strand
GACCTTTGATGATCCCGACATACCGAGCTGTTTGAAATCCGTCGCAGCTTTTGCATATGACACGTTTCCCCCGACGGTGCTTTGGGAGCTCCTTTTGTTGTACAGACAAGCGAGTGTTGCTCATTGTGCAGCCTGCGAACGCCTTTTCGTGTTTTTTTCTAAGTCGTACGACAGTTCGTTTACTCCTTGCTTACTCTGCGGTCTTCACACAGCCCGACCACTAGTTGTCCTTTGCTGTATACGTTCTTCTTTATCGGCAGGCGGTGGCACAGGCCTCTTAGCTGAACACTTGGCAGATGCGTTGGCCTTCTTCACAGGCGGCCGGAGTGCAGTGTGGACCACATGGCAGTAATGGCGGGCGTCGCTTCTTCTTTGCGGACTTCGGCTTCCTCACCAACGAAGGCCTCTCCCTTGCTCTGCTGGATCGAGGAAATGCGGGCAGAGTTCTGCTATGCATAAGTCCTACTTTGTTAGAGAATGTACCTTGCAAAGCAGCTGGCACACGCCACCACTTGCCACACTTCACGAACTTGGTGATGCGCTCCTTTAACGCACATGGATTGATCGGAGTGATTGCGTAGTTTCTCCTCGTTCATTGCGGGAAGCGGAGGTAGTGTAACAATATCCACATTGTCTGGACGTCACCAAACGCTTGACGTGCGTCACGAGAGGACGTACACAACGAGGAGCGCGCGCTGTACAGCCAGGGCCGCTCACTGCGCAGTCACGGGGTGCACCCCCTGAAGAGCAATGAAATTCATCGGAATGACTGGAAGCGCTGGCGACCTCAGCTGGTGTGGTACCAGAATGTCCCAGCGCGCAAGTGCCATATCACGCAAGACGGCGAGTGCAATCAAAATGGTCACCTCACTATTCCCGAGCGTCTGCTTCAGCTTCGCCTTCACGTCTTTTAGCCGGCCGATAGCCGCCTGTAGCTGAGGAAGGGGCATCGAGCCATCCTCAATCTGTGAGGACCATTGAGGCGCCATCGCCTGAATTGCATTGACAGTGGAACGCGCCTCGTACTTGAGCTTCTCGGCATATTCTGTTGAGGTATTATGAAGATGAGAATGCCGATGCAGGGTATGAAAGATAAGCAATCTCTTCACGCTCAATAAGCAATATCAGAAATGCGTACCCTGGTCTTGTGTTTACAAAGGGGAACTGTTCGGCTCGCTTTCGTAGGACTGCGCGATGGCAGTGCACTCGTCAATCGGCTCATCGAGAAGATTGGCAGCGACAGCTCGTCAGCCTCCTCGCTGCTATCATCCTCGCTATCAGATTTCGCTCAGAGATGTCTGCAGCACATCTGAGATACCATCAGCAGCGAGGTCTCGTGCGGCTGCTGTGCTAGGGCCGCACTCGCGTTTGGTCCGCTCCAAGCAGCGAGCTCCTCGTCGGCTCCCCAGCCATCGGGGCTGCCATCCAAAACTCGCGCAATTGCTGCAGGCTCGAGCGCTGCTTTTCACCTCCCCCAGCATCGAGCTGCCCATGAGTGAGGTCGCTCATTCAGCCCGTAAGATACGTCCGTACCATGAACTTTTCACACATTGACGCCAAGCGTGCAAGCACTGGACAGGTGCGCCACACAAGGCCTTTCAAGCCACGAGATTGATATTTGCGCATCCGCCTGGCGCGCGTACTCATCTCGTGGACAACTGTTGCTGCCTGTAGCGCTCTTGTAAGTACGTGCAGCAACGTCAGCATTGATCTCATCCACACAAGATCAGAGTGTACCTCTTCAGATCGAATTTTACCACTCTGAAACAGTTCTTCTCCCTTTGCAAGCAGCCGGAGAAGTACCTGTGCGCAATGTGTTACTGCCTTGCACTCACCGTGCATTTCCCTGTGCAACGTACGTCTGCATCTCATAATCAACCTCCATCATCTTTCTCCGCCACTGATGTTCAAAGAACGCCACTTCGGAACGTGACTGAAGAAAGGCTTCCCCGGTCGTCGTTTTCACCCAATTGCATGTTCGGCAGCGTGCCAGCACTCCTGAACATCTCTTCATGGGAGAGTCTGTCTTGCTTGCACGAGAGTTGTTTCGCATCATT
>CAYRKI010000038.1:0-490 GCA_964424815.1 uncultured Thiotrichales bacterium | reverse complement strand
AGCTGTGAGCATGTAATCTCCAGTAGTATGACCCCCCCCCCATCCACGATCTTTTCATACCAGGCAGCGCATTGATTATGCTTTGTTGGTGACCGAGCCACTCAGGCATGTACTCGTCCTCCTCAGGCTCAATATTAATAGCAGTCATAGTGCCTCCGGCAGCTGTGGCGTTCAACCAACCCTCCGCATTCCACGTTCATGTTGCTGTTGTGGGCCATGCGGCGAGCATGTATGGGGTGTGGCTGTGCGCACAGGCGCCTGGCAAACTGAACCTCCCTTTGCCTGACGCCACCACATTCGTGACCTGCTCGTTATGGATTCATTTATCTCTAAATACAGTATCCACTTTGCTTGGACTTCACAGCGCTTTACTTTTTCAATGCGTACGTCATATCACGCTCCGTAAGGCGGACGAAACGGGGTTGCCCCGGGGTGATTTGTTTCGGGCGGGCTCACTTGCTCGCTAAGTGCAATAGAAAAAAAAAAAAAA
>CAYRKI010000037.1:833-3844 GCA_964424815.1 uncultured Thiotrichales bacterium | reverse complement strand
ATATTATTCTCAAAGGCTGGGTGTATAACCGCACCGACAAAGGCAAATTAGCCTTCTTACTTGTCCGCGATGGTTCGGGGTTTGTGCAATGCGTGGCATTCAAAGGCGATTTACCCCCCGAAACGTTCGACCTAATCGCTCGCCTGCCGCAAGAGTCGTCTGTCATCATCACAGGTTCGGTGAGAGAAGATAAACGCGCGCCCGGCATCCCCGGCGGATACGAAGTTGGGATTAAAGATTTACAAGTAGTGCAAGCCGCCGCGCCCGATTACCCCATGGCGCTCAAAGACCACGGCGTAGATTTTGCGTTAGACAATCGCCACCTGTGGATTCGCATGCAAAGCCAATGGGCAATTTTACGCGTGCGTGTGCGCGTTATATCCGCTGTGCGCGAATATCTTGATAGCAACGGCTTTTTCAACCTCGATACGCCCATCCTCACCCCCGCCGCCGCCGAAGGCACAACCACATTATTTGAAACCGAATATTTCGACGAAGGCTCCGCCTATCTCGCTCAAACGGGTCAGTTGTATAACGAGGCGAATATTTTTGCGTTTGGAAAAGTGTATTGCTTTGGTCCCACCTTCCGAGCGGAGAAGTCTAAAACGCGCCGCCACTTAACCGAATTTTGGATGCTCGAACCCGAAATTGCTTTTTGCGATTTAGACGGCTTAATGGAAATTGAAGAGGGGCTTATCGCCCATATTGTGCAATCAGTGTTGAAAGATTGCTCCGCCGAACTAAAATTCCTCAACCGCGATATTTCTAAATTAGAAAACATCAAAGGTCCATTTCCGCGCATGTCGTATGACGATGCCGCAAAATATTTAATTGACTTATACGAAAAAGAAACCGACCCTGAAAGAAAAGAACTGCTCAAATTTGAATGGGGCATGGATTTTGGCGCGCCGCATGAAACAGAACTTACCAAATTAAACGATAAGCCATTGTTTGTGTATGGCTATCCAAGCGCGGTGAAAGCGTTTTATATGGAGCCGTGGCCAGGTCGCCCGGAAGTTTGCAAAAGCGTAGATTTACTCGCCCCCGAAGGCTATGGCGAAATTTGCGGCGGCTCTGAAAGAATGTCGGACCATGACGCCTTGCTCGCCAGAATCAAAAAAGAAGGCTTGCCCGAAGAAGCCTTCAAATGGTATTTAGAATTGCGCAAATATGGCTCGGTTCCCCATTCTGGCTTTGGCATGGGCGTAGAAAGAGTGGTGGCTTGGTTGTGCGGCATTGAACACATCCGCGAGGCGATCCCATTCCCAAGAACAATCAAAAGAGTGTATCCCTAAAATTCCTAGAGGCGCGATATACCGCGCCTCTACCTTTTTATGAAAATTGCTATCATTGGCTCAGGTATTGCAGGCTTAACCGCCGCATGGCTGCTTGATAAATACCACGAAACGACATTATTTGAAAAGAATGAAATATTAGGCGGGCACGCATTAACCGTTCGCTTTAATATTGAAGGAAGACGCGTCTTCGCCAACCCCGCAGCTGGGTATATCACCCCAAGCGTTTACCCACGCTTTTTACGATTGCTCAAAATCCTAAACGTCAAATTAATTTCTATCCCCGCTTCAGTAACAGTTTATTCTTCCGTATTAAATTATGCAACCATGCTAACGCCTCGTCTTTCATTGACGCGTTTAGCAAAACTTCTTCGCCCAAAAATGTTGATTCGCTTGCTTGAACTTCAAAAAATATTACTAACCGCAAAGCGATTTGACCAAACAAACGATTGGCAAACCACGCTTGAAGAATTTATGAATCAAGAACGCGTTTCGCCATTTGTGCGAAATGAAATTATTTACCCATGGGTTTCGGCTATCGGCGAAGCCACAATTGAAGATATTAAGAAATTTTCCGCCCGCGCCGCATTAAAATACCCTGTGCATGGGCAATCAGGCGCGCAAGCGTTTCATCTGCAAGAATTAGAAGGGGGGATAGATTCCTACATCACACCCCTAGTCGCTTCGCTGCAAAACGCACAAGTTAAAACAAATCGTAAAATTATCGCTATCGAAAAGCAAAATGATAATTTCATTTTAACAGATTCAACCGACACAAAATATTCATTCAACCATGTCATATTTGCGTCTCCTGCCTACGAGACCAAAAAGATCATAGATACATTATACGGAGCAAATAAATTATCAAACATCCTGTCTGAATTTAAGTACAACCCCGCCAAAATTGCCGTACATGGCGACAAAAGTTTCATGCCGCCCAATCAAGTAGATTGGTCAATTTACAACACAATGTACGATGGAAAAAATTGCGAAGCCACCATTTGGCGCCCAGAAGATGGAGAGCATGAATATTTCAAAAGTTGGGTCACCTTTGCAGATAAATTGCCGCAAAATTTATATAGCCTGCATGAATTCAACCATCCGCTGTTAACGCCTGAATACTATCAAGCGCAAGAAAAACTTAAAGTTGTAAACGGAAAAGATAATCTCTGGTTTATTGGAAGCTATACGCAAGATATAGATTCGCATGAAAGCGGAGTATGCTCGGCAATTGAGGCGGTTAAAACATTAAACCCAGACTCGCAAAACTTGAAGTCGCTGCTTCAATAGAAGAAAATGTTGATGAAACAGAATCAATTATCGGCTAAGAATCGAAGCGCGTTTCTTGTCAATATTTTTATTAGAACGGTCTATTAATTTTTGTCTTTCCTCTAAAATTCAAATATGGTATAAAAATCGCACCCTGCCGTGCGCGTGATTTTACCCCTCACGTTTTGAGCCAACACCCTAAAAAAGGTTTCTGACTTCAGTAGAAACAACGCGATAGGCTAGAGCCAAGGCGGCGTTTCTCGATACGAAACCACCTGCGAAAGCAGGTTCAAAACTTGGTAGAACACGGCATGTGCGGGGTATTAAAAGTAAAGACCCTAAAGGTTTTCAAAATCTTTAGGGTCTATTTTTATTTTTTATGAATTTCCATCGCCACACGCACGCCCGATTCAAACGCGCCTTGAATCCAAGCGTGATACAACGAAG
>CAYRKI010000037.1:0-823 GCA_964424815.1 uncultured Thiotrichales bacterium | reverse complement strand
CGCCGGCAAAATAAATTCGTCCTTCAGGTTTGATGATTTCGTCATGCAACAACGTTTGTTGACCTGGGTCGAATAAGGCAAATGCGCCGCCGGCAAATGGGTCGTCGTGCCACATGTGCGACGCGCCCGCTTCAAACTCCGTTTTGGCTTGCGGATGGATTGCCGTAACATTTTCTAACGCCTGTGCAATTCTTTCGTGCGGAGGCAGCGAACCCCAGCGTTGCGCGTCTTCAGACCATGTATAACTAGCCAGTAAAATTCCACGCCCTGTTTCTTTGCCATAACTGGTGTAAAACAAATTGCGAATGGCTAAATCTGTCACCGTTCCGCCGCCATAAATGTTTTCGTCTGTTTCCCAAAAACGCCGCCTCATTTGGAAAAATATTTTCGCCGAAGCGTCATAGTGCAATTGCCGAATGGCTCTTTGTTTGGCGCGTGAAAACGGTTTGAGAACTTCTACATGGCGTAAAACAGGAAACGGCGCGGTAATAATGGCATAATCGCCGCGCGCTTCAAAATGCCCCGCAGGCGTTTGATAGTGAATGACGGCTTCATCTGGCGTTTGGTCTATGGCTACCATTTTTGCGCCGTAACGAATGTGTGGGTTTAATATCGGTAAAAAGGCGTGAGGTAAATGGTCCATGCCGCCAACAATTTCGCACATATTGGTATAGTAATTTCCGCCATCTTCACGGAATAATTCTAAGAACGACGAATTCATCACGGCTTCTTGATTATTCAGCAAGCCGAACATTTCAATTAGCCCTTCAGACCAGCCGTTTAATTCAAGAAATTCGCGCACAGAATACTGGTCATATTTTTC
>CAYRKI010000036.1:0-4125 GCA_964424815.1 uncultured Thiotrichales bacterium | reverse complement strand
CCGCCAGTCAGGTGCACGCTTTGTTGTGCCGCTTTTTGCCATTATAAACCCATATCTATTTGAGAACTCTTGCCACGTTCTTTGGCGGACTTCTGCAATTGGTGGCTCATCGGCAATTCCAAGCGTTTATTTTCTTCTACCAACTCTCGAACTGTCACAATTTGAATTTTTGGATAATCCTTACCCATCAGCGGGTGATGATAAAAGCCAACTTTCAAGGCTTCTTCTCGCATGGGCTTTGTGGGTTCTTCCAAAGTAATCAATGTCGCCATTTGTGCCTGTTCTCGTTGCATGTCGCTATTCAAGGCGGCTATTACTGACCTATTTACTGCACCTGATTTGACCTGAATAATCATTCGCTCATCGGTATTTGCGCCAGTGGCAAAATAGACCACGCCATCAACGCCTTTGTCTGCGCCTTTCTTGGCATTTACAACGCCATGATTATTTGTGTACGTCAGAACTGCCCATTTTTCAAACTCTTTTCTAACTCGGTCATCTTGCCGATTTGCTAACGCTCTGGCGGCGTTCATGTCCTGCGGAATACCATCAACTTTTATTGTTGCCAGAATGTTTTTACCAAAATCCTTTTCCATGCGCTTCAGAATTAGGCTGATGCTGTGATAAGTAATGTCAATGCCAATCCAGTTGCGTTTTAGCCTTTCCGCAACGGCAACCGTAGTCCCGCAACCACAATAAGCGTCTAAAACGGTATCGCCTTCGTTGCTGCTTGCTTTGACAATGCGCTCTAGCAGTGCTTCTGGCTTTTGTGTTGGATAGCCCAATCTTTCCTTTGCCGTATTCGTCAGAATTGGGATTTGCCACCAGTCAAAAGGGATTCTTCCTAACTCATGCTTTCTCTTGTAAGGTTTTCCGTCAATAACCTTGAACTCAACTTTTTCTGGCGATGAGTATTCTTCACGAACTGCGTCAACGTTGAATGTGTAATTGTCACCTTTGGCATAAAAGAAGATGATGTCGTGCTTTCTTGAAAAATGCCGCTTGCTTGCGCCGCCAGAGCCATAACACCATGCGATTTCGTTTATAAAATCACCGCCTTGCCCACAAAACACAGCGTCCAACACTAACTTCAAATAGTGGCTGGCGGTGGGGTCGCAATGAAGATAAAAACTTCCGTTTGGCTTCAAAACCCTGTAAATTTCAGTAATGCGTAACGTCATACTGACCAGATAAGCCAGTAAATCATCTTCTCCAAGAATGCTTTTTAAGCCTTTGACAAGTTCAATCGCCTGACGAGTAAAACGTCCTTCAAAGTTGCTGGTAATTTGCTGATACCCTTCAATGGCATGTGTATCCCATTCCCAAGTATCAACAAAGGCTTGCGCCTGTGCTTTATCCTGTTCGCCGCCAATGTTATTGTAAATTTGAAAGTAACTGCGTTTTGAATTGAAAGGCGGGTCAATGTAACAAAGGTCTACACTTTCATCTGCTATCTTATTTCGCAAAATGTCGAGATTATCGCCATAATATAAAATTCCCATGCGTGACGCTTTCCGTCATGCGCTGTTTGCTTTTATCATCCTTGCGGATTTGCAACAGCGGCACAACTACGGATTATACCGCGACCATATAACGGATTATAGGCGGCGACAGTATAATCCTCCAAACTAGGGTGTTATACTGCCAAAAATTAAAATATAATAAAATTATATTCACCCTCCTCATGCAGGTCAATATGGAAAAACCGCCTAAAAAACTACTAGAACAAGTTAGCGATGCTATTCGCATTAAACATTATTCCTTGCGTACCGAAAAAACCTATATTGAATGGATAAAAAGATATATTCTCTTTCATAAAAAACGCCATCCCGCAGAAATGGGAATAGAAGAAGTCCAAGCCTTCTTAACGCATCTGGCTTCAGATAGAACCGTCTCCGCATCAACACAGAATCAAGCATTAAGTGCAATCCTGTTTTTATATCGTCAGGTCATTAAAAAAGATATCAACATTTCCCAAAATTGGTTTCGCGCTCAAAAATCAAAAACCTTACCCACAGTGCTTACTCATCAAGAAGCAATGACAGTCATTTCAAATATGACGGGCGTACCACAATTAATGACTAAAATCCTATATGGAAGTGGTCTTCGCCTTATGGAATGTTTACGTTTACGAGTAAAAGATATTGATTTTGGAAATCATCAAATTATCATCCGAGATGGAAAAGGCGAAGACGACCGTAGCGCAATTTTGCCTAATTCCATTATTCCCTTGTTAGAAAGTCACTTAAGAAACGTCAAGTTAATCCACCAAAAAGACTTAAAAGATGGTTTCGGCGAAGCCTACTTACCCTACGCGCTTGAAAAAAAATACCCGAACGCCTCAAAAGAGTGGATTTGGCAATATGTCTTTCCTGCTACAATTCGCTCCATTGACCCACTCTCCCAAAAAATCAGAAGACATCACGCCGACCCAAGCGTATTGCAAAAAGCAATTCGCAAAGCCGCGCAACTTTCTAAAATCAACAAACCTGTCTCCCCTCACACCTTCCGACATTCCTTCGCCACCCATCTCCTTCAAAACGGATACGATATTCGCACCGTCCAAGAATTACTTGGCCACAAAGACGTCAAAACCACCATGATCTACACCCACGTCCTCCAACGCGGCGGTCTCGCCGTCAAATCCCCGCTTGATAACTAATTACTAACCCTACTCCCTACTCCCTACTCCCTATCCCCTATTCACCATTCACCCCGCCCCCCTCACTGGACAAACCTCATGCAACCACTAACCGGAATCCGAATCCTAGACATGACCCGCGCCCTCGCAGGTCCCTACTGCACCATGATGCTCGGCGACCTCGGCGCAGACGTCATAAAAATTGAACGCCCAGAAGTGGGCGACGAAACGCGCGGATGGGGACCGCCGTTTGTAGGCAAACCCTATGGAAATTACCCCGGCGAATCCGCCTACTTCATTGCCGCCAATCGAAACAAAAGAAGCGTCACGGTCAACATCCAAAGCAAAGAAGGACAAGAAATAATCAAAAAACTAGCTGGCGAATGCGATGTGTTTGTAGAAAACTATCGCACAGGCGATTTAGATAAACTAGGTTTAGGCTACACCCACTTACATAAACTTCACCCCAAGTTAATTTACTGCTCAGTCAGCGGATACGGCCGCACAGGTCCCTATGCCGAACGACCAGGCTACGACGCCGTCCTTCAAGCCGAAGGCGGCATGATGAGCATTACAGGTCCCGCCGATGGCGCGTTATCTCGCGTGGGTATTCCCATCATTGATATTACCTCTGGCATGTTCGCCTCCACCGCCATCCTCGCCGCCTTACGCGCGCGCGACCTAACAGGCGAAGGTCAACTCGTTGATATATCCCTTTTCGACTCGCACCTTGCCTTACTAACTAATGTCGCCTCCAATTATTTAGTCGGTCAAAAACCGCCAACCCGTTTAGGGAACGCCCATCCGAATCTGGTCCCGTATGATTCCTTTCGCGCGCGCGATACTTGGTTTATTCTCGGCGTTGCCAACGAAAAACAATGGGGCATTTTATGCGATGTGTTAAATCGTCCCGAATGGAAAGCCCACCCGCAATTCGGAAGCAACCGCCAGCGCGTTGAGAATCGCGCCGCCTTAGCGGATGAATTAAACAAAATATTTTCAACTCAAAATGCAGCGCATTGGCTCGAACAACTCCAAAAAGCCGGTTTACCATGCGGAAGAATCAACACCGTGCCAGAAGTCTTTGCCCTTGAACACGCTCGCGCGCGGGAAATGATTCTTGAAACCGAACACGCCTCCGCCGGGACATTGAAACTGGTCGGCTTTCCCTATAAATTATCCAACACCCCAGCCGACGTGCGCAAACCCCCGCCCATGCTTGGCGAACATACAGACGAAGTATTGACGCGCTTATTAAATTATTCAAATGAAGATTTGAAACAATTGCGAGAGAAAAAAGTAATTTGATGTCGTTGCCAGGAGCAAGGGCAACTCAGTCTGAGTGCGTCTTGCCATTGTTAATTGACCACAGACCTCCTTCAGCCGTCTGTGGTCAATGTTGTTAGAAACCCCATCAACGCATCCGACCCCGAAGTTTCGCCCACCGAAAGAATGTGACTCATTGGCAAATAGATATTTTCATT
>CAYRKI010000035.1:0-4328 GCA_964424815.1 uncultured Thiotrichales bacterium | reverse complement strand
TACACTCTTTTACACGACGCTCTTCCGATTGGAAACGTAAAAGTCGAATATCGAAAAGCAAATTAATTAAAAGAACCTGCAACCCACACAATACATAATAGGAGAATGGTATGCCGCAATATAGCATGACGCCCATCAACAACGGAACGCGATTAAGAACCGACCATAACGTTTTTGCCACTGTCATCAAGTCATATAATCGCGGTCAACTCATTGTAGGAAATGAAGTTTGGGAAGCAGAAGCGGATGGAGTCGAAGTCAAACGAGGCGATAAATGGTTACACGTCACCTCAGTGGACGGAGTCAACCTCACCGATAGAGGTTGGATGGCAATCATCCACAAAGGCGTGGCGGTATGCAACAACTTCAAAGAAATCGCAGACCCTGAACCGCCACCCGCGCCCCTCTTCCCCGAATCATTCATCCTCACCGACCCCAGCGGCGCCCGCGCAGAATATGTGTTCGTAAGAATTATTGAAGAATAAAAAAGCACGAAGTTCAAAGTAAAAAACATTCCTCATTGATAGATCGCAAATATAAATTAAAAAAGAAACGCGCTAACAATTTCTTGCTAGCGCGTTTCTTAGTAGCGGGGGCAGGACTTGAACCTGCGACCTTCGGGTTATGAGCCCGACGAGCTGCCACTGCTCCACCCCGCATCGTTAACGAAGCCCGCCGATGTTACCAAGTTTGCATTAAAAAGTCAAGCGTTCCTATAAAAAATGCAAATTGACTTTATCTTCAAATAGTACTATGGATTAAGAACGCTTGTTAAGATTTAGTGTATAATGCAAAAACCTTAACAAACTTAAAAAAAACGTCATTCTTAATTTTAAGGTCATTAAGGTAAATCAAAGTTAGGTGATCTCCATTCAATTATGAAAACCACCACATTACTGGTGATAGAAGCCAAACACGCCGAAATCCCTTCTTTTGCAATGGATTTGCAGAAAAAGGGATTTGATGTCCATATCGCCGAAAACGGCAGCAAAGCCCTTGCCCGCCTCAAAGAAGTTAGTCCAAGTTTGGTAGTTGTCAATGCGGCGTCGCTCCGTAGCACTGGCATTCGCATTTGCCAATCGTTGCGCGAAAAAGATTCAAAACTCCCCATCATCTTAATTCTGGAAGATGAAATTGAAGTCAACAAAAATTTAGCCGATGCCGTTTTAGTTCTACCGTTCACCGTGCAAAAATTAGCGAACCGCATCAAACCCTTATTACCCGGCGACGGTAAAAACGTTTTACATCTCGGTCCCATCCGTTTAGATTTAGAAAAACGCCGCGTGCGTTGCATGGGCAAAAGCACAAAACTCACGCCGCGCCTTGTTACCTTATTGCAACTGCTTATGGAAAAACACGGCGAAGTCGTTGAACGCGAACCGCTATTCAAAAAAGCATGGGAAACCAATTACACAGGCGATACCCGCACCCTCGATGTTCACATCTCATGGCTACGCCAAGCCATTGAACTTGACCCCAACAACCCCAAACTGCTCAAAACCGTGCGCGGCGTGGGCTATCGCTTAGACGTGTAATTAAGTAGTTAAGAAGAATAGAAAACCCAATAAGCAGCCTTAATGGTTTGCTTATTTTATTTGATCGACATTATAATAGAACAAAAATTCCAAAAAAAACCAAAGATGAAACTTAAATATGAAAAATACTATTTATTTTGGCGATAATCTTAAAATATTAAAAAAACTACCAAGCGAATCCGTAGATTTAATCTATATTGACCCTCCTTTCAATACAAAAAAAGTTCAAAAAAGAGTTACGATTAAAACCATCCAAGATAAGAATGGAGATCGCAAAGGTTTTAAAGGAAATAGATATCGAACTTTGGAATTAGGAACCAAGGCTTATCAAGATACATTTGATTCATATATAGATGAATTCATAAGACCACGATTACAAGAAGCTTATCGATTATTAAAACCACATGGTAGTTTATATTTTCATATTGACTATCGTGAAGTTCATTACTGTAAGATCTTGCTTGATGAAATCTTTGGAAGAGATTCTTTCTTAAATGAAATTATTTGGGCTTACGATTATGGAGGTAGAGCAAAAACTAGATGGCCTGCTAAACATGATAACATTTTGTTTTATGCAAAAGACCCCAAGAGGTATACTTTTAATTGGAAAGATGTTGAAAAAGAGCCTTACATGGCACCGGGTCTTGTAGGAGCAGAAAAAGCACAACAAGGAAAGATGCCTACTGATACATGGTGGCCAACATTCACAGGAACAAAAAAGCCAAAACTACCATTGGATACATGGTGGTTTTTCTTAGCGAAAGGTCAACAAAATGATACATGGTGGCAAACTATAGTTCCTACAGGAAGTAAAGAAAGAGTCGGTTATCCAACCCAAAAGCCAAGAAAGTTGATTGACAGAATAGTCAAAGCTTCTTCAAATCCTGGTGATATGGTCTTAGATTTTTTTGCAGGAAGTGGAACTGTTGGTGAAAGCTGTTTAGAATTAAAAAGGAATTTCATTTTAATTGACAATAACAAATCATCGCTTGAAGTTATGGCACAGCGGTTTTCAAACTATTCAAACATTGAATGGAAAAATTTTGACCCTAAACCATTTCAGCCGAAATTAATAACAAAACAGTTAAAATCAGAATCCGAACAAAAAACGCTAAAGTTAAGTAAAGAATTTTTTATGTTTGTAACTAATTCTAATTCTCTAAGAGAAGAATTAGATAAATCAGATGAAATATGGGCAAACAGTCCTTTTGAATGGGTCATAAAACTTCCACCTCGTAAAAAAGGAAAACTTGGGGGAAAGCTTGTTGCATCTTGGCTTGCGAGCAAAAATTTGCGAATTAATACATTAAAAGATGCAAGTGAGACTATATTAATTAATGGGCATAAATTAGCAATAAAGTTTTCAACTCTTTGGGAAAATGGCTCATATAAATTTCAGCAAATAAGAAATTCAGGCTATGAGTTTATTCTATGTTTGGGAATTTCACCATTCGATGTACATTGCTGGGTATTTGACAAGAAATATGCACTTGAACATTCTAAAAAACAACATAAAGGCGGATCAAAATCCGAATATTGGATGACTATAGATCCTAAAAATCCTCCAGAGTGGGCTCAAAATTATGGCGGAAATCTAGACCAAGCATATAAAGTATTAAGAAAGAAAACGTATATATGAAAACTAATGATTCTGATTTTAAACTACTAGCAAGCGCTGCGGAATTTATCAAGCCTGAATTTGAAAAAGATAGATCCGAGTGGATTGGTAGTCCATTTGAATGGGTATTAAATTTACCTTCTGGCTCAAAAGGGAAATTAGGAAAAAGGCTAGTTTACCAATGGTGTGCAGTAAAAGGATTGTCGATTGACAATAGCCCTGATTCAGAAGCAGACATGCAAGTTAATGGGCACCGAGTTGAAATTAAATTTTCCACTTTATGGCAAGGCGGTATATACACTTTTCAACAGATACGCGATCAAAATTATGAGTATGCTGTTTGTTTAGGCATTTCCCCATTCCAAGCCCACTGTTGGGTAATCAGTAAAAAGATATTAAAAAAATATGTTATAGGGCATTTGGGTCAACATACAGGGTCATCAGGGCAAGACACTGCATGGTTTTCTGTAAAACCTGATAATCCAGAAGAATGGTTATCAGCATGCGGCGGAACATTAGAGCAAGCATATTTAGTTTTGAAAAGCTTAAGCAGAAAAAAATAACGCCCCAAGCCCAATTACTTGGGTTGTTATTTTAAAAACCAGTAAAAGTTTTCACTTCAAAAGAGATACGTTTTCTCATCCTAATAATGAATCTCAACCATTGTGCCAAGCCCGCGCGTGGCGACGGCATCGGGCTTAGAAATGGGCAACGCCCAACGAAACAGCCAATTGGCTTCGTCGTTGCGCATGTTAATACAACCCTTGCTCATTGGCGTTCCAAAATTTTCATGCCAGTAAGTGCCATGAAAGGCATGACCCTGACGCGTGAAGAACAACGTCCACGGCACGCCGGGCAACACATAGTTATCCACATCGGCTAATAAATTTCCCGTAGTTTGCGAGCTAAAGTAACTGTAGCCCATGTGCTTGGCTGGGACTTTATCTAATATTGAATATTCGCCCGCTGGCGTAGTGGTTGGAATTCCCGTTCCGCCCGTTGGGTCGCCTGGAATGCCTGAAGAGATGTTGGTTTCAAACACTGTGCTGCCATATTCATAGGCATACAACGTTTGCGTTGAAAGGTTCAATTCAATTCGTTTCTGCTCGTATGGCACATCAGGCGATATAGGCGCGAGATATTCTTGCGGAAAAATACGAACGTGAATAGCCGGC
>CAYRKI010000034.1:3513-4713 GCA_964424815.1 uncultured Thiotrichales bacterium | reverse complement strand
ACACCCAGCTCACCCTCTTCGTCATGGACGGCTGGAACGTCATCCAGGAGCACACACTTCTGACAAATCAGAAATCAGAAATCGTAAATCAAAAATCCCCCACGGTCCGCCACACCTGGGGCGAAGACCTCAGCGGCACCCTGCAAGGCGCAGGCGGAATTGGCGGACTCCTGGCTTCCGTCCATCAACCGTCAACCATCGTCAACAAGGGTAAACCACCGTCAACGGTTCCCCTCTGGTTCCACTACGACAGCAACGGCAACGTCATCCTGCTGACCGATACCACCGCCCGCGCCACCGCCCGCTACACCTACGACGCCTTCGGCCAGACAATGACCGCCACCGGCATCGCCGCCACCCTCAACCGCTATCGCTTCAGCACCAAGCCGATAGAAAGCGGGAGCGTCTTGGCCTATTACGGTTATCGGTATTATGATCCGGTTTGTGGGAGATGGCCATCCAAAGACCCCATCATGGAAGCAGGGGGAAGAAACCTTTTCTTAGCTACTGCAAATAATATGATAAATAAAATAGACTATAAAGGACTAAATGACCCGATAGCAATTCAAGCGGCTCAAAATGCTTATCGTCTTACATGCTCTTCAGCGGAAGAAGTTCATAAGCAAAAAGAATATTGTGGATCAGTTTGTGTAAGCACAATAACAGGTGCTACACAAACGACTGGACCAATAGAGGGTGACGAAAATAGTTGCTCGCCGCCACCATGCCCAGAAGGTGACGAATGGACTTCAACGGGCACGTATCATAGTCATCCTGGAGATGTGCCGACTAGCTATAATGATTACTCTGGTTATACCAGGGATGGTCAAACTAGCTATGTTGGCACAGGCAGTGGTGTTTACGAGCTTTCACGCACTATCAACTCTCAAGGTGCACCCTGCCCAGTAGGAGCTCGTTGTAACGCTAATGGCACTCGCTCGCCACACCCTCCCCTATACACCGGTGATAGTTTTATAACGAATCCAGATGGTTCTGTGTTTATAGTTCCAGGAACCATTATTCCAGTTACTTTCCAGCCATGATAATTCACAACAAATTTATTTTTTTCATAATATCAGTAACAACATTTGATCTGATGTTTTGTGTTACATGTGCAGGCAGTGAGATTAATCAGGCTTTTCTCAAGCTACTCGAAACAAAAATATCAGGTGGCAAAATAGAATCTTATAATCTTTATGA
>CAYRKI010000034.1:866-3484 GCA_964424815.1 uncultured Thiotrichales bacterium | reverse complement strand
TTCAAAAACAAACACTAAGGTTAGCGATATTAAAATAGCGATTGGCCCAAGTGATCCCCGAGTTTTGAATTTGAGTAAAACTATGAATGTCGATGGAATGAAGTTAAAAGATGCTTTAAGGTATTGGGCGGAATTATATGGACATGTGGTTAAATATGACTATATGATCGTCTATTACCTTAATGCCAAAGATTGAAAAAATTCCAGAAATATAAGTCTTAAGTTCGGGAAAGAGATGCCAGGCAAGAATGGCACTCAGTTAAGCCCTCTGGTCTCTGGTCAGAAAACGGGGACATTGCGCCAAGAAAAACACAGACAAGGAGGACATCAGACAAACAGTCAAATGAGAGTTAGAACATCGAAACCTAGTCACGCAACCCAGCGGGTAAGAACCCCACCCGGTAGAGCCTGGAGCCAGGCAGCCGGAAGCGAGTCATGCCTCGTCAGCCGCGAGGCTGGCACGAAGCGTTGACAGCGAGCACCAAAGCCGTGGGATTGAGCCTCGAAAGTTTCACTTGGTGACTGTCTTCGCTGTTGACCCAGCGGGGACCAGAGCGCACGTCGCGATCCAAGGCCAGCGACGGACGAGCCACCGGGGTCCTAGACCAAGGCAAAGGTGCATGACAAGGCAAGCCTGTGAACTTGGGAGAGCTCCAGTGGGAGCCTCTGCTGTGCAAAGAGCCGGAGGTGGACAACACCGGCGTAACAACGTCCTGGCATGAACGACGGAGCATCCACCACGAGCATGAACGAACCAAGCAGTGTAGCAGCAGTAAGCCGGAGCGAGCCTGTAAAGCAAGCCGAGGCGAGGGGCGGGAGTAGTCGTAGTGTGCCTGTAGTAGCGTTTGAAGAGTGGCGAACCGAGACCGAAGGGAACCAGTCAGTAGCCAAGGAGCACACCCGGAAAAAAGAGGAACCGCTGATGGGGAAAAATGATGCCAGGCATTATACACTCCACAAGAGTCGTAATCTGTTCATTGTGAGAGACATTTGCAGCTCTGTTAGCCATGCCGCATCCGGGTGTGAAACCTCCCGCTACGACCTGCGCAACCGCCGCACCGCCCGCATCAAAGCCGACGGCAGCACTGAGCTGTTGACTCAGCCGCCTCCTTTGGCGGCTTCGGGCTGAGCCCAGCGCTGCGCGCTGTCTGTCTCGCGCCTGGCCCCCGGCGCTCGGCTCCGCTACGACCCCGCCGGCCAAGTGACAGCAGCGGCTTATGGAACTGCAGCGCAAGAAAATCAAAATCCTGTTTCTCCTGACTCTCCTGTCCCTCCTGTAGAAAAAGACTTCCAAGCCACCCAAACCTTCCGTTACGATCCCGCCGGAAATTGTCCTTCACTTCGTTCACGACCTGCAAAGTGGCTGCGCCCTGAGCAGACGCCGCTGACGCGGCAAGGCAGTGCCTGGAAGTCACCGACAACGGCATGACCACGAAATACCAGCCCAACGCCGCCAACCAATACACCCGTATTGAAGTTTCCGAATCTGCGCCATCTGCGGAATCTGTGGTAGTTGAGCTCCAATTCGACCCCCTGGGCAACCTCCTCTCAGACGACCGCAACACCTACACCTGGGATAGCGACATCCACCTCCTGAGCGTGACCACAAAGGCCAGTCAAAAGGGCCGAGTGAAAAGTCAAAAGGGTGCAGCCACAGCTCCTTCCGCCATTCCGCCTTCCGAACTCCACCTTTCGCATTCCGCCCAGTTCCGCTACGACGCGCTGCACCGCCGAGTCGCCCGACTAGAAAACAACGCGACGCTCACCCTCTTCGTCATGGACGGCTGGAACGTCATCCTGGAGCAAACCCACCCCGCAAATCATAAATCAGAAATCAGAAATCATAAATGGTCTGCCAAGCACACCTGGGGCGAAGACCTCAGCGGCACCCTCCAAGGAGCCGGCGGCATCGGCGGTTTGCTTTCTTCCGTCCACAATGTCTCTACAACCAAGAATCATGAACAAGGAACCAAGAACTTGGCCTTGTTCTTCCACTACGACAGCAACGGCAACATCATTCTCTTGACGGACACCAACGCCCGCGAGTCCGCCCGCTACCGCTACGATGCCTTCGGCCAAACCCTGACCGCCACCGGCATCGTCGCCGACCTCAATCGCTACCGATTCAGCACCAAGCCCATTGAGAAGGGCAGTGGCTTGGCGTATTATGGATACAGGTATTATGATCCGGTGAGTGGGAGGTGGCCTAGCTTTGATCCATATGGTATCAGAGGGGGGATAAATTTGGTCGTATTTTCGAGGAATTCTGGAGTTAATCTGATTGATTTACTTGGTAAAGATCCATTAGATGGAACGACAGGCGTTCAAGTCAGTCCCCCAAATTCTTCGCTTAACTGTCTCGGTTATGCCGTGGGTAGTGACGGATGGCAACCGCCACTACCAACCCAAATTCTGGGCACAACTATAGTGACGAATCCGTATAGTTCATACAATGGCGATCCGGTCGGTTACACACAGGATCATCTTGGTGGCAGCATAACATCATGCGATGGTTTAGACCCTTGTCCATGCGGACAACATCGAATCGTTATTTACGAAGATTCTGGAAATTCAGAAAATTGGCATGTGTATCGTGATGATTATTCTGATTATTCCTG
>CAYRKI010000034.1:541-774 GCA_964424815.1 uncultured Thiotrichales bacterium | reverse complement strand
TACCGTCGCATTGAATTGATTGATATGAAATTTACTTTAACTTTAATCGCTGTATTCTTAAATTTAAATATTCAAACCTGGGCTGATATTAGTATATACTGTATTCATGACTCAAGTGCAGACTATAATGCGACAATAATATCAGAAGACTCGAATTCTAGGAGCTTTCTCTGCGCACTGGATGATGACATTATAAGTTATCGTTCAGATACCCACCATATTGAGTTATCAGA
>CAYRKI010000034.1:0-493 GCA_964424815.1 uncultured Thiotrichales bacterium | reverse complement strand
AGCAAAATCACTTACATTTGTAATCAAGTTAAAGGGTAAAATAATTTATGGAGGCAAGATAAAGTCCAGACTATCTTCTGTTTCGTGCTCCTGCCCTGTTATTATACTTGAGGACATTTTTAATAATAGATATATACCTATTCACCTTGGATACCCATTAGGAGCGCAAAAAAATTTGCCTGATCCCAGAAATAACCATGAATTGATGGTTTATTTGGAGAAACATAAACGGGCCAAAAAATAAAAAAGTTGCCAGGCATGAATGGCACTGAGTTAAGCCATATGATCGTTGAAAATGGATGAGGTGGACCCCGTTCTTCGGCCAGGATTGCGTAAAATTAAGTTATAGCGTTCACAGCTTGACAAGAAATTGTCTGTATCTTTATAAAGAAAAAGCTGATTCCTCTCAACTCTCAGCTTTACACCCAGCCAGACCTTCGTATCCGTCAAGCGAGGCACCCTTGAGTTGTCGTAGCTATCAAGTGTCGTAGCC
>CAYRKI010000033.1:4270-4746 GCA_964424815.1 uncultured Thiotrichales bacterium | reverse complement strand
GAATCGCATCACTTGATGCGATTCATTCGAATCAAACATCCATTTCACTAGCAATTAACTGAATGAATTCCTGAATATAAGGCTGCTGCGTCAGTACTTGTGGCGTGGCGGCATAGAGTTTAGTCCATAGGCCTTCTTTACCTAACGCGCGGCGCGGCAGGTGTTGGAAATCAACCTGATTATCAACCAACCATTGCGGCAACACACAAATCCCTCTGGATAAGGCCACTCTTTGCAACATCATAAGTGTTAATTCCGAATAGGTGACCGCGTGGGGTTCAATGCCGGCTGGCGTTAAAAACTGTTTAAACACGTCTAATTTCTGCTCCGACACCGGATAGGTAATCAAGGTCTGGTCACGAAAGTCTTCTGGCACCAAATAGTCTTTTTTTTCCAACTCACTATTGGGGGGCAAAACCGCAACCAATTCATAACTAAAGAGCGCGGTGTAGTCTATGCCCTCTATTTTTTCAGGG
>CAYRKI010000033.1:0-4174 GCA_964424815.1 uncultured Thiotrichales bacterium | reverse complement strand
AGATAAGGCTTCAACAACGGCAAGATCCATTCAAAACAGGTGTGGCAATCAATACCAATCCATAAACGCCCTGTCTCGCCTTGGATTAACATGACCAACTGGCGCTCAAGTTGTTGCATCTGCGGCAAAATAGTCAACGCTCTGTCTAACAACAAGCGACCGGCTGGGGTAAACTGCAATGGATGGGTTTTACGTTTAAACAGCTCCGTTTCTAAATGCTGTTCCAAAAGCTTAATTTGGTGCGACAAAGCCGACTGGGTCATATTCATGGAGTCGGCTGCTTTTACCAGGGTTCCTTGCTTGTGCAGGGCTTCCATTGTTTTTAGGTGTTTAATGTCCAACATGATTTTGCGAACACCCCTAGTGAGTAAAAAATAACATCTTAGCGGAAAATAACAGCAAAAAGACGCCAAAAGCGCGCTTTAAAGCCTTAACCGGCAACTGATGCGCGAGTTTTGCGCCCATGGGCGCGGTAAAAACACTGGCAAGTACTATCCCAAAGAAGGCCGGCCAGTAAATATAGCCGGTCGTGTAAGCGGGTAAATCCGTTGCCTGAAGCCCTGCTAACACATAACCTATAGAACCGGCCAAAGCCACGGGCAAACTGATGACGGCTGACGTCGCAACGGCTTGATGCATGGATACATTATTCCAAACTTGATAAGGCGTGGTAAAGGTGCCACCACCAATCCCCACAATAGACGACAAACTGCCAATGACGGTGCCCGCCGCCGTGTTGCCCGCAAAACCGGGCAATTGTCGAGTCGGCTTAGGTTTAAATGCCAACAACATATTTATGGCAATCAATACCCCTAAAATACCAAACATGTTTGCAAGTGTCGCCGATGCAATGAACTGAGATAGCCAACCGCCAAAAAACGCCCCAGCCAAGACACCCACAGCCAGCATGCGAAAAATATCCCAACGCACAGCACCATGCTGATGATGCGCATAGGCAGAAGCGAGCGATGTCACGAGAATGGTGGCTAAAGATGTGCCAATTGCGATATGCACTATCTGCTCAGAATCAATAAAGAACGTTAACCCGGTTGCTAACACCGGCACAATGATCAACCCACCGCCAATGCCGAGCAAACCCGCCGCCAATCCAACAAAAGCTCCGGTTACTAAGTAGAGTAAAAACTCCAATAAAAATGATTCCGCCACACTGAGTCCTTAAATTTTGTTCTGGCCAAATTATAGAGAGCAAGGCCTAAATAACCGCATGATATTTATTCAAGTTGAGTTGAAATAAAGTCATTTTCTTTTTTTGCGCGGCATCCGTAACATTTAAGAGCCAATTAAACACAGGATAAAAACAATGAAAGACCAACTCACCTTTAGTATTAAACGCATTGGGTTTGATGAACACTATTCGCCATCAAACGATACACGATTAACGACAAACTTTGCCAACCTAGCACGAGGCGAAAGACGCCAAGAAAACTTGCGCAGAGCCATCAACATGATTAACAACAACTTCAATGCACGCGCTAACTGGGACAACCCAAATGCGGATCGCTACGCCGTTGAATTGGACATTGTGCATGTGGATGTCGATGTAGAAGGCAATGGCAAAACCTTCCCAACGATTGAAATATTGAAAACCGCGATTGTCGATCACAAAACCAATAAACGTATTGAAGGTATTGTCGGTAATAACTTCTCGTCCTATGTGCGTGACTATGACTTCAGTGTGGTGCTTTTAGAACACAACAAGGGAAAACCAGACTTTAGCGCACCAGAAGGCTATGGCGATCTACATGGCAAGATGTTTCAAGCTTTCGTCAAGTCAGCGATTTATCAGCAGAACTTTAGTAAATTGCCAGTGATGTGCCTCAGTGTTTCCGACAATAAAACCTATCATCGCACCGCCAACAGTCATCCGATTTTGGGCGTGGAATATGTTCCCAATGAACCGTCATTGACCGAAAACTATTTCAAAAAAATGGGCATGGAAGTGCGTTATTTTATGCCGCCCAATAGTGTTGCACCTTATGCTTTTTATTTCTTTGGTGATCTGCTGACTGATTACACCAACCTTGAACTCATCAGCACCCTGAGCACGATGGAGACTTTTCAAAAAATCTACCGCCCTGAAATTTACAACGCCAATGCCTACGCTGGAGACGTCTTTAAACCCAGTTTAAAACATGAAGACTACTCACTCACGCGCATTGTTTATGACCGCGAAGAACGCAGCCGCTTGGCCATTGAACAAGGCAAATGGGCGCAGGAACATTTTATAAAACCCTATCAAACCCTGTTGACGCAATGGGCTGCGAATTACGCCTAAACCTATCAACGAATTGGAGTAATTAAATGAATAAACTTTTCCCGACCTCTACCGTGGGCAGTTTGCCCAAACCTTCTTGGTTGGCGGAGACCGAAAAACTTTGGCCGAAATGGAAACTTGAAGGCGATGCACTGACAGAAGCCAAAGAGGATGCCTTACGCGTCACCCTTCAAGAGCAGCTGCAAGCCGGTATTGATATCGTCAGTGACGGCGAGCAAACGCGTCAACACTTTGTCACCACCTTCACCGAAAACCTCGCTGGCGTGGATTTCGAGAAACGCACCACAATGCGTATCCGCAATCGCTATGATGCGCAAGTCCCTTCTATTGTCGGGCCGGTAAGTCGAAAACAATCCGTGTTTGTCGAAGATGCCAAATTTTTGCGCCAACTCACCGATCAGCCGATTAAATGGACGCTACCAGGGCCGATGACCATGATCGACACCCTGTTCGATGGTCATTATAAAGACCGCGCCACCCTTGCAATGGTATTGGCTGAAATCCTGAATGAAGAAGCCAAAGAACTGGCGGCGGCCGGTATCGACATTATCCAATTTGATGAACCGGCGTTTAATGTGTTTATTGATGAGGTCGATGAATGGGGCGTGCCCGCGCTCAATCGGGCGGTAGAAAATTTAACCTGTGAATCAGCGGTCCATATCTGCTACGGCTACGGCATTAAAGCCAATACTGATTGGAAAAAAACCTTGGGATCGGAGTGGCGTCATTACGAAAAAACCTTCCCCAGCTTACAGCAATCCAATATCGACATTATTTCTTTGGAATATCAAAACTCAAACGTTCCTCTAGATTTAATGGAACTGATTCGTGGCAAAAAAGTCATGGTGGGCGCGATTGATGTAGCGACCCATGCCATTGAAACCCCGGAAGAGGTTGCCGCTACCCTGCGCAAGGCTTTGCAATTTGTTGATGCCGATAAACTTTACCCCTGTACCAACTGCGGCATGACTCCCCTACCCCGTCACGTGGCGCGCAATAAGCTAAAAGCACTGCATGACGGCGCTGCATTCTTGCGCAACGAATTTTTGAATCAAGGGTAATCAAGATGTCTGTAGCCGCTATCCGGATAGTCAAAAAATCGTTTTTTACCGATGATATTCTGCGCTTACGATTAGCAACGGACTTGCCGATTGAGTTTAAAGCCGGGCAATATATTTTGCTTGGCTTAGATAGCGAAGAACTCAAACCCTTTAGTCTGGCTATCGCACCGGATGGCAGCGGCGAATTGGAGTGCCATATTCGTAAAAACCCTGCGAGTCCTTGGATGCAAAAACTATTCAGCAAAAAACAGGGTGAGACGCTCTACTGGCAAGGTCCAATAGATCATGTCAGCTTAAAAGCACAGGCGATGCCAACGATTTTTGTTGCTGGAGGAACCGGCTTTTCGCTGGTGCAATCCTTGTTAGAAGCACTGTTAAAAACGCAGCCGACCTTTCCAATCCATGTTTATTGGGGCGTGCGCCAAGCCGCCGACCTCTATCAACATGATTGGATGCAACAACTGGCACAGCAGCACCAAAACATCGCATACACCGCCGTGGTTTCTGAACCCGATGCGGATTGGCAAGGCGAAACAGGTGCAGTACACGAAAAGGTTGTAGATGACCATCCAGATTTAACCGGCCACCGTGTTTACCTATGTGGCCCACCCATGATGCTGCCATTGGCAAAGCAATTATTTATAACCGCTGGTTTAGATGAACAACACTTTATCGCGTAGGCTTGGCACCGACATGAATTCATGTCATTCGTGATTTGGCAGATTACACATTAAAAACGCCTGAGGCGAAGATCAAAGGTTGCCACCTCTTCCCCTTGGGCGGGTTTGAACAAACAGCAACCTGGCGTAGCGCAATC
>CAYRKI010000032.1:4972-6060 GCA_964424815.1 uncultured Thiotrichales bacterium | reverse complement strand
CAGGCTATCCCCATGCGTACATGAATGAGGATTACATTGCACAGCTGCCAGCTTGTCAAGTGCCTTGTTTGTCGCAGGACCGAAAATACCGGGTCTTTCCCGTCACAGGCGACTCGATGCTGCCTTTACAAGAAGGATCGCTGGTATTTGTGGAGTATGTCGAAGATTGGCGGACCATCAAAAACGGTACCATCTGTGTTGTGGTGACGCAGGATGAAGGCGTCGTATTGAAGAAAGTATTTAATTACCTGACCGAGAAGAACGTACTGATCCTCAAATCCACCAACGAACGATACGCCCCCTACCCTGTCCTGGCAGACGACATTGCCGAGGTGTGGCGGTTTGTAGGCTATTATAGCAAGGAGTTTCCTGTATAATAAATTTCTCAACAAAGAAAAATACGAGACACCAAACCATGAAACAATACCCCTTCCGGATCGCATCTCCAGAAGGGGTATTTACCAAACGCCATATAGAAAAAAGCGGATTACAACCACAAAAACGCTCCTCACAAACCCGTCTGCAAATAAGCCAGCAGATCCGCCATTTGCTGATGACTCAAGCTCGCTTCCAACCCCTCCATCATCAGGGAAGTACCCAATGAACGGAAATTCTGGATGTCCCTTTTCAAGATCGTCACCGACTCCCCGCCCATCTTCTTCACTACATAGTGCCGATCATTTTCATGGGCGATAATGCCCCAATGGATTTGCCCATTCTTCAGTTCGATTTTATGCTGAATGTATTTAGGATCAACCGCGGCATTGGGGTCCACAATTTCACGAAGCAACGTCGCCTTGCTTTTCCGAGAAATTTCGGTGAGATTGGGCCCAACCTCCTGACCAATGCGGCCAAACTGATGACATCCGCTGCAGCTATTTTGAAATACCACCTGACCCGCCGAGGCAACCCCCGTCAACTGCAAAGCAGGCTTCATCGCCTCAACCACCGATTTTCGGGTTACGACCTCAGTATCCGAAAAGAATTTTTTGGCACGCCGTTTCACTTCCTCGTGGGGTGTCCACCATAACAGTGTCCTCCGCCGTTCTAAATGGAAGTTCATTTCCCCTACCGTAGTATGACCGGCT
>CAYRKI010000032.1:2599-4887 GCA_964424815.1 uncultured Thiotrichales bacterium | reverse complement strand
CGAGGGCCACTTCGACACTAAGGCCTTTCCAACCGATGCCTCGCGCACCTCCAAAAGCTGCCGAAGAACTTCCTCTTGAACCTCCTGGCTTCGTTCTGGGTGTAAGCAACTCAAAATAGCCTGTGATTTTACTTTATAAGGCAACTCTCGGATGGTTTTCAAGAAAATCAAACGTGCCGAGTCTGAGGTGGTAGCTTTTTGAACACTTTGCAAAGCCCATTCACTGGCCTCAAGATACGCCTGAGAAGGAGGCATCCCCATTTTTTTTCGAATCACAGCAATCGGACCGACCAAAGATGGATTCTCCTCCCACGCATTTAACTGAGGCCAGGAACCCACCGATGCCAGAGGCTCCATGAGGGTACCTAAACTCGTTAACATGGGCTCTACTTGTTGGGATGAAAAACCAGCCATCGCCGTCTTTATCTCCTCATTAAAAGGTGTATGATCTAAAGCTAATGGCAAAAGAGCCAACCAAAAATCCAGTGGAACGGCTGATTTATCTGCAAATTGGGCCATCCACTGTGCCGCATTCGCTTGCGCCACCCAAGCCAATGCACGCAGAGTCCATGGGTCTTTTTGTTTTTTCACTGCTGCCTCCCATGACTTTACCTGGGCATTCCATGAACCTTCCGGCCAGAAGCTACTAGTCAGAGCCGCCTGGCGCGCCACCCGAGGATCTGCGTCCACCCAACCCTGAACAAGCCACTCGGCCATAGGGAAATAATCCGCTCCCAACGACTCTATACACAAAAACGCATTTTCACGGATTCCCGGATCCGGATCTTGCGTCAGTCGTTGAAGATCAGTTGACCGAATACTACGCTGCTGCGTCAATAGCCACAGGGCATGCAAGCGAGCCATTGGATTGGAATTCCTTAGCAACCCTTCCATTTCCTTTTGCTCGGCATTTATCCAGGTCGAATTGGATAAAAATTGGTGGGCTTGCATCCGAACCCACGCATTGGGGTGTTGCAATGCCTTCACCCAGTTGGCTCGCTTGGAAACATCCCAAGGCGTATGTAATTCATACCCTTTGCGCTGCAAACGGTAGATCCGGCCTTTTTCTTTTCCGGCCGATAAATCCAATGTTTTTTCGATTTCATCCGGAATCCATTCGGGATGCTCGATTACTGCACGATGCATATCCAACACGTAAATGGCTCCGTCAGGCCCCACCACTTGATTGACGGGTCGAAAGGATCGATCCGAACTCGCTAAAAGATCCCGATTGGCTAGATACCGACTCGCTACAAACGAACTTCCCTTGGGGTGAATGACATCTACGTGAAGAAGATTCAAAACGACGTCAGCCACCCAAACCGAGTTTTCCAACTCCTTTCCCATAGCTCCTCCTGTGTAACTCATGATGCCACAGGCTCCTGAGAAATACCCAGCTTGTTCAGGATGATTCAACCGATCTTCCTGTTCTCCCACAGGGTAGATACGGGCAAGACCATGTTCATCATGATCGGAAATATTTTCTAGGGGTTCAAAACCAGCCGTGGGAATGTACCGACTGGGTACTACCACATGGGAAATATGGGTTAAATTATGGGTCGTTAACCAGCGACCATAGGCATCCATAGCTAATTCGAAGCCACCTGAGGACTCAGCCCAACGTTCTACTTTTTGCTGACGAATATGAAAACGAAAGTCGTGTCCTTGCAAGGGTAAGGCCTCCTTTTTTCGACCTTTCCAATGGGGAGCACCGTCATTTCCTCCATTGGCCACGTAGATCCAGCCATCAAGCCCCAGGGTTAATCCGTTGGCATTGTGTTGTAAATTATCAGTCGCTAAGCCCTCCAATAGGGTGTCCCGTCGGTCTACTCGACCGTCATGATCCTCATCCCAAAGCTGAAAAACGAACGGAGGTGCTGCCACTAGCCAACTATTTCCGTACGTCATAAGAGATGTGGCCATGCGCAAGGAATCAGCCAAAACCGTGGATCGATCATACTGGCCGTCTTGGTTATCGTCCCAAAGTTGAACAATCCGACTTTCCCGATCTTCAAAAGGGTAACCTGGCATTTGAAGTACATATGCTTGACCAGAAGCTGAAAATGCCATATCCACCGGATCCACTACCACAGGTTCTTGAGCTACTAAACTTAGCTCAAAACCAGGGGCTAGGTCAAAATCAGGCAAAGAAGGGGCCGAGCTTTGACAGCCCAAAACAATCGCCCATCCGCACACTAGAAAAAAGAGGTATCGCATCCTATTCGACTGTAAATTGTATATACTAATGTACAGAATAAATTGGATCGAGAAAAGATCAGAGCACCAAC
>CAYRKI010000032.1:1459-2502 GCA_964424815.1 uncultured Thiotrichales bacterium | reverse complement strand
ACAGATTTTACAAGCGGTTGGGTTTTCAACCAATCAAGCATTCCACCCACCATTTCAGTCATGTAACCTTTTCTCTGGAAGGCCTCGTAGGTTCCATAGCCAATTTCAATTTCACCTTCGGCATTGGGTGCTCCGTGAAAACAGAAATCGCCAACCATGGTGTTCTCCACCCGCGAAATCGCCGTCCAAAGGGTAGTAAATAAAGGATTTTGGGTGGGATCTAGAACATTTGGCATGATACTTTCCTCCAGCGCCTCCTTTAACTCAGGGGCAATGGTTCTTGGAGAATCACTCAATTGCAAGGATTTTTCGAGCAGTTGCCCACCTTGGAGGTACAAAAGGAGTTGATCGTAGGTTAATGGAATAATCCTCAATCTTTTCGTGGTGATCATTGGGGTGAGGGGCGGTTTTGGGTCGGTTGGAACCAGCTAAAATTAGTCAATCTTTTCATTTGGTATCTGGTCAAAAAGTAGGTTCCTATCAGGTCTGGTGCTTAGAGATTTGTAAAGTTTAATCCATTTTTTCCAATTGTTGGATGGTCCGTCGAACAAATTTATTTTCAGGATTCAATCTCAAACTTGCTTGAAATGTTTTCAATGCCAGTTCCTTTTTCCCAGTTTCCAAGTAACATTCCCCCAGCCCTTGTAAGGCCTTGGCCGAGGTGGGGAAAACGAGAGCATTCCATTCCAAAATAGATGTGGCAAGTTCCGGCCTTCCTTGATCGATGTATCGAAATCCCTCCTCCCGAATGAAAAACTCAAGTAAAAATTCATTTTTTTCTCTTTTCTCAAAAGCTTCCTTGGCCTTTTCTAAACCTAATGTTTGAAGAGTTGAGATCATTCGATCCGTAAACGCCCGATTCACAGGATTATCAGCCACGAGGTTTTCAGGGAGGTAGTTTGGGATAAAAATTAAATTGGCCAATTCAAAATTGAGGTCGGATACATGCGCCTGTGATCGATTGGACAACAAGATGAGTGTGACATGTTCGTCTGGAAAGCGAAGAAAGTCAGCATAAAAAACTCTATTTGTTCCATTGTGCC
>CAYRKI010000032.1:1224-1432 GCA_964424815.1 uncultured Thiotrichales bacterium | reverse complement strand
ATGACGAGTGGTTTTGGAGACATCCCAACCATAGGCATAATAAGAATCTACTGATTCATGGTCTCGTAGGGGTGGTGAAACTAATTGATGAAGACTTTTTGGGTTCAATATTCTTTTACTTGATAGGGCCTTATCCCACTTAAAAAGATCATTTGGAGTAGAAAGTAGCCCACCATTGCCCTTTAAATGCCAGTAGGGAGAGAGTGTA
>CAYRKI010000032.1:0-1173 GCA_964424815.1 uncultured Thiotrichales bacterium | reverse complement strand
CCAGCGTGAATTGTCTGAGTTATACCCAATAGCTATTCTTTTTTGTGGAAAATGGGGACGAGCATAGCCTGTCCTCCTCATTTTTGCAGGCTTCCAAAGATGGTCATACAAAAAAGATTCATACGATTGTTGGGATACTTTTTCAATAAGTAGGGCCAATACGCTGTAGCCAATATTGGAGTAGCCAAAGCTTGTTCCGACAGGAAACTGAAGTTCAGAGGCAAAGACTTTCGATAGGAAATCCTCCTCGCTAATTTTTTCATAATCTCCACCCAACGTACTCTTTAAACCCGATTGATGACGAAGCAGATCATGTAAGGTTATGGATCGCTTATCTTCTGGCAAGTTGGGGAAGAATTTCGATAGAGAATCTTGAACCGAGAGCTTTCCTTGTTCTTCCAAAATAAGTATGGCCGCAGCTGTAAATTGTTTGGTGAGTGATCCTATCTCATACACTGTTGTAGCTTTATTCTTTAGTTGATTGGGGATATCGCGGAACCCATACCCTTTTGAAATGATTTTTTTTCCATGGATCCCTACCAAAATAGTTCCATGGAAATCGGAGGACTGTAGTTGGGGTAGGTACTCTTTCAGCTGCTTAGAAGCATTTTTTGCGTTAATATTTTGTCCAAAACAGATCGAGGTACTTAAAATGAGGACCAGAATTTTTAGACTATGTAAATTCATACGGGTAATTCGAGCTGGTTTTATAGCCCCCGTACAAAAATGCAAAATAGTTTCTATATTGGCACTGAATACCTTATGTTGAGCCAATGGCCTGTGGTGGTATTCTTGGAACTACTGCTTTTTTAGCAGCTGAACTACCTTTGTTTACTACCTTCTCTATGCACTCATTTTTAGACCTAATTCTTTCAGGAAATAAGCATTCTACAGAACAACTGGAGACGCTCAATAAATACATTCGAACCAAACATTTCTCAAAAGGGGACGTCCTACTCCGTAAAGGGGAGCTATGCTCGAAAGGTTACTTCGTGCAAAAAGGGTGTCTGAGGTGTTATTCCATTGATGAGAAAGGGAAGGAACACATATTTATGTTTGCCCCCGAGGGATGGATGGCCTCTGACATCGCTTCCCAGTGGCAAAATGCCCCATCAGAACTCTTCATTGATGCCATAGAGGATAGCCAGGGGGGGGGATTTGATATCCAGCAGG
>CAYRKI010000031.1:0-7897 GCA_964424815.1 uncultured Thiotrichales bacterium | reverse complement strand
AGGTATCAGGATATCGTAAACATCTGTTTACTACCTGTTTACATACTGTAAACAAAGTGTAAACAGTATGTGGACATGGTTAATCCAATCTGTAAACAAAATGTGGACAAAGTGTTGACAGAGATAAGTAGGGTAGGTAGAATAAACCTGTAAGAAAACTAAAATTTACTTACATACGGCAAAAACCACCATTTTTAGGACGGCAACCTCATGACTCCAGTAAACCTGATCGCAAGCTGGTTAATCTCCAAAGCTAAAACTACACGGGTTAGCTATCGCTCACGCCTAAGAAAATTAGCAGCCTTTGTGGAAAAGGATCTACTGGAAGTCACCACTACCGACATTACGCTGTTCATCACTCACTTGGAAGCTTCAAAACTCGCGCCAAACTCCAAAAATAATGTTCTCAAAGCCGTACAGAGTTTCTACAAATTCGCGGTAAAACAGAGAGCTATTGAGGTTAACCCTGCTGATGTTATTAGCACTAAAAATGCCAAGAACTCGCTCTCTGAAAGAATCGTAGAGATTGACGAAGTGAAAATGCTTATCAACAATGCCCAATCAGATAGGGACAAAATCGCGCTCAAATTAATTTATAGCCTAGGACTAAGAATCAGCGAAGTGTGCAACCTCAAATGGTCTGACTTAAAACAAAACAAACTTACCGTGTTTGGTAAAGGATCTAAGACGCGCATTCTTATTGTTGGGGATACCCTCTTAACCGCACTAGCCCAATGGCGCGATCGCTCCCTAGCCAAGGGCTACACGGGCAAGTGGATTTTTGGAAAGCGCAATGCGATCAATCCGATCACGATTCATAGGGCAATTAAATCAGCCGCCAAAAGAGCGGGTTTGGATGAGAAAATCAGTTGCCATTGGTTGAGACATAGCCACGCCACACACAGCTTGGAAAATGGCTGTGACTTGTACTTGTTACAAAAATCCCTAGGTCACTCGTCACTCAGCGTCACCGAACGTTATCTCCATATCCGTCCTAATGCGTGCTCTAGTTCTTTTGTGAGCGTTTAGAATGAGAGAATCCCCAACCAAAGGCAATTGGCTAGGGATTCAGTTTTCGCGTCTCTAATTAGGAGTTTAACCCAATGAGCGACAATCCTGTCACCGTTACCTATACCTTAGAACAGATTCTGGCAGAAATTAAGACCGAAGTAGTTGCCCTACGCAAAGAGGTCTCAGAGGTAAAAGTGTCGGTAGAATCCGTCAAGGGAGATATCAAGGAACTCAAAGCCGAAGTCCAAGCCATTAGCAAACGCTTAGACAATCAAGAAACCGCTAATCGCTACCTGTTTGGTGGTGTAATTCTGACTTTCCTAGCGAGTGCTTACCGTATCTTCTTAGGTAAAATCTAAGCTCAGAACATTAGTTCTTACGAAAAATGCGATTTAAGGGCTGTTAACACACTCGCCCTTATGATCGTACCTTAGATCTGAAATAGCTCAATTTTCAGGGTAGTGCCTGAAAACCTTATGTGGAAAGGGTTACAGCCCTTTTCTTTCTGTCTTTTATGAGAATGATTATCAGTGATAACAATGTGATCCTCATTGGATAAGGGTTTCAGCCATTGTCTTTTCTTTATTGATGTATAAGTTTCTCTAATTAATGCCGTCATTCATATAAGCTGAGTCTGATATTTATAGATACATTAGTTCTTTGAGCAGATCGTTATAATATATATAACAACATGCTCAAAGAACATAGGTATTGAATCCAATCATCTACGGAAAATCGCTCAAATCCCTATGTGGTGAGCTTTGTAGCCATTTTTCCATCTGCTTTGACTGTATGGTTATATAGGCAATACTATATGACCATAGAGTCTAGGAAACCTACGGCGATGTGAGTGAGACGATCTCACTCAGTAGTGCTCGTGTTTTGGCGTAAAGATTCCCAGTAGCGGGAAACTTAGTAATGCAGCTCTACCTCAACCCCTAGCCAAGGGTAGGACTAACCCGCTTCTTTAGCCCATTGGGACAATAGATCGTGAATCTGTCTCAGTTGGGCTATGCTCATCCATTCTAGGGTAGCAGTGCGGAAGTATTTTACTTTCCACTCAGCCCATTCACGGTCTGGGTAACCTAAGCGGTTTCTGAGTTCATTAATACCGTCTATCAACTCATAAAATTCCCCAACCCTCCACGCGCTCTCGGGCAACTCCTTAGGATTTTCGGTCATTTGTTCGGTCATTTGTTCTGTTTTCTCAGTCATAATGGGGTTTTCTTGATCAGATTTTTCTAGTACATTATCGCATGATTTTTCTAGTACGATAGGGGTATTTTGGGCTGGCACTTTTGGGGTATCCTTCTTATAGACAAAATCATCAAAAGTGCCATCCGTGTAATCCTTATCCTGATTGTCTTTCGGCGTTTTCTGACACTCAAAATCTGCACTTTCTAAATGCGCTAAAATCTTCTCAAAAATCGTACTAAAGAAGTGACGATGCTCGCTAGTACACATGGGGACAATCCTATATTCGCGCTTAAAACCATCGTCAATTTTCTGACCTTCAAGATCTAAGCCATATTTATTGAGAATTTTCCGTACTGCCTTTATCGGATCGCTTGGCAAGGAAATTTGTAGGAGATCCGCCATTATTGTCTGTTTGGCGCGCCGTGTGTGTGTGGTGGTGGTTTCCTTGGGCAAGGGCATTTTCCCCAACTTAATGGGAGTCCGCGCCATTTTGAGCGCGGTAACAATAACCGGATCATCTTTGGTAAACCACCATCTGGGAGTGACGACACCTTCCGAATCCTTCTCAAATTCAAGCCAATGCTCGATCACAGGCTTTACAACATTATTAAAAGCGATGCTCTCAGCAATCCCAAAGCGCGTCAATTCCCCAATCGCAGGGCTATCTGTAGGGACTCCTAGGAGACGGTCAAGCGTGCTTTGGTAGCGGCTAAATTCGCGCTTCTTAATCGTGTCTGGGGCTTTTAACAGCGTTGCCAACCGTTGCCAAAGCCACAAAGACCTAGGGTTTTTCAGCAAGAAATCGCAAAAATCCTTACTCCAAAGGTCTTGTACTGGAAAAGTTCTGTTGAGTTTTTCGCGCTTAATTGCATACCGTTGCTCTAAAGTCAAGTTCGTCTGGTCTATGTTGTGAATCTGTTCATCTCCTAGGGATTCAACGGGTTTTCCATGAACCATAATTTTGTCTGGGGCTGCGTCTAAGAACGTCTGCACTTCATCATCATGTACAGCAGCAGCCACACACTTAAATTCATCGACAAAGGCTTTAATCTTTCCATCTTCCGTAGCGGAAAATGGTTCTATCTGATACCCTTGAAGTTTTAAATTTTCACAGACAAATTCCCTAAATTGGAAGCCCTCTAAGGCATTACGGCGGCAAAATTGGTAGATTAAGTACCCAAATGGTGACCTCTGAATCTTGGCATTTTCCTCTACCAGTAACTGGTGATGCTCGTCATTGCTCAAAATCTCTCTATTGAATAGCTCTAACCCAATGCTGGCTGATTTTAACCTGTTAAATGGCGAGTACCAATCGTCTCTAAAAGGATTGAGAGAAATGGGATTTACCCAGAGGTATCTTTGGCATTTTGTGTCTCGAATTCTGATGAGTTTTTGAGCGATCGCGTCACTATCCAATACCCCAAAATAGAAGTGATAATCTGATGAGAAATAATCTCTCAAAGCCACGTCCAGACCAGCTTCCACGGTCGGGCTGGCAATAATTAATCTCAGATTAAAGCGTTCAATTGTCGCGTCTGGATTATTTAAAAATGCAGTCACTCGCTCATCAGAATGAGTTTCGGCATTGATCAACAGAATCTCGCTCTCTTTTATGCCATGTGATAGGGCAAGTTCCTTAAACGTCTTGGTAAATTTTCGTGAGTCACTGTTCACAAAAATAGGGTTGACCTTTACCTCATCTAGGGCTTTCATGACCAAGGGCAATTTCTGAGTTCGCGCTAATGTTAGCTCATCTTCTTTATTAACCCTAAAAGTTCCCAAGAAATTGTGAACTTTCGGTCTAGGCTTCTTAGTGACGTTCTCAATTTTAATTAATTTTTTCTCACTATATTTTTGGATATATTCACAGTGAACATCAGCCAATGTTCCAGAAATTAAGATGATATTTCTACACTCAGCTAACATGGTGTGGAATTTCTCTCTAGTCCTAGGGCTGACCGCGCTCTCATCCTGTAATACCTTTAATACCGAGTCAATTTCATCAATGACAAGCGTCAATTCTGAATACTTCTGTTCTGGGATTTTCCATAGGCTATTAATACAACTGCTAACCCACATACTATCTGAGTTGAGATTGTACTCATCAGCCCCAGTGTCGAAAATCAAGTGTAGAAAGCCTGATTTAGTATTAAACTGCAACTCTGTACTATTTCGATACCCGCATTTATAAACATAACCATAGAGTAGATTGCTCTTAAGATAATCAATTAGTGCGGTTGTTTTACCAGTTCCAGTAGGGGATTTTATTGCCAAAACAACATTCTCATTATTGTTAAGAATTGTTTCAAAAACTCCCTTGTCAAGGTAATCTTGATTGATGCACATATTAGGAGTAAATTTCAGGAGCTTTAGCCATTCTTCTCTATTAAGATAAAAACTAGCATCTAGGGCATTTTCGATGAGTTCTTCTACAGGATTAATGCAGTTTTTATCAATTCTAGCGGCTATGTAGTCGTCAATCCCTTTAGTTTCTCTACTCCAACATAAGACTTTTACATCTAATTTCTCATCATCTTTTGACCTTAGTTCTCTCTGAATACAAGCGGTTATCTTTCCAATTTCTCGACAAACAGCCCGTCGCGTTTTTGGCTTCGTATCCTGGTCAAAAGCGATATAAATGTCGGGTTTGTTTCTAAATAATATCTTGTACTCAGGTCTCAGTTCGGGCTGTAGTAAAGGATTTCCGTACTCATCCTGAGAGCGAACTACGAGGGTAATACTCGGTGCGGCAACAGCCAAAAACCCTTGACTGATAAGGCTTTGAGCCTTTTTAACGCCCTCAGTAAGTACGATAGGAATCTTCTGATCTAATGCCCAAAGCCAAAACCCTGCGTCTTCACTCCTAAGAAAATCACGGATTGGCTGATTTTTTAGCCCTAGGCAACTTTGGAGATACGCGCCATATTCTTTGAGTTTTCCATTTCTACGGGCTATTTTTCGGGCTATTCTATGAGTCACCGGCGTGATGAATGGCGCTGGTGACAGTCCGTATTGGGGTAAATTCTTTTTGCTTTCTAGTCCCCACGGAAAGAGGTATTTGCGTACCTTGTTTTCTTTGTCCGTTTCGGCAAAATCGGGCTTGAAGCAAATAGAGCGCGATTCTGGGAGTCCGATCAAGTCCAGTCTGGGAGCACACCACCAACCAGCACTCTGATACCCTGTGAATGGCGGTCTATCGGGGTTATGAAGTCGCTCGTACTTCTTAAGTTCGCTATCGCGCAATCTACCGTCGTTTCGGCGTTTTTTGCGCTCATGCTCTAACCCTAGAGCTTCCACATGAGCTTCTAGGTCATCTGGGGATATTTTGCCGTCAATTACATCCTGTACGGCGCGGAGGTAGATCCGGTGATTGTCAACCCAGTCTAACGAGTCCGCTTCACTCCTAGATCTATTGGCTAATCGGACAATGTCACTGTGAATTTTACTTTTCTCAAATTCCTTGTAATGCCGACTAGCTATACCTTGTAAGACTGTGCTATAATTGTCTAAGGTTGAATTGGAGTCATTGTATTGTTGTAAATTTGCATTTTTCATCGTAGGATCGGTTTAATAAGTTATTGATTTGAAGCCCTTGTGTCGGGCTTGGATAAAAACCCCGGCGAGGGTTTTTATCATTTTTGTGTACATCTAATGATAGGTTTAGGACTTTAACAAACTTAAAATACCATAGGTGCAAATCGGCTATGAGTCATCAAGCGCAATCTCGATTTGTTCGATTTGTTCGGTTATGAGTCCCAAGAGCACCGAAACTTCGTACGTGCCGTAGTAGTCCTGACTCTTGGCTTTCGCCACACGTGTTACCGTTATGAGCTTATCTTGGGCTGCATTGGTGAGAACTCGCACATTCTCCAAGTTGCTTTTTAAGTCGTCAATCTCCATTTGTTTTGTCCAAAAAATAGTTTGCTACCTCAATTATGCCCTAAATTACTCATATGTGCAATAGAGTGTATTATGTGTATTAAGATTTGTAAAGTGTGAATGAAAGTCTTCTCTGGCAAGGCTTTCATGAAAAGAAATTTCTTTTCATATTCATATTCTTTTCATATAGATTTCATTTAAATACACTTATTCTATTAACATTAAGCTGATAATATACGCGAGTAAGGGTTTTCGCCATCGGTGGTAGCCAGACCACGTGGGGTAGCCGCCATTGTTTAGGGCAGTTGTGAGCTTTATCCAAGGAATTTTAAACCCTTTATTTTTGAGCTTTCTTCGTTTAATTGCTAGAAACTTTTCATGATGTTTTAATAATTCGTTTTGCATGAAATTGAGACTAGAAAGAAAGTCTGAATGCTCAAATCCCAAGTCCAGAAGCAAAGGCAAGGGGATTTTATTATAGTTAAATCTCATAAAAATAATTAGTTAGTATGCTATAATAAATATTAAGTGAAAATCCTATAAATAGAGAGTGTGGCTGGTTAGTTATAAGCCACACATTATTGTTAGGAATTTATCTGGATCACCCAATGCCCATTTTTAAACTCAGCAAGGTAGTTGTGCATGGGCTGTCCTAGCTGTTTTTCGCGATCTTGAGCTTTCTCTTGGAGTTTACCCGCTTGACACCATCTGAAAACAGTACTGGGGGCAACTTTGAGCGTTTTCGCCACATCTTTCATAGATATTGTTTTGTCATCATTCTCAGACATAATAATTTCCAATGGTAACAATAGAGCTTGGTCAATAAACAATCGTTCTGAAATGGACTTGCCCTCACTATCAGTACTGCATTTCTCATCAGCTAAGGTTTCTCTGACTTCATAGTTATATAGTGGTGAATCTATATGACCATAAAGGCTGTGGGCATTTAGGTCAGAGTCAATGGGCAATGTGGTACTGCATTTCTCATCGTCACCATCGTCATTTTTTGTCTCTACGGGCAAAAAATAACCCCTACCATCGTCACCATCCACATCCACATCCACATCCACATCATTTTTTACTCGTAGGGGTAACAAATCCCCACCACCACCATCAGCCACTTTACGTTTAGGCGTAATATCGTCACCACCACCATCCACATTATCTTTGGCGGTAATCTGGGCATTTATTGCCCGTACAGGCAATAAATCCACATCCACATTGCCCTTGAGGTCAATCTGGGGATTCTCACCACCAGCTAGTTTTTGCTCTAGGGCTAATACGCGGTTTTCTAGCGCGGTTAGGCGATCACTACTCTCACCACCACCATCGTCACCACCAAGGGCACTTAATAAGATTCTTTTAGCCGTGTTCCCTAGGCTTTCGCCATCATTCCCTAGGGCTGTTAGCCGCGCTATTTCCGTCTCGTCTAATCGAAAACTAATGATCTTACTCATATGCTGTAAACAATCTGTTTACTTAATGTTGACAAGGTATGGGAAAACTGTCAACAGAATGTCCACATGGTGTTGACTATCTGTTTACACAATGTGGATAGAATGTAAACAAAGTGTGGACAGATAGTAGCTCTGAGAGTAGGTGTTACTCTCACCATCGTCACTATTAGCGTCTGGGAGTTGTAAACAAAGTGTGGACAGATAAAAACATACTAGACCATCATATAACTAAACAGTCTATGCGACCTAGGGGACGGTATCTAGATAGGGTAGAGAGCTATCTGGGTAGTAGCCAGATAGGTATCAGGATATCGTAAACATCTGTTTACTACCTGTTTACATACTGTAAACAA
>CAYRKI010000030.1:0-8700 GCA_964424815.1 uncultured Thiotrichales bacterium | reverse complement strand
TCCATTTTATTTGGTCATAGAAAAGGTGCCTTTACCGGCGCCAACCAGGACTATCCCGGGTTATTTGAACAAGCTGATGGCGGTACTTTATTTCTCGACGAGATTGGTGAACTAAGCCCTGATATTCAGGTGAAGCTGCTACGGGCATTGCAGCAAGGCGAAATAACACCACTAGGTGATACTGAAACCAAAACTGTTGATGTAAGAGTGGTTGCCGCAACTCATAAGAATCTGCAACAGATGGTGGCTGATGGCACTTTCAGGGAAGATTTGTTTTATCGCCTCGCTGTTGGCATTATAACGCTGCCGTCTCTAAAACAGAGAATTGCAGATTTGCCGCTTATTGTGCAGCAACTCACACAGCAAATTAATCATGCGGGCGTAAAACAACCAGGTTATGTAAGTAAAAAAATTTCCGAAGAAGGAATGAATTTTATTTCTAAACAACCCTGGCCGGGGAACATCCGTGAGCTTTGGAGTACACTTAATCGCGCTTTTTTGTGGTCCGATAAAGCTGAAATTGGAGCAGCAGAGTTGGCAGATGTAATGTTGTCGGTAGCAAAAGCCTCAGTAGATGAGGATATTACACTGGCATATCATGATAAAGTCGATTTATATCAAATAACTGATAATATTCAAAAAAAATATGTCGAGGCGGCATTGAAAGCCAGCGGTAATGTAAAAAAGCATGCTACTCAAATGTTAGGCTTAAAAGATCATCAAACGCTGACTAATTGGATGAATCGCTTAGGAATAGAAATCGAAAAATAGCAGTTAGTAACGAACTGGCACCAAATTTGCGATACAGGGATATTAGGAATTAATTGGAATGAAGCACGCAATGAGTTTTAGACATCTTGAAGCGCTACCCGAGCTTTATCAGCTAGCAGCTTTTGCCCAGGATTACGCTTGTAGCGATCCGCAAAGTGCGCTGGTAAAAATGCGCTGCCTGATGGAAAAAATTGTCGGTGTGATTTACGCCAAACTACAACTGCCGGTGTATCCCAACGCCAGCATTATCGACAAGCTTAATGCCGACAGCTTTACCTCTGTTGTTCCCAGCCAAATTATCGACAAACTACATGCTATTCGTAAAAGCGGTAACCGCGCGGCTCATGAGGGTAAAGTCAGCCAGCAAGAAGCGGTGTGGATATTACAGGAGTGCTATTTTGTTAGTGGCTACTTCTATGTAGCGTATTGCGGTGGTGATGCGGAAAACCTGCCTGAATTTGTCGCGCCTGATTGCACCAAGCTGGCAGAACAAACCGATGCGCAGTTTGCCCGTGAGAACAAGCAGCTGCAAGCCAAACTGGCCGAGCACGAAGCGCGGTTAAAGCAGGCACTGGATGAGTTAAAAGCAGCTGAAGCGGCTCAGCTTAAAGCGCAGCAAGAAGCGGCCAGCCTGAAAAAAGCCATAGATGAAGGCGCAGTCGCAAAAGCCAAAGCTGGCTTTGCAAGCATGTCGGGCATCAATTTCAACGAGGCGCAAACCCGCGCCCGAATTATTGATATGGATTTACGCGCGGCGGGTTGGAATGTGTCATTAGATGACAGTTCAACCGAGCAAGTGCGCAAAGAGTTTGAAGTGGACGGCCAGCCCACCGCGACAGGTAAAGGCTACGCCGATTATGTGCTGTTTGATGATGACGAACTGCCATTGGCGGTTATTGAAGCCAAGCGCACCCGTGAGTCGGTAGAAAAGGGCCGCCAACAGGCCATTTTATATGCCAATGCGCTGGAAAAGCGCTATGGCCGCCGCCCGGTGATCTTTTATACCAACGGCTACGATATCCGCCTGCTGGACGATGCCCAGGGCTACAACAGTCGCAAGGTATATGGCTATTACAGTAAAGACAGCCTGCAATACTTAATTAAGCAGCGCAGTTTAAAGAAAAACCTCAATCAAACCCCGATCGACACCAAGGTGGCAGGGCGTGTTTATCAGATTGAAAGCATCAGCCGGGTGTGTGAGCGCTTTAGCGACAAACACCGCAAAGCCTTAGTCGTGCAAGCCACCGGCACCGGTAAAACCCGGGTGTCGATAGCGCTGGCCAAACGTCTGCTCGATGCCGGTTGGGCCAAGCGTGTACTGTTTTTGTGTGATCGTAAAGAGCTGCGTAAGCAAGCGGCCAATGCCTTTAACGAACACACCAAAGAGCCGCTGTACGTGGTGGGTAAAAGTAAAAAAGACGCTGCTGCAAGTGCACGGGTATTTATTGCCACTTACCCTGGCATGATGAGTATTTTTCAGCAATACGATGTCGGTTATTTTGACCTGATTGTGGCCGATGAATCGCACCGCTCTATCTACAATATTTACGGCGATATTTTTAAGTACTTTGATGCCTTAGAAGTAGGCTTAACTGCCACCCCGGTTGAAATGGTATCGCGCTCTACCTGTGAGCTGTTTGGTTGTGACTATAAACTGCCTACCGCCAATTACCCGTTGGAGCAGGCAATTGAAGACCGTAATCTGGTGCCGTATAAAATTGTTAGCTTTACCACTAAGTTTTTGCGTGACGGTATTAAAAAAGACAACCTGAGCGATGAACAAATTGCCCAGCTGGAAGAGCAGGGTATCGATCCGAACGAGCTGGACTTTGACGCCGCCCAAATAGACGAAGCGGTGAAAAACAAAGATACCAACCGGGTGATCTTGCGTAACTTAATGGAAAAAGGCCTGCGTGATGTTGACGGTCAGCTGCCGGGCAAGTCGATTGTGTTTGCCCGCAATATTAAACACGCCGAGCTTTTGGCTACCTTGTTTGGTGAAATGTACCCGCAGTTACATCCGGATTTTTGCCGCGTTATTCACTCTAAGTACGAGCGTGCCGAAGAGCTTATCGATCAGTTTAAAGCCAGCGATGAAAAGTCGGTACGCATTGCTATTTCGGTCGATATGCTCGATACCGGTATTGATGTGCCCGAAGTGGTTAACCTGGTATTTGCTAAACCAATAAAATCCAAAGTTAAGTTTTGGCAGATGATTGGTCGCGGCACCCGGCTTTGCCCAAATTTGTATGGCCCTGGCAAAGATAAAACGCACTTTTTAATTTTCGACCACTGGGAAAACTTCGAGTATTTTGATCTCGACCCCGAGCCGGAAGACGTAAAACAAAGCAAATCGCTGATGCAAAAGCTGTTTGAAGCGCGGTTAACCTTGGCTGAAACAGCGCTTAAGAAGGCAGACCTGGCAACCTTTGATGCAGTGATTAAGCTTATTCACGCCGACATTGCCGCGCTGGATATGAACACCATTGCGGTGCGCGATAACTGGCAAGACGTTGAAACCTGTAAAGACGAAAAGCGCTTAAACGAGTTTGCCCCTGTAACCAAAAACCTTCTCTGGCAAAGCATTGCGCCTTTAATGCAGTGGCGCAATATTATGGGCCAAAGCGAGGCCTATCGTTTTGATACCGAAATTACCAACCTGCAAACGCTGTTGTTTACCGATCCCAGCCAAATTGATATCGCCCGCCAGGCGCTGCTGGGTAAAATTACCAGCCTGCAAATGCATTTAAACGAAGTGCGCGCTAAAGCTAGCGAGATTGCAGCCATTCAGCAAGACAGCTACTGGCAAAATCTCAGCTTTGCCGCGTTGGAGCAAAGCCGTAAAGCACTGCGTGGTATTATTCACCTGCGTGACAAAGCTATTGTTACGCCAACACCAGAGCTGGTGTTGGATGTAAAAGAAGACACTGCCGGGTACAAGGTAACCGAGCGCGCGGCTAATATCGTGTCGGTTGATTACCAAATTTACCGCCAGGAAGTAGAAAAAACCTTAGCGCCGCTGTTTGATACCGATGTGGTACTGCAAAAAATACGCGCTGGTGAGCAGGTAAGCGAAGCCGATTTAGCCAGGCTAAATGCCTTAGTGCATACGCAAAACCCGAATGTCGATTTAAATACGCTAAAAGAGTTTTTCCCCGAGTCGACAGTAAGCTTAGATAAAATACTGCGCACCATAGTGGGTATGGATAAAGAAGCGATAGAGCGCGCCTTTACCGACTTTGTGCAGCAAACCCACACCCATCTGAATGCCAAACAGCAGCGTTTTATCGGCATGCTGAAAAACCATTTAATTCGCTACGGTGCAATTGCCATTGAACAACTGTACGATGCGCCCTTTACCAGCATTCACGACATGGGGCTGGACGGGGTGTTCAGCCAGCAACAGGCCGATGTGATCCAGCAGTTTATTCGTCAGTTCGACGTACCGCTGGGCAGTAAAACACCGCGTATTGAAAAAACACTCAACCTTTAGCACTAAACACTAAGCGCTCAACATTCAACACTAAAGATTCAACACTAAAAATTCAAAACTGAATAAAGTGGTACAGGAAACAACATGATTACAGGCCAGCTTAAAAGCAAAATAGACAAACTGTGGGAAGAGTTCTGGACGGGCGGCATTACCAACCCGCTGACGGTTATCGAACAAATTACCTTTTTAATGTATGCCCGCTTGCTGGATATGAACGAGCAAAAAGATGAAAAGCTCGCTTCGCGAAGCGGCAAGGTGTTTCACCGCCGCTTTAACGACAACCAGCAGCACCTGCGCTGGCAGCATTTTCGCCACCTAGGCGCAGATAAACTCTACAAGCTGGTAAAAGATGAGCTGTTTCCATTTTTCGCTGAAAGCTCAGCCCAGTCGGTAAAAGATGGCAATGAAGGTTCACTGTTTGCTGAGTTTATGAAAGACGCCCAGCTGATGATCCAAAAGCAGTCGCTGTTGGTGAAAGCGGTGGAAATGGTAAACGACTTACCACTGGAAAACAGCGACACCAAGGGCGATTTATACGAGTACCTGTTAAGCAAGTTAACCACTGCAGGTATTAACGGCCAGTTCCGTACACCGCGGCATATTATCCGTGCCATGGTTGAAATGCTCGACCCAGGCATTAACAGCCGCATTTGTGACCCCTCCACCGGCACTGGCGGTTTTTTAGTCAGCAGCTACGAATACCTACTGGAAAAATACACCTCAAAAGAAGGCGTAGAGCAAGAGCCGTTATTCGACGAGCAGGGTAAACCCCTGTTAGATGCCAATGGCAGGCAGCAGGTAAATACACTGTACTCCGGTGATTTAATCACGCCAGAGCAGCGCGCCCATATCGATAGCGATATGTTCCACGGCTTTGACTTTGACGCCACCATGCTGCGCGTCGCGGCGATGAACCTGGTCATGCACGGCATTAAACAGCCGGATATTCATTACCAGGACACGCTAAGCCAAAGCTTTAAAGAGCGCTTCCCGCGCGAGGCCAAAGCCGGTTTTGACATTATTCTTGCCAACCCGCCGTTTAAAGGCAGTCTGGACGAAGAAGACGTTTGCCCGGATATTTTGCGCAAGGTTAAAACCAAAAAAACTGAGCTGTTATTCGTTGCCCTTATTGAAAATATGCTGAAGATTGGCGGCCAAAGCGCCACCATAGTGCCAGACGGCGTACTTTTTGGCTCATCCAACGCCCACCAGCAGCTGCGCCAGTTATTGGTAGAGCAAAACCAGTTAGAAGCGGTTATCTCCCTGCCAAGCGGTGTATTTAAACCTTATGCCGGGGTATCTACCGCCATTTTAATTTTCACCAAAGGCGGCAGTACCGACCATGTGTGGTTTTACGATGTACAAGCCGATGGCTTTAGCCTGGACGACAAGCGCACACCGATAAAAGATAACGACCTGCCAGCGTTAGTAGCCGGATATAAAGCGCGGGATAAAGCCATTGCCGACACCGAGCAAAATGATCGCACGAAAAAAGCCTTTTGGGTAAGCAAAACTGAAATTGCCGGTAATAAGTACGACTTATCGATTAACCGCTACAAGCAAGTAGTGTATGCCGAACAGCAGTATGACGATCCGAAAGTGATCCTTAGTAAATTAGTTGCGCTGGAAAACGACATTCTGGCGGACTTAAAAGCGCTGGAGGATATGCTGTGAGTAAAGTTGCGCTTTGTGAAGTCGCAGAAGTGATTCGTGGAGTAACTTTTTCAAGTGAAGAAAGTAGTGGCATTTCAGAAAAGGGAATGCTCCCAGTCATTCGAGCGGGAAGTATTCAAAAGACTCTTCTATTGAATGAGGGTTTACTCTGGATACCTGAACAAAAAATAAAACCTAGTCAGAAAATCCGTAAAGATGACATTATTATTTGTACATCTTCAGGAAGTGCCGACTTGGTGGGTAAGTGCGCAAAATCCGATGTTGATTTTGATGGTTCTTTTGGCGCCTTCTGTGCCGGTATCAGGCCAAAACAAGGGAAAGTCTCTGCATCGTACCTTTATCATTTTTTATGTTCTCCAAATTTTCGGAATTGGACTTGTGGCTCCTCTGGTGCAAACATAAAGAATATTAGGATCTCGGAATTAGCTCAATTTGAAATCCCACTCCCACCACTAGCCGAGCAAAAGCGTATTGCCGCGATACTGGACAAAGCCGACGCCATCCGCCGCAAACGCCAGCAAGCCATCCAACTCGCTGACGACTTCCTCCGCGCCGTGTTTTTAGAAATGTTTGGCGATCCGGTGACGAATCCTAAGGGGTGGGAGGTGAAAACTATTGATGAACTTGCTGCAAACGACAAGTATGCAATTAAAGCAGGCCCCTTTGGTTCTGCGCTTAAAAAAGAAGATTATGTCGAGCAAGGTTATAAGATTTATGGTCAGGAACAGGTTATTCGTGACGACCTAAATTTCGGTGATTATTACATTGATAAAAACAAATTTGAGAGTTTAAAGACATGCGCAGTATCAGCTGGTGACTTGCTAATAAGCCTTGTTGGTAGTTTTGGTAAAATTGCTGTTGTACCTGAAAAATTCGAGAGAGGTATCATTAATCCCCGTCTAATGAAGGTTAAATTTAACGACAAAATAGCAAGTCCTTGGTTTATGAAGTACCTGTTAACTACCACCGAGATGTTACGTAAAATCGAAAGTCTTTCTCATGGTGGTACTATGGGAATTCTGAATGTAGGTAAAGTTAAGCAACTTGATGTAATTACCCCGCCTCTCGAGTTTCAAGAAGATTTTTTATCTATCCAAAATAAAGTCCTGGCCATAAGAAACAGATTCTCAAAAGAAGATAACTTTGAGCTTTTCAATTCCCTAAGCCAAAAAGCCTTCTCCGGCCAGCTATAACTTGAACAACAAGGATGTTATGAATACCGAATTTACCACTATTAACGACAAATACCTTTATGCTTTAAGTGCCGCTGCCGATTGGCTAACGGTGTCGGAATGGGCGTTAAAGGTTGCTGACTTATTCCCCGATTTACTGGCTAATGCCGATGCGCAGGCGGCTAAGCAGAAAAACGACACCACCGGCCTGCGAGAAATAGCCGGCAGACGAAGCTCGCGTATTTTCAGTGGTGGCTTTGGTAAGTTTGGATTGAAATAAAACAAGGTGCGGCGAAATGTCTGTTTTAAAGGTTTTTCTATTTTTTATCCCATGTTTAATAGTTTATTACTTTCTTACTTCGCAGCTTTTCCTAGTTTTTACCCTCGGCGCTTTGTGTGGTTACATAATCTCATATCTAAGCAAAACGTTATTTTCTGAAGCGAAGTTGAACAGCGTTGATGGCATTAACGAAAACTCAAGTGCAGCGGAGAATGGTGCGTCTCCAACTCTTCCTAGTAAGCGCAGCGGCGAGGAAATTCCTCAGAAGCGCACTACTCCTAAGGTGCAAGAATCTAGCTTGGAAACGACAAAAAATATTTTGATATTAGAAAGTAAGAACGCAGCAGGGTTCTTAAAAGATCTGCCAGAAGTAATTGATGATGTTAATTATGGAAAAAAACAAACAGTATCCTTATTTTGTGAGCTATTTGCCGGTGTTTTTGATGAGGAGACTGTTCGTGCGGTGAGCTTGAGAGTTATACAGGAGGTGTATAACTCAAGTTATAAGCATTTCGAACAAGCAATTGCGGATCCGATAGAGTTTCGTAAATTCTTAAAAGACTTGTCGTCAAGTTATCAAGCGGGTGCTGCTGTTACGCCAGAAACTGAAAAAGAAAAGATAAATAGATACATAAAAATACTTAAATTGAGAAGAGATTGCTCGGACGTGGCTGCCGGGGAGCGTTCTATTGTTCCATCAGAAGTTATAGATTTGAAATGCTTGGTCGAATTTTACCAGCAGGGCCTTAAACTTGAAGAACTAACGTTAATTTTTGATAGACCTATTCCATGGCTTAGAGGCAGACTTGTTTCTAAAGGAGTTTATGTTAAAGAGTCTTTTAGTTCTGCAGGAAGTAGCACTAGTGAGCGTCATCAAATTAACGAGTTGATCTTCAATATTTGCGGTATTTTAGATTTAGAGCATCACCAGTTCGATGGCCTTAGAGATCTTGGAAAAAACAATTTAGCTGCTCTAGAAAAAATTTTGAATTATCGAAATTAATTCTGGTTGTATCAACACCACTAAATCCATCGACTATGAAGAGGACGCTTAATATTCCTAAGCGTCCGGCGATCACAGGTAGGTGTTCTAATTTAAGTGTCCACTTAATTTTTAGTGGACACTTAGTGTCTTAGATAGCACTGTACCAGGATGGGTTTTGCCTGCAGACTTCGCAGGTGCTGTCGTTCATCCGGTGGTTGGCCTCGCGCCTGTTTCTCAATCACGTATAGTGATTGGATTATGGTCAGGGCTTCTTCTGCCAAGGGGGACGGGCCGGATTGGGTAATGTCATATAACTTACGCCGCA
>CAYRKI010000029.1:10717-10937 GCA_964424815.1 uncultured Thiotrichales bacterium | reverse complement strand
TTCCACTCAATGCGTGCCATGAGGTATAAGGTCAGCGATAGGAAAAAGAGCGGAAGGATAATGCGATAGTCCCAAATTTCAGGAATGGTCAGCGCCAAAATAATGCTGAACATGAAGATGAGTCGGGTGCGCGGGTCTAGCCGTTGGATAAAGGTATTGCGCGGGCGATACTTCCAGGTGACCAACATGATACTTTCGCGTCCTCTGCGTGATGCCACTG
>CAYRKI010000029.1:6675-10682 GCA_964424815.1 uncultured Thiotrichales bacterium | reverse complement strand
AGTGACCACTGTGTTGCCGATGAAAGCGGGCGTAAAGTAGCCGACTAAGGCGGTGTTCAAGTCAATGCCGCCGACGAACATTTCCGTCAGCGAGGCGAACAACATACCTACCGCTACGCCGGCAATGCCCCAGCCAACCGCTTTGATGATGTCGCTTTGGGCGCGGAAATCTTTAATGGCCGCCATGGCTAAACCCGCCACTAAGCCCATTAAGCCGTTGCCGAGGCTCCAATTCCAATAAAAGCCCCAACCGCTTAAAGCGTCGCCAAGCGTGTTGCCAATTGCGCCAGCCAGTAAACCCACCCAGGGTCCGTAGGCTACGCCGAAGAAAATCAACACAGCAACCGCTGGGCGGAATGTGACATTCCCCGCCGCAGGAAGCGGAACAAAGTTAGACGCCCAAGAAAGGACGCCATATAATGCCGCGCCGATTGCGCCGTACACAACTTGGCGTGTGCCAAATTCCCAAGTGCTTTTGTCGTTCATGATTTCTCTCCTTTAGTGATTTAGATTTGTTTGGACAAACGCTGACCTCACACAATTTAACCCTGTACCTTTGCGTACGTTACAGGGAAAATTACGAAACAAATTTAGTTAGCGCTTCGGCTGGTAAAAATTCTCCAGTTTTGGGCAATAGGTCAATGTTAAGATTCAGAAGCGACGTCGGTCTGACGCGATATTTCAATAACATATCTTTGTCTTTCAGCACATCTTCGGGTTTTCCATCGGCAACGATACGCTTATCGCCAAACAATAAAACGCGGTTGGCGTAAGTGACCGCTAAATCTACATCGTGGGTGATAAACAGCGTAGCGGCAAAGTTTTCCGTAAGGATAGATTGCTTTCCGTTCGTTGTATTACACAAAGCGTCCATAAAGTGGGTGTAATTAGCAAAATCTTGCCCAGCGGTCGGCTCGTCCATAATCATAATTTTTGAACGCATAGCTAACACCGCCGCTATGGTAGTGCGTTTTTGTTGACCAAACGATAAACCCAATGGCGGGTATTCGTCAAAGCCTGTGAGATTCACCGTCGCTAAACTTTCTTTTACCGAGGCTTTTATTTCATCAAGCGCAAACCCTAAATTTTTTGGACCAAACTCTAACTCTTCGGTGACGGTGGGCGCATACAGCATGTGCGTTGGGCTTTGAAAGACATACCCCAACATACGCGCGATTTGGGCTACGCTCATTTCGCGCGTGTCTTTTCCTTCCACTAAAACGCGCCCGCGCGTCGGTTTTAATAAACCGATAGCATGTTTGACTAACGTTGATTTTCCTGCGCCGTTTGGTCCTAGCACGGCAATTAAATCTCCGCGATTAATGGTGAGGTTTACGTTTTGTAAAGTGAGCGGATATTCCTCGCCATAACGGAAATCTACGTTTTCAAAAACTACAAGCGGTTCGCCTCTTTCTACTGACTTATGACTGCGTACTGATTCTTCAACTTTACCTAATCCTTGAACTCTTTGCACCACCCAAGGCGCAGGTAATTTGACTTGTCTATGGTCAATTTCTTTTGGCAATGTATCAATGCCGCCTAAGTATTTAATCTTGCCTTCTTCCATATAGAGCAAACGGTCTGGCTTAATTTCGAGCGCGTCTTCTACGCGATGTTCTACTAAAATAACGGTCTTGCCTTCGTCTGCCAAACTACGGAAGACTTGCAAAGCCTCGTGCGCCGAGGCAGGGTCTAGCGAAGCGAGGGGTTCGTCTAACAATAGGATGGATGGGTTCATTGTCAGCACGCCAGCCAGCGCCACTTTTTGTTTTTCTCCGCCAGAAAGGTGAAAGGTCTCGCGGTCGCGCAAGTATTCAATATTCAAGCGCTTCATGGCTTGTTCAACGCGCGCCACAATTTCATCGCGCGGCAAGCCTAAGTTTTCAGGTCCAAAGGCAATTTCGTTAAACACATTGCTGGCGACAATTTGACGCTCAGGGTCTTGCAACAAAGTGCCGACGATTTGCGCCATTTCTGGAATTTCCATTTCGCTAATATCTTTGCCGTATAGCAAAACTTTTCCGCTTCGTTCACCGCGATAACTGCGCGGAATTAATCCGTTAATACAACGCGCAAGCGTGGTTTTGCCGCACCCGCTGGCGCCGGCAATTAATAACAATTCACCCTGCTTGAGTTCGAAAGAAACATTTTCGATGGCAAGTTCAGGGCGGGTTCGATATTTGAAGGTTAAGTTTTCTACAAGGAGTGGCGGTTGAGTCATTGTGGCTCTATTTTACTTTGAAAAAATAACTTCTGCCAATGATTCGTACTTCGCTGGAATAATTTTTGGAGATTGAAACGACTCCGTAATGATGGAAGGGTCTTTCATACCGTGACCTGTGCAAACGATAACGACTCGTTTGTCTTTCGCTTCAAACTTCGGGCGGCTTGATTCTGCTATGAGACCTGCCAGCCCCGCCGCAGAAGCAGGCTCTACCCACACGCCTTCGCCAGCTAAAATTTTTTGAGCAGATAAAATTTCCTCATCGGATACGGCAATGATTTTTCCTTTTGATTCGCTTGCGGCTTCGAGGGCTTGTTCTCCGCGAGCAGGTTTGCCGATTCGAATGGCGGTGGCGACTGTTTCGGGTTGGCTCACAGGTTGACCGTAAACAAGAGGCGCAGCGCCTTCCGCTTGAACGCCTAGCAAACGAGGGTATCCTTTTTGATATTGTTTGAATCCAGCCCAGTAGGATGTGATGTTGCCCGCATTGCCAACAGGTAAACATAACCAATCGGGTGCGGCGTTTAATTCATCGCAAATTTCAAAGGCGGCGGTTTTTTGTCCTTCAATGCGAAAAGGGTTGATTGAATTGACTAAAGCAATCGGGGTCTTTTGGGTGATTTCAACCACCAACGAAAGCGCATCGTCAAACGAACCTTGAATTTGAATCACTTGTGCGCCATAAGCAATTGCGCCGGCAAGTTTTCCAACTGCAACTTTGCCTTCAGGAATTAACACAATGGACCTAAGACCTGCGCGCGCGGCATACGCGGCGGCTGATGCGGCAGTGTTTCCGGTGGATGCGCAAATGACGGTTTCTGCTCCGCGCCCAACGGCTTCGCTAATCGCGGCTGTCATGCCTCTATCTTTGAATGAACCTGTGGGATTCAAACCTTCAAACTTGATGTGGATTTCACAACCTAATTCTTTGCTCAAACGCGGCATGGGAATTAATGGGGTATTCCCTTCATTGAGCGAAATAATTTTTGTGCCTTCAGGTAAATTGAGAAATGATTTATAGCGATGAATTATGCCTTGATACATTGAATTAACTCCAAAGGTGATGTCATTGCAAGGACATTTTTACCCGAAGCAATCTGCAAATTAATTGGGAGATAACTTCGCCGTTAAAGAGCAAAAACGGCGGCTCGCAAGGACATAGTTCCGCCGATTATAATAGCGGACATGATAAAAATCCGCGTTCCAGCCACATCTGCCAATTTAGGTCCAGGCTTCGATTGTTTAGGGTTGGCGCTGGATATTTGGAACGAAATTACGTTTGAACATGCTGAGAAAATGAGCCATTTTGTGACAGGCGAAGGGGCGGAAAAATTAAACAAAGGTATTCGCAATTTGTTGACCAAAGCGTTTGCGAAAGCGCATCAGGTTTGCGGAAAGAAATTAAGCGTGGTGAAAATTTCGGCGCAGAATAGAATTTTTATGAGCAGCGGGCTTGGCTCTAGCGCGGCGGCGATTGTAGCGGGTTTAGTTGGGGCGAATGAAATATTAGGGAAACCATTAAGCGATTATGATTTATTGGCGCTTGCGACTGATATGGAAGGGCACCCTGATAATGTGGCGCCTGCGTTGTTTGGCGGTTTAATTGTTTCGGCGTTGGCAAAAGACGAAATTATATGGCGGAGATACAAGCCTGCGCCATGTACGATAGCGATTGTGAAACCGCAAGTGGAATGGTTGACGAAAACCGCCCGCGCAGTGTTGCCTAAGTCAATATCCAGAACTGACGCGATTTTCAACATCGGCAGAACCGCATTGGTTGTGG
>CAYRKI010000029.1:4953-6665 GCA_964424815.1 uncultured Thiotrichales bacterium | reverse complement strand
CTTTACAAAACGGAGATTTATCTCTCTTGCAAAAAGCGATGGATGACCGAATTCATCAGCCGTATCGCTTAAGGCATATCTCAGGCGGGACGGCGGCGTATAAAGTCGCCAAGCAATTTGGCGCGGCGGCGCTTTCGGGGGCGGGTCCGTCTATTATTACTTTTGTAAACGCAAATGATGCGGAAAAAGCGCGAAAAGAAATTGCCAATGTTTTTGAAGAGCGCGGAATTGAAACAAAATCGGCGATTACAAAACCAAGTTTGTTTGGCGTGCATGTGATATAAAAAATCCCTCTCGCATGAGAGGGATTTTGTTTTACTTCTTTTTGTTTTTTGCTTTTGATTTCTTCGGCGCTGACGCTTGTACCGAAACAGGTTTGACGTTTGCTTCTGGCGCATACGCGGCGTGGAGTTGCACTGGTTGCGCCGATTTTTGACGAACACGCAAGTTCAACATTTCTACTAAAACAGAGAAGCCCATTGCAAAATAAATGTAACCTTTTGGTATATGTTGATGTAAGCCTTCAACCACCAATGTAAAACCAATCAGTAACAAGAAACTTAATGCGAGGATTTTGATAGTGGGGTGTTCATCTACAAATTTTGAGATTGGACCCGCCGTAAAAATCATTACGAGCGCGGCGACAATTACGGCAATAATCATGATTGTTAATTCATCCACCATACCAACGGCGGTAATTACAGAATCTAATGAGAAAACCACATCTAACAATAAGATTTGAATAATTACGCTGGCAAACGTAGCGCCCACTTTGGCAGAGGCATGACCATGAGCGCCTTCAAGTTTGTCATGAATTTCGCGTGTGCTTTTCCATAACAAAAATAGACCGCCCAAAATCAAAATCAAGTCGCGCCCTGAGATGTTAAGCGTCTCACCGCCAAACCACGGAACTGAAAATAATGGTTCAGTGAGGCTGATAATCCAAGAAAGAGACAACAATAACAAAATACGGGTGATAACCGCTAAGGCAATACCAGTATTTCTAGCGCGTTGTTGTTCATGCGCAGGAAGTTTTCCCGCCAAAATAGAAATGAAGATTACATTATCCACGCCTAACACAAGTTCTAAAGAAACGAGGGTTAGAAAGGCAATCCATGCTTCGGGTTGTAAAAGCCAACTAAAGTCCACAGTAACGCTCCTAAAATAAGATGTGGCTATTTTAATAGATAGTGAAAAAAATGGGGGGAATAAAAAGGCTGCCGACAATGGGCGTCAACTCAACCGGTCAGCGGTCTACAGTCGGCAGCCTTACCCTAATGTTATGTGCCGTCTCGAAGGTTTGATATAGAAGCAGTCTCCATACGCGAGAGTCTTCGAGACGATTCGCATAAAGTGAGTTACTTAATCTTAAACATCTGCGTCAATTTCATCGCCAAATTCAAATCGCCTGCAAGTTTTAGTTTGCCTTGCATAAAGGCTTGCATTCCGTCTAACTCGCCGGTGAAGATTTTGACATAATCGGACGAGTCGGCGGTTAAAGTCATTTTTGGCGAAGCGTGTTCGCCTTTAGACACTTCGACTTTGCCGTCTTTGATAACGGCGTACCATTCGCCTGCTTCTGCACCCGTGAACTTGAACTGAATCACAGCATCCAAGCCTGCAGCTTTTTCGGGAATGAACGCGCCAGGCATTTTTTCCATAAGTTTTTCGACTGTTAAAGACATTGTATTTTCTCCTTTTAATTGGGTTAC
>CAYRKI010000029.1:0-4938 GCA_964424815.1 uncultured Thiotrichales bacterium | reverse complement strand
GGTTTACGAAACTTTCAATTTGCAACTAAACTTTCAACTAATTCTGTAAATTCTCAAAAATCGCCGCAGCGCCCATACCGCCGCCAATGCACATCGTCACCATGCCATACTTAGACTTGCGACGACCCATTTCATAAATCAATTGCGCGGTTAATTTTGAGCCTGTGCATCCTAACGGATGACCTAAAGCGATTGCGCCGCCATTCACATTAACTTTTTCAGGGTCAATTTCTAATGTACGAATCACGGCTAAGGCTTGCGCGGCAAAGGCTTCGTTTAATTCTATTAAGTCAATATCGTTAATTGAAAGCCCAGCCAATTTCAGCGCTTTCGGTATGGCGACAACCGGACCAATGCCCATCAATTCAGGGGCTACGCCGCCCACCGCAAACGAAACAAAACGCGCTCCTGGTTTGAGATTTAATTCTCTCGCCTTATCAGACGACATGACCACCACGCCCGCCGCGCCATCGGACATTTGAGATGAGTTGCCCGCGGTGACTGTCCCCCCCTCTTTGAACGCTGGCTTCAACTTAGATAGCGCTTCTAAAGTCGTATCGCTTCGCGGACCTTCATCCTGCTTCACCGTGTAAGTCTTTTTCTCCGTTTTGCCATTGACATATTCCACAACCTCTACATCCAGTGGCACAAGTTCTGGGTCGAAGAGACCAGACTGAACGGCGGCAGAGGCGCGTTGATTGCTTCGCAAAGCAAACGCATCATGGTCTTCGCGGCTAATGCCATACTTGACGGAAACATTTTCAGCGGTCAACCCCATGTTTGTATAATAATGAGGCAAATCTTGCGCGAAGTATGGGTTGGGCGAAAAACGTAAACCCGTCATCGGTATCATCGTCATAGACTCGGCGCCGCCTGCAATTCCGATTTCAATTTGATTCGATTGAATCGCATTCGCCACATGCGCAATAGATTGCACGCCCGAGGCGCAATACCGATTGATGGTTTCTGCGGGGACCGTATCGGGCAAGCCCGCGCGCAAGGCAATCATACGCGCCATGTTAAGCCCTTGCTCGCCTTCAGGGAACGCGCAACCAATCACCACATCGTCAATTTGATGTGGGTCAAGGCTTGGCGTGCGATTTAATAACTCTTTGATAACCGTCGCCATCATATCGTCAGGGCGGACAGTCGTCAGCCCGCCACGCTTGGCTTTGCCAACGGGAGTTCGGACTGCGGATACGATTACTGCTTCTTTTATTGTCATAGGTTTTCTCCTAGTAAATTACAAATTGCGAATTAGGAATTATTTTTGCGTCGGTTCTGGTCAATGACTTTCACGGTTAAAGCGATTGTTTGTTGAATGACTTTGATTCGTTTTTCCAAAAGTTCATTGCCAAGAATATGTCTTGCCCGAAAATACCAACCTTGTGTTTCACCAAGTTCGCCAAGAGCAATTCGCATAATTCGGACAAAATCAGCAGTGCCAATCCCTCGGCGATAAGATTCTTCCATGTTCGCACAAACACTTCCAGCAGACCTAACTAGTTGATGAACAATCTCTCTTCCACGAAAATCTTTATTGATTATTTCTGAGTCAATCCACATCAAATCATACATATACATAGAAAGGCGATAATAGGCTGATTTCCACAACGGGTCACTTCTCAAAGAATCAGGTAAAGTCTTAACCCATTCTTCAAAAGGCAATTCTTTCAATAGAGCCATCACAATCTCCTAATTCCTAATCCGCAATTCCTAATTCCTGAGGGGTTTTCCTGTTTGCAAAATGCTCCACATTCTGGCTTGCGTCTTTTCTTCGCCGCACAGCGATAAAAACGCTTCGCGTTCTAAATCTAAAATATATTGTTCAGATACCCAAGTTCCGCGAGTTAAATCTCCGCCGCACATAATATAAGCCAGTTTATTAGCAATATGACGGTCGTACTCTGAAATATAGCCGCCTTCTTGAAACATAAAGGTACCGACTCGCAACGCGCCAAGATAATCTCGCCCAGCGGCGTAAATTAATTCTGGCGCAGGCGCGCGATAACCTGAGCGAATCAAATGCAAAACTTCGCGTTTGGCTTCGGTCAATAAATGGTCGCGGTTAGCCACCACTCTATCTTGTGGATTCAAAATCGCCATGCCGCGCGCTTCTTCTGCAGAGGTCGCCACTTTTGCCTGACCAATCTGCAAAAACGCTCGTTGCAAAAACGGCAACACTTCAGCGTGTTCGGTTTTCATAGCAGGGTTAATGATGCGCCTCATCATTTCTTTTGTGCCGGCGCCAGCCGGGATAACCCCCGCGCCCAACTCCACCAAACCAATATACGATTCAGCCGCCGCCACCACCCGTGAAGCGTGCATGGTAATTTCACACCCGCCGCCTAAGGTGTAACCCGCAGGCGCAACAACAATCGGCTTAGGCGAATAACGCATCTTCATATTCATATCTTGCAGACGGCGAATCGCCCCATCGAGTTGGTCCCACATGCCTTGTTGACTCGCCACCACCACCATAAATAAATTTGCGCCCGCGCTGAAATGCTCGCCCTCATTTCCAACAACGAGACCGTCAAAATCAGTTTGCAACCTATCCATCGCTTCATTGACGATTGCCGAAATATCGTCATCCAACGCATTCATCTTGGTATGAAATTCAACAAGCCCAACGCCGTCGCCAATATCAAACAAAGAGGCGCCAGCGTTTTTGCTGACTTCTTTCTTCGTGCCGCGCAAATTTTTCAAGAAAACAAAATTGTCATCTTCACGTATTTCTTTTTGGTCACATCGTACACGCCAACTTTATTATTATTTTTATATTGATAGAAAGTCTCCACGCCCGCCTTCAACATTTCATCCACCCATTTTGCGGGCGCGTATCCTTCGGCTTTCATTTTCTTAACTGTCTCTTTCACGCCGAGCATATCCCAAGTTTCAAACGGACCCGCTTCGTGCATAAACCCCCAGCGAACCGCGTCGTCAATCGCTTTGGCTGAATCGGCAACTTCAGGAATAATGGAAGAGGAATATTGAAATGATTGATAGGTAAGCGCCTTAACTAATTTTGCCGCTTTATCGTCCGCTTCAAGCATAACCTTCAACCTGCCAGCCAAATCCTCAATATCTTTCGCCGCCTTCACCGATTCGAATCTTGGCTTTGTCGGCGGCACATGCTCAAAGGTTTTCAAATCTAAAGAATAAAACTCCTTCTTGCCTTCCGCATTACGAACCTCTTTGTAAAAACCCACTTTCGTTTTATTGCCCAGCCACTTTCTTTCGAGCAATGTATCCATTAACTTCTTTGGCTTTTCAGACGATAAATATTTTTGCCCCAACTTATCGTGCGGAATCAACGGCTGAAGATTCGCCCCAACATGATGCCACACATCCACCCCCACCAAATCAATGAGGCGAAAGGTCGCCGTTTTAGGTCTTCCCATCAACGGGCCCGTAATAGCGTCCACTTCATCCACCGTATAATCATTGTTGAGAATGAAATCCATCGCAAACGCGCCCGTTCCAAACGCCACGCGATTACCGATGAAGTTTGGCGTATCTTTACAAATCACCACCCCTTTGCCCAAACGATATTCGCCAAAATGCGCCATAAACTCAACCACATCTTTAGAGGTATCTTTGGTCGGAATAATTTCTAGCAATTTCAAATAACGCGGCGGATTGAAAAAATGCGTGCCGAGAAAATGTTTCTTAAATTCTTTCGAGCGCCCTTCGGCAATTGCCTGAACGGGAATGCCCGATGTATTGGTTGAAACAATCGCATTCGCTTTTCTCGCTTCATCAATGCGAGCCATCAAATCTTGCTTAATCTTCAAATTTTCAACAATCGCTTCCAAAACCCAATCCGCTTCGGCGACCGCATGAAAATCGTCTTCAAGATTGCCAAGTTTGACTAAAGTCTTTAATTCATCAGCCATCAAATTGGCAGGCTTGGCTTTGAGGCAACGCTCCCAACCTTCTTTGACAATTTTATTTTTGTCAGGCGAGTCTTTTGCGGGAATATCTAATAAAGCGACAGGTACGCCGATATTCGCCAAATGCGCCGCAATCGCCGCGCCCATTGTGCCTGAACCGATGACAACCGCTTTGTGTATGTTATATGCCATAAATGTTTATCCTTTTAGTAATAGTAAATCGTAAGTAGTAATTATTTACTCAGGAAAACGAACGTCTTTCAAACCTCTTGGCATAGCGCTTAATTGTTTTGCCAAAGAGGTTAAATCTGCAACAAATTCATTAACTTCCTCAGGCTTCATCCACTCGTGTGCAATGGCTCGATATAGCCTCCAATTACCATTTACTAATCACCTTAATTCAGAGCCGCTATATCCCAGTATTTGCCTTGCCACAACCAAACGATTGATTTGACCCGTGCCTTCATAAATATCGGTGATTTTCGCGTCGCGCATCCATTTTTCTAACAAGAACTCGCGCGTATAACCAATCGGACCTAAAATCTCAACCGCTTTTTGCGTAATCTTCGTAGTCACATCCCCAGCCTTAACTTTGCTCATCGAAGACTCAAGCGCGTTAGGTTTTTTATTATCCGCCATCCACACCGCTTTCAACGTCATCAACCAAGCGGATTTGAGCATGATTTCCATATCAATCACTTCGCGTTCAATGTTAGATAATTTTTGGCGCGGCAACCCATAACGGATTTTGACTCCGTTCTCTTCTAATTTCTCTTTGAGAAATTCTAGCGCGGCTCTTGCCACCCCCAACCCCGAAGCCGCCACCAAAGGGCGAGTCGCATCGAAAGTTGCCATTGCTCCTTTGAAGCCCGTATTTGTTTTTTCAACTGTCGCGCTTCCAAGCATATTTTCAAACGGCACGCGCACATCCACTAAAGAAATTGCCGCCGTATCGCTGACGCGAATGCCCATTTTCTTTTCAAGCTTATTGATCTTAACGCCAGCCGTTCCGCTTTCTACAACAAAAGCACGCATCCCTGCT
>CAYRKI010000028.1:8210-11375 GCA_964424815.1 uncultured Thiotrichales bacterium | reverse complement strand
TGCCAAGGGTAATGGAGCTTGGCGCGCAAGTGCTCAGGAATTAAAAGCTCTGCTGCTGGTGCGAAGTGGATCGCGTGAGGAAGCACGTGAGCTTTTAAAGGCGTTGGCAAGCGACGAGGCTGCAAGTCAGGGTATACGTGCCCGCGCCATCGCGTTTGCAGAGCGCTTGTAAATTATTATTTTTTTGATCCGTTTTGATTATCGATAAAGGAGTCACCCCATGTCCCCAAAAGGACGTTTGGTTTTAGTTACATCTCTTTTGGCTCTTGCGGGGTGTGATACCCTTTTTGGGAAAAAGAAAGATCCGCTTCAAGGAAGCCGCGAACCTGTCTTTATTTCCAATGAGAACGTGAATCCGGATGTGGAGCCAGGCACCCACGAGGTGAAGTTACCCAAAGCAGAATCTATTGCTCATTGGCCCCAAGCCAGCGGCACACCACACCATGTGGTGCCAACAGCAAAGTTGGGTGAGGTGGGCGCAGAGCCCGCATGGACCCGGGATGTGGGACGTGGTGCTGGCTCAGACCGTCGCCTGATGGCGGGTCCAGTGAGTGCTGAGGGCATCGTCTACACCATTGATAGCGTAAGCCGCATTTCCGCCGTTAGCCTTGAAGATGGTAAGGTTGTATGGGAACAGGATGTGAGTGCCAAGGAAGGCGAGCATCCTTCCTTTGGTGGGGGTGTCGCTGTTGAGAATGGTATTGTTTTTGCGGGCACCGCAGCGGCAGAAGCCTATGCGCTAAACGCTAAAACTGGTGAGATTTTGTGGAGCCAGCGCGTTGCCGGCCCCGTTCGTACGGCACCTGTGGTAAAAAATGGTCGCCTTTATCTGGTGACCCTTAATAACCAATTGGAGTGCATGGACGCAAAGACCGGTGAGGCACTATGGACCCATAGCGGCATTATTGAAAGCGCTGGATTGCTGGGCTCAGCCACCCCTGCTGTCGGTGATGACATTGTTGTCGTGGCTTACTCCTCAGGCGAAGTCTATGCCCTGAAGACAAGCAACGGTCATACCCTTTGGTCGCAAAGCATTAACCCAGCACGACGCTTGGATCCTGTTTCATCCTTGAGTCACATCAAGGCGCGTCCCATTCTAGATGGTAACAAAGTCTATCTGGTAAGCCATGGCGGGCGCATGGAAGCCCTTGAGGTGCGCACCGGCAAGCCGGTATGGAGCCGCGATGTGGGTGGTATTCGCACGCCTGCAGTGGTGGGTAACTACCTTTTTATGGTCAGTGGTGAAAATCGTCTGATCTGCATGCTAAAGCAAAGCGGCAAGGTCATTTGGTCGAAGCAATTGCCGCGCTATGAAAATGAAGAAAAATCTAAAAATCCGCTTTTGTGGGCCGGGCCTATTGCAGTTAACAGCCATCTTGTGCTAGCAGCTAACCACGGCCAAGCTATATTTGTGCGGGCAAAAGACGGCCACATGGAGCGCCAAATTACGCTGCCAAGTGGGACATCCCTCTCGCCGATTACGGCTGCCGGTTATCTCATCTTTTTAACTGATTCAGCCAATTTGGTGGCGTATCGCGAGCGCAATTGAGGCTTTTATGCGTCCTGTTATTGCAATTTTGGGTCGACCGAATGTGGGAAAGTCGACCCTTTTTAATCGGCTTGTGGGCAAAAAACTTGCCCTTGTTGAAGATACGCCGGGTGTAACGCGCGATTGGCGTGAGGCTCCTGGTCGTCTGGGGCATCTCGAATTTACCGTCATTGATACGGCAGGCCTTGAAGGCTTTGAGGATGCGCTGCTGAAAGACCAAATCCTTGAGCAAAATCGCCGTGTGGTTGAACGCGCTGATATTTTACTTTTTGTGATTGATGGTCGCGATGGCGTGCTATCTTCAGATGAGATCTTAGCCGGCAAGCTAAGAAGTATCGAAAAGCCCATCATTCTCTTGGTTAACAAAGCTGAATCAACTGCAACAGCGGGTGCTGGAATTCTGGAGTCCCATAAGTTGGGTCTTGGTGATCCTGTTGCTATATCAGCGGCGCACGGTGAGGGGTTGGGAGAGCTTCTGGATCGACTAGAAGCCTTTATCCCTGCTGAAGCCGAAGATGAGGATGATGAAGAACCAGAGTTTGTCGAAGAGGTGAAAACCGAGCGACGTAACCGACCGCTAAATTTAGTTATTCTGGGTCAGCCTAACGTGGGCAAGTCCACCCTCATCAATCAAATGATTGGTGAGAATCGCTTGCTCACGGGGGATCGCCCCGGTGTTACCCGTGATGCAATCAGTGTTGACTGGAATTATGAAGGTCGCCCCATCCGTCTTCATGACACTGCTGGCGTGCGTAAACGCGGCAAGGTGAATGAATGGGTCGAGCAAATGTCTGTTGCTGACTCACTCAAAGCCATGCGGTTTGCAGAAGTCGTGGTGCTGCTTTTAGATGCCCGTCAACCTTTGACCAAACAAGATTTGCACCTGGCCAGCCGTGTGGTTGAAGAAGGACGATGCTTGGTGCTTGCGCTCAACAAGTGGGATCTGGTCGCGCCAAAAATCCTCAATGAGGTGCGCGCCCGACTTGAGCGTGAATTACCACAGGTGAGTGGTATTCCTGTGGTGCCCATCGTGGCTCTCACTGGTCGCAATATTGATCGGTTGATGAAAGCTGTGACCGACATCTATGATCTTTGGAATATTCGTCTTTCAACGGGACAGCTGAATAAATGGCTCGCATACGCCATCGAGCGTCATCCGCCACCCATGGTGGGGCGTAACCGCTTGAGGGTCAAATATGCGACGCAAATTAAGACACGTCCACCGACCATTGCGTTGTTTGTGAGTAAAGCTGCAGAAGCGCCCGATTCTTACATTCGCTATTTGGTGAATTCCTTACGCGAAAGTTTTGAGCTTCCTGGTGTGCCGATTCGCATTTACCTGCGTCAAAGCAAGAATCCTTACGTGGGAGAGAAGTGAGGGCGGTTATGGTGGTCGTGCGAGACCTCCTATGCTTCATCTTTTTCCTTGTGATAGGATCAAGTCACCTCATCGCTTGCCCCATAGATGAAGAGTGCCAAGACCAAGAAAAGGCAGCATACTCTCAAAAAGCCGCAGAAACCATCGAGTTTCCTGCAGAACTTTTTTGGAATATCGCTGAGTATCTTCCGCGCTACACTCTGCGTTCATGTCTTAAAGTGAGTCATTTTTGGGCGAC
>CAYRKI010000028.1:4060-8095 GCA_964424815.1 uncultured Thiotrichales bacterium | reverse complement strand
AATACCAATTGAAGGGAAGAGTGTCCCTTTACTGGCGTGAAGCCGCTTGTTTTGATGAATTGCGTCCTTTGCTGGGTTCTCTCATCGGTCTTCAATTGACGATGATGAATGCAGCTTCCTTAGATGGTATTGACTTCGATCAACTCACATCAGGGCTGATGAACAAAAATCTTATGTCACTTGACCTAGGTGGGTGCTCTTTCACAAATGAGGAGGACTTTAGCTTCATCAGTCGCCTGTCGCATTTAACTTTCTTGAGCCTTAATACCACCCCTGTGTCCGATAAAACCATAGATGCCATTACCCAGGGATGCACGCGTTTAGTGGATCTTGATCTCTCGCATTGTCATGGTTTATCCGCTCAAGGCCTGATGCATCTCTCTCGTTTGTCTCAGCTTGCAATCTTTGAGTGTAGCGGATTGGATTCTTCGGTGTGTGATGAGGGGTTGGTACGCACTTTATCCTCCATGTCTCGCCTTAGGACGTTTATTCTTTGGGGTAGTCAAACGAAGACTTCTGTGGGACTGGGATCTCCTGCGGCTTGTGCATTATCTTTACTAACTTCTCTTCATCGATTGGATTTGCACAACAACCATAGTCTGCAAGATCAGCATCTTATAGGTTTAGGCTCCTTGAGTGCACATTTAAGATATTTGGAGCTTGGGAACTGTTCACAATTAACACCAAAAGGGTTGGCGCGTATTGCCGAACTCAATAAACTTATGTTTCTCGATGTGCGCAACACAGCGCTGGATGGCGAGGCATTGAAAATGATTGTGGGCGCCTGTCACGACCTCACAACCTTAAATGTTGCATCTTGTGCGACTTTAGCCTCCCCTAATTTCACAGAAATCACAGGTCTCAGCTGTTTGCTGGAATTAAATTTGGCGCACACACGTGTAAAGTATTCAGATATTAAAAATATACTCAATGCGTGTGCAATGCTTTATCGCCTCAATGTGCGAGGATGCATCAAGCTAAATAAGCAGGTGGATCTTGAGGCTGAGCATAACATCATCTCTCTCTTTCCTGATCCGCAATTAAGTACTGAGGAATTAGAAATGCTGAGGGAATCTTATGCCAAGGTGGATTTTAATCTTTAGAGCACTCTCAAGCTAATCAAAGTTTTCCCTTACGAGGCAGCCCGAAAGTCTGCAGCTCTCAACACCTCCCCGTTTTGCTGACAGGTGTCAAGGGCAGCGCTCACGAATACGCCGGTAATCTCTTCAGGCTGAGGCAGGGTGGTGGGGTCTTCGCCGGGCATGGCTTTGGCACGCATGAAGGTTGCAACGGCGCCGGGGTCAATCAAGTTAACCCGAAGATTTGTTTCCTGGATTTCACCAGCATACGTTTTAACCATCGTCTCCAGTGCTGCCTTGCTGACGGCGTACGCTGACCAATACGGGTGAGGGGTTCTGGTAACGCCCGAGGTAACAAAAATGGCTCGTCCATGGGGTGCTTGGCGCAAAAGGGGTTCGCAGGCGCGTAAGAGGCGCCAATTCGCAGTCAGATTGACATCCATGACTTCCGACCACATTTTGGGGGTCAGGTGAGTCATGGGGGACAGACTACCCAAAATACCAGCGTTTCCAACAAGGATATCGAGGCGCCTGAAGCGATAGAAGATATGCTGCGCCAGCTCATCTAACTTATCGAATTGACGCAGATCAGCGGGCACTAAAATAACTTGGCGTCCATAGCGGGCAAGGCGATCATCAAGGCGCTCGAGGTCTGCTGAAGTGCGGGCAAGCACGATTAAATCTGCACCTTCCTGGGCATAACGCTCGGCAACGGCGGCACCTATACCGCGGCTTGCGCCTGTGATCAGCGCTACTTTGCCCTTCAATACCCCCCCTTGTGCTTCTTTCTTTTGCAGATTGACTGACATCTGTTACCCTTTGTTCAGGTTGATGCATAATAATAAATCAGAGCTCTCACTGTATCATGGGATTGGCGCACAAGATCAAACGCTTTTTTGGACTAAAAGCAACCCCCGCGGCTGTGGTGGGTGAAACTGATTATACTTTTTTAGATCAGCTGAAGGACGGTTATGTAGTCACGACTCCAGAAGGGGAGGTGCTGCACTATAATGCTACCGCCCGAGAACTGTTGCCCCAGATCCGCAAACTTCCTGATGATCATACCACAGGTCGTGTTGAAGTGCAGATAACCAGCAGTGCAGGTATTCCGCATGCCCTGTGGCTCACGCTTCGCCATCGCCTTAAAAACGGTATGCGCCTATGGAAAATGGAGCGACCTGAATGGGTGCGTGCTTTTGCTAACGTGTATCAGCAGGGGGAGTTCCTTCGCTCTTTTGATTTGCGTGAATTGTTTGATTTAGCGCCTGCAGGCATTGTGTTTTTGGATCAAGAAGGGCGCATTCGTGTATATAACGAGACTTTTTTGCGTCGTTTTACCACCCGAGATACCCTGGATTTGAGCACTCCCCTAACCGAACTCCTCAGCTTTGATACCCGGGATGACTTTCAGCAACTTTATAATCGCATTATTCGGGGTGAGCGCCAAGTGCAGACCATCGACCTCACTTTTTGGGGACGCGAGGCGATGGCGGCTCTTGCCTATGTAGGCGGCATGCGTCGCCTTACCATTGATGGTGAGGAAGGCCCCCTTCAAGGTCTTGCGCTTTATATCTTTGACCATACTGAACAACGCACTATTCAGCTACGCCTACTACAATCGCAAAAATTACAGGCCATGGGCCAGTTGGCTGGCGGTATTGCACACGACTTTAATAACCTGTTGACGGCGATGATAGGCTTTTGTGACCTGCTGCTGTTGCGCCACACGCCAGGCGACCACTCGTTCACCGATATCATGCAAATTAAGCAAAACGCCAATCGTGCGGCCAACTTAGTGCGGCAACTTTTAGCGTTTTCGCGCCAGCAGACTTTACAGCCAAAGGTTTTGGATATTTCCGAGACTCTTGCCAACCTCTCGCTATTACTGCAGCGCCTCATCGGACCTTCCATGCAATTGCGCATTATGCATGGCCGCGAGTTGGGCCTGGTTCGGGTGGATCAGGGCCAGTTTGAGCAAGTGATCATCAATTTGGTGGTCAATGCGCGGGATGCAATCCAAGACCATGGTGAGATCACCATTAAAACCTCAAATAAAACCTATCGCGAAGAAAAACAGGTGGGGCACGAGGTGGTGCCTGTGGGATCTTATGTGGTCATCGAGGTCATCGACAATGGCTGCGGCATTCAGCCAGTGATCCTTGAGAACATTTTCGATCCCTTCTTTTCAACGAAGGAAGCGGGGTATGGCACGGGCCTTGGCTTGTCGACGGTTTACGGTATCGTTAAACAAACCGGTGGTCATATCGTCGTTGAATCTGAAGTGGGGCAGGGTACGAAGTTTAGGATCTATCTCCCACGCTATGCTATGAGTGAGCATGAAAAATTTGAGCAGCAAAATCAGCAGGCTGAGGAGCTGCCCAAAGACCTCACTGGTTCTGGAAATATCTTGTTGGTGGAAGATGAGGAAGCAGTGCGTCTTTTCTCCGCAAGAGCCCTGCGAGACAAGGGGTATCAAGTCTTTGAAGCGGGCACAGGAGAGCAAGGTTTGGCTTTTGTCAAAGAACACCTTGCCGGCGGCCAAAAATTGGACATGTTGATTACCGACGTGGTGATGCCGCAAATGGATGGTCCTACTATGGCGCAGGAAGTGCTGAAATTAATGCCTGATTTACCGATTATCTTCATTTCAGGCTATGCTGAAGATTCTTTCCGCCGCCAGCTGGATCAGCGCAGCACCGATATGCATTTTTTGGCCAAACCTTTTAGTTTGCACGCCCTTGCGCAAAAGGTTAAAGAGGTGATGCCTTTGGGTAAGCGCGGATCCACAAGCAGTCGTGGGGCAAAAGCAGCGACACCCTAAGAGTGTTTAGTTTCCGATAAGCAAGGCATCATGCAAAATCAAGGTTTTATTATTATCGGCCCTACTGCAAGTGGCAAATCCCATCTTGGTCTTGATGCTGCCCAAGCCCTAGGTGGTGCTATTATCAACGCCGAT
>CAYRKI010000028.1:0-4043 GCA_964424815.1 uncultured Thiotrichales bacterium | reverse complement strand
AGATATATCAAGGACTTCCCCTGTTAACAGCGCAGCCAAGCCAAGAAGATTTTAGGTCCATCCCCCACCATCTCTATGGGATGCTGGCTCCTGACCAGCCCTGCTCGGTAGGGTATTGGCTAAGTTTAGTGCAAGAAAAGCTTTCTGAAATCCAAGGATATGGCCAAGTTCCCCTAGTTGTAGGCGGGACTGGGCTTTATATTCAAGGATTGGTTGAGGGCCTGCCAATTATGCCGGAAGTGCCAGCCTCAGTGCGTCAGGAAATTAGGAGCCGCCTGGAGGGTGAAGGGCCCGAGTATCTCTATGCTGAGCTGCAACATGTTGATCCTTTATGTGCTGCTAAGTATGCGCCTCAAGATACTCAGCGCTTGACCCGCGCATTAGAGGTATTTCACGCAACAGGAAGGCCGTTATCTTTTTGGCAGCAGCAACCACGCGCAAAACTAGATTGGCGCTGGCGTGTCATTGTTTTATTGCCTGATCGCGCAGAGTTGGAGCAAAAAGCTTACGCACGTTTGCGCGCGATGGTTGCGGGTGGCGTTGTCGAAGAAGTTGAAAAACTCATCAAAATTTACCCCGATGGACGCAACCTCAGCCGGGCACTTGGTTTCCAAGCTTTTGTGGATCATCTGCAAGGTCAGCTGTCATTGGACCAGGCCTTGCAGGCGGCTATGCTGCAGACACGCCAGTACATTAAGCGCCAATATACTTGGCTTCGGGGGCAATTAAAGAATCCAGTGATTTTTAATAAAATTTATCACAACACTTCCTGGGATGAAATTAAAGCAAATTTCTTAGCTGAAAATGCTGAATAGGTGTGGACCGAAGTCTTTGTGTGTCGTAAATATTGGAAGCACAAGTTAATCTCTGGTCCCTTGTCGGGCAAGTTGCATAAAGGATGAAAGCCTATGATCTCAAAGTTGCTACGGATGCTGTCCTCGGATATGGCCATTGACCTAGGCACGGCCAACACCCTCGTGTACGTCAAAGGTAAAGGCATCGTGCTGAACGAGCCTTCTGTGGTTGCCATTGATGTGAGAAAAGGCCCGAAGCAAGTGCTTGCGGTGGGTGAAGAGGCTAAACAAATGGTCGGCCGTACGCCTGGCAACATCCAAGCCATCCGCCCTTTGAAAGAGGGTGTAATTGCAGACTTCGAAGTGGCAGAAGCCATGATCAAGCACTTCATCCATAAGGTACATAACCGCCGCAGCTTCGTGAGTCCGCAAATCATCGTGTGTGTACCCTCTGGGGCCACAGCTGTTGAAAAGCGCGCCATTCAAGAATCAGCTGAAAGTGCAGGTGCAGGTCGCGTTTATCTGATTGAGGAGCCCATGGCTGCAGCCATTGGCGCCGGTCTTCCGGTAACCGAGCCTTGTGGCTCTATGGTGGTCGATATCGGTGGTGGAACCACTGAAGTCGCAGTTTTGTCCTTGGGTGGTATTGTTTATTCCCGCTCGGTCCGCGTGGGTGGTGATACCATGGATGAAGCCGTTATCAATTACATTCGTCGCCACCACAATTTATTGATTGGTGAGGGTACAGCTGAGCGCATCAAAAAGGAAATTGGCTCGGCCTTGAAGCCTGAAAATGGTGTGGGTCGTACCATGTTCATCAAGGGTCGCGATCTTATGAATGGTATTCCAAAGGAAGTTGAAGTTGATGAGGCACAGATTGCAGAAAGCCTGACCGAGCCGGTTGCTGCGATCATCGCGGCTGTCAAGGTTGCTCTCGAGAATACGCCGCCTGAATTATCATCTGATATTGTTGATAAAGGTATTATTCTGACCGGTGGTGGCGCTCTTTTGTCAAATCTGGATGTCGTTTTACGCCGCGTCACGGGGCTTCCCGTGTGTGTGGCTGACGATGCCCTCAAGTGTGTGGCGCTTGGAACAGGTCAAGCACTCGAGCAGATTGACACGCTGCGTGATGTTTTGGTGACAATGTATTAATCTCACACGGGAGGGCTTATTATGCTGCTTCGCTCGCATGCGCCTGCAGCACGAAAACAGCAAAGCCTGATGACCCATGTGGTCTCTTACGGCAGGCTCTCCCTTGCCCTTGTATTGAGTGGCGGCCTCTTATGGGCATCAATGAAGGAGATTAGTCTCAGCCAAGGATTGAGATCGTATCTTGCGGAAGTAGCTCTTGACCTTCGCAGCGTCATTCACAATCTTTTTCACGGCATGCGCATTAGCGTCGGCCACACGGTCGAAAGCTTAGGATTTGAGCCGCAAGTCAAGAGTGATCCTGCTCATATTGAGGCCTTGCGCATACGCCTTGCTGAGTTAGAGCAAGAAAATAGAGCCCTTCGGGCCAGCACCAATACTCTTCCTGCGACCCCCTTATCTTACAAAACCGTGCCGGTCGTTGATGTCCGCCTCAATGCTGCCGGTATGAGTGTATGGCTGGGTGCGGGGGAAAACGCAGGGCTCAGGGCCGGCGATGTGGTGGTCTCAGGCCAACAATTGATTGGCCGCATTATTGATGTAACGTCTAGTTATTCACGTGTGCTCCTGATTCAAGATCCTCAATCCCATGTGCCTGTGGTAGGAGCCCAATCGGGTGTCCATAGTATCGCCTCAGGACAAGACCAAGAGCCGCTAAAGGTGAGTATTCTTGAAGGTGGCACTAGCCTTGAGGCCGGAGAGCCCTTGTTGACCTCTGGCCGTGGTGGTCTGTTTCCTAAAGGATTGATGCTGGGGCGTGTAAAATCTGTTGAAGGTGCGCTTGGTTCTGGTGTGGCATCGCTTAACTTAGCCCAGCTTGACTATGTTCAAGTCATCAAAGGCTTGGATCCATTGCCGGTGGATGAAGAATAAATGAGGTTGCTTACCCTAGCAGCTATGCGAGAGATGGCGCCACGCCTTATCCCTAGTGTTCTTGTTATTACCCTCAGTATGTTGCCATGGCTGGGCTCAGGTCTTTATGAAACCCTGATACCGAACGCATTGTTAGCGGCCGTATTTTATTGGGCGCTTTTTGCTCCCCATTGGTTTCCCCTATGGATCATGCTGCTGTGCAGCTGTCTTTATGATATTGGCCTTGGCATGCCCATTGGCTTAACGGGCACCCTTGGTACCGTGATCTGGGGCGCTTTGGTGATGCAGCGTCGCTTCCTTGTGCACCGCTCTTTTCTGACTTTATGGGCTGTTTTTGCAGTAGTTGTGTTGCTTTATATGATGGCCACGGCTTTGTTTCTAATGAGCCAGGGTAAAACCGTAAACATGACGTGTGCCGTGTTTCAATTTGCCGTCACCACAGCTGTCTATCCATGGCTTATGGAATTGTTTGACGCCATTCATAGGCCCATGCCGTCATGAGCCGGCAGTACGCTCCACCCGAAGAGAGTAAACAAAAGTTCACCCGGCGCGCCTTCATTTTAGGCATGGGGAAGGCGCTTCTGGGTACAGCCGTAGTGGGGCGTCTTGTGTACTTAGGGGGCTTTAAGGCCTCTCATTATAAGACCCTTGCCGATGGTAATCGAATCAAGCTGCACATCGAACTTCCCCATCGGGGCATGATTTATGATCGGGTGGGACAAGCTTTGGCGACTAACCTTCCGGTGTTTCGTCTTGCACTCGTGCCTGACCAAGCCAAAGATTTAGCACGAGTACTCGCGCGCATTGAGCGTTTAGTAGGCCTTGGGGATCATCGTCTTGAAGAGGTGTTTCGCCAGATTAAGCGGCAACCCAGGTTCTTGCCCTACACGGTAATTCCGCAACTTGATTTTGAGGATATGTGCAGGCTGCAATTAAATATGCCTGAGCTTCCTGGTTGCCAAATTATTCAGGGGTTTCAACGCTCTTACCCCCATCCCCAAGAAACAGCTCATGTGGTGGGGTATGTGCAAATCCCCTCTGATCAAGATGAGGTTGATCCCCAATTGGCGCGTCAACCCGATTTTCGATTGGGTAAAGCGGGTCTTGAGCGGCAGTTCCAAGACCGGTTATGTGGAACGCCGGGATTTAAAGAAGTTGAGGTAGATGCGCTGCGCCGTATTGTGCGTGAGCTTTCGCACATTTCAAGCCATCCTGGTGAGCCCC
>CAYRKI010000027.1:0-14214 GCA_964424815.1 uncultured Thiotrichales bacterium | reverse complement strand
TATCTAATTCGGGTACATCATCCCACACCCTACGATATGTCAACACATCGGCGAATAGTTCCCAATTTTCGGTTATCTCTTTCATCGTTTGCGAGGGCAAAATGCCGTAATTCTTGAGCATCATTGCACACAACGCAATGTTAGGTAAGTCGTCAGGATGATAAAATCCGAAATCACCATCATGCACCGGTTCATTTTTTAGCTTGTGAATGCCCATACGAACTTCGTTTTGCCACATGAACCGGTGCTGGACTAGTTTGGGTCGGTGGGTGGTTCGGGTGCTTTCACCCGTTGGTCTCTGAGATACGAATTAACAAACCCAACTAATTGCTCAAACACGCTAGACGTTTCACCTTCTGTCAAAGCGTCTAAAAATTCGCTGATACCCGCCACAAACACCTCTAAATCAGACGTGTATTCAAGTAGATAGGCGCTGATGGGGTGGTCGGTTTGCACAAAAGATGACACCATCACCATATCTAACAGGATATTCGCCATGCCGTCATCATCCACTGTATCGGCTAATCCTAGCTTTTGTGAAATGTCTTTCAGGTGCTTGTTGACAAGGCGCAATAATGTGCGATAACGCTCACGGTTTAGATAGGTTAGGGGCGCTACCCTCACGATAGCGCCGTTATCAAGTTTGTATTCATTAGCCATTACAGTTCACTTTCGGGGAAGCCATAGTAGGCAATGACGATAGCCGATGTTGCGGGCGGGCTTGCCAATGTAAATGTTTTGTTCACAGTATCCACACTAGACACGGTTGCCAACACCCCATTAACAAAGGCGCGAATTTCGGCGGTACTGATCGGTGTGTATTCAAGATTGAACGTGTCAGTTACGTTATCTCCTGTATACACCATGTGATGATAGGGGTAATTGGTATAGCGGGTATACATAGCCCCTAAGCGCATCCCATAATTAGCATCAGTGAACGTTTCGCCCGTGCCTAGATTATTGGTCGTTTTCAAATCCACACGATAGTTGTATGGCGCGTGGGCGCGGGTATCCAATGTGTTAAATAAGGGTTGCACTACGACATTCGGCAAAATCACATTTTCCCAACGCTTATTACCAAAATTGTTCGGGTCGGTGGTTTGTGCTTGACGTACCATGTGCAAAAACAGGGGTTGATAAGTATCCCCTACGGATACCTGTACCGATGTCGCAATTTGCCCATCGGTATAAACTTTCGTCCCTTTAGCGAGGGCTTCAAAAATCGCGTCCCGCGTGGCGATGGTGATATTACCCGTTGGCAGGCTATCAGGGGGGAATGTGAATGACGTGATAAACCCGTCATCACCTGGCACGTTTACGATAACCGCTTCTGTAACAGGGATATTTGCCGATACCCCACCCAAAAGCCGATATAAAGGACTGCCTGTAGCACCCGCTACAGGTGGGGTAGCGCTGTTACCCGTTAAATTGCCGTTTGCATCACGAACACCATACCATACACCCGCAAAGCCTGCTGATGTATATGTCCCTGTGTTTTGTTTAGCCATGATTTATTACGTCCTCTCTTAAACTTTGATTGTCAATTCTAATTCTATCACAAATTCAATACCAAGTTGCAAGTTTTCAGTACCGCTATTGTTAAATAGGATAATACCCGTGTCCGACACTACCCGCATTTCTTGGTCGAGATACTGCATAGGTTCGGGATATGACGTGGTTTGTAACCATGCGTAAGCCTTTTGGCTAATGTGGGGAACAAAAGCCCCTACAAATTCGTTAAGGGCTTCTTGCAATTCACCATCATACCCACTCGTCACATTCCCAACGATTAACCGCATGGATATTTGACGGGTGATATGGAGCATATCCATTCCGTATTCCTCATTCGTGTAGGTAGCCGTGCCTAGACGGTTTACCCAAAACGGATACGCTTCCTGCCCACGATACGGAAAGTAGGGTTTGCTGTCCACTTGCGTCCCGACAAGCGCCGATAACGCTTCTCTTTCCATTTCGGCAACGCGGGCTAATATCTCAGTGTACATTTCGGCGTAGGGTGTCATGCTCACATCCCTAAATACAACGATATGACGTTCTTCAATTCGGCTAGTAGGTCGGGTGGGTAGCTAAACGTCCCCACGTCCGTAGTCTGTCCTGTGTACCCACCCCTATTCGCGTAAATTTTGCCTACCTGTCTAGCAACGGTTTGCGAGACAATCGGCTCGATGGTGTAGGTACTGACAGTAGCGCCCGCGTCATGGGTTGCGGGTGTTGTGCCTAACACCCCGCGCTTAACCGTAAGGGTATTGGTCGTGGTGTTGACACCCGTCACAAGCATAAACTCATTATCCACTTTGATATAATTCCCTATGCTTAGACGTGGGGTTAACCCGTAACTATCCACACCATCGGCATCTGCAACCGTAAAGGTGGTCACGCTGGCATTAATCCCCCCTACGGTTGTGATAGCATCCACTGCCTGCCATGCGTGGGTATAATCACGATTGTACCCCCACACGCCCGTAACGGTCACAAACGTTATCGGATAATCCACATCAGGGTAATAAGTCCATTTGACAGTGTTATCTAATTGTAGCCGATACACGGGTAATTGGTTGGGCGGGTATAGGCGCGTATAGGCGGTCACATCGGTTGTGTTAACCACGACTGATGTAAGAGATAACAGGTAATTAGGCAATAGCAGGGTGTTCATCCGTGCGCTATGGGTGTCTACGTTTAGGGGGATGTCCTCACTATACGGCAAAAAGTAGGGGTAGCGCCGTTTAAGCAATTCGTCCACCCGTTGTGAGACGACTTGAATAAGCCCCAACACATAGTTATCGGATACCGCATTTTCGGCTCTGAGTTCTGCTTTTACTTGTGCAAGCGTGCAATAGTAGTTAACCATTATTTAGCACCATTCACTTCCCACCAAGTTTGTATCATTGCATCTTCGGCTTCTACCATAGCATCGGCTAAAACATCCTGTGAACGTACCCACCCCGTATTGCGGTGGAACGGCTGTTGTGACGTTCCTGTGACGAATTGCTCATAGTAGACGATAGCGCCTGTGAAATAATCACGGGTGGTCGCGTCATTATACAGGGTGAAAAGCCCTTCTCGAATATCGCCCTCTATAATCCCCTTCCATCCCTTTTGTAGCGCCCCTGTTCGGCGGGTGGGGATGCCTTTACCAAACCCATTCGTGGCGAAATAGGCACGCCGTTGTTTTTGCGTTTTCCACTGGATAGGGTATTTAACGGGCGGGGCGGGCGTTTGCAACCGTCTAAGCGTGCGGTCTTGAATAGCGACAATTCGCGCACGGTATAAACGCCGAAACTTGCGCGGGGCGGTTTTCAGGTCATTAATAACGGCTTCCTGAATATCAGGGTCAATTGTGATTGTTACGGCACTAAATGACGACAATTTATTAAACCTCACTACGTATATCACAAGCATATCACAATTTTGGGATAAATCAAAACCCCTCGAATTCGAGGGGTTTATTACTGAGTGTATATAGTTGTGGGGATGTATTAGCGGGATATAACTACTCATCCCCCATGACGTAAAAATGCAACGCCCTAAGCGCCCCTATCCCTGCCTGCATAGCAATAGCCAACGCCGATACCGCTAATAGATAGACTAGCCAATAGGCGGGGGAATACCAGATAATGAGCATGAATGCCGATGTCCAAATACTGGTGCAATAAATGCAACTTAGCACCCCGCCGATGTTTAGATGTTCACGTATCCACCCGCCGATGTTAAACGGCATGGCTTCGTTGGTAAGCATGTATGAGATACGCCACGTTGCGAAGGAAAGTATCATTAATGAGGTAAGGTCTAAGGTAATCATTTTTGCATCCCTTCTATAATCGAAAATAACTGTTCAACACGTACCGCGTGGGAATGGTTTTGCCTGATAAACTTTTGCCCCCGCCCCGCCATTGCATACGCTAAATCACGGTCTTTCAGGTAGTGTTTAATCAGGCGGTCTAAATCGTCTAGGTTATCCCACACCGCGTAATGCACTTTGTCCTGCAAACCTAAGCGTGTATCGGCATTAATCACCCGTTGTTGCAATAATACCGCCCCTGCCTGTAACGCTTCAAATAGCCGATTACTTACGTATCCATCGCTATCTGTAAATTCCATCGCGCCGATAACCACCCCCGCCCGTGCCATTAATGCTTGTGACTGCTTAAAGTCGTAGTATGTCGCGCCTTGTGTCTTGATATTTTTAGGGTAGTGAGAGCCATATAACCCCACGTTATACCCCTGCTTACGTAACCCGTCTAGGTAGCGTACCAACGCCCGCCGTTCATCGGAATAGATAGTACCCATAAACAGCACATCGTAGGCGGGTGTATCCTCTATCACGTCTCGTAAGTCGGGGGTTTCGGGTGCAACCTGCCAATAGCGGGCGGTGATACCCTTTTCGGCGTAGGTGGGGATAACGGCATAATCCACGATTAGTTGCACATCACACAGCCTAAGCATGGCAAGCATCCCCGCTTCAAATAGGTTATTTCGCCAATAATCCCCATTCCAGTTTGCGATGAAGGCACGGCTACCATCATCATTACGGGTGGTTGCTTCATGTAATGACCTGATAAACGAACTATCTATCAGGTTTGTATCATGACATTGCATCAGGATAACATCAGGTTTGAATACCTTAGCAATATTGTACAGTTCCGTAAGCATCCCCGCCTTACCTAATTCATAACCGCGTAGGGTGTACTCATATCGTATCACATCCCCCGCCGTTGCGAGTGCCTCACTTAGCCCTATCATTTGTGTGCGTTGTGGGGTGTTCATCGGCTCAATAATTGGTAGGTGTAATATACGGATTTTAGGTTCATCATCAAACACGGGTAAATCTTTAATCCGACTGCCAAAAATAGCCCCACCGTTAGGGAAGCGTTCATGATACAACCGCCCATCGGTGCTACCCTTAGCATACCCTTCCTTGCGGGTATCATCGGCGTGCAACGTGTCGTGAATTTTTGCCAGTGGGGTAGTCCCAACATGATAGCCTAATTCCCAAATTCGAGAGGTAGCGTAGTTATCCCCCCCATACGTCCATGCGCCCCGCCCGCCGAAACGCGGGTCATCAGCGCCCCAACCGCCTGCCTCTTTGATTAGCGGGGTGCGATATAAACCTACTTGTGCATAAACCGTCCCGACTTGCACACCATTAGTATCACGGGCGGGGTGGCGTTGCGTCTCGAATTTCGGTGGGTGGTTGCGGTGGTTGCGGTCATCGGCAAATGCGACAATGCCGATATGGGGATTATCCTCTATAAAGCGGTACGCCGATAAGATGCTATAGGGCATAAACTCTATATCATCATTGGCTAGGATGGTATAGCGCACATCATCTGATACTGCCTTAACCCCGTCCGTGAACGCACGGATACCGCCCGTCTTTTTACCTAATTGGATGAGGGTTATATCAGGTTGGGTGTTACACCATGCTTCTGTACCGTCTTTTGAACCACCGTCCACAATCACGAAATTAATCGGCAAACCCCGCGCTTCACGGCGGGCGCTTGCAATCATGGTTTGGAGCAATGGCAAACGGTTTATTGTTCCGCTAACTACGGTTATGAGTGGGGTCATTCGTGGTCGTCCTTCAATTCATCAAACAGTTGATAATATTCCCCCTTAAACCAATCCCCCGTATATTCAATTAGCTTATAACCTACTTGAGCATGTACCCGTTGCGACATGGGGATGCTTTGATACACTGCCCATACGCTATTAGGTAAGCGTTGTTTGATGTCAATCAAAAAAGAGGTTATCTCGTAAGCCCAACAATCACGATACCCTTTATCGGCGCTATCAAGGCTTGCATAAAATACACGACATTGTGTATTTTGGGGGATACGTTCCCATTGGTATAAATCTTGCATCGTTATCATCCTTGCGTTATCTAACGTTACCCCTATTATACCACACCCCACAATTAAAAAGCCCCTCGTAAGGGGCTATTTCGACTTACGGCGCTTTGCAGTGATACCCGCTATATTGGGTTTGGCATCGGCATTATCCGACACGGGTAATTGCACCGTCTTGGGTTGCGGGGGATAGCCGTGCGCCATTGCTAACATATCGGCTTCTGTAAGTGCCGATAAAGCATCCGTGTCTAAAATTTCGACCCCGTAATCATCGGCTATCATTTCGGTGGGGGTGAATGGGACTTGCTCTAGTTGACGCAATTGGCTATCAGCTTGCACATCGGCGGGGCTTGCCCAAAACGTCTTATTATTGGATACCCGCCCATACTTTCGCCCCGTCGCCTTGCCATAATACATCCGATTGCCACCCCATGTCGGTTGCGCCAATACATCACCATCTAAGCGCACACCGACTTCTACATTCAAATTTGCACTTACACCACAACATGCCATTTTATGCTTATACCTCGCTGTTATTAATTGGTCTAATTCGTGCCATTTACCTGTATCACGTATTTCATGTGACCGTGAATATTGACCTTGCTCATGATGATAACGCATAAGTGGTTTATTAACGCGAACAGGACATAAACACATCACACGTAGCAATCTCAAAAATAGGTCTTTATCCTCCATGCCTGCTAAAGTCGCATCAAACCCGCCCGCTTGTATAACCTCTTGTGTATTGAGTAAGCATGTTATCAAATGATAGGTAGGGGTGTGTAATTCCAAACTCCAGACGAAACGAGGTACGGCGAGCAGTCTAATAACCATCCCCTCATACCAGCCTGTATACACATAACTATGTGGTTTGATGTGGGGCAGCGTTTCGTCAATAAAGGTGGGTTCTATCGTATCATCGGCATCTAAAAACACGACATAAGGGGTGGTGACTTTAGCAAGCAGGGCATTACGAACAGCACCCGCCCCCCGCCGATGGTGGTCAATACCGATTAAATGCAAAACAGGGGTAGTTAACCCCTGTACACTTTTGATACATCTGGATAGATACCCCATGTGCGCGGGCGCACATGGGGTTATGACGGTTACTTGATAGTCCATCATCCAACCTAAGCGGTACGGTAAGTAACACCACCGTTGGCATAGAAACTTTCGTTTGGCAATGGAGTACGAGTACCGCGCAAATCGGTGAAGGTGATGTCATCCAAACGTCCCGCCAAAAACGGCGCATCAAGAATGAGGCGGGTTTTGGCATTAAACGCGAACTCGACACATTCACCCGTTTCATAGGCGTTCACCGAATACAAGCCGTTATTCAAGAATGTGCGGTTTTTGGCGTATTCGCGGAATTCTTCGGCATAAGTATTATTCATGGGGAAGTATTCCATCCACAAGTTAGCCCGCCCATTCGAGCGCAACGGCAACAGGTAGATGTCTTGGGTGAATTCATTAGCGACCACCCCGCCACCTTGCGGGATACCAGACCCAAACACGACAGGGATACGAATGCCCCCGATGAGCAAATAACGTTCATTTTGCATACTATCGCGCATAGCAACAACGTCATTCGCGTAGACGTTCAATGACCAATCGCCTTGAGAACAACGGCTGGTGGCGTAATTGCACGCCCAAACCTCAGACACGACACGGAACATGGCGCGGGTCATGAAGAACACGAAGTCGGTACGCATACCCAACATCTCGGATAAATCGAATTGGGCATAATACAAGTCAGTTAAGGCTTCGACCAAATCGCGCCCGTCACCGCCTGCGATGGTGTTGTTGATGTTTGCACCAAACGTAATAACCTTGCTATCGGCGGCGGGGCAGGCTTGTTCGGTAACTGCATCCACATAACCCGTTTTCACCAATTGGTCAAGCCCGTTAAATTCGGTGATAAACCCTAGTTCGGCGTTAGCCCCTGAATTAGCGGTACTGCCTGTGACCGATACCACGTCAAAAGCACGCTCAATTCCAAACCCTATTGAGTACATTTCAGTGGCAATTTGGCTACGTGTATCTTGGGGCATGGTTGCCAATACATCAGGGACAAGGCGGCTATCAACACGCCCGCTATTCAAAAGATTGCGGGGTGCATCGGCACGATTAACCAATGACCCTACGTTAGTGAGGTCAATGGTGCGGGTTTTCATGCGGAACTTGCCAAAGATATATTTTTGTTGGCAGGTTTTGAGATAACCAGATGTTGGAGCATCCCCACAAAAGCCAGTCGCGTTTGTGCCACTACTTGCCGTTACACCCGTCATAATCTCAATGATTTCGTTGGTATATTCAGACGGTATAAGGGGAATTTGACTAAACAGGCTATCCGTGCGAGGCGTGGTTGACCACATATCAGGGCGCCCAGGGCTAGAGAACAACCCGTTATACCCACCCGCGTTATTGCCGTGCAAGGTTTGGGCGGTCTGGCTTGTGCCTGTCGTGTCATGCTTTTGAACAGTGGTTAACACCCCCGCTTTTTCAAGTACCTGTAATTCGGCAAGGCTATATTCTTTACCATTCACTTTCACTTTAGACATGATTATTTCTTCTCTTTCTTCACGGGAACTTTCAGGACGGGGTGAATTTCGTACTCATCATCACCTGATTGCTTGACGATTTCGGCAATGGTATCACTCATGCGCGTTTCATCGGCTTGCGAGGCACGGCGCGGGGCGCTAGACATTTTCTTTTCAATGCCACTCACCTTTTTTTGCAGGTCTTGAATGACGGGGGCAAGCAAACCGATAGCTTCTGCCATGTTTGCGAATTCGGTGGCAAACCCACCCAACGCGCCGTTATGCTCATTCACGGCTTTAGCGATTTCGCGCATTTCGTTGCGAACACCGACAAACTCTTTCTTGTATTTCATCTTGTCGGTTTCTTCGATGATGGTTTCTTCTTCGTCCATCGCCATTTCGGTTTCCATCACTTCGTCCAAATCGGCATCGGCAATTTCATCTTCTGTCATCGCTTCGTCCGTTTCGGTGGTTTGCGCCATAGCCGATGATAAGACAGTAGACACGATTTCATCGCGTAGTTCGGGTTTGACTTCACCCAAATGGCGCGTCATGAGTTTGTCAATATCGGCGTAAAGCCCGTCTAGCATAGCTTTTTCGACACGCCCCGCCTGCACGTTTTTCTTCATGACACGCGCCTTGTCGAGCGTATCACCCAAAACTTGTAACTTTTCTTCAATTTCTTCAGCCTCTTTCTTCAAACCCAATTTTTTGAGGGTATCGGCTAAAAAGCCTTTTTCTGTTTTTTTGGACATTGCATGACCTCTCTAATCCTCATTACAAACATCATAACAAACTATAGGGTTATTAGTCAATATCACCCACCAAATACCCATGCCCCTGTAAACAGGTTAGCGGGATTTTCGGCGGGCAGTAATGAACTTTCCTGTTTCACGATTGCCGATATAACGTTAGGGTCGGCATCCTCTATCATCCCCCACCCGCCTTGTGACACGGCGAATAGGTTAGGGGCTTTTTGTACCAAGTCCCATATATCGGCAATGGCTACTTGTTCGGTGTTCCCTTGCTTACCAACTGTCACAACGGCGTTGGGTAACTCAATGGCGATTTCGACCAAAAAACCGTGTATCAAATCGCACTCAATGATTTTGCCGATGGGGTCGCCACCATGCCACCATAGCAGGTCATTGTCGCCGATGTAATTCCCCGCCTCATCGTGGGAACGCATGACATAATCGGCTAACGCCTTTTCGGTCACGATTTCACCATCGCGGTCTATGCGGTTATTTGAGGATACCAATAGCATGTGTCTAAGCATCGGCTACCCTCTCATAAAACGTGTTAATGCCGATACGGGTTGCAACGCGATAACCCCGCGCCTGCATAAACCCGTCTAAGTTGGCATTGCGCGGGTCGTTATTTTCGATACACACAAGGCGTGGTTGCCATAGGTCAAAGTTTAATCCTGATAGCGCATCCTGTTCTGTACCTTCCACGTCCACGCTCAAAAAGTCAATGCGCCCCGCTTCACCATCGAAAAAGTCAAGCATGATATTGTCTAATGTCATGGCTTTGACCTTAATCTGTTTAGGGTTGTGTGCGACTTTCAGCGCCCGCGTTTCGGCTATGGTTTTGGCGCTGTCTGGAAATAGCCCGCTAAATTGTGGGATGGTATCGAATACAGTAAACAACACCTCTTTGACTGCCTCGCTACCCACCACCGCTACATCGTAACAGGCGGTTATATCATCGGCGCGTCTTTTGACCAGCGTCTTGAACGGCGCGGGGTTGGGTTCAATTAGCACCCCTGCCCACCCCGCTAATTGCAGGGCGCGGGTGTTGCTATTAGTCACACCATCAAAAGCACCTAATTCGACATACACCTTGTTAAGCGGGTCATTTCCAAAGTATTGCAGGATGTATTTTTCTTCATTGCCTTGCGAAAATGCCATTATCTATAATCCTTCCAACAATCTATCTAATGCGGATAATGCCAATGTAGTATCGGCGGGCGGGGTAATAAACGTCAAATTCGGCGGGGTGTGCCGATGCTCTTTAAGGGTGCGTTTCACACTACGCAAATCCCCCTTACCGAATAACCGCGCCCCTTGTACGGGTACTAATCGGCATTTGCAATTATAACCACCGCATTGCAGGCGCGATGATTGCGGTATCACACCCGCATTACGCCATGAGCGCAAGCGGTGAATTTGACCATTAGCCCGTAGGCACGTTTCACAATGTTCGGCGGTGGGGTGGTAAACCCACATGAAGAACTTGCCCGCCCCGCTTTTGAACATGCCTTCATGATAGGCGGTTTGGAGTGACTTATTGACCCACATTTCAACATGATTATCTACTTGCCCCTTAGCGATTTTGCCGTCCGTGATTTCATCTAAAAATTTATCTACGTATGTGGTTTGCTCATTCATCCACTTCATGAGGTTCATTTCGTCATCACGGTCTATAGCGCGGTCATCCCCCGCCACCTCTTTACCATCCTGATAGGCTTCACGTCCCTTGTCTAACAGGGTGGCGCGTAATGCTTGACGGGCTAAAAATCGGCTAATGCGGTTGCCGATAAAGCTATTGACGGTACGCTTAAAACGTTTAGCAAATTCGGATGCTGTGCTTGCGATAGACTTTTCCACATCATCCATCATCGCGGTATCGGCTTCACTTACGGGGCTTACCCATGTATCAGGGGTGCGGGTTATCTGTTCCTGTTCGGTCTCAATGTCCGTATCATTCAAGTCCTGAATAACCCCGTCCTCGTCCGTTATCACATCGGCAATGGCGCGTATCTGATTAGCGAGTAACCGCCGTCTTTCATCGGCACTCAGTACATCGGTTAAACTAGCCGTTATCCCCACCCATGCACTTGCGTTATTGGCAATCTCGCTATCACGTTGTGGGTCGTCATATTCAAACACAAATTCACAGTCATCAGGTAATATCGAATTGATAAGCCGTTCTAACTGCTTATACAAGTTGCCGATGGTTTTACCCCGTGATTTTTGCGACATAATTTCGGATTGGGTGGCGCTACCAATATTCCCCCCACTGAGTTCCCAAAACTCGTTTAGGTCAACACCCATCGCGTTAGCCATCTCTTTAGCGAGTTGGTTCTGATAGGTAGGGTAGTCAAAGTTGGGCGGGGCTTGTGTATAGGTCACAAATTTAATATCTGGCATGACCTCTTGGTTAAGCCCAAACAACCGCACGGTTCTACCCCATATCCCCCCGCCATCCGTTTCACGTTCTGAATTTAGCCTTTCAACCGCGCTTTTTAGCCCCTGTTCCCCTACATTCGACACAAGCATAAATCCAGGGATGGGCTTATCATCTAAGAGTTGCACAATGTATCTATTCATGAGGATGTCTTTAGTAACGGTGGTGATAGCACGCGATAACGCACAATACCCATACCCCCGCCGTCTCTCATCACTCTCAGGGGTGTCTACCATTTGCGCTACCCGTGTGTAGTGCATTTTATAGACATGACCATCGGCGCTATAGTACCATATCGGATATTCATCATCCCCTGTAATCCAACACCTCAAACTATCTAGGTTCGCAATGGCAACGGGCGCGGTCACAAGCGGTTCGGATGGGTCGCCACTGCCAATGAGTTCAATGAACGCCCCACCGTCATAACGCATAAAGTCTAAAACTAGCTTGCCGATAAAGGTTGCCCACCCCGCGCCTAAATCGGCATCCGATAACATCCGTTGCCAGTATGTGCCATAGACTTTAGGGGCGCGTACCTCAAACGGGGTAGATTGTATTTTCTTGACGATACCCGCCACTACACCCTTAAACATCGTGTTCATATCATCGCGGAATATGCGTAGCAGTTCCTCGTCACGGCGTTTTGTACCGTAGGCGGGCAGTAAGGGGTTGCGTTGCGTTTCCCCGCCGATAGACCATAACCCGCTATTGGTTAGGGTGCGGTCTTGAACGGATAGATCTTTAGCGACTTGGGTGGGGTCTAGGTTGTCTAAGGGTTTTTGTTCTGGCATGACCGATACCTCATGATTATCATAATACCCACATCATATCACAAATTATATTACAACACAAAGCTAATCCCAACGCATTTGATGATAGATTACGTACCTGCACGCATCAAGAGAATGGTCATCGCTTTTGATAGGCGCTAATTCCCCCGCCTCGCTACGCATATTGTCGCTATATCGATACGTCTGAAATTCACGTATCAGATGTTTACAGCGCGGGTTAATTTTAAGTAGCCGTTCCCCGTTACCATCTAAAATCGCACGGCGCATAACCTTAATACCATCGGCTACCCTATGCGTTGCCCTCATATACGAGACACCTAAATCCCCCACCCGCCGAATTAAGTCCGATGCGCTACTATCTATGTACGCCCCATATATCTCATGCTTAGGATACATGGTAAAGGCGTTGGCTAGAGACACTTCTGGTAATTCATTGGTTGCGATGTATTCGTCAAGAACATGAAACGCCCCGTTAGGTTGGCGTTCTACGAACAGTATCACGCGGGGATGATAGGACGGTGTACCCACCCCGCCACCGTGCGCGTAACCATCATCTATGCCGATATATAGCGGGTTATTGGGGTTGCGTTCAACGGGCGCTACATTTTCCTCTAAACTAAACGTGTCATAGACAAGCCCCTCAAATGAGACAAAATCGCCATCTAACTGCTGTCTAGCGTAAACCCCTGTATACATCGTTTTAAGCCGATTTAGATATTCGGCGGGTGCATAAATATTGTCGGCGGTATTCGCTTTAATGTAGGTAACGTGGGGATGCCGATTAGCAACGAACACATCGTAAAGCCAATGATGCAAGCCGATAGGGGTTGTGGTTATCCATAGCTTACCACCCCTATTATCACGTCCGATACGTGCGCTCATGATGTTATACACATCGGCATTTGGGTAGTTCTTTGCCTCATCCAGCCAACACCATTGTAGGCTTGTACCCTCTAGGTCTAATGGGTTATGACCGCTTGCCCACCAGATAGTAGACCCATTCACAAGCCGTATAAATTTCTTGGTTTGGTTTTCATCGGCTATCCATTGGCGGGGCAACCACTTGCGAATAATCGGCGCTATCACTTTGGTAAACATGCCGTCATTAGGGGCAACTATCATACCATCACACTTTTGCAGACTTGCCCGCCTCATGGCTTCACAAAACCCCGCCGTTGTTTTGCCAGCGTTAACGCCACTGATAAAGCCCACCGTATCGAACTGGTCAAATGCCATGTGAAATTCACGCTGTTTAGGGGTGGGGATGTATCTAACTATTTCCGTTGTCATGGGTTGTCCCTGTTAAATCCATAACAAACATCACGTCTTTATTTTCAGATTGTACCCGCGTTGGCTCGTCTAATCCCAATAACTTAGCTTGTCGCTCCAATAGTTGACTAATCGTGCGTATCAAATCTGCCCGCGCCCGTGCCGATGCGATAACGTCTTTTGTATCCATATTTAGTTTATCATTGGCGGGGTTAGTATACACAGCTAAAGAATTGAGTTGCCCACGCGCCAATTTTATCATATCTTCAATTTCTTCTAATTGTTGGTCTATGTAATTTTGGCGGTATTGACTTGTCTGCTTTTTTATAGCGTCTGGTTTTTCGTTAATGTATTCAAATACAGTTTGATGATTTAGGTTTAAGCGATGCGCTATTTGTCTATATGTCATCTTTTCTTCATATCGCAAGCGCCATGCCTCTAACTTATCTTGTGCAATGGCTAGGGTTTTAGGGTCGTTGCGGTCTTTTGGTGGTCTACCTTTGCCACGTTTGGGCGTGCGGGGTGGGGTGTCATTGGTCATGAGTTATTCCCCTTTTT
>CAYRKI010000026.1:14348-14575 GCA_964424815.1 uncultured Thiotrichales bacterium | reverse complement strand
GAGTATTCCCCAGTTATCTTGAGTTTTTTTCTTGGTCTGATTTTGGCAACCAATTAAAGTTGTTATCTCTAGATTACCACCACTAAGAATTACGCCGATTCTTTTTTGTGAAAGGGCAACACTGTCACTGAGTAAAGCCGCTAGTCCCAAAGCACCTGTAGGTTCAACCACTAATTTTAAACGCTCCCATAAAAACCAGGTAGCCTGTCGAATTGCCGCTTCCGATA
>CAYRKI010000026.1:8171-14328 GCA_964424815.1 uncultured Thiotrichales bacterium | reverse complement strand
TACATAAGTTAAAACTAGTGGAAAAGTCAGATCCCCTAAATAGGGGGTACGCGCCCCGTCGGCAATTGTCTGGGGATTTTCAATTTTTTGTAGAGACTTACTATAAAAAGAACGGGTGGCATCATCAGCGACTTCTGGTTCCACCCCAACAACCTGACAATTAGATAATCGAGATTTGGCGGCGATCGCACATCCTGATAATAAACCACCGCCGCCACAGGGGACTAACAAAACGTCCAAGTGACCTACTTGTTCAATGAACTCTTTAGCCACTGTTCCCTGTCCAGCGATAATTTGCCGATGATCATAAGGAGGGATAAGCAGATAATCACCTTCTTTAAGCAATTGTTGTGCTAATTCCTCTCTAGTAGTCGTCTGACGGTCATAAAAGAGGATTTTTGCCCCATAGGCTTCGGTTGCCGAGATTTTAATTTTGGGGGCATCATTGGGCATGATTACAAGACGAGGCATCTGGAGAAGCTTACCGGCAAGAGCGATCGCTTGTGCATGGTTACCCGAGGAGTAAGTTAAAACCCCCATAGTACTCTGATGAGTGTCCATCTGTGCTAGTGCGTTATAGGCACCTCGAAATTTAAAAGAACCAGTGCGTTGAAAATTCTCACATTTAAAAAAGACTTCCGCCCCCGTCAACTCATTAACGGTTCTCGAAGTCATCACAGGAGTTTTATGTGCTATCCCAATTAATCTATCGGCAGCAACTTCAATGTCTCTAAACAAAACCATTAAGATTTATTAATTGTGGTGCCACTCAAAAACTGCTGGTTATTTCGTCGTACCTGTGCAGCCTCCTCATTATACAGAAAGGGCAGATAAGCATAACGTCTGCCTTTAATTACGGGGGTTGCTTCGTGCAAAAGTGTACAGGAAAACACTATGGCCCCACCGGTACTGGCACGATAGGTTTTTTGTCCAAATTCGGGAAAACGGAGTTCACCACCCTCATAATCTTCAGCGTTTAAATTAATAGTAACGGCAAACTTACGATGAGCTGTTCCCTTGGTAGTATTGTCACGATGAGCACGAAAATAGCCGCCAGTGTCCGCATCATAACAAGCCACAATATGACGTTCAATGCGTGTCACCTCAAATTGAAAAGCCTTCTTGATTTCTGGAAGCAGACGACGACGAATCCTCGTCTGAAGGTGATTGAGCAAAACCTGATCATTTATTAAGCAATCTTGACGGCGCTTAAAACCATAATCAATTACTCCCACGGTTTGCCCATTAACCTCCTGCATAAATCCCGAATCACCGCCTCCTTGTCTTTCATATAAATCAATCAAGGTTCGACACAATTCCTGCTCAAAAACATGGGGTACCGCTAGGACTGGAGCACTAATTGACTCACTCCAACTATTTACTGGTGGTAGGGATTTAATAAACTCTAAAAGTTCTCGTACATGGTTTTCGGGATTTGGCTTAATCGGCAAAATCCTGATAATTCGCATTCCGGCATCAAGGACTATACTACAGGGAGTAAAGTAATCAATCTCATTTTGAGTGGTAATCACCTGATATAAACGACTTACCTGATAGTCAAAATCCCAGAAAAACCTAAACCCTGGAATCTTGGTAGTGACTCGCTGCTGTTTTTCATCCTCAGGATCAACTGACACCCCAAAAAAAGAACAGTTGTCGTCATCAAAAATCTCAGGGTGTTGGTAAACTCTTGCTAACACCACTTGCGATTCTGGATAGACAGCTGAACCGTAAAAACATAGAACAAGATAACGTCCTGCCACTGTCTGAAAATGAAAATTGGCATTGACAGAACTCCTCACACTAAACCATGGGGCAGGATCACCGAGTAATAACTTTGTCACTCTCCGTTTCCTCCAAAAATATCACCAACCACCAAATCTAACATAATCCTAGATCCACAGCGATTCTATGCCCACAGGCGAAACCCGAAAAAGCGACGGCGTTTAAGCCTTGACCAGGAAATGTACTATCACCTACACAGTATAAATCTCGAATCCCTGTACGATTAAAGGGCATTCCTAAGAGTCCTAAAAGCTTGTGACGGGGGATTGGTCCATAAGTCCCGTCAGCCCTGCCCAAAAAGCGTCGATGGGTACGCGGTGTTCCCACTTCCTGATAATCTAAGCCGACACCGACGCCAGGAAAAATCCTCTCTAAACGCTCAAGCAAGCGCCCTGCCGCCGCCTCTTTTTCCTGTTGATATGCCTGCGGGCTCAAATCTTGCCAAGTTTCTAAGCAACTGGGGGTAAAAGCATGGATAATATGATAGCCCTCGGGAGCCAAACTGCGATCAAGAAGAGTGGGAATTGACACAAATATTGTCCCTTGTTCAGCCTCCATATTTTGCCAATCTTCTAGGAGAATATGATGACATTCTGTTCCTGGAGGCAGCACTTCCGCTTTAACACCTAAATGTAAACTCAAAAAACTGGGTGATTTTTGATAACGTGCTTGCCATTTTTGTTCAGAGGCAGGGACAAATTGTTTAGGGACTAACTCCTCAAAGGTATTCCAACGAGTGGCATTCGAGACAATTCTCTTGGCGCGGTATTGTTCTTTAGTCGCTAACTCCACACCCACTGCCCGCCGGTTTTCTATTAAGATTTTGGTTACTCTTGCTTTATATTTAATCTCACCTCCCGCCTTTTCTAGTCCTTCTACCAGTTTTAGGGCAATTTGTCCGACACCACCACGGGGGTAATTAATACCACCATAGTGACGATCAGAAAATACCATTCCTGCATTAATCATTGGGGTTTTGTCTGCTGGTACTACTGACCAACAGTAGCATTCCATATCAATAAATTTCAACAATTTCGGATCTTTAAGATAACGACGGGCAATGTCTCCAGCATTCTGTGGCAGGTATTTTACTAGTCCTAAACAGGCAAGGGGGTGTTGAAAAAACACCCGCATTAAATAACCTAATTCTTCTAGGGAGAGTAATTCCATCGCATTCAGACAGTTAAACACCTGCCAACATTCGTTATAGAAACGGCGAATGCCTTCTTTTTCTTGGGGAAAATGTTTTGTTAATTCTTGTAAAAACTTCTCATATTCGCGGTGAACTTTTAGCTCTAATCCTTGTGGTAGATGATAATGTATTTGTACGGGATCAGCGAGCGTTTCTAAGCTCATGTTGACAGCTTTTAATGCCCTTGTTAGTAGGTTTGTTGTTCCCTGTGTGCCAAAGCCAAAAATCATCGATGCCCCCACATCAAAACGATAGCCTTCCCTTTCAAAATACCCCGCACTGCCACCGGGAATCAGATATCGTTCCAATACTAAGACTTTTGCTCCCTTAGATGCTAATTGGGTAGCTGTCACTAAACCGCCAATACCAGAACCAATGACAATGACATCATATTCCCTAGTTTCAGTCATCAAAAATCATCCCTCAAAGTTTTGTTAAGATTACTTTTAACATATTCGAGCGGGAAATCCCCGCAAATAGTGTAGCGACCTGCGTAGGCTAAGTGAAAGCTTAATAAAAACGGTAGGACGTGGGATCACTACTAAGAAAATCAATGGACAATTTTTTTGGACTCATCATCGGTAACTCCCATCTACATTGGGCGCAATTTCAGGATAATCAATTGGGGAAAACTTGGAAAACCCCCCATTTGCCTACCGATTTACCCGTGGAAATTAATCTTTTAATTGGGCAAAATATCCCCTTATATCTGGCTTCTGTCGTGCCGACACAAACTGTTTTCTGGCAAGAGTACTTCAATTTAAGGGAAATTACCCTTAAAAACATCCCCCTTAAAGGTCTTTATCCAACTCTTGGAATTGATCGTGCTTTAGCAGTTTTAGGTGCTGCTAAAAAATATGGTTTGCCCTGTTTAGTGATTGACGGTGGGACGGCATTAACTTTGACGGGAGTTGACACTGATGACACGTTAGTGGGAGGAGCAATTCTCCCCGGTTTAGGGTTACAAATAAAGTCTTTAAACCGCAATACTGCCGCGTTACCCTCAATCGCTTTACCCTTATCTTTACCGCCTCGGTGGGCACAATCCACTGAAAAGGCAATCGAGTCAGGTATTATTTACACCTTCTTAGCAGGTTTAAAGGAATTTATCGGACAGTGGTGGTGTCGGTTTCCTGATAGTCAAGTCTTGATCACAGGCGGTGATGGGGAAGTTTTTTATGAGTATTTAAAACAAGATTCCCCAGAAATAATCACAAAAGTTAAATTAGATCCCTATTTGATTTTTTGCGGACTAGTTACTTGTATAGAATAGTTTTATTTCTTTTTTGGCCAAGCGGCAAAAAGCAGTAAAATTATGCCAATATTAATACAAACATCAGCAAAATTAAACACTGGAAAACCAATCAAACGAAAGTCCAAAAAATCAACCACATAACCGAACAAAAAGCGATCAACCCCATTGCCCAAAGCTCCCGCTAAAATCAATCCATACCCCAACTGTTCCACTCTCGGCATCCGTGAACCTAACCAAGCAAATGCCATAAGACCAATACTTACCGCCAAAGATAGCCAACGCAACCAAAAAGCCCCGCCGCGAAACACACTAAATGCGGCTCCGGTATTGATAACATAGGTAAGGTGAAATATACCATTCCACAAGGGTACAGTATCTCCAATATCTCCAAAACTTTGGACAACCCAGTATTTAGTAAGTTGGTCAAAGATTAGACCAACAATAGCCACTGTCCAAAAATGTTGATTTTTCCTGAGAGTGGCGAATTTCAAACTCATCAGTAAAACAATAGTAAACGAAGACTATAGGCAATCAGCGCAACCACACAGATAATCACTAACTGCCCTGGCAAGGGGAGTAGCGAATATTGAAAAAATGATGACATAAAATCTGCCCACGGATACTCCTGAGGCTTCAACAAAGATAACCCAACCAGATAAACTAGTCCGAGAACGTGAATTGCTAATAAACCCAAAAAGGCACTCTTGGCTAACCCTTCTACTGTAGGACGATCACGAAAAGATAGCCAACCACAGAGCCATGCCCCCGGAATAAAGCCCAAAATATAACCAAAACTTGGCTGTTCTAGATATGACCAGCCGCCACCTTGAGCAAATACGGGCAGCCAAGTGAGTCCCAAAACAATATAGGCGATTTGCGCTAAAACCCCTGCTTTCTTACCACCCAGACACCCGGTAAGCAACACTGCCCCTACTTGGTATGTTACTCCCAGAGAGTGAGGAGTTACGCCGCGACTTGACCAATTCCAAGGCGCATTAGTGATCGAAGCCTCTAGAAAGGTAGTAAGAATTGTCAGAAACAAGCCAATAAGTGCCCACAAAAACTCGTGTGGAACATAAGTAACTTTTGCCGAGCTTTCTTGTTTAACAGGACGCGATTTAGGCGGTTGGTTCGGATTGGTATTCACCTGGGATGGGAGCTTCACCTCCTTGGAGTCCTAGCGAGTCTAACATTGCGTGGTCTTGTTCTGGAGGTTGTCCCAGAGTTGTTAAATAATGTCCAATTAGCATAGCATTAATTCCCGCTTTTAGCCCTAAACTTTGTAACTCTCCCATAACTGCCTCACGCCCACCTGCGTAGCGGAGAATTTGTTTGGGCATAATAAAACGGAAAATCGCGATCGCTTTGAGGGCTTCGTAGGGATCAAGTTTCGGGCGATCGCCTAAGGGGGTATCACCGCGAGGGTTTAGCAAGTTAATCGGCACTGAGTCGACTTCTAATTCTCGGAGACTAAGGGCTAAGTCCACACGGTCTTCCCAACTTTCTCCCATCCCGATGATCCCACCAGTACAAGCCTGAATCCCGGCGGCTTTGAGGTTTTTAACCGTTGCCACCCGATCTTGCCAGGTATGAGTAGTCACAACCGAGGGATAAAAGTTTTCTGAGGCTTCGAGGTTATGGTTATAACGATTTACGCCGGCGGCTTTCAACGCCTGAGCCTGTTCGAGGGTGAGTTCCCCCAAAGCACAACAGGGCTTAATCTGTGCTTCCGTGGCAATTCGCTGTACTGTCTGTAAAATTTCTGCAAACTCCCCTGATTTCGGACTATGATATTTTGGTCCGCGCCCCTGACTAACTAAACAAAAACGTTTGGCGCCCGCTGCTGCTGCTGCCTTGGCATGTTCGACAATTTCATCAGGGGATTTAAGTCCATATATGGGAGAATCTTTACTGGGATGATGAAC
>CAYRKI010000026.1:7901-8161 GCA_964424815.1 uncultured Thiotrichales bacterium | reverse complement strand
GATTGAGAACAGAAGCCACAATTTTCTGAGCAATTACCCGATTTGATGTTAATAATGCTACACAGGTCTACCACATTACCACAACAGGCCTGTCGAATACGATCAGCCATTTCACACAACAGAAGAATATTTTCTTGTCCTTCAATCTCGGTAAGTAACATTGCTTCAGCTTTCGAGAGCTGCCGGCCAGCGATTATCTGTTCTACCTTTTGATTGAGCAATTGCGCGAGGGCTTCCCTTTGCTGTGGAAGTGAGTTAAG
>CAYRKI010000026.1:5959-7887 GCA_964424815.1 uncultured Thiotrichales bacterium | reverse complement strand
GAGAGCTTGCACCACTTTTGTTCAAAATTAACTTTGCTCTATTTTATCCGGGTTCAGTGCGGTGAGATCATCTTAAAATCAAGAAAAGCCGTCCTTAAAGGACGGGGTTTTAAACCCAAATTTTTCGATAAATTCGAGATGCAAGTTTTAGTCTTAGGCGGCACGGGTGATGCTATTCAGTTAATTAATCAACTAGCGATGATCCCCAATCTAAAGGTGATTAATTCTCTAGCTGGCAGAACTCGTGAACCATCGCGAGCAGGCATGCCCACAAGAATTGGCGGCTTTGGGGGCGTAGACGGATTAGTTCACTATCTTAAGACTGAGATGATTGATATTGTGATTGATGCCACTCACCCATTTGCCTCTCAGATTTCCTTTAATGCTGCCGCCGCCGCCCAAGCTTGTGGTCTTCCCCATATAATGTTAGTGCGTCCTCAGTGGGAACCATTAGCAGGCGATCGCTGGCTAGTAGTTGATAGTATAAATGCCGCCGTCACCATACTTCCCAAAGTCGCTAAACGGGTTTTTTTGACCATTGGGCGACAGGAAATTGCCGCCTTTAGTAATTTAGCGGAAATCTGGTTTTTAATGCGGATGATTGACCCACCAGCACCAAGCGTTAAAACTCCTAAGGGCGAATTATTATTGGCAAAAGGCCCCTTTTCCCTTATTGATGAACGGGAGTTATTGAATAAACATCAAATCGAGGCAATTGTCAGTAAAAACAGTGGTGGCGAGGCCACTTATGCCAAAATTGTTGCCGCCAGAGAGTTAAGTTTACCAGTAGTTATGATTCAACGTCCCCCCCTACCAAATGCCAAAAAAGTAACTGATGTGGCAAGTATCTTGCAGTGGTTATCAATAATCAACTCATCAAGTTGAGTGGTTACTCCGAGGGGCTTCAGTTAAAATAACGGTGAAACATTAGCGTTACAATCATCGTCGCTTTTGCATGTTCATTTTTCCACCTCATAATCAGGAGCAATCATTGTGCGATTTCACGGATTACTACTGAGTCTTGTTAGTGTACTCCTTATTGCCCTACCGGCGGAAGCTGGTAAGCTTTTATTCTGGCGTTTTGAATCCTCTCAAAATCGTCTAACATTCACCACAGATGAGCGAGTACAGCCACAGGCACAAATGATCGCTGATCCCACGCGGATTGTGATTGATTTACCAGGAATTATTTTAGGGCGACCTAGTGTGAATCAGGCAATTGGCGGCACAATCCGTGAAATCCGCGTTGCGCAATTCGACCCCCAAACTACACGCGTGGTAATTGAGTTAGCTCCGGGTTATACCCTAGATCCAACACAAGTCAGAATTCGTGGACTTTCTCCCACTCAATGGACAGTAGATTTGCCTAATCCTCAACCAATTAACTCTAATTCGTCCACCCCTTCTAATAATTCCTCACCGCCCCAACCCCTACTCAATCCTCCCACAAACACGGCGACTGTCACCACCCCAACCCCAAGGACTCCCACAACTTCTTCATCAGATTTTCAGATTACCAGAAATGGACTAGTGATTAATCTTGAACGCAATGGAGACAATCGCCTAATTGAGGTAAAGCGCAGTAGAGACAACAAAACAATCACAGTTGATTTGCCAAGGGCAGTATTAACTAAGGCTTTAAGTGGTCAAACACTGACCATTAACAATTATGGGATTGATCAGATAAAGTTTGAACAAGTGTCTAACTCCTTAGCGCGAATTACCCTAACAGTTGAAGAAGATAGTCCCAACTGGCGGGCAGTATATAGCCGCCTTGGCGGGCTAGTCCTTTTGTCCGATGGCGATGTCCTTAAAGGGATAACTAGCACCCAATCCATTAGCCTCGGACAGCAAACACCCGAGCCACCGCCCCAGCCAACTATTCAATCGGTTTTGTTGACTAGTAATGGTAATCAACTGGTAATTCG
>CAYRKI010000026.1:4732-5947 GCA_964424815.1 uncultured Thiotrichales bacterium | reverse complement strand
TGACGGCACAATTAAAGGCAGTGGTAACTGGAACAATAGAACGGGCGAGTATGAGATTCGTATTGATAACGCGCAATTAGCTAATTCCGTACAGGGTCCACAACTAGGAAGAAATAGTCCCATTTATCAACTACGGATTCGTCAAGAGGACGGAGATACCGCAGTAATCCTAGTGCGGCCAGCATTAGGAATACGCTTCGGGGAACTACAGCAGTTACAAGATAATCAATTAGCCCTAGAGGTTAGGGGGAGCACAATTGCTAACAACCCGCCGCCGGTAACCAATTCCATTCCACCATCAATCCCCGTTACCCCATTCCCCAATACTACTCCTACCCCGTCAGTATCAAAAGTACCAGACACAACTCCTCTGCCGAATGTGGCTCGGGGTAAAGTCCTTGTAGTAATTGATCCAGGACACGGGGGTAAAGATCCTGGGGCGGTTGGCATTGGCGGCTTACAAGAAAAGGAGGTTATTTTCCCAATTTCTGTACAGGTAGCACGCCTGTTAGAACAACAAGGTCTGCAAGTAATGTTGACACGCACAAGTGATTATTTTGTGAGCCTACAGGGACGCACCCAGATGGCTAATCGCGCAGGGGCTGACTTATTTGTGAGCATTCATGCTAATTCCGTAGGGTTGAGTCGTCCCGAAGTCAATGGGCTAGAAGTGTACTACTTCAAAAGTCGCACCTTGGCTGAGATCATTCATCGCAATATCCTGCGCAGCATTGATATTCGCGATCGCGGTGTGCGGAGTGCCCGCTTTTACGTTCTCCGCACCGCGAATATGCCTTCGGCTTTAGTAGAAGTTGGCTTTGTCACGGGAAATCAGGATGCCCAGAGATTAGCAACCCCTGCCTTCCAAAGTCAAATGGCTAATGCGATCGCTCGCGGGATTTTAGAGTATATTCAACGTTATAAACCATAGTTGAATAGGCATCATTAAAATTATTTTCATTGCCATTTTTTTAATCCATGAGAGAATCTCAACGTAGTCCAATTGGTGTTTTTGATAGTGGTGTGGGCGGACTCACGGTTTTGAGGGAACTTTACCGAAAACTTCCCAATGAATCGATTCTCTATTTCGCTGACACAGCTCGTCTTCCCTATGGTATTCGCACTGGTGAGGAAATTTTACAGTTTGTGCGGGAAATCCTTACCTGGATGGATCAACAGGGTGTGAAGATGGTGATTATGGCTTGTAATACTAGC
>CAYRKI010000026.1:3911-4717 GCA_964424815.1 uncultured Thiotrichales bacterium | reverse complement strand
AATTCAGCAGGAGTTTAACCTGCCGATTTTGGGAGTGATTTTGCCTGGGGCGCGGGCGGCAGTACAACATGGTAAGCGGATTGGTGTGATCGCCACCCCCGCAACTGCCGCGAGTAATGCCTACCGTTTAGCAATTCAAGAGGTGGACCCTAACGCACAAGTTTGGCAAGTAAGTTGTCCAGAATTTGTACCATTAATTGAACAAAACCGCATTCACGACTCTTACACCTTAGAAGTGGCAAAGGGTTACCTACAACCATTATTACAAAAAAATATAGACACCCTTGTATATGGCTGCACCCACTACCGTCACCTAGAACCGATTCTCTCTCAACTTCTCCCCCCCTCGGGGCGCTTAATTGACCCCGCCCGTTATGTGGTGAAGGCGGCTGAAAAAGAATTGGAACTGATGGGTATTAAAAATACTCAGGCACCCTTACCCACTCGTTTTACCGTAAGTGGCTCGCCAGAGATTTTTTCGCGGTTGTCCCGTCAGTGGTTGGGCTATCAACCTCCAGTGGAGAAAGTCTGTTTACCCTCACTAAAGAGCGTTTCCTTGCCTTTAGAACTTAGAGAGTGAACTACCACCCGACTACGCTGAGATTAGGGACTTCTTTTGCCATTTACGTTAAAGATCATCCCCCAAGAAGACTCCCAAATTAACGGGAGTCGAAAAAATTAATCTCTCATGGATATGAATAAACGAATTTTATTTCTCAGTAACGGACATGGAGAGGATTTAAATGCTAGTCTCATTGTCAGCGCTCTACAACAAATCGCCCCAACCATCGAAATTGCGGCAATGC
>CAYRKI010000026.1:0-3889 GCA_964424815.1 uncultured Thiotrichales bacterium | reverse complement strand
GGCAATGCCACTAGTGGGTGCCGGCAATGCCTATCGTCGTCTTCAGGTGCCAATTATCGGACCGACTAGAGTTTTACCCTCTGGGGGGATGATTTATACTAATCCTCTCAATTTATTAAAAGATATCTTTTCAGGATTAATTGCCCTAACTTGGCAGCAAATTCAGGCGCTGTTTAGTGTTCGCCAAGATTATGATTTATTAGTGGCAGTGGGGGATGTGGTGCCGATTGCCCTTGCTCAGTTAAGCCGTCGTCCTTACGTTGCCTTTATTGTCTCTACTTCGAGTTATTACGAGGGAAGACTAAAATTACCCCTCATTACTGCCCTCTGTTTAGCCTCATCCCACTGTCATCGAGTGTTTACCCGTGATGCCTTTACTGCATTAGACTTGCACCAGAGAAACTTTAAAAAGGCTTTATTTCGCGGCTATCCGATTATGGATGTTCTCCAACCTACGGGGAGAAAATTAGACTTACTGTCTCATCTGCCGATGATTGCCCTCTTGCCTGGTAGTCGAGTTCCCGAAGCCCTAGATAATTTTCGCTTACAGTTACAAACCTGTGAGGCTGTAGGTTCCTTAGTATCAGCACAGTTCTGCGCAGCTTTAGTGCCCAGTATTACCGAGACTGATTTACAACAGATTGCTGCTCAACAAGGTTGGCATTATCAGAAAGGGGGAAGTTTAGCGAAAAATCAAGTAGTCGTGAAATGCTATTGGGATGCCTTTCCCGATATTTTACATCAATGTCAACTGGCGATCGCCATGGCAGGAACTGCTGCCGAACAAGCGGTTGGCTTAGGCAAACCGGTGATCCAAATTCCCGGACATGGTCCCCAGTTTACCTATGCCTTTGCCGAGGCACAAATGCGTCTTTTAGGGCGATCTGTGCAAACTATTGGCAAAAAACCCACAGAACCTGGGCTTTTTCAGCAAACAGCGCAGAAAATCCTCAATATCCTCGATGATGGGGACTATCAACAAGCCTGCGTCAAAAATGGACAAGAAAGAGTCGGATTACCCGGAGGTTCTCAGGGAATCGCCCGAGAGATTCTGCAAGTTTTGCATTAATACATCGTACCGTCTCAAACTTTGCAGGATGTTTCTAAGCGTGTGGATTTGGCTTTTGATAGGTTTATCAAAGGGGATGCTAGTGGTAATAGAAGCGGTAAACCTCGCTTCAAAAAACGTTATCGTACCCTAAGAATAGAAGCTCAAGCCATTAAAATTAAGCGAGTAGAAAAGGATTGGCTTTACCTTCAAGTATCTAAGTTGGGTGGTTGGCTCAAGGTCAGACTACATCGCCCTTTACCTCAAGGTTTTTCTCTCAAAAATATTTTGATAACTAGAAAAGCTGACTGTTGGTATTGTACGATGTGCCTAGACGATCCTTCTATACCTCATTTTACCCCTGATGCGATTACCCCAACATGGGATAACTCTATGGGGATAGATGCGGTGCTTTATGAGGATGATTACCTAGCTACGTCAGAGGGGGATAAGTTACCTTCAGTTAAGTCCTATCGCAAGAATGAAAAAGACTTAGCAAAGATTTCTCAAAGAAAAAATGCCAAGAAAAAAGGCAGTAAAGCTCGGAGAAAACTAGCTAAAAGGGAAGGAAGAAAACATCAACAGATAGCTAGAGCCAGAAAAGATCATGCTTACAAAACCGCTCACGCTTTGGTGCGTAGTGATAAAAAAGTTTTCTTTGTTGAAGACCTTAACTTAAGAGGATTAAGAAAACGAAATCAGACAAAAAAAGACCATGAGGGAAATTATCTCCCTAATGGTCAAAGTGCTAAATCAGGACTTAATAAGTCTTGGTCTGATGCTTCGTTTGGGCAGTTTTTTGAGATCTTCAGTTACATAGCCGAAAAAGCTGGTGCTGTGGTCAAGAAAGTGAATCCTGCCTACACGTCTCAACTTCTAAGCTACCGAGACGAGTTTGTCTTTACTGATTGCTTATATTGAGGTGGAGTTCAGATGCAAGCCTCGACCTCAGCTTTCTTCGGGTCGAGGTAGTTGACATAAACACAAGAAAAGGGGTGTTGACAGCCCCAAGGCTTATCAACACCCTCCCCATTGTTAAGATATAATGGAAACGGTGAGTTTTAACGACCGCGTCGCTCAAAATTGCCACCATTGCCCGCACGACGATTACCGCCGGAGGAACCACTGAACTGATTCTCCTTGGGTTTAGCCTTATTGACTTTGATCTGACGACCCATCCACTCGGCACCGTCGAGAGTTTCAATCGCCTGAGATTCCTCAGCATCTGTGGACATTTCCACAAAACCAAAACCTCTCATGCGTCCTGATTCGCGATCCACCGGCAAATATACCCTAGTAACAGTGCCATATTCAGCAAATATGCTGCGTAATTCCTCTTGTGTTACCTCATAAAAAAGGTTGCCAACATAAATTGTCATCGATTGTCTCCGGTCATCAAATCATAGCTGAGGAGCTAGTTTCGGAAACAACCCAGTCCATACATCTAGGAGAGAACTCCATCATACTCGTAACCAATGCTGTACCGAACTTAACCCTAGGATATATCATTAGGTTAACACAAATCAGCCCCAATTTTAGATAGCAAACTGAGCAGATCGTAAAAATTTGTAAACATCTCGTGAACTGTCCACAATTATCAATCGGGGGAATCTTTACGCTAACCAAGGAAAAGGGGCTGTTAACAGGAATTAGCTTTGGCTGATTATAACCGGGCGATCGCACTTAAATCCCATCGGTCGAGCTTTTCTTTACGAGTGCGCAGCACTATATTTCCGATAAACCAGAAAATTGGCGGATTTTTGCCCTCTGGGTGCGATCGCTGCTGGTACAGCAATCTCCTTTAAAAAAGTTTTCCGATTTGCATAAATTCTCCCTTTTCAGTCCGATAGCTCAACAAAGTGATGGGTTGTTTCAAGCCATCATTTCCCACCTAAGTAACTGAAAATGAATGCCAAATCCGGGGATATGCTGATGCAAAACTCTGGAGAACAAGCCTACATTCCGCTGGCGGATTGGCTGAATAGTTCTCCCGTTGTTCCTGGAGCGATTTAATCCTGTAGGGATTTTTTCTGGCTGGTAGCGATCGCATTTGGGAGAATGAAAACGCCCTGCTTGATTTAAGCCAGAGAGGATCTAACCTGAGATGGCTTCCCTTCCCTCGCCATGACAAATTACCGTCCCTTAATGTACTATCCCCCCAATAAGGGGTGCTAGGGGGGATCTCCTAAATAAAGAGGGCAGAGGGTATCTAGCCTGAGATGGCTTCCCTTCCCTTGCCATGACAAATGGCTATCCTCCTTGCATAATTTCCCCTCCTTTCTCGTAATATATCAACAAGAACCCTCGATACTACCCATGCGTCAATCAGCCCTTGCCTTCATTAGTTGCCTACTGTTTAGCACCCCTGGCTTGTTCTGTGTAATTGAGGTCTCCCTTGCCCAGAATCACACCCCCTCAGAAATCGCACCCCTTGACCCCGAGGTGCGTCAAGCTATCTTACAATTTGCTCAAGAAATCACCGTTCAAATCATCACCGATAACAACAAAGGTTCTGGTACCCTGATGGGCAAGCAAGGTAATGACTATCTCGTACTCACCAACGCCCATGTGGTCAACTATATGAGAGTACCATCAGAAGACAAGTAGGCGTAGATTTAGCAGTCTTTGAGTTTGAGAGTACAGAGAGTTATCCTGTAGCTGCCATCGCTGACTATAATCCCAACCGGAATGATTTTGTCTTCGCGGCAGGTTTTCCGAAGCCATAGATAGGCAATCAAGAGCCAAAATGGTTCTTTTACACTAACTAATGAGGTCATGTAAGGAAATGTTCAGCAACCGGAATTCCTGAGATGGCGAAAGCTACGCTCGCCATGACTATGT
>CAYRKI010000025.1:10452-14844 GCA_964424815.1 uncultured Thiotrichales bacterium | reverse complement strand
GCTACTCAATCTAAAATTCTCTTTAACTCTGTCAAATATCCCGTGGCCGCTTCGGCCTTTCGACTCCGCTCATCACGTCGTCTGTGATGGTGGTTATAACCATATGCAGGAGGGGTGTCAACACTTGTTTTGACGATTTCGTGAAAAAAGTGAATTGGCATCACAATGCCTAGATTTTCTGCCCTGCTTCGAGGTGATTTCCGTACAAAAAAAACCCTACCTTCTAAGAGGTAGGGCCGTCTCGGTGATTAGGGTCACTATCTTATTCTGATTTACTGATGACTAAGTATCCCGAAGCAAAATATTTCCTTTTAGCATAGTCGAGGTCCTTGGGCTCGGTATCCTGTGCTTGCAACTCCTCATAAACCGCTTGAATGCCTTTATTCTTCTTTTGAATATCCCCCTCTTTTGGAGCCTTAAAGTTCAGATTTTGATAAACTAAATCTTTTTTCCTAAAAATCTGAATTCCTTGCTGCCCATCCATGGCAACGATGGCTTCAAACACTTGGCGTTGAGGTGAAAACCAGCCCTGATTCCATGAAGCATATCCATCAATAGTACGGGCAAAAATATCTAACTCCACTTCAAAACGAGGACGCTCACATGCCTTGTACAGAGTAGAAATCCATTCAGCACTTTTCTTGGCGTCTGCATGATAAGGAAGCTCTCCCAGGAAAGCACCTTTAAGATTGGGCGCATCACGAAGAAGTTTAAAAAGAACGTCATACGGAGCAGAAGCCACTTGTTCCTGCGAGGGAGTATCAGTAAAGGCACCAAGGCTTAAATAGACCAACCGGTTTTGAAATTTAGATGCGGCACGCAATAGGGGTTCCATTAAAAAGGATTCGCAATCCAAATGAAGTGTGAACGCGGCCTCAAACGAAGCCAGCAGTTTTTTCTTTTTATAGGCCACATCGTCCGCATCAAAATCATCTTTAAAGACATTTACAGGGGCAAAGTTGAGGCTGACCGTCGTGATGGGGCGCGTTGTTGGAGCATTGTTGATTTCTTGAGGGATAATACTTTTGGCTTGACTCAGCCGTTCAAGAAGTTCGTCTGGCTTGACCTGAGCACCCAAAAAACCACCAAAATACAACACGAGGGTTTCTTCAGGACTAACGCTCATAAAAGGTTTCCAATAGACAAAAGAGAGCTTGGTGGGGTCATAAATATCCTGAAGATGGGGAACCTTATATATTCCACCCTGATAGACATGATGATATTCGCCGTTAATCACGCCCGGAAGCACCTCACCCATGACGACCTTGTCAAATGTACCATCTCTGCTGCGCCAAACACTGCTAAGGCCAGCAGACCAAATATCTTCTTGTCCCCCATCCCATTCGGTCACACCATGCTGTTGCTTCAACTTGGTTCTGAGCGCATCGACTCCCTGCTGTCCTTGAGAGCGGGCATGCGAGATGAGCGTTGCATCATCTTCTTCGACTTGAATAGCAATACGACTAGCGTGCGATGATTCAACAAGCGTTGCACTCAGCAACGCGATGGATAAGATTAACTCTTTCATTCTATACCTTCATTCTCATTAAATATGAATGATGCAGCACCTGGTGCCATGCCACTATTAGTGGTCGCGGGCCACAGGTCCTTTATTCCTGGGAGTGCTATTGGTTCTTCCCAAAAAAAATTTCTAAACCAAAAGACATGTAAAAATTTTCTTCTGCTTCTTCCAAAGCATTGAAAGAGCTGGATTTTAGCCCCAGAGATATCTTTGATAACTCTGCCAGAAGACCAGAAGCACATTCAGCAAGAGGCAACAGTTTAACCTCTTGCCTTGCACGGCGATGCACTAAATCAGTCAGGAGACCCTCAGATTTATAAGTGAATGTGCTTCCTAACCCCAAATGTGTTGGATGCGCTTTGTATGATAAGAGTGCAACTAAATCTCTCACCACATTTATATGCATATCATAGTCGCTCTGCTCAGCAGGCACGCCCCATTTTATCTGCAGCGCATGAGGAGAAAAGGATTTAGCCTGCCCAAGTGAAATGTCATCGAGTTCCCTTTGGGCCATAATTACTCTATTGAGGCTTTTTAAAAACGCAACGCTATACGGAACATTCAAAACAAGGCTCCGCAAATTGCCCTCAGTCTGCAAAGCTTCAAGCACAGCATCCGCAAAGACCGGTGAACTTTTGTAGGCGTGCAAGAAAGACCAGTTAAGCTCAATCTTGAGTGGCCGATGTTGAGTTGCGCGCAAAAGCTCCTTGATACCCGCAACTATAGAAGAACGATCCGTTGAGGGCGCCAGCTCAATGTCACTCAAAATAAGGTAAAGTGGTTTTTGCAAATCTCTATTATTGAGCAATTCTTCTTTTAAACCTTGAAGCGCATTATCAACTTCCTCCTGCTCAAGGGAGCGAGACAGTTGATTAATCCAGCAGAGCGTTTTTGGTTTTTCAGCAGGATGACTAAACAAAGTTAAGCTGTGAGGCTTATGGGACGCATGTTCGATGACCGTTGTCTTGCCAGACAAACCCTTCTCGATTATCAGCAAATCATCCAAATCAATCTTTTTGCTGGAGAGATACCTTTTGACCTCATTTGGGGTGTTCGACATCATTTCTTCATAACGGTTCGAAGCTTCAACAGAGGAACACCAAAAGGTAGACAAAAGCGCTAATGCGAAGGTTGCATTCTTCATTTATTTAACTCCCATTTTTCTAAAATTGCCTTTATAGCTTTGGCGAAAGTAGATGTAAGCGACATATGGTTCAAGACTAAAATATTGAAAATATGGCATTTAAAATCTGCATCACATACAAAAGATCGAGATGAATGGCTCTCATATGACTTTAGGCCACCGTATAGTGAGGGATTCACGGATTCTCCCGAAATAACATTTTTTAAACGTAAGGAGTTTTGAGCATTCAGTCATATTAGGTGAGCATGCCTTCTTGTGATCTAGAAAAGTTGAGATGACAAAAGCTGATGAGACTCAAAATAGCTTTGGTGAGAGTTATCAAGTCTTGACATGAAAAAGATGAAGCCTTCTTGATCAACCCTGCCCTTCTTTCTCAAAGCAATTAAATCTAGTAAATGCAGCATAATCTTTTCTTTGGCTTTTTTTGGATATCACTGGGAAGTTTGAAATGTGGGTGTGAACCGCTTTTAATGATTTAGCTTCCCGCATCACAAGGGATAACGCCCGGTAAATGTCTAGGTTTGTAGCCGTACACATCTGAATTTCAATCAACTTCTTGTGACGCGCTACACTACGCAAAATTGGAATTGTAAGCGAAGATCCATTTTCATCCTGCAACCATGTACTCCAGCTCACGACAAGCACAAAGGGTTTTTGAATAGAGCAAAACATCCTTTTAAAATTTTGCCTGATGTCTTGTCCATCGACAGGCTCAGCCACATCGATGCTTTTGAACTCAATAACAACCTTATCAGCCTTGTACTGGCAATGATCCAAGTTGCGCCGTAACTTTCGCAAGACGTTTATTGAAATGAGACATGAGGTCTGACACATCCCCCTCGACGCCATTAGTATCACCAGAAAAAGAACAATAAAGCAGCTTAACTTGGCCGGCACATCTTGCGGCTTTTTCCCGTTTTTTCAACGTACGCTCATCACACTCTTCGACAGGCTGATAACCTGCAGAGTTTGGATGAAACTTGTAGAGATATAGACATGTATCAAGTTTGTTGAGTATCTAAAACCGCAGATATTGAGCATATTCGAGGGGAAGAGAACTTCCTCTATTAGGTGCTTCCTTCTCTTATAAAAGCTCTGATGCTGATGCAGAAACGCACAAAATATACAATGGGGACCCATCATAAGAATTTTTAGCATGCAACACCCTGCTCGGCTTTTCCTCAATTAAGAATTCACAGAAGCATAAGAGAAACATTATCGTGAAGCGATGGATAAAGGATTTCAACCTGAAAATATAAATAAATCTCGACCACAAGGGCCGAGATTTATTTATATATTATAATTTTTTCTTACGAAGTGTATCTATATATCGTTGATGACAAAGTCGGATCATACTGGAGGAAAGATACCTGTAGACCGCCTCCTCTATGGTCAGCTCTTCTTTCTCACAAAAATTCCAGACAGCGTACCTTCTTTGATCTTCTGGGCTTTTCCCCATAAAAACACCAAATACTTGAGCAGAATCCAAGTCCTCCTCACGGTAAGCTGTGAATAGATTCTCTCCCTCCATTTTTATAATGGAGCTAATCAGAGCAGTCATAGGGTGGTTTTGTTCCGTACTCCACGTCTTACTAAAATGCAAAGGCAGTTCGATGGTCTCAATATGATTTCTTGAAAATACTCTCTCGAATGTTTTAGACCACTGCTGACCATCACTCTCCTCAAGATCATAATGAAATTTAAGACTTGCACTGCGTAGCTGAGA
>CAYRKI010000025.1:0-10442 GCA_964424815.1 uncultured Thiotrichales bacterium | reverse complement strand
GCCTTTTGCAACAGACCTTGCACACTTGCAACACCCTCACGCGGAAGCTGTGATTCTATCGATTGTCCAATCCATATCTTCTCAAGCCGATGCGCGTGCGGGGTCAACGCGGCAAGGAATGGAGGCGCATAGCTTAAATCAGCTGTACGCATACTCACTTGCAAAGACGCTGACGAGCTATTCAGCAATCGCGCAAAACTGTGATTGAGCAAATCAAGATCAAGGGTGTCTTGTTCAAGGCTCAGATGCTCGAAGGATAAGAAGAGTCGTTTCGCGCTGAATGAAGCGCTCTGAATAAATCGCGCCACATCATCAATACGCTCGATCAATGCCTGCACAGAAATGGGGTTATTCTTATGCCCGACAAATGAAAAGCCATAAAGCGACTGTACTTCATTAGGAATATATTCAGGATCTATAATCAAAGCTAATTTTTTAGGGTCATAAATGTCAGCAAGTTTGGTGCCGTTCTTTCCGTAGTAAAAAATCTGGTCGAAGAGATGATCTTGACTCTCGACGAGGGTAGCTGCGCAAGGATCTAAATTTTCTTCCGTAATCCCGTGCTTCGCCTTCAAACTTTTACGCACATTTTCAATGACTTTTTGACCGCTTTGGCGTAGCGCTGTTATGTTGTCGAAGTCAGCGTCAACTGGCGAAAGAAGAGTTGTCGCATCCACATTTCCAACCCCTAGCGCATGAAAAAGCGCAAGGGATAAGCTCAATTTTTTCATAAACATATCTCCAATTTGACTTAAATTGCCGATAAGGCTCGGTGAAATTAGGGAAATTCTCACCTTGTGTCAATAAGGAGATCAATACAACGCCTTAATGGAATGATTGCCGTCTCGCTTTGCCTATTCTACACGAATCTCTCGCAAAGACGCTATGGCAGAACCCTCGCCTAGAGCTTTATAAGCTCTGAGAATCATCGCCAACAGCGCGATATGTTGAGATAGGGTCGCAGAAAATTCAGCGCGGCTGGCATCAGGGTTAAAACCAAAGCGCGAAGACGAAGACGCATGATTGCGCAAAAAGGTTTGTATTTCTTTGTAAGTCTGACCAAAGGTTGTAAAAAGAGTCAGCGACTGATGTAATATTCCCTCTTGCCACCGTGATTCGAAACTTTGATTTTCCCATAGGGCCAAAGAAAGCAGCCGCACACCATTAGCTGACACGCGATAGAAATCATATTGATCAAACAAACAATCAACCACACGCACGCCAATTAAATCCTGAGCTTTAGCAAGGCTTTGAGGTGATTTATCCAAAAGGCGCCAGCCATGACGCAAGTCATGACAAAAGACGTTGCCCAAATCAAAAAGGCGTTTGCGAAGATCATGGCGTTCCTCTGGTTGGCATTGATCCCGATAAGCCATCAAACTCTCTTGATCCCACATCTTAAGTTTCTGAATGAGTTGCTGATCATTTTCTTTAATTTGAAATAAATTACTATGAGGAGAACCGCGAAACAAAAAGCGGGCAGCGCCCATATCAAAGGGCTCACTGGCATAACAGGCGAGCACTTGGAATCCAATAATGGTGCTCATCACAATAAATTGCCGGGTTCGAGTCATTAAAAAACTACATGTGCGATTCATGGTTCCAAAGTTCCCCTTGAGTTTCACCCTCTCTAGACGATAGGGGGTGAAAGTTCAACTTATTTGTACCGATGATAAAGGACTAAGGCCTGTCACAAGACACCTGATAATGAGCGCCTCAAAAACCTGAAACTCTGACGGCGTGTTAGAGGTTATATCAGCACCCTCAAGAAAAAGGCTGGGTGGTAAACGCAACAACAAGACCATCGCCATATTCACCTCAATGCTCGCATCCATAAGACCCTCTCGCTTTAAAGCTTCAAGGCAGGCACGCGCATTCCCTTCCAGTATTTCAGGGGCAGAACGTAACTGAAGATTATCAGGCTCAAGACGCTGCCAACTTAGCATGCGCGCCAAATCAGGGCTCTTGGCATATACCCCAAAACGATAGTGCACGAACGACGTTACAAAATTTTCAAGAGTGTCATCAGGAAAGCTTGGCACCTGGAGGTGTCCCAAGCTTTCCTCAAGAATCATCTGCTTTACCGCAAGCCAAAGGGCTTCTTTACTGGAAAAATAATGATAAAGGTGGCTTTTATGAACTCCAGCTACTTTTGCAATGTCATTAATTGAGGCGCCTGCAAAGCCATGATTTAAAAAGTGGATGCGCGCGGCATCTAAAAGCCGCCTCCGCATGGCCTCACCCTTTTGGCCTTTTGCAGGCTGGAGCAGCTTGTCGTTTTGAGACTCACTTTTAGGCATCAGTTTCCTCTTATTCAATTCTTACGCAAAAAATCAATTTTTAGTGCGACCACCCTAAGTTATAGATCAACGACGTCTAAGCTGCTTCTTCTGTGCTAACCTTGCTCTCACCCGGTTGAACTCAGATAGCCTTTCCTAAACACTCTCGCCCCCTCCCAATTGCAACCTCCACAGCCCCGTCATCGCGAGCGCAGCCTGGCAATCCTGGTTGTATCTCGACCCTTAGAGCCTGTGATTATTCGCTTTCCAGTCGTATTTGGTCAGTCACCATGAGGCAGAGGAAGACTTGCCTGCCCTGTGTTCTTTGAAGCGATAGATATCATTCCAGGTTTTGCCTTACTTGCCGCTCTTGTTTGTCTTTTTACGCCAGTTTTCTCTCTTAAACTATAAAAATTTAATGATCGTTCAAAAAAATATTTGATCCTGAGCATCTACTAAGTTATTTATTGAACGTTCGGTTAAGTATGAACACCATCAAATGGAGATAAATATGAAAAAATTTCGATTTATTAATGAGCGTAGAAATTGCGGCTGGAGAGCCAACTCTTGCCTGGACTTTGCAAACTTATGGGATGTCATGGCGCGCCCCGCACGAAATGGGGTGCCTAATCCTAGAGGGAAACAGTTAGCGGCGAATCTGGGGCACCCCCTGTCATCCCATAAAGCAAACGCATGCAGGTTTGCCGCTGCCATGGCCTGCGTAAGCGCGCTTACCTACTCTCTCCCCGCTCTAGCAACTAAGGACGCCGCATTTGAGGAAGACGGGATCAATAAAGCTAGCTCAGAGAGCTTATCTGCCTCAAAAAATTATCTTTCAGTAATCCAAGACGCTTACGGCTTTCAACATGCTCTGGCCATTCACGAAGCCCATCGTCTTGGTGTACTTGCGAGATTACTCAAAGGACCACAGCCCATTGAAGTGTTGTTTGGTGAAACACACGTTCCTATCCAAGAGGCAGCTCGCGATCGCCTTATGAGTGTGCTGGTGAGCCACAAAATTGCCAGCATAACCGATGGTGGTCATTATGAGGCCGGAAAAGCTTTAAAGGCTGAAACTTATACCTGCCTCACACCATGGCTTGAGAAGTGGACGAGCACCCAAACCTATTGGGCCGATCAATCCGCGGCTTTCTTTGAGATGGATGAGACACTCCTTGCCGCACCTCTTGGACGTCTTGCAGCAGACCATATCCTCTCCCGCGCCCTGCATTTAGCCTGCGAACTTGAGATTTTTAGTTATCCCAAAGTAGACGGGAGCAAAAGCCTCACCCCCCTGACACAGGATCTGAATGTCGAGAGCCTTTGCCAGACATTAGCAAGATATGACTACTTGAGCCAGGATAGGGATGGTTACAGGGTGTCCCTGGCGTTGAGGGACTGGCTTGCACCGCTACAGCCTGCATTTGCAAAAGAGGCCGATCCGGTTCGGTGGCAGGCCTTTGGTCACCTGCACCTTGCCATGACTTCTGATAAGTCTGCCCTGTCAGCGCTTACAGGCGGGCAAGAGTTTTATTCTTATACTCAAGCTAACCCTGAGGTTGCCAAGCGTTTTAACGTGGGCATGGCTGCTTTTTCAGTGCCAGAAGATCGCATCGTGGGTCAAGTGATTGCGGAAGATTTGGCACAAAGCACTTTTGCTGAAAACACCTTGTCAGAGCTGCCGCTATTCGACGTGGTTGATTTGGGCGGTGGGCGTGGAGGTCTCTTGAACGCTATTTTAACTGGCCATCCTGATGCGCGCGGCGCGCTTCTTGATCTTGCAACTACTTTTGCAGAATCTACACTGTTGACTGAATGTAATCAAAAACGTGCAAAGACCATTCCTGGAAGTTTTTTTGAAGGGCCTTTTCAGTTCAAAGCAAATGCAATTACGTTGAAGCGTGTATTGCACAATTGGTCTTGGCAGGAAAATTTGCAAATTTTGCGCCACGCCCACGCTGCTTTAGCTGGTGATGGACATCTTTATATTATCGAGGGTTTACTACCTTGCGATGATCAGCCCAGTGTGTTGCGGGATTGGGATCTAGGCCTTATTGCCCTTAAAGGAGTCAATGGCGCTCGTGAGAGAACACTTGAGTCTTACCAGATGTTGCTTGCTGAGTCTGGATTTGAATGTGTGGAAGTCACGTCTACGCCCACAACGGTGAGCATCATCAAAGCTCGGAAAATCCATGAGTAAGCATCACGTAAAAGGCCGACTTGGACCCAACCAGGTCGGCCAAGGTCGTGATCAATCACGACAAATTACCCAGTTACACTTCAGCTGGACGTGCCACTTTCCGAGCGATGGGTTGATAGGTACGACGGTAGGTCTCAATCACCTGCTCCGCCTCGGTATCAGGAATACCCATGGCCCGCAGGGTTGAGGCAGCCAATTGCAGGCTGGGCTCTAAGGTTTCAGGTAAAATAACAGCTGCGCCCATTTCCAGCAGTTTGGCTTCAAACTCATCATCGCGAAGACGCACAGAAACAGCAAGATTAGGGAATTGGCGACGCAACATCATGGCAATTCTAAAGAGTGAGCGCGAGTTATCCACGCATACGATGGCTGCCCGAGCTTTTTCAGCGCCCAAGGTGCGCATAACTTCAGCACGACGAGCATCACCAAAGTAGACCGGAAGCCCGCGAGATCTGGCATCCGATACACGTTGCATATCGTTTTCGATCACGACGTAAGGGATGAGTTGCTCCGCAAAGATGCGGCTTAATAATTCACCGACACGACCAAAGCCCGCAATAATCACGTGGTTGCGTAAATCCGAGATTTCTTCTTGCGTCGCTTCCATATGATGATCAGACACTTCATTAAGAAACTTATCTTCAAGTTTCTTACCTAGCACTTCAAGAAAAGGCGCCAAAGCCATGGAAAATGCCACCACAGAAAAAAGCAACTGAATGACATCAGGTGTCAACAAATCGGCCTTTAAAGCAGGTAAGGCCACGATAAAAACAAATTCGCCTCCAACCGACAACAACAGACCAGCGCGAATCGCAGTGGGCAGCGATATACCCATAATCCTGGCAATAACCATAAAAATAAAAGTTTTAACCACTAACATCCCGGCAACAACGCCAAAAATCAGAGCCATATGACCAGCGATGTAGTGAGGGTTAATGATCATGCCCACGTGCATAAAAAACAAACCAAGCAACAACCCATAAAAGGGTTGAATATCCGCTTCGACCTGATGTCTGTATTCTGTCTCAGAGAGCAATAAACCCGCAAGAAACGCGCCCAACTCCATGGAAAGACCTGCACTTGCCGTCGCAACGGAGATAAGCAGCACCATTAAGAGGCTGACTGCAATAAACAGCTCAGGGTTATTGAGATGCGCAATTCCGCGATAAAGCGGCCGAACCAAGAGACGACCAACCAAAATAATACAAGAGAGGACGACGAAAGCCTTGAGTGCAGCAAGCCCCAGCACTTGGACAAAAGATTCCTCAGATTCTTGCAGCAAGGAGAGTAGCACAAGCAGCAGGACAACTGCTAAATCTTGGAACAACAAGACTGCAAAAGTAATACGGCCTGACTTGGAGCCAATATCTCCCCGCTCAGCTAAAAGACGCAGCACAACAGCGGTAGAGGACAGCGCAACTGTACCACCAATAAGGAATGTAGAATCAATCGGCAAATCCCAGATAAGGCCAATTAAAAGGGCAATGGCACCCCCAGTGACTGCAACCTGTAGGCTTCCTAAAACGAAGACATAGCGGCGCAGCACCTGTAATCGCTGCAGTGGCATTTTAAGAGCAATGGTAAACAGCAAAAAGACGATTCCCAAATGCCCCAAAATCTCAATCTGGGTTAAATCACGGATAAACCCTAATGCATTCGGCCCGATGGCAAGCCCTGCCAAAAGATAGCCAAGAATAGGACTAATTTTAAAATAACGTACCACCGACACAACAAGAACCGCGGCGGAGAGGATGATTAGGCTATTTTGGAGAAAACTTGTTGGATCCACAGCATAACTTTTCTGATTGATTTAAGTGTACAGTTTAACGTGAAAGCCAAAAATTGCAAGCTGAGATCGGCTCTATAATTGACTTTCACCGCCAACAAGAAGCTGTTTCATAAATTCTAGCGATACTTTTCAGGTTTGGAATAAAGGTTTCCAAATTTTTTCTTAAATACAAATTTTATTCACACCAAGTACTGGACCATCTTGTTGCGAGTTATTTATTAACATTGCCAGATAATCCAAACCCTTTCCTGGCATTAAAAAGCCCAGTTTTCCGGCATTTTTCTAAAATGCCACATATTTAAGCAGAGGCGGTGAACTCCTGGCAGAACGTGGAACCTCACATGCCGTTCAACGATAAATCCACAGACTTATCCACAGAAGTTGTGAGTTGCCTCAAAAGTGAATGATTTTTTGTAGTTTTGCAACCAATGTTAAAAAGGAGTTAAAAACTTGCATGACTGTGAGAAAAGATAACCCACTTACAAAACTGGAACAGGGCCGCGAGATCCTCAAGGCTGCATGCAAAACATTACCCGAAAAACCCGGTGTTTACCGTATGGTCTCAGCAGATCAAACGGTGCTTTACGTTGGAAAAGCCAAAAGTCTTAAAAAACGTGTCTCCAGCTACACCCAAGTTCACCGCTTGCCGGTGCGTTTGCAACGCATGGTGTCTGAAACAAAGTTTCTTGAAATCATCACAACGCACACCGAAGTCGAAGCGCTGCTGTTGGAGGCGAATCTTATTAAACGCTTTTCGCCACGCTATAATATCCTTCTCAAAGACAGCAAGTTTTTTTCCTATATCCACATAAGCAATCACCCCTACCCGCGCCTCAGCAAACATCGCGGCACACAAACAGAAGGCGGGCGTTACTTTGGCCCCTTTGCCAGCACGGAATCGGTGAATGCGACGCTCACCACGCTGCACAAAGTATTTAAACTGCGTGCATGCACCGATAGCTTTTTAGCCTCTCGCAAGAGGCCATGCCTACAATACCATATTAAGCGCTGCACTGCGCCTTGTGTTGAGAAAGTGACTATCCCTGAGTATGCTGCACAAGTTCAGCAGACTGAGGCATTTTTGGAGGGACGCTCAGCTCACATTCAAGAACAACTGGCAAGCATGATGCAGCAGGCAAGCGCACAGCGTTCTTATGAATATGCAGCACAACTTCGGGATCAAATCCGCGCGTTGACACATATTCAAGCTCAGCAAAGCATTAACCACCCCAGCCTACGCGATGTAGACATCATGGCTGCGGCCCGGGAGGGGGGGCTTACCTGTATTCAAGTGGCTTTCTATCGCAATGGCAGCCACTACGGCAGTCGCAGTTTTTACCCTCAGCATGCCGAGGAAAGTGACTTGGCAGAGACACTGGCTGCCTTTGTGGGACAGTTTTATCAGGAGACACCTCCCCCTCCCGTGGTTCTTGTCAGCGAACATCTGCCGGACCAAAACTTGCATGAAGAGGCTCTTTCCCAGGCAGCAGACCGCAAAGTGGAGATTTCCTACCCTCTTCGGGGTGCCAAGCGCCGCGTCATGGATCATGTCCTACAAAACGCCAAAGATGCACTCACCCGTAAATTGGCACAAAGTCGCAGTGAAGTCGCTCATTTAGAGGCTCTTCAAGAGCTCTTGGAACTTCCAGACCCAATTCGCCGTGTTGAGGTCTACGACAACAGCCATCAGCAGGGAACCAACGCCATTGGCGCGATGATTACCTCAGGCCCTGCAGGTTTTGAGAAAAACGGCTATCGCAAATTTCTTATTCGCACAGCAGGACCTGGTGGCATCACGCCAGGCGATGATTACGGCATGATGCGTGAGGTATTGCGTCGGCGCTTTTCAGGAACACTGCGCACCAATGAAGCAGAAAACCCTTTACCTGATGTGCTACTCATTGATGGCGGCCCTGGCCAGCTTTCTTCTGTGCAACAAATACTAATGGAGCTTGATCTCGACATCAAAGTGCTGGCCATTGCCAAAGGTCCGCAACGCAACGCCGGTCTTGAAACTTTTTATGTTCACGGCAAACCTCCTTTTAGCCTCGCGCACAAACCTAGCTTGCTGCATTATTTGCAACGCCTGCGAGACGAGGTGCATCGTTTTGCAATCACCTATCACCGCGCCCGCAAGGTAAAAGCGCTCAGTCAGTCTCTGCTTGATGATATTCCAGGCATTGGTCCAAAAAGAAAGAAAGCCTTACTGCAGCATTTTGGCTCAGCCCGGGATGTGGCAGCAGCAGGCGTAGCTGATCTGCAAAATGTTGAGGGTATCAGCGCGCAAGTTGCCCAAAAAATATATGATTATTTTCACGGGTAGTAGTGTGCTTGCTATGAGGGAAATAGACATACTAAGGGCATAACACGCAATCAGCAATTCCAAGTCTAACACTGTCCCGTGAAATAAAATCGCATTTCCACCGAGAGAATAAGATGCATCCCCATGAATAATCGTGTAAATCTTGTGAAGGTTCTAGAACAGGTCGCTTGCGATGTTTGATTTTTTGCCTAACTTGTTGACGCTCCTTCGAATAGCGGTGGTCCCGGTTGTGGCTTTGCTTTTTTTTATCCCCACTGAATGGAGCAGCTGGTCAGCTGCGACCTTGTTCATACTTGCGTGCATCACCGATTTTCTAGATGGCTATTTTGCCCGCGTATTGAACAAACAAACCGCGCTAGGAACATTTTTGGATCCCATTGCTGACAAACTGCTGGTGGCGTCTACACTTTTACTTCTTGCAGGCTTTGGACGCATCCAAGGGCTCTCTTTGATTCCCGCCATGATCATACTATGCCGCGAGGTTTTGGTCTCAGGATTGCGGGAATTCTTAGCTGAGATCAAAGTATCCGTTCCCGTGACCCGCCTTGCCAAATGGAAGACGGGTTTGCAAATGGTAGCTCTTGGTTTTTTGGTGGCTAATGGTCCTGCTGTTCATTCCAATTTTTTAGCGGTTACGGGATTGTATGGTTTGTGGATAGCGGCAGCTCTTACGTTGATTACTGGGTATGATTACCTCAAAGCAGGCTTACCGCACATTCTGAATCACTCGGCCAAACCCTAAAGACTCTCGTCATATTCAAGCCTTAAGCGCCCCTTAGGCTTCACTTGCAGCTGGAAACCTACAGGGACGCGTGCGACCACCTCATGATCATCGGGCAAAGTGAGATGCTTTAGATTGGCCAATCTATGCAGACCCTCAATAGTCTCGATCGCAGTGCCTTCAAGCCACAACCTATTCATCTGGGGCATTTGCTCTTTAAATTCGAGAGTTCCTGAAAAATGACGCGAGTTCTTTAAATTCAAAATTCTCAGGTTTGGGGCATTTTCCAATCCCTCAATAGCCTCTATTGCAGAAGACATCGCATCAATTTGCTTAAGCAATGGCATTGCTTCTTCAATTTTTAATGATCCAGTCAAGTCCTTAGTCTGCGAAAGGGACAAATCACTAAGTCTCTTCAAATTAGAGAGGCCATCAATTTTCTTTACATTCGTTAATGCTAAATTCAAAAGCTCAGTTACCTCATTCACTTCACTAAAATGAATTTCAGGATCTTCAATATTAAATTTACGAAAATTCATTTTTTCCAATGCCAGCAGATTCTGTATTCCTTTGATTGATTTGATTGATGTTCCCGTTGTTTTAATTTCTTTGAGAGCCCTCATCGGGCCCTCGAAACGCAAGGACCCGGAAAAACCCTCGCAATTTTCCAGTTTAAGGGTTCTCAGGTTAGGCGCATGGGATAAGCCATGAATATCAGGAATAGCTGATTTGGATATGTCCAACTCTCGGAGCTCTTTAAGATCACCAGCAAGGACAAGAGGCGCTTCAAAATATTTCTGATTTTGCAGATCCAAAACATCAATAGCCTCAAGAAACTCAATACCATTGATCTGGCGCATTCGTGTGCCACGCAACTCTAATTCCGTGAGTTCTTTCATGGGAACTTTGAAGTTCAAAACCCCATTGAAAAGATCCATATTTTTCAGGCTCAACTTTTCGAGGGCAGGAAGATTTTCAAGGCCATTGAGTTCATCAATCAAAGTTTCATCTAAAGACAAGTTCGTCAATTGCTTCATGGGGTGTTCAAAGTTGAGTACGAATGGCAGATTTTTTGCACCCGAAAGAGATAGCCTTTCCAAAAAAGGAATATTTTCAAATCCATCTACCCC
>CAYRKI010000024.1:12291-15120 GCA_964424815.1 uncultured Thiotrichales bacterium | reverse complement strand
ATCGTACCAACGTTCACGTGAGGCTTGTTGCGCTCAAACTTTGCCTTAGCCATCTTCTATTCCTTCCTCAACCTATTTACTTTTCGCAATCACTTCATCAGCAACGTGCTGAGGCACGGCTTCGTAATGATCAAATTGCATAGTGTATTGTGCACGTCCCTGGCTCATGGAGCGCAAGTTGTTGACGTAACCAAACATGCTCGCCAATGGCACCATCGCAGTCACAACACGGGCGTTACCACGTTGATCCATACCGCTGACCTGGCCACGACGGCTGTTCAAGTCACCAATCACATCACCCATATATTCTTCTGGGGTTACAACTTCAACGCGCATAATGGGCTCAAGCAGCTTTGGTGCCGCCTTTGGAATACCTTCGCGGAAGGCAGCGCGAGCTGCAATTTCGAAGGCCAGCACGGACGAGTCAACGTCGTGGTAGGCACCATCAATCAGAGTCGCCTTAAAGTCGATCATGGGGAAGCCAGCCATTACACCGGTGTCCAATGCAGAGGTCAGACCCTTCTGCACACCAGGGATGTATTCTTTCGGCACCGAACCACCAACGATCTTGCTCTCAAATTGGAAGCCATTACCTGGCTCAAGAGGCTCGAACTTAATGATAACGCGCGCGAACTGACCAGCACCACCACTTTGCTTTTTGTGGGTGTAGTCGATTTCGTATGCCTTGCTGATGGTCTCGCGGTAAGCCACCTGCGGCTGACCAACGTTTGCCTCGACCTTAAATTCGCGCTTCATACGGTCGACGATGATCTCAAGGTGCAACTCACCCATTCCCTTAATAATGGTCTGACCACTCTCAGGATCAGATGCCACGCGGAATGAAGGATCTTCTGTTGCAAGACGTGACAACGCCAAGCCCATCTTTTCTTGGTCCGCTTTGGACTTAGGCTCAACGGCCACCTCGATCACGGGATCAGGGAATTCCATGCGCTCAAGCACAACAGGCTTAATCGGATCACACAGTGTGTCACCTGTGGTGGTATCTTTCATACCGCACAGAGCCACGATGTCGCCAGCATAAGCTTCTTTAATGTCTTCACGGCTGTTCGCATGCATCAACAGCATACGACCGTTACGCTCTTTCTTATCCTTAGTCGAGTTCATAATCGTAGCGCCAGACTCAAGCTTACCTGAGTAAATACGCACGAATGTGAGGGATCCAACGAAAGGATCGGTCATGATTTTGAAGGCCAAGCCGCTGAATGGCTCGCTATCGCTTGGCTCACGGGTCATTTCCTTTTCACCACTTTGGTCGGAACCCTTAACAGCACCGATATCAAGCGGGGAAGGCAGGTAATGCACAACAGCATCAAGCAATGGCTGCACGCCCTTGTTCTTGAAAGCAGAACCGCACAGCACAGGCACGAAGGAGCTTGTCAAAACGCCCTTACGGATGCACTTGTGCAAGGTTGCTACATCTGGCTCTTGACCATCAAGGTATGCGTTGAGCGCATCATCGTCCATCTCAACAGCCATTTCGATCATCTTGGCGCGATACTCGGCCGCCTTGTCTGCAAACTCTGCAGGAATGGGCTCGTAAGTGAACTTCGCACCCAAGCTCTCGTCTTGCCAATGGATGTAGCGCATTTCAACGAGATCAATCACGCCAGAGAAATCGCTTTCCATACCCACAGGCAGCTGGATCACCAATGGACGAGCACCCAGACGGTCAACGATCATATCGACAGTGCGGTAGAAGTTGGCACCAATACGGTCCATCTTGTTCACAAAGCAAATACGAGGAACGTTGTACTTGTCTGCCTGGCGCCACACGGTCTCGGACTGGGGCTCAACGCCAGCAACTGAGTCGAACACAGCAACAGCACCGTCCAGAACGCGCAAAGAGCGCTCTACTTCAATCGTGAAGTCTACGTGGCCAGGTGTGTCGATAATGTTGATGCGGTGATCCATCCAGAAACAGGTGGTTGCAGCAGAGGTAATGGTAATACCACGCTCTTGCTCTTGCTCCATCCAGTCCATGGTGGCGGCACCTTCGTGCACTTCACCAATCTTGTAGGATTTACCGGTGTAGTAAAGAACGCGCTCGGTCGTTGTTGTTTTACCAGCATCGATGTGGGCCATGATGCCGATGTTACGATAGCGCTCGAGAGGAGTTGTACGTGCCATCATTCCCCCCGACTACCAGCGGTAGTGAGCAAACGCTTTGTTTGCTTCTGCCATACGGTGGGTTTCTTCACGCTTCTTGACTGCAGCGCCACGGTTCTGGGCAGCTTCCAACAATTCAGCGGACAGACGATCAGTCATGGTGCGCTCACCTCGCTTACGGGCAGCGTCGATAATCCAACGAATGGATAGCGCACGCGCACGGTCATGGCGAACTTCAACAGGAACTTGGTATGTGGCACCACCCACACGGCGAGAACGAACCTCAACCATGGGACGCACATTGCCCAAAGCTTCATGGAAAACTTCGACTGGGTCTTTACCGGTACGGTTTTGAATGGTGGTCAACGCACCATAAACGATACCTTCAGCAACTGACTTTTTGCCTTGCAGCATCACGCAGTTCATAAACTTTGTGACAACAGTGTCCTTATACTTAGGATCTGGAAGGACTTCACGCTTTTCAGCAGCACGCCTACGAGACATTGCTCAACTCCGTTATTTTGGACGCTTAGCGCCGTATTTCGAACGACCCTGACGACGCTTTTGCACGCCTTGGGTATCCAAAGTTCCACGAATGATGTGATAACGCACACCGGGAAGGTCAGGCACACGACCGCCGCGAATCAGCACGACTGAGTGCTCTTGCAGGTTGTGCCCTTCACCTGGAATGTATCCAGTTAC
>CAYRKI010000024.1:0-12190 GCA_964424815.1 uncultured Thiotrichales bacterium | reverse complement strand
CACGCGTGCAGACGCCACGCTTTTGCGGGCAAGCCTGCATCGCAGGAACTTTGTTACGCGCAGGTACAGACTGGCGCGGCTTACGAATAAGCTGGTTAATTGTAGGCATTCAGCCAATTCCTTTCTTTTCACCCATGTCCAACATCTAAGTCACAGCAAATGAGCTGGTCCTGCCTTAGAAGCGCCCTCCCTTCGGCACAATGCGAAGATCTTTGGGAAAATACATCATAGCAGCGGCATGCTATTCATCTCTTGGGCCTGAGTCAAGCCCAAAATTGGGTCTAGCACGCCGCAACCCTATATTTTACGCGTTTTGCGAGACGCGCATCTCTTCCTGATAGGAGCCGCTGGCAATCTTTGCCTGCTCTTCCAAATCCATTCGTGCGGCAAGCTGACGCAAGTGACGCACAACAGATCCAGTACCGGCAGGCACAAGGCGACCCACGATCACGTTTTCTTTCAAGCCACGCAGGTGGTCGGTCTTGCCTTCCACAGCAGCTTCAGTCAAGACACGCGTGGTCTCTTGGAACGAAGCGGCTGAGACGAAGGATTCCGTCTGCAACGAGGCCTTGGTAATACCTTGAAGCACAGGATTTGCCACTACAGGGCGCTCACCCTTTTGCTCTAAGGCGATGTTAAGCGCATCGTGCTCACGACGATCAATCAACTCACCCACTAGGTAAGTGGAATCGCCTGGATCCACGACTTCCACCTTCTGCAACATTTGACGCACGATCACTTCAATGTGCTTGTCGTTAATCTTCACGCCCTGCAGACGGTAAACTTCCTGAATCTCATTAATCAGGTAGCTCGCCAATGCTTCAACGCCCATGACACGCAAGATATCGTGCGGTACAGGGTTACCATCGACCAAAAGCTCACCCTTCTTCACATAGTCACCTTCAAAGACAGTCACGTGACGTCCCTTAGGCACCATGTATTCAACGGCTTCACCCTTTCCATCCAATGGCACGACGCGGATACGACGCTTGGTCTTGTAGTCCTTACCAAATTCAACGCGACCATCGATTTCGCTGATGATGGCATGATCTTTTGGCATGCGGGCTTCAAACAACTCGGCAACACGGGGAAGACCACCGGTAATGTCGCGGGTCTTTGAAGATTCGCGTGGGATACGGGCCAAGATCTCACCTGCGCGCACTTTAACGCCGTTGTCGACGCTAATAACAGCATCAACCGGCATAAAGTAGCGTGCTTCAAGACCATTGGCGAGCATCACAGGATCACCCTTAGCATCGCGGATCGCCAAACGTGGCTTCAAATTCTGCCCGCGAGGCTGCTGACGCCAGTCAATGATCACACGGTTGGTAATGCCTGTAGTCTCATCGGTGACTTCACGTACCGACACACCATCGACGATATCAACGAAGTGAACCACACCATCAGCTTCAGAGATGATCGGCAAGGTGTATGGATCCCACTCAGCGAGTTTCTGACCCTTCTTAACCTTGGTTCCCTCATCTGCTAGCAAGCGCGCACCAAAAGGTACCTTATAGCGCGCACGTTCACGGCCCTTGGCATCCTTCAGCACAACTTCGGAGTAACGGCTAAGGACAATCGGCACACCTTCTGGGTTAATCACCACGTTGCGGTTATTAATTTCAACCGTGGCATCAAATGCAGCTTCAATGCTGGACTTTTCAGCCGCACCTTGCGCCGCACCACCAATGTGGAATGTACGCATGGTCAACTGTGTTCCAGGCTCACCAATAGATTGAGCTGCAATTACACCCACTGCCTCGCCCAAGTTGACGCGGGTACCGCGCGCAAGGTCTCGGCCATAGCATGTGGCGCAAATGCCAAGCTTAGCTTCGCAGGTAAGTGCTGAACGAATCTTCACCTCGTCAAGACCCATGTTCTCGAGGCGCTCAAGGTGAGCTTCCTCAATAATCTGACCGCGCGCCACGACAACTTCATTGCTGTTTGGATCAACGATATCCTCATTAGCACTGCGTCCAAGAATACGCTCACCCAGCGGGGTCAAAATTTCGCTGCCCTCAACAATGGCTTTCACCACGATACCGTTCGTGGTACCGCAATCTTCTTCGTGGACAACGCAATCTTGTGCAACGTCTACCAAACGTCGGGTCAAGTAACCAGAGTTTGCGGTCTTCAGCGCCGTATCAGCAAGACCCTTACGGGCACCGTGGGTCGAGTTAAAGTACTCAAGAACGGTCAGACCCTCCTTAAAGTTAGAGATAATCGGGGTTTCGATAATCTCGCCACTTGGCTTGGTCATCAGACCGCGCATACCTGCCAGCTGCTTCATCTGCGCTGCAGAACCACGAGCTCCTGAGTGGGCCATCATGTAGACCGAGTTAATAGGCTCGCCAGCCTTGACCTCGGAAAGGCCCTTCATCATCACGCCGGCCACATGGTCGGTACATTGGGCCCAAGCGTCCACCACCTTGTTGTACTTTTCACCCTGGGTGATCATACCATCAAGGTACTGTTGCTCGTATTCAGAGACCTTCTCACGGGTATCGTTAACCAGCTTTTCCTTCTCATGGGGAATAACCAGGTCGTCCTTACCGAATGACACACCAGAACGCGTCGCATAACGGAAACCAAGTCCCATCAAGCGGTCGGCAAAAATAACTGTCTCCTTCTGACCGCAGTGGCGATAGACCACATCAATCAACTGGGAGATTTCCTTGCTGGTCAGCAGACGGTTCACCACATCCACCTTCACCATGCGGTGACGTGGCAGCAGTTCAGCCACCAACATACGGCCAGGTGTGGTCTCAATAATCGTAGTGATCGGATTACCTTCGTCATCCACAGTTTTGTAGCGTGCCTTAACCTTGGCATGAAGCGATACAGCGCGGTGATCAAGGGCTTGCTCGATTTCCCCAAGCGAGCCGAAAACCATACCTTCGCCCAACTCACCATCGCGTTGAATCGTAAGGTAGTATAAGCCCATAACGATGTCTTTGGTCGGTACAATGATCGGGCGACCGCTAGCAGGGGCCAAGATATTGTTGGTCGACATCATCAATACACGGGCTTCCAATTGTGCTTCAACTGAAAGCGGCACGTGAACAGCCATCTGGTCACCGTCGAAGTCTGCGTTGAACGCTGTACAGACCAATGGGTGCAGCTGAATGGCTTTACCCTCGATCAGCACAGGCTCGAATGCTTGAATACCCAAACGGTGCAGTGTTGGTGCGCGGTTCAGCAGCACAGGATGCTCACGAATCACTTCTTCAAGAATATCCCAAACCTCAGGACGCTCGCGCTCAACCATACGCTTTGCAGCCTTAATGGTGGACGCCAAGCCATAGCGCTCTAGACGCGAGTACACAAAAGGCTTGAAAAGTTCGAGGGCCATACGCTTTGGCAAACCGCATTGATGCAGCTTCAATTCGGGCCCCACAACGATCACGGAACGGCCGGAGTAGTCAACGCGCTTTCCAAGCAAGTTTTGACGGAAGCGACCCTGCTTACCCTTCAGCATGTCTGAAATAGACTTCAGCGCGCGCTTGTTCGGACCCGTAATCGGGCGAATGCGGCGGCTGTTATCAAACAACGCGTCAACGGACTCTTGAAGCATACGCTTTTCGTTGCGCACGATAATATCAGGCGCACGCAGCTCAATCAGACGCTTCAGACGGTTGTTACGGTTGATCACGCGACGATGAAGGTCGTGTAAGTCGGATGTTGCAAGGCGACCACCATCTAGCGGCACTAAAGGGCGCAGTTCTGGTGGAATTACGGGCAACACGTCAAGAATCATCCACTCAGGGCGGGTACCTGATGTTTGGAATGCTTCTAACACCTTCAGGCGCTTAATCACCTTCTTGCGACGCATTTCCGAGTTGGTTTCATGCAGCTCTTCACGCAATGAAGCGCACTCTTCTTCCAAATCCAGCTGTTGCAGCATGGACTTAAGTGCTTCTGCACCAATGCTGGCGGTGAACGCATCTTCACCGTACTCATCTTGTGCATCGAGGAACTCTTCTTCACTGAGCAACTGACGTTGTTTCAATGAAGTGAGGCCTGGCTCAACCACGATGTAGTTTTCGAAGTAAAGAACGCGCTCGAGATCCTTGATGGTCATGTCCAGCACAACCGCAATACGGCTTGGAAGAGACTTGGTAAACCAAATGTGCGCCACAGGGGCCGCCAATTCAATGTGACCCATGCGATCACGACGGACCTTGGCTAATGTTACTTCAACGCCGCACTTTTCGCAGATAATACCGCGATATTTCATTCGCTTATATTTGCCACACAAGCATTCATAGTCCTTTACGGGACCAAAAATGCGGGCGCAAAACAGACCGTCACGCTCAGGTTTGAACGTACGGTAGTTAATGGTTTCTGGCTTTTTCACCTCACCGTAAGACCAAGAGCGAATGCGCTCTGGACTTGCGATTGAGATGCGCAGGAAGTCAAAACTGTTTGCGTTTTTAACTTGCCCAAAGATGTTCATCAACGTGCTCATGTCGAACTCCCGAACCTATCCATTAATGCTCAATCGCTTGCGCAGATTCCTCTACGTCGTATTCACCGAACTCTAGGTTCAATGAGAGTGAGCGCAATTCCTTAACCAAAACGTTAAACGACTCAGGGATACCCGATTCAAGAGCATCGTCACCGCGGACGATTGCCTCGTAAACCTTCGTACGACCCGAGACGTCGTCCGACTTGACCGTCAACATCTCTTGCAGCGTATAAGCAGCACCATAAGCTTCAAGAGCCCAGACTTCCATTTCTCCGAAGCGCTGACCACCGAACTGTGCCTTACCACCCAGCGGCTGCTGTGTGACCAAGCTGTAAGGTCCAACGGAACGGGCGTGGATCTTGTCATCAACCATGTGTGACAGCTTCAGCATATAGATGTAGCCCACAGTGACCTTACGCTCGAAGGGCTCGCCTGTGCGACCGTCAACTAGGTTCACCTGACCGCTGGTATCACGGTTAGCACGGGTCAACTCGCGCACGATATCGCCTTCATGGGCACCATCGAACACTGGGGTTGCAATCGGTACACCACGTGACATGCTGCACGCCATTTCAACCAGAGCCTCTTCGCTCAAGTCTTCGATTTCTTTTTGGTCATCTGCACGGTTGTAGATGCTCTTCACGAAGTCGCGAAGCTCGGCTACAGACTTCTTCTCGTTGCATAGCTCTGAGACCATCGCGCCAATTTGATGGCCAAGTCCAACAGCTGCCCAACCCAAGTGAGTCTCAAGAATCTGTCCCACGTTCATACGGGATGGCACACCCAGCGGGTTCAAGACGATATCAAGTGGCGTTCCATCTTCCAGGTGAGGCATATCTTCCTCAGGAACGATTATGGAAACCACACCCTTGTTACCGTGGCGACCGGCCATCTTATCACCGGGTTGAATCTTGCGCTTGGAGGCGATGAAGACTTTAACCATCTTCAACACACCTGTTGGCAGCTCATCACCGCGGCGGATTTTCTCAGCCTTAGACTCAAAGCGCTTGTTAACCGCATTGACGTTTTCTTCGTGCTTTGCAGTCAAAGCTTCAATTTCGGTCATGACTTTTTCGTCATCAACCACAATTTGGCGCCACTGACCCTTGGTGAACTCGCCCAGGATTTCAGAGGTAACCTTCACGCCGGTCTTGATGCCTTTTGGACCTGTGACGATCTTATGACCGGTCAACAGCTCTTCCAAACGGCCGTAGAAGGCGCGCTCAAGAATGCCGCGCTCAATGTCGCGATCCTTGGCAAGGCGGTTAATCTCAGCTCGCTCAATGGCAAGAGCACGCTCGTCTTTTTCTACGCCGCGACGTGAGAATACGCGCACTTCCACAACGGTTCCGCTGATTCCAGGAGGAACACGCAAAGACGTGTCGCGTACGTCAGAAGCCTTCTCACCAAAGATGGCGCGCAGCAATTTCTCTTCGGGCGTCACTGGTGTTTCACCCTTTGGTGTCACCTTACCTACTAAGATATCGCCTGGCTTAACTTCAGCACCGATGGAGACGATACCCGCCTCGTCCAAGTGACGCAGCGCTTCATCGCCAACGTTAGGGATATCACGGGTGATTTCTTCCTGACCCAGCTTGGTGTCACGCGCCATCACCTCGAATTCCTCAATGTGAATCGATGTGAATACGTCTTCCTTCACCAAACGCTCGGACAAGATGATGGAATCTTCGAAGTTGTAACCATGCCAGGACATGAAGCCTACCAGAACGTTACGACCCAAAGCCAACTCACCGTGGTCGGTCGCAGGACCGTCAGCGATAATATCGCCAGCTTTCACCACATCACCAGTACGCACCAATGGGCGCTGGGTGATACAGGTGCTTTGGTTCGAGCGTTGATATTTCTGCAGGTTGTAAATGTCCACCACAGATCCCGAGCTGACGGATGCGTCAGTTACACGAATCACAATACGAGTTGCATCAACCTGATCCACGATACCATCCCGGCGTGCAGCCAAGGCTACACCAGAGTCGCGTGCAACGGATGCTTCCATGCCGGTTCCAACGAATGGCGCCTCAGCACGAACCAAAGGCACGGCTTGGCGTTGCATGTTAGAGCCCATGAGTGCGCGGTTCGCATCGTCGTTTTCCAGGAAAGGAATCAATGACGCTGCTACCGAGACCAACTGCTTAGGCGACACGTCGATAAATTGAATATCGCTAGGCGGTGCAATCGTAAACTCACCACCCTTACGGCATGTGACGAAATCTTCGACCAAGCGTCCATCCTTATCGGTCTGGGCGGAAGCTTGGGCGATAGCGTAGCGTCCCTCTTCCATGGCGGAAAGATAAACGATCTCATCCGTCACACGACCATCAATCACGCGGCAGTAAGGGCTTTCAATGAAGCCGTACTTGTTAACGCGCGCAAAGGTCGCCAGCGAGTTAATCAGACCAATGTTTGGGCCTTCAGGCGTTTCAATCGGGCAAATACGACCATAGTGGGTCGGGTGAACGTCGCGAACCTCGAAACCAGCACGCTCACGGGTCAAACCACCTGGGCCCAATGCGGACAAGCGGCGCTTGTGAGTAATTTCAGCAAGCGGGTTCACTTGGTCCATAAACTGAGACAATTGGGACGATGCGAAGAATTCTTTGATGGCGCTGGAGACAGGCTTTGCATTAATCACATCATGGGGCATGACTGTATCAATCTCGACAGAGCTCATGCGTTCACGAATGGCGCGCTCCATGCGCATCATGCCAGCGCGGTATTGGTTCTCCAGCAACTCACCCACAGGGCGAACGCGGCGGTTACCCAAGTTGTCGATATCGTCGATCTCACCGCGGCCATCGCGCAGACCAACGAGGATCTTGAGAATCTTGAGAATGTCGTCCTTGCGCAGCACGCGCTCGCTGTCGGCGACTTCCTGCTCAAGACGCATGTTCATCTTGACGCGGCCAACGGCAGACAGGTCATAGCGCTCTGGATCAAACAGCAAGCTTTGGAATAAGGCTTCAGCTCCTTCCAATGTTGGTGGCTCACCAGGACGCATGACACGATAGATGTCAATCAATGCGTCTTCGCGACTGTAGTTACGGTCTGCGGCAAGGGTGTTACGAAGGTAGGGGCCAACATTGATATGATCAATTGCCAAGGTCACAATGGACTTGAAACCATGTTTTTCCATGGTTTTCAGCATGGCTTCGGTGATTTCTTCACCTGCTTCGATGAAGATTTCACCGGTATCTTCGTTAATCACATCCTCAGCTGCATAGCGACCAAGCAAGTCGTCAGCTGGCACGATGATTTCTTTCAAACCTTCTTCAGTCAGCTTTTTAGCCACACGTGGGGTAATACGCGTACCAGCTTCCAGAACTACTTGGCCTGAATTGGCATCAACTAAGTCGCGGGTAAGTTTTCCGCTACGCCATCTTGCAGGCTCAAACGGAATCTTCCAGCCACTCTTTGTCTTGGTGAAAGGCACCTTAGCATAGAAAGTGGCCAAAATGTCCTCGCGTGACAGCCCGGACATGTCTGGCAATGGTTGTCCGGCTGCCTCAGCTTTGGTGCGCGCTTCTTCTGATGCGGCGCTCTCAAGAGCCATCAACAACGTGGTCACTGGCAGCTTACGACGGCGGTCGATACGCACATAAAGTAAGTCTTTACCATCAAACTCAAAGTCAAGCCACGAGCCGCCATAGGGGATCACGCGTGCGGAAAAGAGCAACTTGCCGGACACGTGGGTCTTACCACGATCATGGTCAAAGAATACACCAGGTGAACGGTGCATTTGAGAGACAATCACGCGCTCAACACCGTTAATGATGAAGGTACCGTTCTCGGTCATGAGCGGAATGTCGCCCATGTACACTTCTTGCTCTTTGATGTCGCGGATTGAACGCGCTTTGGTATCCTCGTCCACATCCCACACGACTAGGCGGAAAGTAACCTTAAGGGGAGCAGCAAACGTTGCACCGCGCTGACGGCACTCGTCGACATCGAATTTTGGCTCGTCAAAGTCGTACTTGTAGAACTCGAGCTGAGCTTTTTCAGAAAAGTCCTTCAAGGGGAACATGGACTGAAAAACAGCCTGTAAACCCACTGCTTCACGCTTTTCAGGTAATACATCACGTTGCAAAAATTGCTCGTAGGAACTCTTTTGCAATTCGATCAGGTTTGGCATAGGTGCCACACCACTTAAACGTGCAAAACTTTTCCGGATACGCTTACGACCGGCCAAAGATACTGCCATTAACGCCTCTTACCCCTTAACGGTTGATACCACAATGGCTGGGTTGACCCCAGCACGAGACACAGTCCTTGAGCGCGCACGCTCAACGTAGGTATCTCGATATAACGCGACAGGTGAGCGCACCTCTCGGCACGCCCACCCCAAGTCGCATTGAGGACTGAGGTTACTTAACCTCAACCTTTCCGCCAGCTTTCTCAAGAGCTTCCTTGATCTTGGCAGCTTCGTCCTTAGACACGCCTTCCTTAACTGGCTTTGGCGCACCCTCAACCAGGTCCTTAGCTTCCTTGAGGCCGAGGTTGGTCAATGCACGAACTTCCTTGATCACGTTGATCTTGTTGGCACCGCCATCAACGAGGATAACGTCGAATTCGGTCTTCTCTTCTGCAGCGGCAGCAGCTGGTGCAGCAACAGCAGCAACAGCAACAGGAGCAGCAGCAGAAACGCCCCACTTGTCTTCCAACATCTTAGAAAGCTCAGCAGCTTCGAGAACGCTCAGCTTGGATAGTTCATCAACTAACTTGTTCAAATCAGTAGCCATCTTTCACTCCATTTAACAAATAGCAAAAAGTTGCTTGTTCCCTTTAGGCCTTACTGCCATAGGCAGAAAATACGCGCGCCAATTGTGACGCCGGTGCTTGCAGAACGCCAGCCACCTTGGTAGCAGGGGCTTGCAGAACACCAATGATTTTGCCGCGCAGCTCGTCCAACGATGGCAGACTTGCCAAGGCTTGCACTTGTGACTTGTCCAGGAACTTTTCGCCCATGGCACCGCACACAACCTCAAGCTTGGGGTTTGCCTTTGCAAAGTCGACAGCAATGCGTGCAGCAGCGATTGGATCAGCTGAGAACGCTAGAGCTGTAGGACCTGTCAAATGCGGATCGAGAGCCGACTTCTTCGTGTCGGCAACGGCAAGACGGATCAGCGTATTTTTCGCGACCTTATACCGGGCACCTGCTTCAAGCATCTTGCGACGCAAAGCGGTTGATTCATCCACAGTCAAACCAGACTGACGGGTAACGACCACCAGATTTGCATCATCGATAACCTGACGCAGTGAAGCAACAAAGGCTTGCTTTTCACTTCTGTCCACGGTTGTCTCCTTTAACCAAGATAAGGGACCACCCCCTATCCTTTGCGTTATATCTGCCCCGAAAGATGACACATCAAATGCTGTATCGTGCTTTTCGTCTGCGTAGGCTTGTTTGATTAAGCAAGTTGCACCTACGGTCTTGGACAGATTGGCGGGCCATCCCGCCATGCACGTCAAGCAAGGCGAACCTTGCTTGAGCACATTTCTTAAAAAACGATTGCGTCTTTGCGCTTAAGCTTACGCACCCAGATCCGCAATGCGGACCTTAACGCTTGGACCCATGGTAGAAGAAAGAGTGACTTTCTTCACGTATGTGCCCTTAACGCCAGCTGGACGCGCCTTCAGGATGACGTCAGTCAATGCCTTGATGTTCTCGGCAAGAGCTTTTTCGCTAAAGCTTGCTTTACCAACGCCAGCGTGAACAATACCTGCTTTTTCTGCGCGGTATTCAATCTGACCACCTTTGGCTGCTTTAACAGCATCTGCAACGTTAGGCGTCACAGTGCCCAGCTTTGGGTTTGGCATCAAACCTTTAGGGCCCAGAATCTTACCGAGCTTACCCACCAACACCATCATGTCAGGTGTCGCAATGCAGCGCTCGAAATTGATCTCGCCCTTTTGAATTTTTTCAGCTAATTCATCGGAGCCTGCAAAATCAGCACCAGCAGCAAGAGCTTCCTTAGCTTTGTCATCCTTAGCAAAAACGGCAACGCGAATGGTTTTACCTGTACCGTTTGGAAGGCTAACCATACCACGCAGGCTTTGCTCGGCTTTACGTGTGTCGATGTTCAAGTTCATAGCGATTTCAATAGTCTCGTCAAACTTAGCAGTTGCGCGAGACTTAACCGCCTTAATTGCCTCTTCCAAGCTCAGCTCGGCAACAGGATTCAGGCCTTCATAGGCTTTCTTTAAACGCTTACCCACGGCCATCTTTTAGTCCTCCACCTGCAAGCCCATGGAACGGGCAGAGCCAGCAATCATACGGCAAGCCGCGTCCATATCGTTGGCATTCATATCCACCATCTTCTGCTTCGCGATTTCTTTAATCTGCGCCATGGTGATTTTACCTACCGTACCCTTACCAGGAGTTTGCGAACCCTTAGCAAGCTTTGCCGCCTTCTTCAGGAAGTAGCTAACAGGAGGGGTCTTGGTGATAAACGTAAAAGAACGGTCAGAATATGCTGTGATAACCACAGGGATCGGCATACCCTTTTCCATCTCCTGGGTCTTGGCGTTAAACGCCTTGCAGAATTCCATGATGTTCAAGCCGCGCTGACCCAGAGCAGGACCAATTGGCGGTGATGGGTTTGCACTGCCCGCAGGCACTTGCAGCTTAATATAACCTTCAATCTTCTTTGCCATTTTACCCTTCTTTCGTTAAAGGCGCGTGGTGCAGCATTGGCGTGCTTTCCACACGATTTTAAAGCTCTAGACCTTCTCGACTTGCGAGAAGTCCAGATCCACGGGCGTTGCGCGCCCGAAAATGGAAACAGAAACTTTTAAGCGCTCTTTTTCCTCGTCCACCTCTTCCACCAAACCTGTGAAAGTCGCAAATGGACCATCAATAACGCGCAGTTGCTCGCCAATCTCAAAGCGCATGCGATGCTTTGGACGGGCAACATTTTCTTCGACTTGCGACATGATGCGCTTAACTTCAGTTTCTGAAATGGGTGAAGGACGCGTGCGTCCACCCAAGAAACCAGTAACTTTCGGTGTACTTTTAATTAAGTGCCAAGTCTCATCGGACATTTCCATGCGGACCAGCACATAGCCTGGGAAAAAATTGCGCTCAACGCTAATCTTTTCACCCTTTTTGACTTCAACCACTTGCTCGGTCGGCACCAAAACTTCACTGATGCGCTCAGATAAGCCTGCTTTTTCGACACTCTCGCGAATAGCCTCGGCGACTTTCTTCTCCGAGCCCGAATAAACATTGATGACATACCAACGTTGTGTCACAGACATCGTGTGCGTACTTTCCTATCCCAGAATGCGAGACATAATAAAGGCAATACTACCGTCAACCGCTAAGAAGAACAAAGCGGCGATCACAGATAAAACACCAACCATCACGCAAGTAATCATCGTCTCCTTGCGTGTAGGCCATGTCACTTTTGCGATTTCTTGCTTTACTTGTTGCAAGAACTGGACGGGGGTAACTTTTGCCATCATCTTATTTCTCAAATGACCACTATGGTCTTCATCGTTTTATTAAATGGCAGGAGTGGAGGGTCTCGAACCCCCAACCTCCGGTTTTGGAGACCGGCGCTCTAGCCAATTGAGCTACACTCCTATACAAAATGCGCAGCTGAATCAAGTTTTTTTTATCTCACCTATCCAACTGCGCACGTTTTTTGATGAACTACGCGATGATTTTGGTGACGACGCCAGCACCGACGGTACGGCCGCCTTCAC
>CAYRKI010000023.1:4423-17005 GCA_964424815.1 uncultured Thiotrichales bacterium | reverse complement strand
GAGTTTCGTACTTGACTCTGGGGCTGTTAAATTATTCAACTCATGAGCTTCAGAGTCAAGTAAGAAACTCTCTTTTGTCAATCGATTATTATCAAAACGTCATAATTATGAGTGCGGATAACTTTGAAGGGTTAATACAGAAGCTTATGGGCAAACGTAGAGATCATGGCGCGAGCAATGGGCTGGATGAAACTCATAAATCGCCAAAACAAAAGGCGCTGCCGTTGACAGCGCCTTTATGCGTGACCGAAGTCACGGGTCATTTGGCAGTGTTTAAGTTATGGAATCATGAACATTTTATGCCTCCTTCACCGATTTGGGTGGTAGGGCTACCCGAATATGCAACTCTTGAAGCTGCTTATCCGTAACTTCGCCCGGTGCACCCATCAAAAGGTCTTGAGCTTGTTGATTCATGGGAAACGCCACAACCTCTCTGAGGTTAGGTTCATCCGCGAGCAGCATGACGATACGATCAATGCCTGGTGCACATCCGCCGTGCGGGGGTGCGCCATATTTAAGCGCATTGAGCATACCGCCAAACCGTTTCTCAAGCTCAGAGGCATTATAACCTGCAATTTCAAAGGCTTTATACATTATTTGTGGTATGTGATTTCTAATGGCTCCACTGGAAAGCTCGATGCCATTACATACGATATCATACTGATAAGCCTTGATTTCCAAGGGGTCCATGGTGTTGAGAGCCTCTAGACCACCCTGTGGCATGGAGAAGGGGTTATGGGAAAAATCGACGCGTTTTTCCGTTTCATTCCACTCGAACATGGGGAAATCCACGACCCAGCAGAAACGGAAGGCGTTTTCTTCAACTAAATTAAGATCCTCGCCAACCTTGATACGGGCAGCGCCTGCGAGTTTTTCAGTCGAGGTTTTGGGGCCGCAAGCAAAGAATACACCATCGCCCTCTTTAAGTTCTGCAAGCTTCTTTAGCAGAGTGAGGCGATCGGCATCTAAGAACTTGGCAATTGGTCCCTTGGCTTCACCTTCGGTAAAGATGATATAGCCAAGACCAGGTGCGCCTTGAGTTTTCGCCCAATCATTGAGCTTATCGAAGAAACTGCGGGCCTCTTTGCCGGCACCTGGTGCTGGAATGGCGCGCACCACAGCACCTTGCTCGATCGCACCTGCAAAGGCATTAAAGCTAGAGCCGCGGAACACGTCGGTCACATCAGCAATTTGGATGGGGTTGCGCAGATCTGGTTTGTCACAACCGTATTTCAACATCGCCTCATCATAGGTGATGCGCTGGAACGGGTAGGGCGATACTTTGCGGCCATTGGCGAATTCTTCAAATACACCATGCAAGACTGGCTCGATCGCGGCAAACACATCTTCCTGGGTTACATAGGACATCTCAAAGTCGAGCTGATAAAACTCACCCGGTGAGCGATCGGCGCGGCTATCTTCATCACGAAAGCAGGGAGCAATTTGAAAATAGCGATCAAAGCCGCTGATCATCAGTAATTGCTTGAACATTTGGGGCGCTTGGGGTAGGGCATAAAACTTACCTGGATGCATGCGGCTGGGTACCAAGAAGTCCCGCGCACCCTCGGGAGAACTCGCGGTTAGGATAGGGGTTTGAAACTCTTGAAAGCCCTGAGCGACCATGCGTTGCCTGATGGAGGAAATGACCTTCGAGCGCAACATGATATTTTGATGCATCTTATCTCGACGCAAATCCAAGAAGCGATAAGTTAGGCGAATATCTTCTGGAAACTCTTGATCCGAGTTCACCGGCATGGGGAGGGGCGCCGCCATTGAATCGATTTTGTAATCTTCAATAATGAGCTCAATCTCGCCGGTGGGCATCTTGGTGTTCACGGTATCCGGTGTTCTTTTGGCGACGGTGCCGGTGATGGTCACCACGCTCTCAAGACGCGTGCCTTCGGCTTCAGCAAATTGGGGATTATTAGTCTCAATAATGCACTGTGTTAAGCCGTAATGATCACGCAAATCAATAAAAAGCAGGTTGCCGTGGTCACGCTTGCGATGAACCCAACCCGAGAGACGAACTTTTTGTCCAACGTGGGTCGCATTAAGCTGCGCGCAGGTGTGGGTGCGGTAGGGATGCATATTTGTCACCTTATTCCTCTTTTTTAGTGCATAGGCCGTTGGCCCAAATCATCTTGCTGTGTTAGGATCTAGCGTTATTTTGATCTTAAGTCGACAGCAAAGATGCACTTTATTACCACAACCTCAGACCTAGTTGCTTTCTGCCAACGCTTGATAGAACAGGAGACTCAGCCTGATGCTTTCATTACCGTTGACACAGAATTTATGCGTGAGCAAACATTTTGGTCGCAATTATGCTTGATTCAAGTGGCTGGTTCCGCTGAGGCTGCCATCATTGATCCCCTTGCGCCGGGAATTGACCTGCAACCTTTTCTGGATTTGATGTATGCTTCGCACCCTTTAAAAGTGCTGCATGCTGCGCGCCAAGACCTGGAAATTTTCTTTAATATGACCGGAGAAGTACCTCAAGCCATCTTTGATACGCAAGTGGCAGGTCTCGTTCTGGGGTTTGGCGAGTCGGTTGCCTATGAAACATTGGTACGGCAATACACCCATCACCGCCTTGATAAGGGACAACGCTTTACCGACTGGTCGGTGCGACCTCTGACTGACGCTCAAAAAACTTATGCTTTGGATGACGTGGTGCCATTGCGCCAGGTCTATGAAAGTATGCTGCGGCTGTTGCGGCAGAAAGACCGGGAATCCTGGTTTGAAAGTGAACTCGAGGTTTTGCGGCGTAAGGAAACCTATGCGCTGCACCCTGAACAAGCATGGACACGCTTAAAGGTGGGCAACCGTCCGCCTCGGGTATTGGCGCGCATCAAGACTCTTGCGGCTGCGCGTGAGCGTGAGGCGCAGGCCGCTAATAAGCCACGGGGACGTATCCTAAAAGATGATGTCTTGATTGAACTTGCCTTACATGGTGTAGCTAGCCGTGAAGAAATGCAAAAAAATCAACGTCTTCAGCGCCGTCTGGCTGGAGTCAAAATCCCAGCTTTTGTCTACGAAGCGATTGGGGCAGCAGACCACCTGCAAGAGCATGAGCTTCCTGAAGTAGTTGGGCGACCTCAACAGCTGCGTGTGTCAAACGCCGTTATGGAAATTCTTAAACTCTGGCTTCGTACCTGCAGCGGACGTCTGGGTGTGGTTGAGCGATTGATTGCCTCATCGCAAGATTTAGAGCTGATTGCAGCCGAGGGTGATAAGGCACAAACGCCTGTGCTACAAGGCTGGAAGTACGAAGTTTTTGGTCGTGAAGCTTTACAACTGATTGCGGGGCAAGTCGCGATGACCATCAAGAAGGGTAGAGTAACTTTAGTGCCCTTGAATCAAGATCATCAAGACTAAGGCAGTAAAATGAGACTTGTGAAAGCCATTGGGGGTGCAGTTATCACAACACTCTTCCTCACGTCCTCGTCGGAGGCTGGACGTGAGCCTGGATGTAAAGGGCGGCGCGATCATAAGTTAGCTGATGCAGGTAAGACAGCGATGCCGTTTGTGGCTCTCGGTTCTGCCATTTATCACCTGGATTGGAAGGGGGCAGCGCTCTCCCAAGCTTTAGCCCATGGTCTTTATGCGCTGAATACGCCGCTCAGCAAAAAAGTTTTTCATAAAAAACGTCCGTGCGGTTGTCATGGCGCTTATCCCTCAGGGCATATGCTGATTTATGCTAGCACCTCGTCCTTCATGCACTATCGCTATGGCTGGCAGTGGGGTTTGCCGGCTTATGCCGCTACAATCGTGTTTGCCGCTAACCGGGTCCATGCTAAAGCCCATAGCTGGTTGGATATGGTGGGCACCTTTGCGCCGGTTAATCTGCTGACCTGGCTGGTAACCCCGCGCTTTCCTGAAAAGATGGAAATCATTCCTGAGTTCAGGGGCTCGAGGCCTCCGAAGGATCCTGAGACCGATTGGGTACCCATGTTGCAGATTACGTCGCAGCGTCAAATGGCTGGAATTACGCTGAGGTTTTAGGCGTATAAGCGCTTGGGTTTCAGGCGTTTTGCAAAGCCATTTTCTTGCGTTTTAATCTGGTAATAAGCCAGCTGATACCATGACTCAATGCCAGTGCTACATCAGCAACAAATGCTAAAAGCCAGGCGATGAAGAAAGCTTCTGCTTTATCCACATCAGCATCGTGTTTTTTGAGGTAAGCCCTAAATTCATCCGATGTTTTAAATTCGCCAAAGTCAATACGTAACATGGAGTCATATTTTTCAGGATTTTTCTTGGCGTGTTCTAGTTCATTGTTTTTCTCGAGCAAAATGAACTGTTCTAACCTTTTATAACCATCGTTTTGAACGCCTCCACCGCCGATGGCCGCGATAAAAAAAATGCCAAAGAGCCCCAAATGAAAGAGAGCTTTAGTCCATATTCTTTTGAAAAATAAGTGCCTTAACGCAGTGAGAGCAAAAAATGAAAGCAGCGTTAAAAGAAAAAGGTGGCTCACGGAAAATAACGCGTTAAACATAATACGCCCTGTGTGTGAGGTTGGACAGCAATACCATGTTAGTTAATGCATCTTGGTATGGGATGCAAAGTGTTAAAGTAGAGGATTTTAAATAGGGTAGTTACGCCAACCACGTTGCGCTAGTCGCGCTCTTTCATGATGCGCTCTTTTTGACGCTTCCAATCGCGCTCTTTCTCGGTGGCGCGTTTGTCGGCCAGCTTTTTTCCTTTGGCAAGGCCAATTTGCACCTTCACCATGCCGCGGTGGTTAAAGTACATTACAAGGGGGACAACGGTCATGCCCTTGCGGGTCACAGCGCCAATAAGCTTGCTGATTTGCTTTTTCTTCAGTAGCAGTTTGCGTGGGCGTCTGGCGTAGTGGCCAAAGTGGGCGGCTGAAGCATATTCATTGATGTTGGCGTTGAATAAAAAGAACTCACCGCCTTTTTCAGCTGCGTGTGATTCGGCAATATTCGCCCGACCTAAACGCATGGACTTCACCTCAGAACCTGTTAGCACAATACCTGCCTCGATGGTTTCTTCGATGGTGTAGTCATAGCGTGCGCGCCGATTTTCCGCGATGACCTTGTATTGGGTATCGTCTTGCTTAGCCATGGGCGCGCTTCATGGGTAGAGATTCTATAAGGCCATTATCTGCCAAAACTTGGTCCATCTCAGCATGATATTTGGTGCTCAAAGGCAGCAGCGGAGGACGTACTTCATTCGCGCACAGTCCCAAACGCCATGCAGCGTACTTGACCGGAACGGGATTTCCCTCGATAAACATCATTTTAGCAAGCGGAATTAAGACTTCACGCGCTTGTGTGAGGCGAGCTTGATCTTGAACATGCCAGGCGTCTATGAGCTCGCGCATCAAGCGAGGTGCAATGTTGCCGGTAACGTTAATGACACCATCTCCGCCATGGGACATGTAGGGCAGGGTGAGGTTATCTTCCCCACATAGCAAAGCAAACTTGGTGCCTAAATGTTTACGCATCATCACTGGACGATCGAGGTCACCCGTGGAATCCTTGAGACCCACAATGCGGGAAAGTTTAGCAAGTTCCAAAACGGTTTCGGTATTCAAAGTAACCACCGCGCGACCCGGGTTATTGTAGAGAATGATGGGAAGATTTGTCGCATCATGGACGACCTTAAAATGCTGAATAAGGCCGTCTTGCGTAGGTTTGACATATGGCGGGGTGACGATTAATAGACCATCTGCGCCCGCCTGCTCAGCCTGCTGAGAAAGCATAATGGTTTGACGGGTGCTGATGACACCTGTTCCAGCAATGATCGGAATGCGCTTAGCTGCAACTTTTACGGCAGTTGCAACGATTTGTTGGTGCTCGTCAGCCTCCAGCATCATAGATTCGCCCGTGCTGCCGCAGACCACCAGGCCTTGGGTGCCTTGTTGGATGTGCCACTCGACCAAACGCTCAAGGGCAGCGAAGTCTACCTGCTGCTCATGAAAAGGTGTAATGAGGGCAACAATTGATCCTTTGAACATGGTCAAACCTAAAAAGTTTAGCTAATCTAGGGCCAAACTTAACGCATGCTGGGGCTAATCAGCAAGGGCTTTGACAGATGAGACAGCAAACATCGCACATTCAATTCGGCTTCCTTCTAACAGCGCTAGTACTGCCGCACCAGAATTTGGCGCAAGATGCATGCACCAGCGCCCTGCAACGGGCGATATCTCAACCCACGCTTGCAATAGCTAAGGTTCTTGAAGGGCAGGGATGCCGCATCCAGGGTGAAATCATTCGCTGGAAAGCGCTGGGTGATGACAAGGGTGATGCTGGTCTTGGCGAAATACTGAAGTTTATTGAAGCCCATCCCCAGTGGCCAGGCCTTGGTAAACTCTACAAGCGTGCTGAAAAAATCATGTACGAAGATCAGCCAAACGCCCAGCATGTCGTTGGTTGGATGAACCGCCACCCAGCCCATTCTCCCGCAGGGGCCATGGCGCACTTAAGAGCTCTGGTTGCTCTCAAACAAACACAACATGTGCGCGCGATTGCGACCCGTTACTGGCGCGAGTTAGAATGGTCAGCAGATGAAGCCCGCAGCTTTTTGAGCCAGTTTGCATCGCACATTGCACCTAAAGCGATTGTCACCAAGTTGGATGCCGCAATTGTTGAGAAAAACAAAGATCTTGCAGACGTCATTCTTTCCCATGTGCCCGCTAACGCCCGTCCTATTTATCAAGCCCACATGATGATGGCGCGGGGTCAAAGCGAAGATGGACTTCGTCTTTTGGAAGGAGTGCCCTTTGAATCGTGGCAAGGTACAGGCGCCCACCTGGCGGCCGTAAAATTTTATCGCGCTAAGCGAGAGCCGAAAGCTTATGAGCTATTACATCAGTCTGCCGGAAAAATGCAGGATCCGCAGCTGTGGTGGAAGGAGCGTAATCTCTTGGCACGACGTGCCTATGAAGAGGGTGACCCAGCGCTTGCCTATAAACTTTTACAAAGTCACGGCTTAACGTCGGGCTCTGATCGTACCGATGCCGAGTGGTTTATGGGTTGGTTAGCTTTGCGTCATTTGCGCCAGCCTCAAACAGCACTGACCCACTTTCACCATGTGCGTGAAGGTGGCGCGCGTCCCATCACACGAGCGCGTGCAAACTATTGGCTGGCGCGCACAGCCGAGGCTCTGGGTGATAGTGAGATGGCACGCAGCCACTATCAGCATGCAGCGGCCCAACGCACCACCTTTTACGGTCAGCTTGCCATGGATAAGCTGGGCTTAAAGTTGCCCCCGCTGGGGCATTTAAGCTTTACGCCTGAGCAAAAACGTAAACTTGCTCAAAACACGGTCTTCCGAGCTGCAGAGGCTCTTGCAAAGGTTGGTTATGACGGCGAAGCCCGGCGTTTTTTGATTCACATCGCAAGTGAGACTAAGTCTCCACAGGAGCTCAAATATGCTCTTTATCTTGCCACCCAATTCGCTCCGCGTGCGGTGGTCGAGTTGGTGCGCAAAGGCACAAAAGAATCCGAGCTTTATTATCGCGAAGCATTTCCTGTTCTTCCGAAAACGCTCCATCCCGAATTGAAAGGCGCGCGTCCATCCTTGGTGCATGCCATCATTCGCCGCGAGAGTAACTTTGACCCAGAAGCTGTAAGTCACGCAGGAGCCATGGGCTTAATGCAGCTCACAGCGGACACCGCCAAGCGCATGGCAAAGCGCGTTTCTGTTCCATTCAAGAAAGATCATTTACTCAAAGACATGCGTTATAACGTGAAGCTGGGCGTGGAAAATTTGAAATATGAGCTGGAAAGCCATAATAATTCGGTGATTTTGTCGCTCGCTGCTTACAATGCGGGTCCAAATCCGGTGCAAGACTGGATTCAGCGCTTTGGAGATCCTCGGGAAAAAGGCATTGATCTAATCGACTGGATTGAGTCTATACCGTATGGTGAGACCCGCAACTACATTCAACGTGTTTTGGAAAATGATCGCATCTATCGTCAACTTTTTTAGACCTGTTGCGCTCTTACTTGCTATTTCGCTGGGGGGGCACGCTTGGGCGGCTGTGAATACATCGCAGCAGTTCGAGCAGACACTCGCCCGCAAATTGCTGAAAAAAAAACGAATCGTTCGTTTTAAAGTTGAGCATGAAGTTTTTTGGTTAAAACGTCATTCATTCGCCAAAGCCAGTTGGTGGGCCTGCACAAAAAAAGTGCTCTACGCGCCTTTGCCGCGCATTATGACGCCTACTTTTTATTGCTCAAGAGAAGAGGCGGTAAGCGCCGAGCTCGCGCGCATGGAGCAATTGCGCATGCAGGGTATTTTGGTGCCAGAGGTCGTGCGCATCGCGCAAGATTATTTTGTGATGAAAGACCTTGGAAAATCTCTTGCTAAAAGAGTGAAAAAGATTAAATCAAAGCATTCCAAAATGCTGCTTCTTCAAAAGGCTGCCTCAGCTCTTGGAGAACTTCATGCTCAAGGCTCAATTCACGGCCGAGGCTCTATTCGGGATATGGTGCTCAAAGGTAACCGGGTTGGGTTTATTGATTTTGAAGAGCCTGTGCCTCAACGCGCTGATTTGACACTCTTTCAGGCGCGTGATTTCATTTTATTTCTTTCGTCCGTTGTGCAACCTCTAAAATATAAAGAAGCAGCCGTGGGCGAGGTGATCGAAGCTTATAAAGTGCATGCTCCAGAAGACATCTTCAAACGCGCGGATGAGTTAATTCTTCCTTGGCAATCTTGGATTTTGCGACTTGAGCCGTATCTTGCTCCTTTGGGCCAAGATATCAAGAATATGTTGAGCGCCCTTCGGGTCTACATCCATTTTCGCCAACGCCAAGGTTAATCGTTGAGTATAGAAAAGTCGCTCTAGCCATGCCGGTGATATAAGTGGCTGCGATCGTTGGTGCGTTATCTTCAAAAAAATGCCGTAAAAATTATAATAATGGCTTAGAAGTTTAGCGCTTTATTTCTATAATATTTTAATAATATAATAACAAAAATAAATTCAGAGAATTTATTTTATAAATTTAAAAGTTATTTCTAGGATATTATTTAAAAAACTCAGGGTGGCTATTATAAAGCCTATTAAAAATTTTGACTTATCAATTCTTTCCCAAAAACTTATGTTTTCCACTAAGTTTTTAGAAGCAAAAGCTTGGAGGGGAATGTCATAGTAGAGATGGAATATCAACAGTGATCCAATGACAGCCCAGCCTAAAAAGTTAACCCCCGCGCCTGGAAGCATTTGATTTTCTAGATTGGTCAAAAGAACAATACTAACTATGAAAATCATTAGTATGTGAACGTTGAAAATTTTATTAAGTCTTTTCGAGTGATTATGATCAAACCTTCTTCCGCTCTGTAAAAAGACCAAATGTACCTGTTTTATGCCTTGATTGTAATGCCCTGCAGTAACTTTATCTAGGCGATAGCTTACACTGAAAGCGGTCAAAAAAAGTATTGAAGATAAAATAGTCCAAATTGTGTATTCAGGGTGAGTTGTAAGAGCCAAGGTCTTAGCCGCGAATGTGCAGGTTAAAAACAACAGACTTATCGAAAGCAAAACTCTGTTGAGGTTAATCTTATTGCGAGATGGAATCAAAAAGGACTTCTTTTGCATGGTTGTTTTGTTCTTTTACTTGTAACCAACAAAAAAGGCGCCAGGGGCGCCTTTGTAAGACCAATAGTCCTTGTGACTAGCGTTTGGAGAACTGGAAGCGACGACGAGCTTTTGCGCGGCCGTACTTCTTACGTTCAACAACGCGGCTATCGCGGGTCAATAGACCTGCAGCCTTCAAGGCTGGACGAAGACCAGGATCAAAGTAAGTCAAAGCCTTGCTGATACCGTGGCGAACAGCGCCTGCTTGTCCAGAAAGACCGCCACCGGTGGTGGTGCAGAACACATCGAACTGGCCTTCACGGTTTGCAACTTGAAAAGGCTGATTGATGATCATTTGCAGCACAGGGCGTGCAAAGTACACTGGAAGCTCGCGACCGTTGATCACGAATTTACCGGTGCCGGACTTAATCCATACGCGGGCAATGGCATTTTTACGCTTACCCGTTGCGTACGCACGACCCAAGGCATCAACCTTTGGTCCTTCATTACTTGCGGCTGCTGCTGCGGCGCCTGCTACAACAGGAGCGGGAGTCGCATTCAGTGCGGACTTGAGATTGCCAAGCTCAATATTTTGACGAGCCATGGTTAGATCCTCTTATTCTTAGGGTTCATACCGGCAACATCCAGCACAACAGGCTGTTGTGCATCATGAGGATGCTGGGCGGATCCATAAACATGCAAATGGCCCATTTGACGACGACCCAAGGGGCCACGTGGGACCATGCGCTCGACCGCCTTTTCAAGCACGCGCTCGGGGAAACGGCCTTCAATTTGCTGACGAACGGTACGTTGTTTGATACCGCCAGGATAGCCTGTGTGCCAATAGAAAACTTTGTCTTCGTATTTTTTACCAGTCACGCGAACCTTATCGGCGTTGATCACGATAACATGGTCGCCGCAATCCACATGCGGTGTGTAGTCCGGACGATGCTTGCCGCGCAAACGATTGGCAATAACAGCAGCCAAGCGGCCCAGCACGACGCCTTCTGCGTCAATCACAATCCACTGTTTTTTGACTTCAGCGGGTTTTAATGAAAGTGTCTTCATTGTTTGAGCTTCTTTAAATCAAGTTAATAGGCGATACTACGCCCATGCCACATTGCCTCACGTGATAGCTTATATAACCCCCTGACGTCAACGCTAAATGCATAAAAAACTCATCAGAAATGAATTTTTTTCATTTATGCGACATGACCTGAGGTCATAACGTCGGCTGCTACACGAGATTGGATTTCTCGACTATCATCGGAAGAGATGACGGGAAGCTTAACAATGAATTCCGAACCTTGTCCAGGCTCACTTTGCACTTCAATGCTTCCACCCAACATTTTACAATACTCTTTTGAAATGGTGAGTCCAAGGCCAAAACCGCCAAATCGCCTTGTGGTTGAGGCGTCTGCTTGGGTGAATGCGTGAAAGATTTTATTTTTTTCCGCCTCGTTCATCCCAATACCTGTATCTTTAACTCTCACTTCAAAGATATCTCCGTCCTTACTAGACAAACGCTGCGTTTTCAGGATGACTTTGCCAGCTTCGGTGAATTTGCCTGCATTCGAGAGAAGATTAACGAGAATCTGGCGCAGTTTTGTCACATCGGTGGTGCATATGCCTAATTCACCGGCAATAGCCACTTCCAGTGTGTTATGTTTCTTCTCAATGATTGGTTTAGTGATGGTAATTGCTTCATCCAGGACTTCTTTTAAATTCACTTGTTCAAGATGAAGATTGACTTTGCCAGCTTCGAGTTTTGTCAGATCGAGCACGTCGTTAATGAGAGAGAGAGAAGATGATGTCCTGACGTGGTAATTTTGGTCAGGTCAGCTAAAACCTGCTCACGACTCATATCATCGATTTCTTCTTTAAGGATTTCTCCATATCCAATAATGGCATTGAGAGGTGTGCGCAGTTCGTGAGAAATCGTTGCCAAAAATTGGCTCTTGGTACGGTTGGCTGATTCAGCTTGATCGCGTGCTGATTCAAGGGCGCCAATGGTCATCTCGAGGGTGCGCGAGCGCTCTTGGAGCTTATCTGTGTATTCTGCCAGATCTGATGTCATTTTATTAAAAGCTACCGCAAGTTCTGTAAACTCACGGGTTGGGAAAGAGGGTAGCCGCTCTCGCAGGTTACCTTTAGTAATTTGTTGAATGGTGTTGAGCATCTGATTCAAAGGTGTTGCCACAATACCGCTGAGTACCGCATAGAGAGTAACCATGACGACCAACATCATACTGATGCCTATAATTGTGCCACTGAAGAGAGTTCGTTGCTGTTGTATTGCAAGACGATCTTTTGACACAGTCATCTTTAGATGACCCAGTACAATAGGACTTTTACTCTCACTAGTGCGTTGCTCGATGGGGGCTTCAAATACTAAATCACTGGGCTGATTCGTTGCTGATACAAGACTAGTAATTTCGTTGCCTTCTGCATCCAGTACTTGGGCTGCATAAAAGTCTTTATCTTCATTCAAAAAATTGATGAGTTCGTTAATACGTTGCGTATTGAACTCCCACAACGGGCCTGAGAGCGCTTGGGCACGCATACGGGTAATGAGATCTCCTCGATCAAGAAGACCTTCAAGCTGATATTTTTGCACTGAATAAAGTGCAAACCATGTGGAGCACAGCCCAACGATCGAAACCGCAAGGGCAACGAAAAACATGACTCTTTTTTTGATGCCAGCGTTACTCACACGATAGGCCCTCGAGAAATGAACTGCAGACAGAATATACCATGGTGAATAAATAGTAATGAAAGAGTTAAGGGATGTTCAATTGTCCCAATAATAATACCCTATGTCTAGGGGCGATGGGTATCCTGTGACCGTCATGCCTCATGATGAAGCTATTAGCGACCAAAGCTTTAATTTACCTCTTCGCTATAATGTGTTTCATTTGTATGAAGTGGTGCTATCTCAAGGACAGGATAGAAATGACAAGTTGGATGTATCTTTTATCCGCAGGGATTTGTGAAGTCATTTGGGCGATCGGCCTTAAGTATTCTGAGGG
>CAYRKI010000023.1:0-4403 GCA_964424815.1 uncultured Thiotrichales bacterium | reverse complement strand
ATTTAAAAAGCCTGTTGAATCCGTTATAACCGTTTTTTTTATGCTTTTAAGTGGTTATTTACTTGGTATTGCAGCCCGCACAATTCAGCTTTCAATAGCCTATACGGTATGGGTCGGTATTGGGGCCATCGGTGCTTTTCTAGGGGGACTATTCCTCTTTGGCGAGAAGGTAAACTTTTTTCAAATTGTGTGCCTTGTTCTGGTGGTCTTGGGTATCATAGGGCTCAAGGTTTCTTATTTACAAAGTTAAGCTAACATCTTGGTTTATTTTTTATCACCAAAGAGCCGGGAGTTGTACTCTGGAGTGATTTTCTCAGCCTGAACTCAGCTTATAAATTGAATCCCAATCTTATTCGGGTTATCAAGGAAAGGATTGCTTTATTCATGGGGACGTATAAGCTTTGGAGCAACTCCTGAAATGGTTAAAAACACTGCTTGGGGCTGCTTTGCTGCCCCTGTGCCTTCATGCGGCTGTTCCCCAGCTAAATATTTATATTTGGCATAGCTATCTTCCCGATGAATTGGTGAAAAAATTTGAAGCAGAAACTGGCATTCATGTGCGGGTCGATGTTTATGATAGTAATGAGGTTCTTGAGGCAAAGCTGCTGGCGGGCTCTACAGGATATGATCTAGTTTTCCCAAGTACCTGGCCTTATCTGGCTCGCCAAATTCCAGCGGGGCTCTATCAACCCCTTAATAAAGCCCTTATTCCTAATCTGGCTGAGGTCGATCCAGACTACCTTAAACTGCTGGCTAAAGCAGATCCGGACAACGTTTTTGCAGTGCCCTATTTATGGGGGGCAGTCGGCTTTGTATATAACAAGCAGCGTGTGGCAGAATTAGAAAAGCGACGTCCTGCGGGATCTAAGGCGCTCCCAACCGATAGTTGGGCTATGTTTTTCGACCCAGAAATTGTGAAAGAATTGGCACCTTGTGGGATTTCCATGCTCGATGAGCCCAGCGAGGTTATTTTACCGGCTATGATGTATTTAGGGATTGATCCGCATACTACCTCTAAGGCAGATCTTGATAAGGTTTCTGATCATCTTCGTTTGGTGCGTTCTGCCATTTCAAGGTTTGATAGCGCAAGATCCAATGACGAGGCCGCAACCGGTAATATGTGTTTGGTGCAGCATTGGTTGGGATCAGTTGCCCATTCGCAGGTGCGCATTGGTAAAGCTGCCACCGCTGATTTAGAGTTTGTCATTCCCAGAGAGGGCAGCCTGATGTGGATCGATGTGATGGCGATTCCTGCTGATGCGCCACATGCGGAAAATGCGCATAAGTTCATCAATTTTTTGCTGCGCCCGGAAAATATGGCAGCTTTGACCAATGCGACTTTTTTTGCGAATCCTGTGCCGAAATCTTTGCAGTATGTGGATGAAAAAATTCGTAAAAACACTGCCATTTATCCACCAAAATACTTGCGTAAGCGTTTGGTTTTAAATGAGGTAACATCGCCGCGGTTTCTGAAATTGATGGTGCGGGCAATGACGAAGATTAAAACTGGTCGCTAGTTGATCAAGCATGCGTCAAAAGTGAGGATGAACAGTGGCAATAGCTGATAGAAAATCGAAGAAACTCGAGCCGTGGCAAGATCCCAAGGCAAAGCCATTCGTGCGTTTTGAGCATGTCGTCAAGTCTTATGAGGGTGTAACGGCCGTCAATAACGTTTCTTTGGATATTTTTCAGGGCGAATTTTTCTCGTTATTAGGCGCGTCTGGATGCGGGAAAACCACACTTTTGCGGTTGCTCGCGGGGTTTGAGACTCCGTCATCAGGGCGCATTCAATTGGATGGGCAGGATGTTTCTGCCATACCGCCCTATGAGCGTCCGGTCAATATGATGTTTCAATCCTATGCTTTGTTCCCCCACATGACCGTTGAGCAGAATGTAGCCTTTGGTCTGCGTCAGGAGGGTGTATCAAAGCCTGAGATTCGTGATCGCGTTGCCGCCATGCTGGAATTGGTGCATATGGGCCGCTACGCAGGGCGTAAGCCGCACCAGCTCTCTGGTGGTCAGCGTCAACGGGTGGCATTAGCACGTAGTCTTGTAAAGCGTCCAAAGGTTCTGTTGCTGGACGAGCCATTAGGCGCCCTCGACAAGCAGTTGCGTGAACAAACTCAATTTGAGCTTGTGAATATTCAAGAGTCCCTGGGTGTTACCTTTATTATGGTGACCCATGACCAAGAAGAAGCCATGACCATGTCTACCCGTATGGCGGTGATGGAAGAGGGACGTATTCGGCAAATCGGAACACCGAATGAAATTTATGAATATCCCAACTCACGCTTTGTGGCTGATTTTATCGGTGAGATGAATATTTTTGAAGGTATGGTGGTTGAAGATGAGGCCGACCATGTGTTGGTACGCTCGGATGCTGCAGCTTGTGATCTCTACGTTAGTCACTCGGCGTCTGCGCCTGTGGGCGCCCATGTGGCGGTCGCGATTCGCCCTGAAAAAGTGATGATTACCACTGACAAGCGTAAACTTGATCGCAATTGCGTCAAGGGTGTTGTCAGTGAGATCGCCTACCTTGGCGACGTGTCTATTTATCACGTGTTATTGGACTCAGGCCTTAAGGTACTTGCAACGCTCACCAACCAAGTGCGTATTACCGAACGTCCCATTACTTGGGATGATCAAGTCTACCTCTACTGGCGTCCGGAAAGCGGCGTCGTTTTGACGGCGTAGGGAAGGGTGATCATGATTCGCAGCATCATGCGTGGTTGCCGCCATATCCTGCAACTCACAGGCTTAGAGAGGCTCTTGGGACGCTCGGCGGTGATTGCCATTCCCTATGGTTGGCATATCATTTTTTTTCTGATTCCTTTTTTACTGGTGGTGCGTCTCAGCTTTTCCGATAGCTTGATTGGCACTCCTCCTTACACTCAACTGTTTTCGTGGGTTGATGAGAGCTTTTTGCAGATTAAGCTCAATCTGGGTAACTATTGGATGCTCTTGGATGATGAGCTTTACATCTCGGCTTATCTTGAATCCCTGAAGCTTGCTGGTATTGCCACTATTATTTGCCTCTTTATTGGCTATCCTATGGCCTATGGAATCTCAAGGGCCAGCGGTAAATGGCGCGTGACATTGTTACTGCTTGTTATTTTGCCTTTTTGGACCTCGTTTTTGCTACGGGTTTATGCATGGATTGGGATTCTCAATAATCAAGGTCTGATTAACAACTTGCTCATGTCCCTAGGTGTGATAGATGATCCCTTACCGCTGATTAACAATGACTTTGCTGTTGTGTTAGGGATTGTTTATTCATACCTTCCGTTCATGGTGATGCCGCTTTACGCAGCTCTGGAAAAACTTGATCCTTCCATGCTTGAGGCTGCCTACGATCTGGGATGCAGGCCCCTTCGCGCCTTTTTTACGGTGACGGTTCCTTTGTCCTTTCGCGGGGTCATCGCAGGATCTATGTTGGTTTTTATTCCAGCTGTGGGTGAATTTGTGATACCTGAACTTCTAGGCGGTTCTGATACCCTCATGATTGGAAAAATTTTGTGGGTAGAGTTCTTTACCAACCGAGACTGGCCTATGGCTTCAGCCCTAGCGGTGGCGCTTTTGGTTTGTCTAGTCCTGCCTATTGCCCTGCTACAGAAATTGATTTCGCGTCAAGAGCAGCAGGAAGAGGATTAGACCATGACACTGAAAAAGCAAAAACTGCTGTTGTCCTTCATGGTGTTTGGTTACGCATTTTTATACGCGCCTATTTTGACTTTGGTCGTATTTTCGTTTAATGCATCCCAGGCTGTCACCTCGTGGTCAGGCTTTTCAACCCGGTGGTATGAATCCTTGGTACATAACGAGAATATTTTGAACGCAGCCTGGCTGAGTCTGAAGATCGCCTTTATGACCGCCAACATTGCCGTTACCCTCGGCACCTTCGCGGCACTGGTTGCTGTCCGTTTTCGTACCTTCAAGGGGCGCGCCTTTTTTAACAGCATTGTCACCGCACCCCTTGTCATGCCTGATGTCATGACAGGCCTTGCGCTACTCATGATGTTTGTGACCACCCAACAATTGTGGGGATGGCCGATGCAGCGCGGTATGACCACGATCATGTTAGGACATGCAACCATTTCCATTGCCTATGTGCTGGTGATTGTACGTTCGCGTTTGGCGGAGTTTGATGCGCAACTGGAAGAAGCAGCCCTTGATCTGGGTGCGCGTCCCTTAACCGTTTTTTGGCGCATTACCCTGCCGCTAATTGCGCCTTCTATTGCTGCGGGATGGTTGCTTGCCTTCACCCTTTCCCTTGATGATGTGGTGCTGGCGAGCTTCGTCTCCGGCCCCCGCGCCACCACCCTGCCGGTCTATCTCTTCAGCCAGTTGCGGCTGGGGCTGACGCCCGAAGCCAATGCGCGGGCGGTGGTGCTGCTGGGCCTCGC
>CAYRKI010000022.1:8699-17529 GCA_964424815.1 uncultured Thiotrichales bacterium | reverse complement strand
GGATTCTAAGGGAGACTTTGGCAAGGCTTGGAAGAAGCTTGCGACGTCTGAGATGATTCTTAATCTTGCGACCAAGATGGCGAGTGCGGGTATTTTGGACGGTTTTAATATTGTATCGCCCCAGGGTGCGCCGAATTGGGTTGGCGGGAAGAGGCTTCTAAAAAAATCAATACTTGAAAAACTCTTGGTAGATTTTTTGATTTATTCATTTAAATCAATAATTTATTGTTGAGGCGTCCATTGAATCGCCATAGATTAAATTAAGTCGATATCACCTGATGTTTTAGAGTGATTTTGGACTTTTAAGAAAGTTTAATACTAAAAAAATAATGAGGACGTTTATGATGATCTATCGGATGTTTTTGGGATATTTGATTTAAGTTTTTCATGCATTTATCTTGCTCATGCTAGTGTTCGTCAATCGGCTGAGGATATGGAGGATTCCCAAGAGACAGCGAGAGCACAAAAGGCAAACTCATCATCTTCGGGGGGGCAATGAGCTTGTTGAAATATTGCCGGAGGATTACCTTTCATACACAGGCCCAGGACATCCCCTGGTTCATGATGAGACACGCACCAAGCCTTATGTTTATAATTTATCACGCCCCTTGACTGAAGTTGAGCTGCGAACCCTCGCTGGCGAGCGTTCGCGTTCCTTAAAGCAGGCGGTTGCAGCGTTCCAAGCGAAAAATGGGCGTCCACCACATATGTGTGAAATGACAGAAAACTGGGTATGCATTGAGGAAGACTTCTTAGGATTGGGCAGTGGTCTCATTTTTTTCAACGGTTATGTTGAGGTTCCAGTTGAGGCTTTATTGCATATGCCATCCGTTGTATTAGTGTCTGGTAAAAGTCAAAGCCCTGCTCAAGGGGCAAGACATGTGGCTCCCCCAATTGTGCAAGCAGAAGGGCTTAAAAATGCACTTTTGAGAAATTTTAAGCGTCCTACTCTTGCGTTGAATCTTACTCCTATTCAAGAATTAATGGTCCTGCTAGCCACTGGTATTAATCATGCCAGAGTTGTTGAAGGGGGCGCCTGGGGTGATGTTCCTGAACTTGGCGTATATTATGATTGATCACCTTGCATTGATTGTGTCTCACCGCAGGTGTATTGAGTTTCTATGTTGATTAATCAGCATTTTGCCCTTAGGCGCCTATCAGGGTTTCAAGGATACCTGCTTCTCTCAAGTTTGAATCTTTCAATCCTTTGAGAGAAGCAGGTTTTTCCGCAGATTGATCTCAAAAAAACTGGGCAACGAGGGGGTGAGTGTTTATTCAACCTCTGGTTGTGACGCTGCACCCTCGGGACAGTTGTTTACCATTAAATTTGAGAAAAATCGCTCTTTACTGAATTCTCTTTCCTCTCAATAGAGGTGTGCTACACTTCTTGCATGCGTCATGAATAATCATGAAACGCCAAAAATATAAATGGAGAGGCCCCATGAAAAAAATCCTGATTCCCGCAGTTGCACTCTGTTTGCCTTTGATGGCCGACGCTGCAGCTCCTCTGGCTGGATTAGCCAAGATGTGTGTTGAGCAGTGTAATGAATTGAAGAAAACCGAAAAAGACAGTAACAAAATTAAAGAGCAATTAAGGACCAAACTTGCTCCGACCTCGAAAGATGCATGTTCTAAGGGAATCGCTGAAATTAGTGTGAGTAAAGATAACCGATCCTTCTTTAATAAAGGCTGGAAAGCGCTCACTGGACAAAGCAGCTGTCACCAAATTTGTTTAAACTCGATTGCGGATTCTTGCGTTGATCGCAAAATGATGAATAAAACCGATCTTCCAAAAGAACTGCAATAGGTTCACTAAAGGGGCCTGCCCTAATGGGGGGCCCTTATTCTATGCTCTCGTTTTTAAGGGAGTCTTATATGAAAATAATAATTTTTACACTTCTTCTAAGTTTTCTTCCCGTGCTTTCACATGCCTTTGGGCCGCATGAGGGTTTTCCTCAAAAATGTGTTCCAGAATGTAATAAGTTGCGCAGCGAAAAAATGCGAGAAGCCGGCATCGCTGCTGAATTGCACAAGCTCATGAAGGGGTTTAAGAGCGAGGATTGCAAATCCGCTGTTAAGCAGCTTGTCGATAGTAATGCTGATCGGTCTTTTGTAACCAAAACATGGAGAAAAATAACAGGGCGCCCAGGATGTCATGTCATGTGCCTTAATTCACTGGCTGACTACTGCCTTAAAAATAAGCTGATCACAGAGGCTGATTTACCAAAATAGCCGTTAGTTAAAATCCCGTACCCAGCGCTGTCTTTTCTGCGGTGCATAGGCAGTCGGTAAATAGCCCACAAGAGGCTGCTTTTGATGGGGGCTTAGGAGCTATACAAGCGGCGTTGAGGGGCAGCATTAGTGAGCCACGAGGGATATGAATGCGGAATTAGATGAGCTTGATTTCCCTATGCTCAACTCCTGATAACATTATTTCATTGATTGTAGCGTTGATCCGATCCACCATGAATTCAGTACAAGGTGTGATAAGCTCCTTGATATCCTCCCAATAGTCTTCCTCATTTCCTTCGCAAATGGCCTTCGCACGTTTCATTACCGAGTGATTGTTTTTTGGCAGGCGCTGCATGGCCCAATCTGCAGCAGAAGTTTTAGAGCAAAGGATGTCCGTTGTGACCGTGCACCAGATTCGCGCCAGCGTTAACACCATATTGCGCGTATCGCTCTCGATATCTGAGATTAAAAGGGGTAAAGCATCTTTAAGTGCGCTAATGAAGTCTTCATAGGGCACCTTGCACAGTAGGTGATGCGGTTCAGGGCCCGCCAGAGTTTTACTGGCGAGAAGGATTTGCGTGATGAGGATGGCAAGATCAGGCATCTCTTTTGATTCCCAGGGTTCGTACTTTCCTTGCTGAAATGGGTCGCGTAGCCATTCTCCATACTGAAAATCAAAGGTCGGGGGATAACTCCAGGGATTGACTTGAGATTTTTCAACAATTGTCATTTCGATCGGTGCTTTGTCGCTTTTCATATAAAACCAAGAAAGATCCAGCAAAGCTATTGTGAGTTTTCCTTTCTCTTGGGAGGTGCTTGCTCTGTTGATGACCGCGAACAAGTCGATGTCACTGTATTTTTGTAAGCCCCCCATTATGTATGACCCGTAAAGATAGAGCGCAAGCAGGTCGTCGCCAAAAATATCCCGCAGAAGATTTAAGCATCCACAGATTTGTTTTTTGACGATGGAATTGAGGTTTAAATCTCGAAAAGAGGCTTCTTCAGTCATGATTGTGAAACTCATTTAAAGAGCTGCGGAGTCCTATGATACCCCATATATGAAGCGCTTGGGTGAATCTTGCTCTCCAATATGAGCTTAAGACTCACCTATAACAAGGCAAATGGAAAGTGTTGTTCTCAGGCGCCGAGCTACTTACTGTAAAGCGCTTTCTTTAACACTGCTGCGATCTCCATAAGCGCCACTTTTACAGCCGGCGAAGAACCGCTCATATGCAAGAAAGCGTGAATCATCGATTCATAGCATTTGTAGGTGACAGGAATGCCTGCGGCTTGCAATTTTTCAAAATAGGCATGGCCCTCATCGCGTAAGGGGTCATAGCCTGCGGTAATGATGTGAGCAGGGGGTAAATTACTAAAATCCTTTGCTTTCAAAGGCGAAGCAATCGGGTTATCCAAGGCGACACTGCCCTTGACGTAGTCGGTTGCATAAGAGATGACGCGCTCTTTGGTTAGAAAATAGCCTTGCGAAAACTCATCATAGCTTGGAAAGCTGCAGGTCAAATCAGTTGCTGGATAGCACAACAGCTGAAAGCAGGCTTGAGGTCCATGACCTTCGTCGCGTAAGCGCTGTGTGGTCACCGCTGTCATATTGCCACCTGCTGAATCACCGCCTACTGCGATCCGATTGGGATCTATATTGTAAGCTTCTGCATTTTGGTGGGTCCATAGATAAGCGTCTAGACAGTCATCAAGTCCTGTGCCGAAAGCAAATTCAGGAGCGAGTCGCCATTCGACTGAGATCACGATAATTTCACCATAATCACTTAAATAGCGACAAATAGAGTCATGGGTTGCAATATTGCCGCGGTGCCAACCACCACCGTGATAGTAAACCAAGGCGGGCAATTTCTTGTTAAGGATAGGAGTGTAAATGCGAATGGGAATCTTAACGTTGCTGCGCCGTGAGAAGATCTGTGTGTCTTCTACACGGGCCATTCGTAGGGGTTCGCCTGCATTCATCAAGGCAAAGTTCAAATAGGCTGCACGTCCATCGGCCACCGACATATTATCCATGACTTCTTTGGGGATTTTATTAAAGGCGTCGAGAAACTTTTGAATGGCAGGATCAAGCTGTGCCATGGGACCCCCTGTAAATTATTTTTTTTCTTCTCATTATTAGAATAGTCGCGCAGTCAAAAAAGGTCAATCGTTGGTTTCATCCTCTAATGTGCCCACTTGTTCTAACAATTCTTTTAGATGACCATTAAGTGATTCATCTTGCTGAGGATCTTCTGAGTGGTGTGTTGCTTGCGGCGCGTCCCGTTCATAGGGTATGGAGAGCGTTTCAGCTTCACTGAGCATCTCACCAGTACAATCTTTCAGCCAGACGTCATAGACTGGATGCTCCATGGCTGAGATGGAGGGATTTGCGGCAAACATCCAGCCTTTAAAAGCAAGGGACGGGTCCGATAGAGGTTTATGTTCAAGGATTTCGATGTATGCCGTTGCTTGGGGGCGTTCTTCAGGGTCAGCTTTCCAGCATTTCTTGACGAGAATTTTAAGATCGCCAAAGCTACCCACTTGGTTAACGGGGAGTTCCAGCGTGTTCACATGTCCACTGACCTTATCGAGGGCTTTGAGAACAACCTTGGACTGCAAACTGCCTTTGATAGATTTAGTGTCTGAGCGGGGTGTGGGGGACATGCGTTCGCTTGCGGTTGCAAATTCTGCACACGCGAGCAAAATCAGTCCCCACAGCGTTAATTTATGGCGCGGGAGATGGCGCATGATTCCTATCCGTCTGAGGCTCGCTTGGAGAGGCTTTATCGTCCTTTTTGGCGCCGCCTTTGTTCGAGAAAATCAACTGGCCAATCATACCCTCTAAGCTGACAGAAGACTGAGTGTGTTTGATTTGCTCGCCAGGTTTTAGATCTTGATCATCACCGCCAGGCACAAGCGCAATGTATTTACCGCCCATTAGGCCATCGCTGACGATCTCGGCTGAGCTATCCACAGGTAATTTCACATCTTGGGTCACTGAAAATTCAACCTTAGCTAAGAAGGTCTTGGGATCAATGGTAAGGCTGCGCACGACACCCACTTTAACGCCGCTAATTTTCACATCTGCACCTTGGGTCAGGCCGTCAACCCGATCAAATTGGGCGAAATAATCATGCCCATCTCGTTGTTTGTATCCACTTGAGGAATAGGCAAACACTAAAAAGAATCCTGCTATCAGCAGGACAACGCCGCCCATGATGGTTTCAATTAAATTATGTCGCATGGTTAATCTCGCTTGTTAAGACTGATCAGGGCGCCAGGGTTCATAGGCAGCATTGCTTGCCCTTTCAGCGCTTACTTTATAGGATGCCGGTGGGCGATACGCTTCTGGTGTTCCAGTTTGGTTAGGAAGCCTTGGCTTCTGCCAGGTGTAGGACGTGGACTCATCAAGGGGCGCCTCGTGGGTGTAATGTAGCCAACCAAACCAAGCAACGGGGATGGTTGTCGGGTCAGCCTTCGAGTCGGCATACATAATCCAGCGCCGCGCGTGACGCTGATCTCCGCGACCACGGCGATCTTCGTAATACTTGTTGCCGGCTGTGTCGGTGCCAACAAGCTTGCCATACCGCCAGGTCTTCCACTTCATTTGCAGCATGATTAAAGCGACCCATCTAAAAACAAACCTTAAGATCAGGATTATACTCAAATCCTGTCCAGCTCCAAGAAAAATGCGCTTTTAGTCATGATTTTGATTGCATTTTCGAGGAATCTTTTGTAGTTATTTGGTGATAATACATAAACACCAGGCTTTTTGATGAGCGGGTGGGTCTTTAAGACCCGCCTTTTTTTATATGTGAAAGGATCCATATGGCGGTTGCAGAGCGCATCGAGAGTCTTTTGGCTCCCGTGCTTGAGGAAATGGGCTACGGCATTGTGCGCGTGCAGCTTTCTGGTGGCATGCGACCCACGCTGCAAATTATGATTGAGCGTTTGGATGAGCAGTCTGTTTCCATCGATGATTGTGTGGCCGTCAGTCGCCAAGCTTCTGCCATGTTGGATGTAGCAGATCCCATTAAGAGTGCTTACCGTCTGGAGGTGAGTTCTCCCGGTATCGACCGACCCCTTGTTAAGAAATCGGATTTTCAACGTTTTGCCGGCGAGATTATTAAATTGCAAACCCGTGATCAGCTGCATGGTCGCAAGCGCTTCGAGGGGCGTCTTGAGGGGGTTGAAGGCGATGAAGTGTTGCTGACATGGGATGAGGAACAACCCGTGCTGCGCGTGCCCTACGAGCAAATTGCCAAAGCTAAAATTGTTCCTGAAGAATTTATGTAAGTGATAATTTCACAAAAAGTTAACAAGACTGTTCAAAACAAGAGGATAAGGACATGAGCACAGCTCCTAGGACTGAATTGTTATCGGTTGCGGATACAGTTGCGCGTGAAAAAGGGATCGACCGTGAGGAAGTCCTTGAAGCCATGGAAATGGCGATCCAAAAAGCTAGCCGCGCCAAGTACGGTTTCGAGCGTGATATCCGCGCAAGTATTAATCGTAAGACCGGTGAAATCTCGCTTATGGCCTGCCGTGAAGTTGTGAATGAGGTCGAAAATGAAGTGACGCAGATTTCCCTGGATGAGGCTAAGGGTCTTGATCCTGATCTCAAAGTGGGTGATTTGCTGACAGAGCCTCTGCCTCCTATCGATTTTGGTCGTGTCGCGGCACAAACTGCAAAGCAGGTTATTTTCCAGCGTGTGCGTGATGCTGAGCGTTTGCGTCAATACGAGGAATATAAAGACCGCGTTGGTGAAGTTATCAACGGGCAGGTTAAGCGCGTTGAATTTGGTAATGTCTACGTTGAACTTGGCCACGCTGAAGCCTTCTTGGCGCGTGATCAACTCATCCCACGAGAAGCTGTGCGTCCAGGTGATCGTGTACGTGCTTACATCATGGATGTGCGTCATGAGCCTAGGGGTCCACAAATCTTTTTGTCGCGCACCCATCCTCAATTCATGGCGCGCCTATTTGCGCAAGAGGTGCCCGAAATTTACGAGGGCATCATCGAAATCAAGTCTGTGGCGCGTGATCCTGGTAGTCGCGCCAAGATGGCGGTAACCGCTGCTGATAAGTCCCTTGACCCCGTTGGTGCTTGCGTTGGTTTGCGCGGAACACGTGTGCAAGCGGTTATTAATGAATTGCGTGGCGAAAAGATTGATATTATTCCCTGGTCACCAAACCCTGCAGTTTTCGTTGTTAACGCATTGGTTCCAGCGGAAGTTTCGAAAGTTGTTTTGGATGAAGAAAGTAACCGTCTCGAAGTGGTGGTACCTGATGAGCAGTTAAGCCTTGCTATTGGCCGCCGCGGGCAAAACGTGCGTCTTGCAGGTGAGCTCACCGGTTGGGCAATTGATGTGCTTTCTGAATCTGTAGAGTCTGAGCGTCGTGGTGCAGAAACCAAGGCGCGTCTTGAGCTGTTTATGGAAGCCCTTGATGTGGATGATGTTTTAGCCCATTTGCTTATCGCAGAAGGCTTTACAACAGTTGAAGAAATAGCAACTCTACCTTTGGAAGACTTCTTGAATATTGAAGGCTTTGAAGAAGAGCTAGTGCACGAGCTACAAAATCGCGCGCGTAACTTTGTTGCAAAGCAAGATGAAATCTTCATGAAGACATGCCGAGATCTCAAGGTTGCAGAGGATCTGATGAATTTCCAAGGGCTCACGCCAAAAATGTTGGCAGCACTGGCAGAAGCAGATATTAAAAGCCTTGATGATTTTGCTGATCTTGCAACAGATGAACTGCAAGAAATCATTTCGGGCTTAAGCCGCCAAGAGGCTCAAGCTATGATCATGCGGGCGCGTGAGCATTGGTTTGAGAAGGACTCTCAGGCGTAAACGGTGACTAATTTCGCGGACGAAAGGCGATAAGCATGGCTGATGACAGCAAAAGCGAAGAGAAGAAGACCCTGAGCTTATCGGGTAAATTAAAGCTGGGCGCAAGACCGGGTGAAGCTGGTCAAATTCGCCAGAGTTTTTCCCATGGTCGCTCGAAAACTGTGGCCGTTGAGGTGCGTCGTAGGCGTCCTTTAGAGCGAGGAGCTCTTGAGGAAACAGCTCTCAAATCAGGTGCTACACCGGGCGCTGATGCGCCGAGTGGGCGTGCCTCTGGTGAATTGACCGCTTCAGAGTGGGAATCTCGCCTCAAAGCTGTCCAGGGTGCGTTAAATGCGGGTGAAGGCGACGACTTAGAGCGTGAACGCCAACGCTGGGCCGAGCAAGAAGCGCAACGCATGAAGGATGAGGCCGAGGCTAAAGCACGAGCTGAAGAAGAGCGGCGCGTGCTTGAAGAAGAGCAGGCTAAAGCGAAAGCCCAGTCAAAAGAAAAGGCGCCTGCACCTGCTAAAGTTGCAGCAGAACCTAAAGCTCAAAAAGTGGAGAAAGCTGAGCCAAAGCCAGCTGCCTCTATTACAGTAGAGCCGCTTTCAACCCCAGGTTACACCGCACCCCCTGTTTTCATGACAGAGGTTGTGATTCCGAAGGCTTCTTCGCGCCCAAGCCCTACCCCAGCACCAGCTGCCAAAGTTGCGCAGCCAGTGCCAGCGGTTGAAACAGCTCCGCGCAAATCTGATGTGCCAGGAGTT
>CAYRKI010000022.1:573-8678 GCA_964424815.1 uncultured Thiotrichales bacterium | reverse complement strand
GTTGATCTTGATGAGGAGTTTGGCGCAAAGAAAAGTTCACCTGGGCGCTCCACGGCGCGTCGAGGCGGTGCTGAGCTCCAGAAGAAAATGAATAAAAATCAACTTCATCGACTTACCTTTGCTGAAGTACTGGGTGGTGAAGAAGAAGATCGTCCCATTGGTGAGCCCAGGACATATCGGCGCAAGTTGTCGCGCGGGCGGGATAAGGCGAAGCGCGCTCAAAACATTGCGGAGTCTATGAAGATCGTGCGTGAAGTCATTATTCCAGAATCTATCAGCGTCCAAGAACTTTCTAACCGCATGGCGGTGCGCGGCGCTGACTTGATCAAAAAGCTGATGTCCATGGGTATGATGGTCACGATTAACCAAGAAATCGATGGCGATACCGCCGAGATGCTGGCCGCTGATTATGGCCACGAGGTGAAGCGTGTAGCATCATCAGACGTTGAGACAGTCTTGAAGGGTGAAGACGATGCGCCTGAGAACATGCGTTCCCGTGCGCCCGTTGTGACTGTCATGGGTCACGTTGACCATGGTAAGACCTCGCTATTAGATGCAATTCGACGCACTGACGTGGTTAGTGGTGAGGCTGGTGGCATTACCCAGCATATTGGTGCTTATCAGGTTACTCTTAAATCCGGTCAGAAGATTAGCTTTATTGATACCCCTGGCCACGCTGCATTTACCGAAATGCGTGCCCGTGGTGCGAATGTGACGGATATCGTGGTGCTGGTTGTTGCGGCCGATGACGGTATCATGCAACAAACGGTTGAAGCCATTCATCACGCTAAAGCGGCGGGTGTCCCCATCATCGTTGCCATCAACAAAATTGATAAACCTAATGCCAACCCAGACCGCGTGCGCAACGAACTGTTGCAACATGAGCTGGTTCTGGAAGAGCTGGGTGGTGACATTCTGGCTGTTGAAGTGTCTGCGAAGACCGGCTTTAACATCGATAAGCTAGAAGAAGCCATTCTGCTTCAAGCAGAAATCCTTGATCTTAAGGCTAATCCAGATCGTGCAGCTGAAGGTGTCGTGATCGAAGCGAAGATGGATAAGGGTCGCGGTCCTGTGGCAACGGTCCTGGTACAGCGGGGCACCCTCAATGTGGGTGACATCTTCGTTGCTGGCGCCCAATGGGGACGCGTGCGTGCCCTGGTGGACGATAAAGCTCACCAAATCAAGTCTGCATTGCCAGCTATGCCCGTAGAGGTTTTGGGTCTGAGCGGCGCACCAGTTCCTGGCGATGATTTCGTCGTCGTAGACTCTGAGGCTAAGGCGCGTGAAGTGGCTGAATATCGTCAGCGCCGTGACCGCGAACAACAAGCAGCCGCCAAGAAACGCACAAGTATGGAAGACTTGTTGGCTCAACATGCAAGTGGCATTAAAGAGCTGCCCATGATCGTCAAAACTGACGTTCAAGGCTCTTTGGAAGCGATTGTGGCCTCTCTTGCGAAAATGGGAACCACAGAAGTGGTTGCGCGCGTCTTGCACTCGGGTGTTGGCGCGATCACGGAAAGTGATGTGACGTTGGCCAAGGCTTCGGGGGGGTGCATTATGGGCTTCAACGTGCGCGCCAATGCGCAAGCACGTGAACTTGCAGCGCGTGAAGGTGTTGAGATCCGCTATTACGCTATCATCTATGACTTGTTGGATGACGTAAAAGCTATTCTTGGCGGTCTTTTGGCCCCAACCTTGCGTGAGCAATTCCTGGGTAACGTGGAGATTCGAGAAGTCTTTAACATTACCAAAGTTGGTAAGATTGCCGGTTGTTATGTGACCGAAGGTGTGGTCAAGCGTGGTGCTAAGGTTCGCTTGCTGCGTGATAACGTGGTGATCCATGAAGGCACGCTGAAGACGTTGCGTCGTTTCAAAGATGAGGTCAAGGAAGCGCGCGAAGGCTTTGAATGCGGTATTGCTTTTGAAAATTATCAAGACATCCGTGTGGGTGACGTGGTCGAATGCTTCGAGATCGAGAGCATCGCCCGGACCCTGGAGTAGGATGCCATGAGCCGACGTTTTCACGAACCCGGGCCTTCTCAGCGCCAGCTGCGGGTGGGCGAGGAGGTTCGCCATTTGCTGGCTGAAATGCTGAGCCGTGAGGCGTATGATGACCCCGTATTGCAACGGACATCCGTCACCGTGACTGAGGTTAAGATTTCTCCTGACTTTCGTCACGCCCGTGTCTACGTCATGCCCTTGGGGGGGAAAGACATTGAAGAAGTGGTGGCAAGCCTAAATGCGCAAGCCTCCCACTTTCGGGGTCAGTTGGGGCGCATGCTTACGATTAAATACATTCCAAAGCTCTTTTTTACCGAAGATACAACCTTTGCAGAAGGTGGTCGTATTGAAGCGCTGATGCGCAGTGAAAAGGTGGCTCGGGATCTGCGTCCTCGTGATAATAAGTCTGATTCTGCTCGAGGGGATGCTGATAACGACGATGCTTAAGCCCCATGGTTGGCTGTTGCTCAATAAGCCTCGTGGCATGACCTCTACGCGAGCGGTGGCATTAGTCAAACGACTTTTTCGCGGCACCAAAGTGGGGCATGGTGGCACCCTTGATCCTCTGGCAGAGGGTTTGTTGCCCATCGCCTTGGGGGAGGCCACCAAGACTCTCTCTTTCGTAATGGATGGGATAAAAACCTACACTTTTAGTGCAGTGTGGGGAGAGCAGCGCGCCACTGATGATGCCGAAGGTGAAGTTGTGGCAACTTCCACAATTCTTCCCAGCGCCGCAGATATTCAAGGTATTATTTCCCGCTTTCAGGGAGAAATTTTGCAAGTGCCGCCCCAGTATTCCGCGCTGTGGGTTGATGGTAAGCGTGCCTATGATCTTGCGCGCGAAGGAAGTAACGTTGAGTTAAGCCCGCGTCCGGTCATGATCTATGCCCTTGAGGTGACCCAAATTGAGCCTCATCAAGCCCATTTTATCGCAACCGTAGGTAAAGGCACTTATATTCGTGCTCTGGTGCGAGATATGGCCAACGCTTTGAAAACATGTGCTTATGCCGGATATATACGGCGCACCCGGGTGGGGCGCTTCGATATATCTGGTGCTCTTGATGCGGAAAGTCTTGCATCCATGGGCCAAGACAGCGTATTAAATCATATACAACCGATCGAACACGTGCTGGACGACATCCCGGCCGTCGTTTTAGAGATGCCTGAAGCCGCACGCATGCGTCAGGGGCAGTCGGTGAGGCCGGTCAATACAGCCGCCATGTCCTGCGAAGATCCTGAAAAAGTGGTTCTATGTATGGGCACAGATGGTGTTCCTGTTGCGCTTGCGACCTTCAAGGAAGGTTTGCTGCAGCCGCGCCGAGGTTTTAATTTTTGATCAAGAAAGGAACATCCGATGTCGATTACGACCGCACGTAAGTCCGAAATCGTTAAAGACTACGCAACGAAGCCAGGTGATACCGGTTCTCCTGAAGTGCAAGTCGCACTGCTGACTGCACGTATTCAGGATCTGACTGCTCACTTGAATACCCATAAGAAAGATCACCACTCTCGTCGTGGTCTGCTGATTATGGTCAACCAGCGCCGCCGTATGCTGGGCTACCTTAAGGATAAGGATGCCGCACGCTACGAAGCTTTGATTAAGCGCCTTGGACTTCGCCGCTAGTTCTTGTTTTTTAAAGCAATCGCCTTCATGCACTATGCTGCGTGAAGGCGTTCTGCTATCTTTTCACCGTATGTATCCTTTAATGTTTAAGAATATGAGAATTGTATGTTTCAAATAACACGTAAAGAAATGGAGTGGGGTGGGCGTCGTTTGGTGTTAGAGACTGGAAAAGTCGCACGCCAAGCTGACGGTGCCGTCGTTGCAACTTATGGCGAGACCAGCGTTTTGTGTACCGTGGTCGCCGCAAAAGAAGCCCAGCCCGGCGTCGATTTCTTTCCTTTGAGCGTTCACTACCAAGAACGTGCCTTTGCTGCTGGTAAGATTCCTGGTGGTTATTTTAAACGCGAAGGTAAACCATCCGAGCGCGAAGTGTTAACTTCACGTCTGATTGATCGCCCTATTCGCCCTCTTTTCCCAGATGGTTTCCGCAATGAGACTCAAGTTGTGTGCACATTGCTGTCCTATGACTTGGAAAACGATCCCGATATCGTTGCGATGATTGGTGCGTCAGCAGCTCTTGCAATCTCTGGTGTACCTTTCCTGGGCCCAATTGCCGGTGTGCGCGTTGGTTACAAGGATAACCAATACGTTCTAAATATGACCAACGATCATTTGGCAGATTCCGCGCTTGATCTGGTGGTCGCAGGCACCTCAGAAGGCGTATTGATGGTCGAATCTATGGCCAGCGAGCTCTCAGAAGAAGTGATGCTAGGTGCGGTTACATTTGGACATGAAAGTATTCAGGGTGTCATCAAGCTCATCGAAGAGCTCAAAGCTGAAGCTGGTAAACCTCAGTGGACTGCAGGTGAGGTTGATGAGTCTGAAAAGACGCTGTTCCACAATATTGAAAAGCTGTGCGCTGATGAGCTGCGTGCCGCTTACCAAGAGACTTTGAAGCAAGTGCGCTATGAGCGTGTTGCGGCTGTGCGCCAAAAAGCGGTTGAGGCTTTCCATAATGAGGAAACTTCAGAACAGCATGTGGTCGCTCAGTTTAAAAAGCTGGAGATGAACATCGTTCGTGGCAATATCCTTGATCGCCAACAGCGCATCGATGGTCGTGCCATGAATGCAATTCGCCCCATTTTAGCTGACGTCGGTGTACTACCACGCACCCATGGCTCGGCATTGTTCACCCGCGGCGAGACCCAAGCTTTGGTCGTTGCAACTCTTGGCACTAACCAGGACGAGCAACTGATTGATGCCCTCGAGGGGGATTATCGCGAGCGCTTTATGTTGCACTATAACTTCCCACCTTATTCAGTGGGTGAAACAGGTCGCGTCGGAGCACCCGGACGTCGTGAGATTGGTCACGGCAAATTGGCTTGGCGCGCGGTGCGTCCATTGCTGCCTGGCAAGGATCGCTTCCCTTATTGTGTGCGTGTTGTGTCTGAAATCACCGAATCCAACGGCTCTTCTTCCATGGCCACCGTGTGTGGTTCATCTTTGGCGATGATGGATGCAGGTGTGCCACTTGAGCGCCCCATTGCAGGTATCGCTATGGGTTTGGTGAAAGAAGGCGACAATTTCCAGGTTCTTTCAGATATCTTGGGTGACGAGGATCACCTGGGCGATATGGACTTTAAAGTAGCAGGTACCGAAAACGGCGTCACTGCACTGCAAATGGACATTAAGGTCACCAGCATTACCCCTGAAATTATGAAAATTGCGCTCAACCAAGCCAAAGAAGGGCGCATGCATATTTTGGGCGAGATGCAAAAGGCGATTACCACGGCACGTACCGAGTTGAGCTCAAACGCGCCACGCATCGTCTCGATCAACATTCCAAAGGATAAAATCCGTGATGTGATCGGCACGGGCGGTAAGGTCATTCGCGAAATTTGTGAGACCACCAAAACTCGTATTGAGATCACCGATGATGGTAAGGTTGACGTGGCAGGCACGAGTGCGACCGCGATTGATGCGGCTATTGAGCGCATTCGCAACATCACAGCTGAACCTGAAGTGGGTGCTATTTACAAGGCCACGGTTGCTAAGCTTAGTGACTTCGGTGCCTTTGTGACCTATATGGGCGATAAGTTTGGTTTGGTGCACATCAGCCAGCTGGCAGCTCAACGTGTTGAGCAAGTGAGTGATGTGGTGAAAGTGGGTGATCCTGTCTACGTGAAGTTGATGGGCTTTGATGATCGTGGTAAGGCACGCCTCAGCATGAAGGTTGTGGATCAAGCCACCGGTCAAGAGTTAGAGGCTGCAGCTCCAGCGGTAGAGGCCTAAGGGCCTCTCCCCTGGGGGTGTTTGTTTCTCCTAAGGAGGCGCAGAGTTGAAGTCCTTGAATCCGATCCTGTTATCGGGACGCGAAGTTTTACCTCTTATTGAGGGAGGTAAGGGAATCGGTGTTTCGAACGGTGAAAGTTCCGGCGCGTGGGCAGGCGCTGGTGGCGTGGGGACCTTTTCTGGGGTCAATGCTGATTCATTCGATGAAAACGGCAACCTCATTCCCCAAGTTTACCACGCCAAGACCCGACGCGAACGCCATGAGGAACTGATTGCCTACGCTATTGACGGCGGTATCACTCAAGCGCGCATCGCCCATGATCTATCAGGCGGCCAAGGTCGCTTGCATATGAATGTGTTGTGGGAAATGGGTGGCTGTGAGCGTGTTTTAGAAGGCATTCTAGAGGGTGCTAAAGGTCTAGTCCATGGCATCACCTGTGGGGCTGGCATGCCTTATAGGGTTGCAGAGATTGCTGCCCATCATCGTGTGTACTACTACCCAATTGTGTCATCAGCCCGTGCTTTCAGAGCTTTGTGGAAACGCGCTTATCATAAATACCCTGAGCTTCTTGGCGGTGTGGTCTATGAAGATCCATGGCTTGCAGGCGGCCACAACGGGCTTTCCAATAGCGAAGATCCTGAAAAACCTGAGGCCCCATATGCCCGCGTACTCGCACTGCGTTTGATGATGCGAGAGCTAGGTGTGGCTGAAACCACGCCGATTATTATGGCAGGTGGTGTGTGGTGGCTGCGTGAGTGGCAAGACTGGATCGATAATCCTGAATTGGGCCCCGTGGGCTTTCAATTTGGGACACGTCCATTGCTCACCCATGAAAGCCCTATTTCCGATGCTTGGAAAAAGCGTCTGCTGACATTAAAGCCGGGAGATGTTTTCCTCAACAAATTCAGCCCTACGGGATTTTATTCATCGGCGGTTCGCAATGCTTTCTTGCAAGATTTGATCGACCGCTCCAATCGGCAAATCCCTTACACCCAAGAGCCTGTTGGGAATCTGAGTGTAGAACTTGCGATAGGTGCGCGTGGGCGCAAGATTTATGTGGCGCCTGAAGATCATGGTCATGCTTTGCGTTGGTTTGGTCAAGGCTACACAGAGGTAATGCGCACCCCTGATCATACGGTCATTTTCGTGACGCCAGAGGATGCCCACACTATCCTGCGCGATCAAATTAATTGCATGGGCTGCCTTTCAGCCTGTAATTTCAGTAATTGGCTGCAAGACGAGCCCTATACCACGGGGCGTAAGGCGGATCCACGTTCTTTCTGCATCCAAAAGACGCTCCAGGAAATTGCCCATGGCGGCAGCGTCGATCATTCCTTAATGTTTGCAGGACACAATGCCTACCGTTTTGCGCAAGACCCGTTTTATGCTGATGGATTTATTCCCACCGTTAAACAACTGGTTGAGCGTATTCTAACGGGCGATTAACACTAGGATCAGTAAAGGAGGAAACAATGCTAACAATCGGTGATAAGTTCCCAGAGTTCTCTTTAAAAGCTGTGATCAGCAACGAGGTGAAAGATGCCTTTACCACCATTTCTAACCGTAGTGATGCGGGTAAATGGAAGATCTTTTTTTTCTGGCCTAAGGACTTCACCTTCATTTGCCCCACCGAAATTATTGGCTTTGGTATTTTGAATGAAGAGTTCGAAAAGCGCGGTGCCAAGCTTTATGGTTGCAGCACAGATAGCGACTTCGTGCACTTGGCATGGCGCCGTGATCATGATGGTCTGAGCGATCTTCCTTATCCGATGATTTCTGACATTACCCGCACTTTGTCTTCTTCTTTGGGAATTCTAGACAAGAACGAGGGCGTTTGCCTGCGCGCGACCTTTGTGGTTGATCCTGAGGGCATTATTCGTCATGTGTCCGTCAACGATCTTTCTGTTGGTCGCAACCCAGAAGAGATCCTACGTATCTTGGACGGCTTGCAATCTGGCGAGCTGTGCCCCTGCAACTGGCAACAGGGTGAGGCTTATATCAAGGTCGCATAAAGCGGATTTGATCTTCCAAATAAAAACCCCGGTTAAACCGGGGTTTTTTATGCCTTCATCAAGTGTGATTTAAGATTCTTGCTCGGCTTTAGATTTGAGATATTTCTCGAGCCAATGAATATCATATTCACCCTTTTTCATCTCAGGATGGTCGACGAGGTCACGGTGTAAAGGTAACGTGGTGTGAATACCACCAATCACATACTCCTCAAGGGCGCGACGAAGACGCAGCATG
>CAYRKI010000022.1:311-563 GCA_964424815.1 uncultured Thiotrichales bacterium | reverse complement strand
CTTTGCGATCATTGCCCATCACTACCAGTTTGCTGATCAAGCTGTCATAATAGGGGGGAATCGCGTAGCCCGCGTATAACGCACTATCCACGCGCACGCGAAGGCCGCCTGGCGAGTGGTAATCGGTGATCTTGCCGGGGCTGGGTAGAAACGTCTCTGGATGCTCCGCATTAATGCGGCATTCAATGGCATGCCCCTTGAAATGAACGGCGCTTTGGTCATAGCCCAAGGGCTCGCCTGCAGCTACGCGGA
>CAYRKI010000022.1:0-277 GCA_964424815.1 uncultured Thiotrichales bacterium | reverse complement strand
TGATCATTTCCGTGATGGGATGCTCGACTTGCAAACGAGTGTTCATTTCGATGAAGTAAAACGCGCCATCTTCATAAAGGAATTCAAGAGTGCCAACGCCGCGATAGCCAAGTTTTTGAATAGCGTTAGTACACATCTCTCCTAGAGCTTTGCGGGCTTTGCTATCAAGGGCTGGTGAAGGCGCTTCTTCCCACACCTTTTGGTGACGGCGTTGGATCGAACAGTCACGCTCACCAAAATGCACCACGTTACCGTGTTGATCTGCGAGAATCTGGAC
>CAYRKI010000021.1:4121-18502 GCA_964424815.1 uncultured Thiotrichales bacterium | reverse complement strand
AGTTGCCCGCGATGGTCAGGCGTTCGTGATAGCAGAACCGCGGAATTTCCACCCCGGCGACTTCGGCCGCCTGAATGATGGTCATTGCGATCTGCTGCAAGAGCTGAGCGAAGTATTGAAGCATGGCCGCGGCCACGTTCTGGAATGCATCAGACCAGCTCTCGGTGCCCTCGCGGACAGCCGTGATGTTTTCCACCAGAGCGCTAAACCCAGTGTTGACCGACTGCGCCAGACCCTCTGCCGCTTGCTTCTGGTAGGTGGCAAGCTCATTGCCAGACGCCTGAGTCTCGGTACGCATGTTCTGGATGTTGGCCTTGAACTTGGCGTACTCAGCATCGGTCTTGAACGCGTTGCGATTGGCCTCACCGAACTTCTCTGCGGCAGCCGTGGCATCCAGCAGCGCCTGTTTGCTCTCGTTGTACGCCTCATTGACCTTCTCAACATACTCAGAGTCAGTCAGTAGGTAGGCATCCTTCTGGGCCTTGTACGTCGAGATTTTGGCGTTACGCTCTTCCTCGAGGTTTTTGATCTGCTGGTTGTAGCGCTCAAGCTCCTGCAACTGGTACGTCTGTTGAGCGTTTGCGGCAGCAGTGGTCTTGAGTCCGTTGACCATTGCTTGCAGTCGCTCGCCTTCAGCACCACCAACCTTGCGAATCTGGGCTTCAAGGTCTTTGTACTTACCGACCTGTGAGTCGATGTAGGTAGACTCGCGATCAGAGTACGTTGAAGGATCCCAATTGTTGGATCCTGACGTGGAGTCGATCTGGTCACGGTTCTGCTGGATGGTGGCCTCAAGCTCCTTGATCTTCTCTGCACGCTGGGCCGCTTTCTCAGCTTCCTCCTTGCCCACCTCGTTCCAGAACTTCTTGCGCTCAAGTTCGATGGCGCGGTTCATCGTCTGCTCGGCCTTGAGGCGAGCATCAGGGTTCTTGCCCGAGTTGGCGAGAGCCTCAGCCTCTTCAAGACGAGGGGCATACTCTTCACGAACCATGGCGATTCGCTCATCGAGCATGTCTCGGTACGTCTTTTTGTCCTGAGACTTCATGTCTCGGTTTATCTTCTCGTTTAGCTTCTTGTTCTCATCTTCGAAGCGTTTGCTACGCTGATCCCACTGATCGAACCCAAGGGATGTTTCGTCGGTTACGCGCTTGGGCTGGATGGCATTCATCTTGCCATCTTCGCCTTCGCGATAGACCTTCGGTACGTACCCCGCGCCTTTCTCGTCCTGCCACTCGGTGGAGTCCTTACCAGTCACCTTCTTGATGTACTCGTCATCTTTGGCGCTGTACTGGTCATACTTCTTGATGCCTAGGCGTTCCTGATCCTCTTCGCTGCGGTGCTGATCCGCCCACTTCTCAGCCCTGCGTATTTTGGTCTCAAAGTCCTCATAGGCACCGGTAAGAGCGCTGTAGAAATAGTCGATTACCGCCTTCCAGAAGATTATCGACCCCCAGCAGAAGTCCCTGAACGTATCGGACGCTTGGTATACCGCCGCAATGAAGTCGAAGATAAGCAGCGCCCAGCCAATGAATGGCACCGCGTAACCAAGCAGCTTCATGCTCACCGTTAGAACCTTGGTGGCGATGTTGGCGCCACGCATGGATATAATCAAAGCCTCCATTGAAGCCCTGGCTCCCATAATGGATAGGCGCCAAGTATCGAATGCCAGATATATCCCACGGATCGTGCCAGCAAAACTCATGATCAACTTGGCGGCCATCACGCCAGCAAGTATCTTGAGCACAGCAATAACGGCATCAATGTGGTCGGCAAGGAACTGAGCGGCATCCGCTGCCGTGGAGAGGGCGGAGCCAATCTTTCTTGCGAACACCTTGCCGTCATCAGACCGGAAGATATTGGTCAGCTTATTGAGCATGTTTGTGTAGCTGTCGATGAACCCAGAGTTACCCACCTCGAGGTTGAAGTCGTTCATCGCGTTCTTGAGTCGGTTTTGAGTGGCTACCAAGCCCTGCGATGCTGCATCGGCAGCATTGACCATCTTCTTGCTTAAGCCTTTAGAAAGCTCAAATACGGCCTCTGTCTTATAGAACCCGTCTTTCAGCTTGTTGGCGAATCCCTCCACCGATCCATTAAGGATGATAGCCGCCTGCTCGTATGCGCCAGGCAGAACGTTACCAAGCTGTGTCTTAAGCTCTTCAGACATGATCTGGCCCTTTGAGATCATCTGCTCAAGGGCCGTAACCATGTGATCGAACTGATCCGAGTTCATGTTGTTGGCTGAGCCGACAATGGCAAGGTCTTCGAATAGAGACTGAGCATCCTTAACGCTGTGCCCAGACGCCGTTACACTGACCAGCAGCTTTGAATAGGCATTGGCCGCCTGAGTAACATCAAGACCCCATCGCTGCGATAGCTTGTTGATCAGCGCCCATTGCTCAGACTGTTTCTCAGTGCTCTGCCCTACCGCGGCACTCACCTTGGACATGAACTGCTGCTTGGATATGGTCGCGTCAATGACGTTGTTGCTTAGGGTCATGGCGCCTTGCAGTCCGGTATAGGCAGCAGTTACACCGAGTATCTCATTGCGAAGTTTTGCGGCCGCTCCCTGTGCTGTGAACATGGAGTTCTTAGCCGTCTCGCCTGCTGATCTTGAGGCGCGACCATAGCGATCTGTTGCATCTGTCAGTTCGCGCTCTGCACGAGCAGCGTTATTGGCCGCGCTGGTAAGGCGGTTCATCGCATCGGCAGAGTTGGCCGAATTGATGCCCACTCCGCTGAGCTGGTCGCGAGTCTGTCTTGCGGCGTCAGCACTCTCACGGAATGCTCGCGCCGCCTCTTTAACTCGATCATTGGCGGCAGATACGCGGGAGGCTAGTTCGCTTTCTGCCACAGAGCCATTGCGAACCTCACGATCAAGGTCTGACAGCGCCTTCTGAGCATTCTTGTACTCAGCACGCGCAGCACCAACGGCAGCCTTCTGCTGGTTGAACGTATCCACCAGCCCTGCCGTCTTAGATATCGACTTCTGAACCTCGGCAAGCTCGTTGAACTTCTTCGTGGCATCCTTGACAGGCCCACGGATGGTTGAGAACGACGCCGCCAGCATGGAGGCATTGTCTTCCATCTTGCTGAGGGTTGAGTTGGCATCGTTAGCCGGAGAAATGATCTTCTTGATGGCATCGCTTACCGGCGTTGCGCTTGCGGCCACATTGTTCATTCCAACAGCCATTGTGCGGGCTTCGGTAGCGGCAGCCTGCATGGCACTGGACTGCTCGTTCAGAGCAGACGCCGAGGATCGGCTAAGCGCGTCGGTCAAAGCTCGTTGGGCAGAGACGACTTGGTTGGTAACACCCACTAGCTGGGACTCGGCCGCCCCAACTGACTGAGTGGTTACGCCAAGCTCCTGCAACTGACTTCTTGTCAGGCGGGCGGCCTCGGCATTGTCTCGGAATGCCTTTGCGGATCGGCCAAGGGCCGTCTGGGCAGAGGACAGCTTATTCTGAATGTCCTTCGCTCCATCACCAGCACTTGATAGCTGCGCAGCCAAATCACGAACGTTGCGTTGGGCCGCAGAGTATTCCGCCCGCGACTGGCGCAGCGTGTTGATCTGTTCTCGGTACGAATCAACCATTCCACCAGCCTTGGATAGCTGGCGCTGAGCCTCATCGAGCGACTTGACCTTCGACTTCGCGTCATTTATCGCTGAGTTCGATCCGTTAAGCTCAGCAGTCATGGCTCGCATGCCAGTCGAGATGTCCTTGACCGACTTGCCTAGCGGTGACGTGGCGCCAATGAGTCCATTGATGGCCGTTGTCGTTGGCGTGACAGATGATCCGAACTGGCGCGCAGAACCGGCCACCGTCTTCCAACCGTCAGCGGCAGACACGGCATCCTTAGCCACACCCTCAAGCGCCTTCCTCTGGCGATCAATGGCGGCAGCAAGCTCTTGCTTAGCCGCATCTTCCTCGGCCTTCTTGAGCGATTTGAGGGCGCGCTCATTTTCACCGAACGCCTGCTCTTGCCGTTCAAGTGACGCGTTGGCACTCGCGACCATTCGCTCAAGGCTAGTGAGCGCAGCCTGAGTGCCACCAATAGCCACGCCGTATGAGGATAGGCGCTTCTCAAGAGATTCGAGGCGAGTGGTCTGGCGCGCCTCGTTCTTCTCTGCCTGCTCCATCTCTTTTCGGAGCCGGTTGAGTTCCTTCGTCTGGTCTGACGTTACCTTCGGGGTATTCTTGAGAGTGGTCTCAAAAGCCTTGAACGCATCCTGCGCAACAATGGTGGCGTCTCTGGCGCCTTTCAGAGCAGCAGACTGGTTCTCGAATGCCTTTACGTCAGCCGCCTGTCGAACGGCAGCCTTCGTGGCACGCTCAAGGTCTTGATACGACTTCTCCAGATCGCGCGCAGTAGACTCACCCTTGGCGGCAGCTTTTTGCTGTTCTTCCTGAGCCTTTGTCAGGTTGCCAATGGTTTTCTGTAGCTCCTTGAGCGTCTTCTTAGAATAGTCCTGCGCGCGTATCCGTAGATTGATATCCCGATTCGTGTCAGCCATCAGTTAGTTCCTTCAATAGCTTTTTGAATTGTGTCCCACCAGACAGGACGGAAACGATGACGGCCTGCATCATGACGCCTTCTGACGCCAGTATGTTGTTGCGCCTTTTCACTATTCTGGTGTGTTCAGAGAACAGCATAGCAATTGGGTACAAGTGGCACTTTGAGTGTCCGTTCTCAAGCAGGATGCTAATGATCGACCTCAGCTCGGAGACGAAATCGCTCAGCCATTTTGAGCTTGCGTCGCCTTGTTGAGTTGTTCCGAGATCGCCTTCGGAGCGTTTTGACCGATGAGGCTTATGATCTTTCCCAGCATCGGCTTCATGCCCCCGAAATCCTCGGACGTGAGGTAAATGATGCCTTCGATTGCAGAGATTTGGATGGACAGGGGCAGGCGAGCGATGCGGTCGATCTGGTCTACGCAATCAGCACACATGGCAACAACGTTGGTGATAATGGCTGGAGCGGTGTTCAGAAGCTCGATGGCGAACTGTGCCATTGCCTCATACATGCTGGCTTCAGGCATATCGTCCTTATCGAACTTGTTCCACAGCTCAAGGATTTTATCCACGTCAGGCTTGTGGTTGTTGACCAGCTCTGAAATGTCGGCGAACGAAAGGCCACGAACTTCCATAACCTTGCGATCACCAGAATAGATGACCTTGGAGGGGATGCTGAAATCGTCGAAAAGCATGGTGTATTCCTATGGTTGATGTGCCGACAAATATTAGCAAACAAAAAGGCCACGGGATATAAACCCCGTGGCCTTTGGTGGCGCTTATCTTGATGGCGCTTTACGCAATAACTTCCATTACCGCGCGCTGCTGAGTCTCACCAGACTTAGTGGCCGCACCGACAGACATGTTGCCTACGCTGCCAGCCTTGACCACTGTGGACGCAACACCTGTGCCAGAGGCGGTATTGATCTGAGCACTGGTAAGCTCACCGTTCTGCACATTGAGGTAGACCGTGATGCCGTCAGGGGCCGTATTTCCGTCCTGATCGACAACCTTGGCCTGAACCGCGGTTGAGTCACCGGCTTTGATCTTGCCATCTGTTTTGGGAACGATGGTGATCTCGGACACGGTGTAGGTGCGAGCAGGCGTGGTGTCGCCAGTGCCGGTGCCGCTACCACTGCCATTACCGGTGCCGCTGCCAGTGCCGCCAGAAGTTGATCCGCTACCAATGACGGGGTTGTCGTAGATAGTGATCGGCGCGGTAAGAGCGTCTTTCTTGAGGACGTCGAACGTGAAGCCCAGCGCCTGCCAGTCATCGCCTTTGAGGGCGTAGTCGCCATCAGCAGAAATGGTGATGAGCGGAATGAAGTAGTTCTTCTGGTTGCCGGTCGGGTTATCGGACTCGAAGCGCAGAGAACCTTCGATGATCTCGTCGCTAGAGATGATAACGGTGCCAGAAGACGCCTTGCGGTTGTACTTCACGACCAGCTTCACTTCGCCAGTAATGTCGGGGGCATCAGCCTCGATGTACAGGCGTCCGCGGTCGGCATCCAGCTCGTAGTTCTTGTCGTTGAGGACAGTCACACCAGGGATGGTGGAAATGTCACCAGTACCGGCAGAGATGGAGGTATTGGCGTCAGCGTAACCAATGGAGAAGGTTGTGCCGTCGATACCACCTTGACCCTGCGGTGCTGCATCGGAAACGCCGAGCTGATAGATGTAGCCCTTCGTTACCGGCGAGCCGCCATTGACGATTTCAACGACGTCGTTCTGGGCGCTGAATACGGTGTTCTGACGATCACCGCCGAACCACAGCGCGATGTTGTCGTGAGAGATGATGTCCGTCGTGAAGCTACCGGAACGGCTGTTCTCGATGTTGACGGTCTTGTCCTTGTTCTTGAAGCCGTGATCAGATGAGTAGTGATCCAGCTTATCGACGCTAGAGGACAAGCTCAGCTCAGTGGTGTTGCCGAGGTAGCGCTCACCGAGATACACGCCATTGCGACGACGGTTGAAGTACAGCCGCCCACGACCAACAACGAGATCGTCCTTGTCGTAAGTGTTTGCCTTATTGAGAGCCATGTTTAAATTCCATATGGATCGTGAATGTTCGTGGACAATTCAAGGCGGATAGCCATGTAGAACCACGCTTTGGGTGATGCATTGTCCGGCGGACGAACCACCGGCGGCGCTACTGACATGTCATTGACCAGCCCACCAAGGCGGTAGAACTGAGGGTACTGAGGTGTACCTCGATCCGGTCTGACTGCCAATGCTTGGGATAGACACTTCTCGACGTCGGCAGCCAAGTAGTAGGCATTTCGGGTCGGATTGTCTACGTCGCTGTCAGGGTATTTGAACTCGCTGTCGATCCAGCCCTGAACAAGCAGTGTCCATTCTTCGTTCCGGTTCGTCATGTTGCCGGCGAACATGCCAAGGTCACTGGCCGGTGACTCGAGAATGGATAGGAACGGAGTTACCATGTCGTCGCCAAACTCAGCGACGCCGACGGATACGCGCCCGCCGATATCGGTATTGTACCCGTTCTCAAGACTGATTGATTGCAGCATTTCCCTCAAGTTCTCAATCACCTTGAGGCGCTTTGGTGGGTCAGCTTTTATCGTGTTCACAGCAACCTACTCATCTGGCGAAGGTATTCTGCCGCAACCATCTCACCGATAGGTTCAGCAACCTTCTCTGATACAGAGGAAAACACTTGGTTGACCGACGGCGCGTACAGTAACGCGACTTTACCACGAACTAGCCACGATTGGTGAGTCGTCTTCTTGTTAGAAACAGACCCGCCAGTACCGACACGCACTGCCAGTCCCATGTTGTAGCTATCTTCCGTCTTAGACGCGCCTTTGTTGAGGCGAACGAGCCATGCCTTCTTGAGGTACGTCGTCTTGCCCTTTTTGACGCGAACGGAAACGCCAGCCCTGCCCGTGAGTGATTTGGCGCCAGAGGTGAAGCGCGCGAGCGATGTCGCCCTCTTGCGCGCTGTGATGACCACCTCAGGGTTAGAGTTGGTGGCACGCTTACTGATGCTCAACCGGCCGTTATTCAGATAGGAGTTGTTGAAGGCGATCTCATTGATCATTTCCTTCCTGATCATCTTCATCCCGCCCCTTTTGGCAACGTCATTCAAGGCCATTCGCATAGCCTTTGCACTGACGTCTGGGAAGCGGTCGAAATAATCGGCCAGTCCGGTTAGCGCCACCGACTCAATGGTAACGGGGATCATTACTCAACCCTTGCGACAGACCAAACCTCGTCCACTGGGCCAACGATAGGCTCTCGCGAGTCCAGCACAAGAACAGCGTTGTTGTATAGCGCATCCAGCAGCGTTACCCGACCTCCCTTGATGGGCGTGATGGGCATCCTGTTGTCGGTGCTGTACTTGGTCTGCTCAAGCTCTTCTCGGTTGAAGATCACTCGATCAACGCCCTCGATAACCTCAGCATACCCCTGATTGGTCTCCTGACCGATGACCCCAATCTTGTTGTGCCAGCGCACAGAAACAGGAACGGGCTGCCTCATGGTGCGATCTTGGTACGTAGCGCGCACCTTGAACACGTCATGAACAGCCCGCCGAGTGGACGCCTTGATAGACGACCAGTCAATAGCCATTACAGGTTGTCGCTGTCGCTATCGGTAGCTTTGGAGTCTTTGCCAGCTTTGGAGCCTTTGCCAGCTTTGGTGCCGCGAGAAGACTTGGAGCTAGTATCGTCCTTGGCTTCTTCGGTAGTGGCTGCGTCAGATTCTTCCTCGTCTTCTTCGACAACCGGCTTTTCGCCTTCTTCGATCACGGTGTTTTCGCTGGGGCCAACGACAACAACCGTCTGGGAGGACGGCACGCGGAATGCATCAGGGTTCAGTTCGTTGAACTGCTTGATTTCTTCCTTGGAGAGATCGAAGCCTTCACCGGCCTTCAGTTCATAGCGCTTGCCGTCGCGGACAACAGTGATGGCGTGGTTTGCAATACGAATAGACATGTTGATTTCCTTTGTGCTCTAAGTACCCCCGCCGTCACCGACGGGGGGTGCTTTGCGATCAGACGGCTTTGATGTAGTACGTAGCGTTCGGCGTCAGCGGCACCATGAGCGGTGCTGACTGGTGCATGATGAACTCTTCGTACGGGTCTTCGCCACCAACCCAGTTTTTCGGGAAGATTTCCATCGCTTTGTAGTTGGCTCGGCCATCCTTGATGGCACCGAAGCAGCGAACACCAACGAACGCGCTCGGGTCGATACCGACTACAGAACCCTGATCCTGGAAGAACTGAGTTGCGCCGTTTTCATCTTCATATACACAAGTGTTGATGTACACTTCGATGCGGCCAGCGCCGTTCAGACCTTTGATTGAACCAACGTACTCGATACCGTCGAAACCGTCCAGCATTTTAGTGATGGTGGTTTCAGAGCCGCGATAGCGGGTATCCAGCAGGTCTTTCAGCTCTTCCTTGTGGAGAGCGTAGAACGCATCCCACGCATCAGCGCCGAAGATGTTCAGGCGAACTTGGCTACCGCACAGGCGGTTGGACAGTACGCGCATGCGCTTGATGTCGTTGAAGCCGTTGCCGCCCTTGCCCGCAGACCAGTCAGTGGTCAGGGTCAGGTTGGGATCGCGACCGAAGGAAAGGATGGAGGTCGGGTACAGGTCGCCTTCGATTTTGATCGAGCCGAACTGAATCGCTTGAGAAGCCATCCATTCGTAACGGTTGTTGATGCGGGTCAGGTGTTCTTCAGTGAACTTGGCAATCACTGCCTGACGGCGCTGTTCGTTGCTCAGAGAGCCATAGAACGGCGTTTCGCCAGCCTGACGGAAGAAAGGCATGTTGGTATCAACAACATCCTTTTCCTTGATGTAGGCAGGTTTGAACTGCACTGCATCATAACCTTCGAGTCGGTTGAACGCTGCTTGAACGTTCGGCGCAACGAAGGGCGACATGCGACGGTTGTTGATCTGAACCTTCTCGAAGCTGATGGTTTCAGTTTCGAAGTTCAGGGTGCGTCCGAAGAACTGAAGCCAGAAGCTAAACGGCTGCTTTACATTCTTCTGTACTTCGAGAAGCGTGGTGGTGCTGTACGGAATGATATCGCCTTGCATCTCTTGATTCCTTATCAGTATGGCGGATGGGTTACAGCCGGATTATACCGGCTGCGGGCCATTCAGCTTGCCAATGAACATTGAGCCATTATTGACGAATGCTTGGCGACGTTTTTCGAACGTGTCGAGGGATGCAGGCCACACCAGAGCTTCGTGGTTGGGGTATCCGCCCACGAACACCTGAACGTGAGTGTCGATGGCCTTGATCGGCTGAGCAACAAAACCACGAGGGATTTTGGCGTCGCCTTCACCATCGGGGTTGTACTTGACTACGCGACCTTCACTGCCAAGTGCAACCACTTCGTACTTGGAAAAAGTGTCGTCAGCATTTGCTTTCTGGAATGCATCAGTGATGATTTTGGCATCGCCAGCCCAAAGCTGTAGCGGGCGCTGGCCCTGCTGCTCGCGGTAGCCTGCGAGATCATCGGTGTCGAATACAGTGCGTGCCATGATGGGCTCCTTCTGTTATTAGCGGCCGAAAGCCATGCCAAAGGACTTGGTGATCTCTTGCGCTTTGGCAATATCGGGATCAACCGCAGCGCTATCACCATCTTTAGAGCCGTCACCGGCACCAATGCCAGGATTGCCTGTGGCTTCCATAGAAGCGCTGAACGCTTCACGGGCTGACGGGGCTTGAGTGGCTTCTTCGACCGGCTTGGTTTCCTTGGCAGGCTCTTCTTTCTTAGGAGCTTCTGCCTGAGGGGCGGCCACGGCCAGTGCGGCTACAGCGTCTTCTGGCGACATAGAGGTCTTGAACGCAAAGTGCTTCGCCAGCCCTTCAACGCCCTTTGCTTCAGGAGCGTCTACGATGGCGGCAATGCGGGCGCGCTCGGCTTCGGCGGCTTCCTTCTTCGCCTGTGCGATTTCCTGTTCGGTCATTTCATCACCTGTGGTTTCTTCGGTAGGCATCACTTCAACAGTGTTGCCGGCATCAGCCTTCGTTTTTGACGACTGTTTGTTTGGCGCTGAACCGCGTGCCTCTTTATCGAAGAGTGCTAGCGCTGAAATCGGGTCTGCCAGTTCATCCACCAGCCCCAAGGCAAGAGCATCTTCGGCCATGAAGCAGCGCGCCTCAGTACCCATTGCTACCGACGGGTCAATGCCACGATTCTCTGCGACAGCGTTGGCAAAGCGGACTCGAATCGCATCGACCTGAGCCTGCCACTCTTTACGAGTGTCTTCTGAGAGGGCTTCGTACGGGTTGCCCGAAACCTTCTCTTCGCCAGCAGAGATGAACGTGATTTTAACACCTTCATTTGCCAGTTGCTCTGAATAGTCAACGTGAGCAATGAGAGCACCAATACTGCCAACGCCACCAGACGGTAGTGACACGAGCTTATTAGCCGCCGAGGCCAGCCAATAGGCCGCAGAATAGCAGGAACTATCAACAAATGCCATTGTGGGCTTGACTTTGCCAGCATCACGGATCATGGCTGCTGTTTCTGCACACCCAGACACTTCACCGCCACCACTATCGACGTCAAAAAGGATGCGCTTCACGTCAGGATCAGCTACGGCTGCCGACAGCTCAGACTGGATCATGTTGTACCCAGTCATGGTTCCGCAGGCAGTATCGTTGCAGCGGTTCACTAGCGATCCGTGGATAGGGATGATGGCCGTCCCGTCCGAGTAGGCGAATCGCTTGCCGTTGGTGGTAGAGCCTTGGACATCTCGACTGAAAGCAGCTTCTGGCTTGAGGCCGTATGCGCTGAGCATGACCAGCTTTTCTTTCTCGTAGCGCGCGTCGATCTCTTCCTGCCCCAGATCGAAGAATGCATCAGCCTTCTCGATCAAGCCTTCAAGAGAGGGTAGGTATGCTTGGTCTACCAGCAACGGGCGGCGATCAATTCGCCGCGCCAGATGGAGGCCAATAGCGTTATTACTCTTCGCCATCGTCGTCGTTTCCTTTCTCTTCCTGCTGGCCTTCTTTCGACTTGCCAGACTGAGTGATTGTCTGCTGGCGCATGTTCGCACCAGGCTTAGTTGCTTCTCCCGAGAACTCTAGGCCCAGCTTGTCCATCATACCTTCTTCACGGGATCGCTGCGCAAACAGGTAACGGAAGTCTTCACCGAGACGAGAAGCCTCTTTCTCGTACGTTGACAGACCGTTGTTGATGCGCAGGATAGCGGCCTGAGTCTCTTTCAGCTCGTCGATCTGTCCTCGGCTTGCACCGATCCATGAGCATGCCGTGAGGGCTTCCTTCATCATGGGTAGGTAGAACATCGCAGCGAACTGATCGGCGTCGCAACCATTGGGAAGAGGAAGGGTGCCAGCGGCAATCTGCTCTTCCATCCATACGGCAAAAACGTCGGTGGCGAAGGAGTCGGCAATGAGCTTCTTCTTCGCATCCATTCGCTTCTGAGTCTCACCCATGCTGGCGCGAGCAGACGAGTAGTTGGTCTTGCTGAAGTCACGAGAGAACTGCTCGTACGACATGCCAAGCGTGGCCGCGATGTTGCGGATCAGCGACTCTTCGAAGTTGGTGCCGACGCCACCTGGCGTGCCAACCGCGTTCATCTTCATTGATGTTCCAGGGTACATTACGGGCACCTTGATACCATCAAGTTTGATGTCGCCTGTACCTTGCTGGTACTTGCTGAGACCACTCATCCACGACCCAACAAGGTTCTCGATGTCTGCATCAGACGTCCCTGGAGCACCCATCATGGCAGCAATCATTTCCCGAGGAAGCTCGGTTTCGATGGCCGCGGCATAGGTGGCGCTTAGCACAGCGTTCTGTAGCGTAACGTCACGGAATCGCTTCGTGATCCGCATCTCTTTCATTGCGGCCACAAGCTCTGATACGCCTCGAGTCTGGTCTACAGCGAACTGTTCTGCAATGTGGATGATCTGCTTGCGTCCCCACGGCTTGATGGCCGGAACACGCGTCCACTTGTAGTCGTTGTTATAGGCATCGAGCGGGAACCCGTTTCGAATCCAGTACGCGACGGGGCGTCCCCAGTTCGGATCGAGTTCAACGCCTGCGCGAAGCGTGGCATTGTCGGTCTGGCAGTCTGGGTTACATAGCCTTCCAGGGTTGATCATCTGAATGGCCGTCTTGAACGGGCGCTCGTCCTCTCGAATCCACTCGACAGATGCCAGCACCTCGCCGGTGATCAGGTGCGTAGTGATGGCAAGGCGAAGCTGCTCGGTGAGTGTGTTGCGGCGTGAAGCATCCAGCCATCGCTGCTGAGAGTTTGCTGTCAGGTTGAACAGTCGCTCAACGCTAGACTGGAACTTCTCTGCCCACGACTTCGTGATCGACACTCCTTCGCCCCATGCTGGGGATGCCATATCGAACAGTTGCTTCACCAGCTCATGATCAACCTGACTGTTGACCATGTAGTTCGTGCCGACGATTGAGTCGCGGTTCGTATGGATGGCGCCAGCGATGTATCCGTCGTTTATGGCAAGGTCGAGACCTCGCGCATCGGCCATCGGCTTGTCAAAGTTGATCATCGTGTCTGGACTGATCAACATCGGCGGGTTCCACGTCGCCGTTTCGCGGCTGGTGCGGCGAGCACCCTCCATGCCGCCATCAGCAACCACTTTGGGCGGCGTCATCTGGGACATTTTGGCAGGCTCTGGTGCCTTGGTATTTATCTTCATCAGAAAATGAATCCTAGCGGGCGAGCAACGGTGGTTTGTACGGCGCAGGAGCCATTAGAACACCCCTTTTGCGCCATAGCAGCCCGAAGCTGGTTGATGTAGGTCACGAGTCCTGACTGGCTTGCCGCGGTGAACTCCACTCGCTCGCCGTTCTGATCGACAACAACGCGCGGTGATCGGCCAGTTCGAAGGTTATGCAGTGCGCCAAGGGCATCGTCTAGCAGTTCTTGAAGCTGTTCGCAGGAGTACATATCAAACATAGAGGTTCCTTATAGCGTTTTGCCGATCTCGGTCAGGTCATATTTGGCCTTGGCCCTCGGCGAGAACCTAGGCTTCTCTGGGTCGCGGCTGATCATGTTGTTTCGATCCCACTCGGCGGCCCACAGCGGGGGATTATCCCAGTCCAGCGTCTCAACACCAAGGAATCGGCTTATCGCGCCAGCAATAACGTAGCACGCCAAGTCCCATGCCTCGTTTCGCTCCTGCGACTTGTTCTCCCAGCCCTTCTCACCCAGCGTTTCGGCGCACAGCTCCTTGTAGAACTCATCTGGAAGCCACGATGGGAATCGTACCATCCCAGAGCCTGGAACGGTGCATGATAAGCGGCCATCGAGGTTGTTTTTCAGCTCGTTGGTATTGAGCATCAGCACCGGCACGTCACCTCTGGCGCCAGCGAAGCGATCCTTACGGTTGCTGTCAGGGAATGACAGGTTGACCCTAGGAGCATTTCGGTTGGAGGCACCCTTCACCAACACAAAGCGGCTATGCAGATTCTTCCGGCGCAGGGATCGGTAGAACTCATACGCGTTTGACGTCACCCCAGCCTTACCACCGGAGTCGCACAAGGTCAGCTTGATCTGCATGTAGCCGTCACCGCCCTCTAGCGGGTACTGCTTATTGATCACCTCGTCGATCAGCACGTCCCAATCCTCAGGGTAAGAGGCGGGGTCGATGGGCAGCTTGTTGTCGTTCTCGTCTGTTCGATTGGATAGGAACAGCTCAAACCTGTCCAGCGCGATCATATCGAAGGGTCGCCCTGGCATAATACCCCATACGTTGACCACGAATCGGTTGGCCTGAACGTCAACCGCCGCCTCAAGGAATCGAGTGCCCTTGGCTACCGTTCTCGGAGGCAGGTCTTCGGCGTTGCTTTGCAGCATCTCTGGCGTTCTGAGCGTCAGGGCTGATTTTGG
>CAYRKI010000021.1:0-4093 GCA_964424815.1 uncultured Thiotrichales bacterium | reverse complement strand
TTGCTGTAGAACTTCTTAAGCGACTCTTCTGACTTGGTGCGCTCGTATGCGTCCTCGGCATCCAGATACTCAACAACCAGCTTCTTCCAAGTAGTGAAGGCTGCGGCCACGCCCTTCAGCCAGTACGAGGCGGTCATGTTGTACGGGCGCTTCCCTTGCTTGCGCCCCAGCTTGTCATAGTACATGCCGTCAGGCAGCCACTCTCCCCACAGGTTCATCTCGTATCGCTGATCGGGATGGATGAGTGCGCCACAGTGCGGGCAGGCCATGCGAACCGTCTCTGCCCGCTCAAGGTTGTTCATCGGCTTGCCGTCTGGCGACTCATCGTTCCACACGAGGTACTTGAACTCGCCCTCGAACATCTGGTCGCAGTGCGGGCACGGCCAGTACCAGCGTCGGCGGTCGCCTCGGTTGTACAGTTCGATGATTCCGCGACACGGCGGCGCTTCATGGTTGGTCTTCGGAGTCCAGCGAGGATCGAGCACTGGCCGTGAAGGGGATGACTCGGCCACGGTCATAGCGAGCGATCCGAAGGTGTTCGTACGCTGAGATGCCAAGTCGTACGGGTTCCCGTCACCACCAACGTCGTCAGGCATACGGTCATAGTCGGTCAGCACCACGCGCCCAACCGGTCGGCCGGCCATTTCTGTCACTGACGGGTGGGACATGGTGAGGATCATGCCGGTCTTGTAGCGCTTATCGAACGTGTTGTCCGCGTCCTTGTCTGCCAGCAGCATGTCGCCCACCGCCTTGCTGTGCAGGTGCAGACGGTCGATACGACGTATCGAGAAGTCGCGCGCCGCGGCCTGAGTAGGGCTGAATATCATCATGTCCATCGGATCGACGATAACGCAGTACGCGGTGCTATTTATGATAAGGGCGTCAGTCTTACCTGACTGGGCAGGCCCGACGAACACAAGCCCCTTAACCTCTCGGCTAGGGAACATGTCCATCGGCTCTTCCATGTAGGGCGTGGTCTCATTCTTCCATGGGCCACTGTACGAACCAGGGGAATAGATGTGGCGATATTTGGCCGCAGCCTCCGAGACCTTCACGTTCTCGGGGGCGCGGATCATATCAATCATTTCGAGGAAGATATCCTCGATTCGATCATAGATTTTCGCCATTCACGTCGTCATCCAGTTCCTGATCGCCGTCATCGTCAAAGGACTCATCGCCCTCACGCTTCTTGCGGTCTTCCTCTTCCTTGTTTTCGCGGCGCTCCTTGAAGTGCGCCAGCGCCGTCTCGCGCAGAGAGTCCATTAGCGACCGTATGCTGGATCGGAATATCTCGCGTTGCTTGGGTGATAGCTCTGCCAGTCGATCAACCTGATCCTCAATGGTTCGGCTACTCATGACCATAACCTGAACCATCTCGGAAAGGCAGGCGTGAACCTCGGACGTCTCCCAGAGGTCGTTCTCTCTCAGCCGGTAATCCTGTCGAGCCTTAAGGCCGTTCCAGAACTCCTTCGATAGCATCTTAGGGAGGTCTTGCGGGTTCATGTTCTTGATGTACGCCTCAACGTCCATCTTCGGAGTCAGAACCCACGGTGCCACGTCGCGCACATGGTATATGTCGTACCCGTTACGCTGCCCGCTCGGCTCAACATCGCTGACCGATAGGCGCCGGTTCAGCGTGCGAATATCCATCTTGAACAGGTCGGTAAGCTGCGACTTGGTCAAGCCATCGAAGATCATGGCGGTAGTGGATGCATCCACCGCGGCCACGTTGCGGTTTTTGACGCCCTTTGGTCTCGCCACCTCACAACCTCCAGTCGGTGCCACCTAGCGATCCGGCCATTGGCGAGGATTCGGTTGGCGGCATGGTCATGTAGTTTATCAGGATTTCTAGTGCCTCATCCTTACCAATCGCGTATGCCGCGGCGTAACCGTTGCTTTCAACGAGCGACAGCCACTCGAACCTCGCTCATGGACGAGTTGTGCGGGCGGCTGGCCTTGAACTCAATGTAGAGGCCAAAGTACCCACCGCGGGCAATAGGCAGAACCAAGTCAGAAACTCCAGGCTTGACCCCTTGCGCCTTCATGTCCTTGGCCGTTTTGAAGTCTCGGTGCCCGCCGTTCGGTACGTGATAGATGAGATCGAACACCTCAGCCAAAGGGCCACCCGCTTCCTTGTCTTCCTCGAGGAACTCCATTAGCTGGCGCTGCTCGATTGACTCCCATTGCGTAGGCTTCTTGCGTGGCTTGGCATCCGGATTACGAACGGTTCGGCGATTCTTCTTTTTGAACTTGGCCTCGCGTTCGTCATTGAGCTTCTTGAACTCTTCGAGCGACATGTGTTCGGTTGCCATTACAGTTCCTCGCCGTGGGTCAACTCATAAACGCGATCATAGATCGAAGTGATGTCATCTGGCAGCACCTCTGACGACGTTTTGTATCGACCGTCAGTCACTTTTGTGAGCAGTTTCTTAGCCAACGGCAGCCCGAACTTCTCTTTGTATTCTACAAGGAGTTCCTTCAGCTCTTTCTGAGTCCGTTTAGGCTCTTCGTCACTCTCTTTGGGTTCATCATCTTCAACAGAACCCTTTTTGAGTTCTTTTGCGGGTTCAACATCGGGTTCCGAATCTATTTCGGGTTCGATATCGACCTTTTTGGCGGGCTGTTTTTCAGCGGTATCCACAGCGGCAGGCTCGGGTTCTGCGGTGATCACCCCCGTCTTAGATAGGCTCTCGATCACGGACACTAGCGTATCAATGCTTTGTGTTAGCGCATCCATTGCGACAGTATTGCTGCGCAGTTCATCTTCCATGCTCATATTCGTGCACTCCCGTTAGGCGGCGGTATGTGGGGCTTTCTGCATGGGCGCCTTTCGCGGCCTGAATATCCGCTACCAGTGTGCCCATGTACCAAGTACAGCATTTTATTTCTAAAATCCCGCTTGACTATCGAAAGCATTCTATGGAGAATGCATCACGTTGACAAGGCAGTGAACTTGCATTGGACGCTAGCCACCGTCAGCACTCAGGCGAAAAGACCCCCTCGGATTGAGCGATCAGCTCTTGATGAGGGGGTTTTTTTATGCGTGCATTTTACCCACTCATATCGAAGTCCCTCTCTGGGCCGCTGCCGGCAGGATCGACCACTGTTCCCATGCGCATTTCCAAGATTTTTCCCAAACCGCGGCTCAGCGCCCCCGTGGAGGACTGAAAAAGGCCTCCAAGTACCTTTTGGATCGCGTAAGGTACTGATTAGGCTTAATTTCTAGGATTTCCCAAGCCGTCTTGCCCATGTGTAACGCGTCCTTATTTGCATTGCTTATCCTAATGTGTTAGCAGCACGCATAATGCTGCCCAGTATGCTAATGCGCTACCCATACGCCGCATGCCAAGGCTGCCAGCACTCAGTGTTAGCACGCCATCATGTCCACGTATGCCTCACGCTGAGCGCCTTGCATGCCGCGCCCTCACTGCGAAGGCTGCTGTATATTTCCCTCCTGACGTTTGTCCCCTTGTTTTTTTGCCCCCTGATGTTTGACCCCTGTCGGCGGAGCTAGCGTTTAATGGACTCATATGGCACGCCCAGACCGCGCCACACATTGATCTCATTATTCATTGATGATAGCGCCAGACTGACCGACAGATTATTCCAGCCCTGATGTTTGCTACCCTCGCCACATACCCACACCAAACAGGGCATGCCCAACGAAGACTAAATAAATTATTCAAAACGTCTTGATTTATAGCGCCACAACGAATATATTGAGCGTGTCGAAAGGCAGCACGAATATCTAAAGCGCCAGCAATGCAGGCCGATATATACCTTGCAAGGCAACGCTTTATAGGAGAAAGGATCATGAGCAGCGAAATCACAGCAGACGTCAGAACGATCATTGAATCAGCCGTTCGCTCTATCCCTGCACGTCGCCACCTGTTTGCTCTCATCCGTACGATGCCCTTTGAAGAACGTAGGGATGCGGCAAAGGCTCTGGTATCCGTTCACCTCTTCAATGAATCGCGCCACACAGCGCACTAACGAGAGCAATCAACCATGACAACATACGTAATCATTCGCCATATCGAGGCCAAGGTGGGCGTATGGTGCCCGCGCATCGCAGACGGCGAGGTGGTCGAAT
>CAYRKI010000020.1:11664-23279 GCA_964424815.1 uncultured Thiotrichales bacterium | reverse complement strand
ATACGTCGGCAGATTTACAGTCTGCTGCCTTTGACCGCTCGGCCATCCCTCCGCATCAAGGTCAGTGCTTAGGCACATACACTTTACAGGCGATCTATTCAAGATTTTATCGCCTTTGTCAATGCGCATACAGCAAAGCACTCAACAAAATGACGATTTTTCACAAGAGCCCTTGCAATCACCGTCGATGATGAGCTTTAACAAATTGTATGAAGCGTGAAAAGAACTCTTTTTTAAAAAATGCATCGGCCGACCTGATTTATGGGTGGCACGCCGTTCGTGCGGCCATTTCTTCAGGCCGCCGCGCCCTCTATCGGCTTTATGTGATCGACACACAAACCAAAGAAGCCCTTAACCCACCGACAAGCCTTCCTACAGAAGTGAAAGATCGTGAGTACTTTAAAAAGCGTTTAGGCTTAGATGCCGTCCACCAAGGCGTCCTGTTGGAGGCGGGTCCATTAGAACAAGTCATACTTGATGATATCCTTGCCAACGATGCGATTCATATGGTGATGGTGCTGGATCAAGTAACAGACCCCCACAACCTTGGCGCCATCATGCGATCGTGTGCCGCGTTCGGTGCAGGGGCTTTGATTATTCCTGACCGCAACTCACCCGATAGCCGTAATCCCCTTATAGCGAAAACCGCATCAGGTGCGATGGAGCATATTCCCGTGGTACGCGTTGTAAATTTGAACCGCGCCTTGGATGATTTAAAAGCTGCAGGTTATTGGTGCATTGGTCTTGATGAGCGTGGCGAGGGTAATCTTGATCGCCTTGACCTTAAAGGCCGCGTAGCTCTTGTGATGGGCGCAGAGGGCTCAGGGCTTCGACGCTTAACACGCGAGAGCTGCGATATGCTGGCACGCCTTCCCACCAGCCCTGCGTTTCCTACACTCAATGTGTCCGTAGCTTCTGCCATCAGCCTTTATGAGTGGCAGCGCCAAAACCGAGGAGAAAATCACTAATGCCAGATCATGTTTGGCTGACTGCTGGTGTCATGGCGCTGTCCTACCTCATGGGCTCTATCCCTTTTGGTCTCATTCTCACCAAGTTTTTTGGCGGTCAAGACATCCGCACCATAGGCTCTGGCAACATTGGTGCCACCAACGTATTGCGTACAGGGCGTAAGGATTTGGCCCTTCTCACGTTACTTCTGGACGGCCTCAAAGCCACAGCGGCTATCTTGCTGACTCAATTTTTTACACAAGAAAGTGCCTTGCTTCCCCTACTTGCAGCCACATTCGCCTTGCTTGGGCACCTTTATCCTGTTTGGCTAGGTTTTAAAGGTGGCAAAGGAGTTGCCACCATTGCAGGGTGCGTTGTTGCTTTGTCATGGCAAACTTTCTTAGCGTTGATTGGCGTATGGCTTACAGTAGCCTATGTCACCCGCTATTCTTCTCTGGCCGCGATTATTGCAGCCCTCGCCTTGCCTCTTCTGGGTATCATTTTTGAGAATCACGCTTTTGCAGGCTGGTGCTTGGCGCTAAGCACCCTCATTATCTATAAACACAAAGAAAATATCATAAGACTTCGGGCAGGGAAGGAATCAAAAATTGAACTTGGCCGTAAACCCAAACACCATTGACTCAGAGCGCTTAGCCCGTCTTCAATTGGCCCGCACCGAACATGTGGGTCCAATAACTTTTAAAAAACTCCTGTCACGCTATAGCTCTGCAGCTGCAGCACTTGAAGCTTTACCTGATTTGGCTCAGCGGGGTGGCCTTAAACGCGCATTGCATGTGACAAGCAAACAAGAAGCGTTGGCTGAATTTCAAGCGCATGCTGAGAATGGCTGCCATTTGATCATTTGGGGCGATGAGTCTTATCCAAAATCCTTAGCTGAAATCGCCGATCCACCAATTGTGCTCTCTTGCAAAGGAAACTTAGACTTTTTATCCCGCCCCATGGTGGCGATTGTGGGCGCCCGCAATGCCAGCTTGAATGGTCGGCGTTTTGCCGAGAGTTTGGCCCGAAACCTCGGAGAGAATGGCTATGTGGTGGTCTCAGGGCTTGCCCGCGGTATCGATGGCTCAGCTCATCAAGGCGCCCTCTCCTCGGGAACCATCGGCGTTGTTGGGGGCGGCGTTGATGTGGTCTATCCGCCTGAGCACGAAGTTTTATTTCAGCAGATGGCAAATCAAGCTCTGATCCTCTCAGAACATTCGCTGGGTACTGCACCACAATCAGGCTTTTTTCCGCGCCGCAATCGCATCATCTCAGGTCTTTGCCATGGTGTGGTGGTGGTAGAAGCTGCCATGCGCTCAGGCTCACTCATTACCGCACGCCTTGCGAACGAACAAGGACGCGAGGTCTTTGCAGTTCCAGGCTCACCCATGGACCCCCGCGCCCAAGGATGCAACCATCTGATTCGCGAAGGTGCGCAATTGATAGAGTCTGCGGCAGACGTCGTCCATTATTTGCGTGAGAGATTAAGCACTTATGTAGCACCTGAGAGGCTTTGGGACCAGATGCAAGAGCCTGAGGTGACTCCCATGGACACCGATCGACTGCGAGAGAATATTCTCAATCTTTTAAGCCCATCACCGATTTCTGTTGACGATTTGCTGAGAGAATGTCAGTTCTCAGCATCGAGTGTGCAGCTTATCTTGCTTGAGTTAGAGCTTGCTGGGCGTGTCTCGCGGCTGCCGGGTAATCAAGTTGCATTACGGGCGGCTTAAGGGAGTAAATCCCTGAATAATTTGGATTTTAACAAAGGGTGGTAGGCACATCCCCATGAAGGTTGTGGTCGTTGAATCGCCAGCAAAGGCGAAAACTATCAATAAATATTTGGGCAATGATTTCAGGGTCATTGCATCCTATGGTCACATCCGCGATTTGCCGGCTAAAAATGGGTCTGTTGACCCTCAAAATGGCTTCAAAGCCATTTGGCAGCTCGATGAGGGTGGTGAACGCCATCTGAACGACATTATCAAGACCCTTAAAGGCGCTGATACCCTTTACCTGGCAACCGACCCTGACCGTGAAGGAGAAGCGATTTCTTGGCACGTGAAAGAAGCGTTGCAAGAACGCGGCCTGTTAAAGAATTTGGATGTTAAGCGTGTGGTTTTTTACGAAATCACCAAGCGTGCAGTCCAAGAAGCCATTCAAAATCCCCGTGATTTGGACCGAGAGCTAATTGCAGCCTACCTCACCCGGCGCTCACTCGACTATCTTGTAGGCTTTAACCTCTCGCCCATTTTATGGCGCAAACTGCCAGGCAGCCGCTCGGCAGGACGGGTGCAGTCAGTTGCGCTGCGTTTAGTTGCCGAGCGCGAAGCCGAAATTGAGGCGTTCAAGTCTCAAGAATATTGGTCTATTACCGGCACGTTTAAGGGTGCAACTCCTAAGGAATTTGATGCACGCCTCACACATCTTGCCGGCAAAAAGCTGGATAAGTTCGATATTAATTCCAAACAGGCCGCAGAAAACGCGCTGAACCAGCTGCGTGGTCATGCCTACTTTGTGCAAAATGTCGAGAAAAAGCAGGTTAAGCGCCATCCGGCACCGCCTTTCATTACTTCGACCCTGCAACAAGAAGCGTCACGCAAGTTGGGCTTTGGCGCCCGCAAAACTATGCAAGTGGCGCAACGCTTGTACGAAGGTGTCGCTGTCAACGGTGAAGTCACCGGTTTGATCACCTATATGCGTACTGACAGCGTCAACTTGGCCCAAGAAGCCATTACCAGCATTCGTGATTTTATTGGCACTACCTTTGGCGCATCTTATGTACCAAGTGCACCGCGGGCCTACAAAAGCAAAGCCAAGAATGCCCAAGAAGCGCACGAGGCCATTCGTCCAACGGACATCCGCCTGACGCCGCAAAACTTGAAATCCAGCTTGGATAAAGATCAACTGGCGCTGTATGAGCTGATTTGGAAACGCGCCGTTGCTTGCCAAATGGAAAGCGCCCTTTTGGATCAGGTGAGCGTTGATATCAGCGAAGCCTCTTATCAACATATCTTCCGCGCTACAGGCTCTACCATCGCCTTTGATGGCTTCTTGAAGCTTTACGAAGAGGGCAGGGATGATGACAATGACGAAGATGGCAAGCTGCTTCCGCCCATGAATCCCAAGGATCCTCTTGAGACACGTGCCATCGAGCCTGAGCAACATTTTACCCAGCCCCCTGCCCGCTTTACAGAAGCAACCCTGGTGAAGCGTTTAGAAGAGTTGGGCATTGGTCGTCCCTCCACCTATGCCACCATCATGTCGACATTAACCGACAGAGGGTACGTAGATCTAGAAAAGAAGCGTCTGATTCCGACCCCCTTGGGTCGTCTTGTCACCTCATTCCTTGCGCAGTATTTCCCCAAGTATGTGCAATATGATTTCACTGCCAACTTGGAAGAGCAGCTGGACGAAATTTCTGAAGGCAAACTGGACTGGCATCAGTTCTTGAATGATTTTTGGCAGCACTTTTCAGCTAATACCAAAGATGCTGAAACGCTCAAAATTCAAGATGTGATCAATGCGCTTAATCAGGATTTAAGCGCATATATCTTCCCACCCCACGAAGATGGCAGCGATCCGCGCACCTGTGCGAAATGCAGACGTGGTACCTTAAGTCTGCGCTTGGGCAAGTATGGAGCTTTTGTGGGATGCTCGGATTATCCTGAATGCGATTTCACCCGCAAGTTGACCACAGAAACACCCATGGCTGAAGGCGACGATCCAAATGCCCTAGCGGCCAGCGCCATTACGTTTGAAACCCGCGAATTAGGTCCAGATCCAGCAAGCGGTGAAATGATTACCGTCAGAAAAGGACCGTATGGGTTCTATTTGCAGTGGGGTGATGTTAAAGGCAAAGAAAAACCCAAACGGGTGGCTCTGCCCCGCGGTCAGAATGCGAACACTCTAAGTTTGGCACAAGCGCTTGAGCTTTCAGCTTTGCCACGCACTGTGGGCACTGATCCCGAATCCGGCGCGGTTATCACAGCGGCCCTTGGACGCTTTGGTCCCTATGTCAAGCGCGGCAGCACCTTTGCATCGTTGACTAAGGACGATGATGTGCTGAGCGTGGGCTTAGAGCGGGCTCTTGAATTGCTGGCCAAACAAGAAGCTAAAAAAGCCGCGGCACCTGCCAAAGAAACAAAGGCAGCAACGCCCAAGAAAACAGCAGCCAAAAAGACCACCGCCAAGGCTACAACAACACGCAAGAAAAAGGCCTAGAGCGCGTGGGGGACAAGCTTAAATCTGCTGAGGAGCAACCTTTACCCACCAAGCAGCAATTGCTTGATTTTATTCTAAGTGCTCCTGAAGGTTTGAGCCGACGCGAACTTGCCCGCGCGTTTCACTTGAAAGATACCGACCGCGTTTACCTCAAGCGCACTCTGCGTGAGCTCGCCAATGAGGGAGCCGTTGTTGAGCGGGCTAAAAAATATAGCCGCCCAGGTCACGCTGACTACATGCATGTTGTCATCGAGAGCGTCAATGAAAAGGGCTTTGCCATCGGTCGCCCTACCCAGTGGGACCAAGGTAAGATTGCACCCTCTGTCTCCATTTCCCTGCACCCTGCCGAGCGTAAACGTGGGCGCAAGCTACCCTTGAACGTTGGTGACTTTGCCATCGTTAAACTGCGACCTGGAAAAGGACGCATGAGTGGCACTTTTGTGCGCAAAGTAGAAGGCGAGACACAACGGGTTATTGGCATTTTCATCTCGAGCCCCAATGGCGGCGGTACGGTGCAGGCCACAGATCGCAAACAGCGTGCACTTTACACGATCAATGCTGAAGACACCCTGTCAGCGAAAGATCAAGATATTGTGGCAGCAACGCCAACCTCAGCACCACGCAACGGCCAAGGGGTTGCAAAAATCACCGAGATTTTGGGCAGCATCAAAGAACCCAAGAGTCTAAGTCTGATTGCTGTCTATACCTATGATCTGCCGTTAGAGTTTAGCGAAGCCGCGACGCAAATAGCTGAAGCTGGACGCATTCCAGTCCTCGGAGCGCGAGCAGATTTGCGCGACGTCCCCCTTGTGACCATTGATGATGAGGACGCACGCGACTTTGACGATGCGGTGTTTGCCGAGCCCGATCCTGACCATCCGGGCGGCTGGCACTTAATCGTTGCTATTGCAGACGTTAGCTATTACGTGAAGCAAAATGATGCCCTTGATCAGGAAGCGTATAAGCGCGGCAATTCGGTCTATTTTCCGGATCGTGTTATCCCCATGCTGCCCGAGGTGCTGTCTAATGGCCTGTGCTCTCTCAACCCCCACGAGGATCGGGCTACCATGGCGGTCCATTTGTGGATTGACGACAAAGGCCAGCTGCAGCGCTTTAAATTTGTGCGCGGTCTGATGAGGTCAGCTGCACGCCTCACCTATCGTCGTATTCAAGCAATGATCGAGGGAAATGAGACTTTTCCTGAGGGTCTTGAGACCTCTATCCGCAATCTATACAAGGCCTACGACCTGCTGAAAGCAGCACGAGTTAAGCGCGGCACACTCGAACTTGATCTGCCAGAAGAGCGCATTTATCTCGATGACAAGGGTGAAATTAACAAGATTGAGCCCCGTCCACGCTTTGATAGCAACCAGCTGGTGGAAGAGTTCATGATTCTGGCGAACGTAGCTGCGGCAACAGCGCTCAGTGAAAAGAACGAGCTGTGCATGTACCGCATCCACGACCAGCCCAGCCCAGAAAAGGTGGATGCCCTTCGCGACTTTTCGAAGGGATGCGATATTACGCTTCCCAAAGGCCAGATTATGCGGCCCAAAAACTTTAATCAAATCTTGAGTAAGGCCAAGGGCACCGCCTTTGAGGCCGCCGTAAACGATCTGGTTTTGCGCACCCAAGCTCAGGCTGTCTATAGCCCTGATAATATAGGTCACTTTGGCCTCAGCCTTGCGCGCTATGCCCATTTTACCTCACCCATTCGGCGCTATGCTGATCTCTTAGTCCATCGCGCCCTCATCAAAGCCTTAAAACTAGATACCTCGATTGATTTTCGCTATGGCTCAGAGGAATTTAACGAAAAAGCCGAACATATATCGCAAACCGAACGCCGCGCGGCCAATGCCGAGCGCGAGACCATCGCCCGCTATGTCTCAGCTTATCTTGCCGCCCACGTAGGTGAGATTTTTACCGCAAGAGTCACTGGCGTGACCAGCTTTGGCCTTTTTGTGCGCATTCTGGAAAATGGGGCTGAGGGTTTAGTGCCCATGCGCCTGCTGGGCACGGACTACTTTATTTTTGATGAAGCGCATCAACGTCTTGTCGGGCGCCGCACCAAGCACATCTACGCCTTGGGTGATCGCCTTGATGTGGTCTTACAACAAGCCGATGTGCTTACTGGGGGCCTGCAATTTGCGCCCGCCCCCACTACTCAAGAAAGGCGGCAAAAACCGAAAAAGGCGCGGCCAAAAAAAGGGAGGATTAAACGGTGAGATTTCGTGTGCTACCCACACTTTTAACCCTGGTCATGAGCCACCTCATTTTCTTTAATTCTTTTGCCTCCCAACAATTTCCCGACGATTCCGACCCATCCCAACGCCCCCATCACCCAACTCGCAAGACATACCGTAAGAAAATTCCGCAAGCACAGCATTCGAAGATCAAATCTTTTCAAGGCGTGTGGCAGCAAAGAGAATCGCTGCTCTTTCAGATCCTGCCTTATGAAATTCTGGTGAATATCGCCGATAATTGTCCTGATGAGATGATGTTTCCGATCTGCAAGAAATGGACACAGGTGCGCGATCTTAGCAATGTGAGATCAAACTACCTTTACAAGCCCTGGCGCAGGGAAGAAATTGAGGCTCTCACAACGCTTCCCAGAATTAAGCACGTTGCACTGTCATTGAATAAGCTACCCCTTATTGAGTCGGGCGCATTGCCCTTACCTCATGGCTTACGAAGTCTGACCCTCGATGAAATGGCCCTTCGAGATGCAGATATGAAATCTTTATGCCAGCATCTAACGGCACTCGAGAAATTAAAAATCGTCCATTGCAAACAGCTTACACAACAGTGGCATGAAGCCTTGGAGGGAATGACACAGCTGCGCCATATTCACTTCAAAAACGCCCATTGGGTGACGGATGCCTTTGCAATTTCCATTGGCCATCTCACACCTTTAAGAACTCTTTCACTGCCTTGGTGTACGAGGTATTCGCCCCAAGCGGCATTACAAATGATCGAACCCCTCAAAGATCTCGAAACTCTCGACCTTTATCTGGCCACCCCTAGCCCAAAGAGTATTCTGCGCGTCTCTCAAGGAAAGCCTCTCGTATCGCTTAACCTGGCGGGGAAGGACTTCTTCACTCAAGACAACCTGCACCTGCTTGCAAATTTTTCTGGTCTTCGCCATTTGGCTATCTCGCAAAGCCATGCCGTGGATCAAAGAGTGAAGCCTCTGCTAACAACCCTCGAAAAGTTGGAGGGCTTTACTTTATTCGGGATCAATTTAACGCAAGAAATTTATACTACGTTGCTGCCATATCTCACACACCTGAAGCATTTTGAGGTACGTGTACGCCAAAACGACAAACAAAAAAAAAAAAAATCTCTCCTACTTCATCAATTAAAAACTCTTACGCTAAGAAATATTGATTTTACCGAAAGACACCTCCAGAATTACCCTTTTAGTCGCGCCACCAACCTCACAGAGCTTGACTTGGCCCGCGCCCACGCCCCAAAACTTCTCCTTGAGCAAATAGGAACGCTGACACAACTCAAGAGTCTTATATGCCCAAGCTTTACCTCGTTTGATGAACGCCATTTCGAAGTACTGAGCCAGTTAACAGCTTTAGAAAAACTTGTTATTCCCCATCGCAATATTTCTTTTGAAAACGCAGCAAAATTTCTAACTGCGCTCAGCCGCTTAAAGGAACTAGATATTAGTGAAAGTGCTGATTTAGCAGCTCATATAGCGGAACTTCCTATGATGAGCCAAGTAACAAGTCTATGTTTAAAAATGACTCAGGGCAGCACTATTACGCCAGATTTTACAAAACTGAGCGCACTCAGCCATCTTACGCTTGAAGGGGATCGGGAACTATCCTTCGAAGAATACCATATCCTCTCACAGCTTCCCCGGCTGCGCTTAGTCTTTTATAGCTCTGATCATGTTCGTCTAAAGCTTGCACAAAAGAAATGGCCGTTCATTGTGAAAAAGAAAACCTTGCCATAAGATGCACTTTCTCCAAGAAGTGAATTTTGGCTAACCAAATTTTAAGAGTTCATCGTTAGCGTCAAGTAAATAACTCTAATTATTTTTTTGATGTGCGATGAACGCAAAGCGGCATAGCCGAGTTTTAATTATTGAAGATAACCCACTGAACTTGAAATATTTTCGAGATGCATTGAGCTATCATGGCTTTGCTATACTCGAGGATACAACGGGCGCAGGAGCCCTGTCCCTTGCCAAAAGCGGACCTCAAGCCATTATCCTCAACCTCCAGCTTCCTGACGTCTCAGGCCTTGACCTTGTCAAAGCCCTGAAAGCTGACCCCTCGACCCAAGATATTCCAATTATTGCGACATCTGCCATTGATCTTGGCGAAGTAGAGGATGCGGCCCATGCTGCAGGATGTGTCGCCTACATGGTCAAGCCCTTTGGGATACAAAACTTGATTGAAACCCTGCAAAGCTGTCTTCGCCAGCCATTAAAAGCGGCTTAATTAATCACGACTTTTTGACGTCTTTTAGCTTTTCCCTCTCTCAGGTAAACTAATTCAAATTATAGATAAAAAGGCATTATCCGTGCAGCTTCAAAAGCTTCTTCCCTATGGTATAACTTTCCTAATCATCACAGCCGTTGGGCTGTGGCTGAACCGAAGCTATTCAGGCATTCCCACACAAGACATTATAACGCCTCACTATGGCGAAGCTGTGAAAGTTGTCTATGCGAATGGCGTGGTGGAGGAAGAGCAAAGCGCGAGTATGGCCTCTCCTGTTACAACAAGAATTTTAAAACTTTTGGTCCGCGAAGGAGAAAAAGTTAAAAAGGGTCAACAGCTTGTGATTCTTGATGCCACAGTTGAGGAAGCTAAAGAACGCTCACTGGCGGCTAAGGTCACGTATTTAAAGCAGGAATTGCATCGCCAGCAAACACTTTATCAGCGGCAATTTGCAAGCCAACAAGCCTATCAACTGATCCAAAGTGATCTGCAGCAAGCAGAGTCAGAACTCCAGGCCCAACATAATGTGGTCGAGCGCCTTAGCATGCAAGCCCCGTTCGACGGAATTGTGCTGCGTCACGATGTGAGTGAGGGAGAAGTTGCACGTCCTGAAACACCGATCATCTGGATTGGCGATCCAAAAGTGATGCGCATTACCGCCGACGTGGATGAGGAGGACATTCCAGAAGTTGCTTTAGGGCAAACTGCACTCATTAAATCAGATGCATTTCCAGGTCAGCATTTTGAGGCCAAAGTAGATGCCATAACCCCCCAAGGTGATTCAGTTGCCAAAAGTTTTCGCCTACGCATCTACCTGCCACCAGAAACGCCCCTTCGAAGTGGCATGACGGTTGAGGTCAACGTGCTGACGCAACATAAACAGAACGCACTGATGATCCCGTCTTCTGCCTATTACCGCAATAAGGTGTGGAGCATCGATCAAGGCAAAATCGTCCCGCGCGAGGTGAAATTGGGTATCGTGGCACGTGATCAAATTGAGGTCTTAGAAGGCCTTGATGAAAAGACCACTGTTCTTGTTAACCCCTCTAAGTATCAAAAGCAGCTTCCCTGATGGTGAAGATACCCCTTCCTCTTTCCATTGCGATGGCTTATTTGCACAATCGTAAACGCCAGGCTCTGGTTTCTATTTTGGGCGTGATGATGGGGGTGAGTTTTTTCATTGCCATTTTTGCGATGATGCGGGGTTTCCAATCATCGATGTCTCACCCCACGTTATCATGAAGGATGAATACCGTGATCCCCCCTTACAACCAGTGCAAACCCTTTTCCCCAAGGCAGCTGTTCAGATTGCAGGACTAAAGCCTAAAGAGGATTTACGAGGACTGAGGGCTCACCAGCAAATCCTGAAAGAGCTTGATCAAGTCAAAGGTCTCAAGTACGCCCCCAGCCTTCGTGCCCAAGCTATTCTGCGATATGGTGGACGAGACGTGGCCGCTACCCTTACGGGCATTCGCCCCGCGCGCGAGCGCCTAGTCAGCACCCTAGAAAAAGATCTTATTGCCGGCTCAATTGAGAATCTAGAAACTTACAGCGATGGCATCATTCTGGGTGCAGGACTTGCCAAGAAACTCGGACTGCGCATGGGATCGCGCGTTTCTGTCATTTCCCCCTCGGGCGTGGTGTTGTCCATGAAAGTTGTGGGATTGTTTCAGACAGGCATTACCAGCCTCGATCAATTCGAGGGTTTTGTTTTATTGAAGAAAAATCAAATCTTGCAAGAGCGCCTTAACGTCATTAATCAAATTAAAATTCGTCTTGATAACGTGGACCAAGCCACCGCTTTTGCAGCCGATCTCGAGCGTCGTTTTGGCTATCGCACCGAAGGATGGCAAGAGACCAACCAAAACGTGTTCAGCATCTTTGTGGTACAAAATGGTGTCATGTATTCGACCATCTTTGCGATTATCATTGTCGCCGCTTTTGGCATTTTCAATATTATTTCAACCGTGGTGAATGAGATGGTGCGCG
>CAYRKI010000020.1:0-11631 GCA_964424815.1 uncultured Thiotrichales bacterium | reverse complement strand
TCGACAGCGGATGTGCAACGTATCTTTCTTTATCAGGGCATCATCGTTGGCCTTGTAGGTGCCGTGCTGGGTTGGGGACTCGGTTGGCTATTGGTTGAGGCGCTAGCCTCAGTTCCACTCAAAATCGAGGGAGATCAGACCTTCGTACAAACCAATGGCTTTATTCTATATCGCACACCTTGGTCCTATGCTGCTGCAGCTATTGGGGCCGTGCTGATGTCATCGTTTGCGGCTGTAATTCCTGCACGCCGAGCAGCCCGTGTTAATCCGGTTGATATTATTCGAGGCGCTGCATGACCCTTAATACCCCCCTCATGGCTCTTCATCAGGTAACTCGGCAACTGCAGGACACAGCAGAAACAGTGACCCTGGTCAAAGACATCAGCTTTGATATTCATAAAGGCGAATTTATCGCTGTCACCGGTGCATCAGGCTCAGGAAAATCTTCCCTTATGTACTTGATGGGACTCCTTGACTTACCTACCTCAGGACGCCTTAATCTTTTGGGGCAAGACGTCAAGGCAGCAACCAGCGCACAGCGTGATCAATGGCGCCTTGAACACATTGGTTTCGTGTTTCAATTCCATTTCTTACTTCCTGAGTTTTCTGCTCTTGATAACATCATGCTGCCCATGCGCAAGCTAGGGCACCACTCAGAAACAGCTATGCTTGCACGCGCCCATGAACTTCTTGACATTTTTGGCCTCTCTAAGGCAGATGCCAAATTCCCAGGCCAGATGTCGGGTGGTGAGCGTCAGCGGGTGGCGATTGCTCGCGCCGTGGCCAATGATCCCATATTATTGTTAGCCGATGAACCGTCGGGCAATCTGGATTCCAAAAATGCCTCACTTGTCTTCGAACTTTTTGGTCGTCTAGCGCGTGAACAGCAAAAAACGGTTGTGGTGATCACTCACGATGAACATTTGGCAAAGCAAACGGATCGCATTCTAACGTTACGAGACGGCCAGCTTTTGAGTGATGGTGTTTGACAGTTGCGTCTTGCGCAAGGTAAACAATAATCACGATAATTCAGGAGGTTGATTCAAATGGAATTTAATGCGGTTGAATTTCTGGGTTTGTTTGCAGGGGCGTGCACAACGTCAGCCTTTATTCCACAAGTCTTGCAAGTCTGGCGCTCACGTTCGGCCAAAGATCTTTCTTTGGGCATGTACATCATCTTCTGCCTTGGCGTTGCCACATGGCTTACCTATGGCATTTTCCTTGGAGCTCCATCCATTATCATCGCAAATGCTTTAACACTCGTTTTTGCGCTGGCCATTTTGATCATGAAACTGAAATGGAGCTGACATCCAAAGAGAGTTAAGCGGTTCTGGGTGCATTGTGAAACACTGTTGCACCCTTAAGAAAGAGGTTAACAAAAAAAGCAGCTCAATGAGCTGCTTTTTTTAATGCAATTCTGCCGCTAGATACTATTTAATCTTAGCTTCCTTGAACACAACATGCTTGCGAACAACGGGGTCGTACTTACGCACTTCCATTTTTTCAGTCTTTGTACGTGGGTTCTTTTTAGTCACGTAAAAGAAGCCGGTATCAGCTGTGCTCAGCAACTTAATCTTAATTGTAGTGGCTTTTGCCATGGGAAACTCCTATAAAACTTTGCAGTACCATTAACGCGCCAAGCACACCGGTGTCAAGGGCAAAGTGAGTGTGAGGCGCACAGGCTCTACTGTTTCTTGATGCATTTCTTGCACCTGGGCATTGCAATAAAAACAACCATTTAGGTAATATAATTTTGACTTTTTGCCTATTAATTATTATCCTTTCTTTAGGAATACTCGAAATTTTGATTAGGGTTACATCAATGAAAACGATAGCTCAGATTTTAGCTTTTGGCTTGATGCTTAGCGCAAGTCAAGCAACAGACCAAAAGCTTACAGATCATGTTATTGGCAATGATGGATACTCTGTTTTAAGAAGGCTCCATAGCTATAGCTTAGATTATAGCACTCATAATATTGAGGTCTGCACGACAGATAATATTGGCTTTTCAAACGCTTACCAGCATCGTGGATTAGATAATAATATACCTCAAGTCCCACTTCTTCATAGATATCACCCAACTCCTGATGAAAACTTCTCAAGCGCCATTTTTGCTCCTTATGCAGCAAAATTACTGCCTGAAATGGTGCGCTACTTACCAAACGAGGTTTGCCAGTTCGCAGTGAATCAAGGAGCAAACCTGCATGATTTGAGTAATGTGGATATATTTCTCAGCATTCAAGGCTATCCGGGCACTGTAAATTTAAATAGAGAGAAACCTGAAGATCCATTAGCAGCTGCCCCCCTACTCTTTCGCCCCCAATATTGGGGCATCCCTGATGCACCAGCCGTAGCCCCTGGGCGATATAACAAGGCTTTTACGGCAGATATAACCTTCTTATCAAACACCATGAAGGGGTTGCTCTACAACGGCGCAGGAATTGGCAATACTGTTCGAGCCGACTTTTCGCTGCACGACGAGGGCGATAATACCGCCTTAATCGCATCACCAGGAGCCCCCGAATTCCAAGGACTTGAAGCAAATAAATCATTTTGGTCTATCACGAAAATTATAGGCTACAGTGATGGACAGCCTGCAGGACGCATTGCCATCACATTACACAATTTGGTGACACCTAGTGTTATTGATAACCTCGCTAATCTACGTCAAGGAGGGCAGCTATCAACAGTTGGGGAGTTAATTAATGCCATAGACGCCTTAACTGGCGAGTTGTTATTTCAAAATCAGCCAAAAATGATTTCTCGTGAAGCTTTTAATACGAGTAAACCGAATAGACATTTTCTCTCCACAGGATTTGCGGACCCTGAAATTGATGGCACTAAAACCAATGGCGATATAGCCTTGATTGATTTAACTTCAATTCCGCTTCCACAAGGAGATGTTGAGCTAAGATTCCAAATATCAGGGATTGTCCCTGAAGGTAAAATGGTTCAGCCCCTTATAATCGAACTAAATGATGCTCATGCAGGCATTATCAATACGACAAGAGACGAGCGCGAGTACAGCCTTACACTACCAAAAACTATGACAGAAAGGGCCGGCGGATTAGCCTTGCTATTCAATTTACCTGATGCAATTCAGCAATCAGATGGGTCAAAACACGCAATAAAACTTAAAAGCCTTGAGGTAAACGTTAAACCGACAATTCCCGCGGTCCAAAACAATACTCAATATGAAACTAGATTAGGCGGGAACGGCTCTCCATACCTTGTTGACGGTTGGGCGGTTCCAGAAGCGTATGCACACGATGGTTATACATGGTCTAGCGGTTATTCATCTTCCCTGCTTCTGCCAGGCGTTCAAGCTGGGCGTGATGCCCAACTGTTTCTCAGCGGGTATAATTTCAAAGACCAAACTTCAGTTATACTGTATGCCAATGGCCAGAGAGTTGGACAAGTTTTACCAAGAACGATTGGCGTCGGAGAGTTCTCCCAAGTGAGCATTCCTGGTGCATTAATAAATTCACCCGATTTGCGACTCGATTTTATTATTGAAAATCCTGAACCCTTCCCCAGTTTCGAACATGAAGTAGGTTTTGCACTACGTGCTTTCAGGATCGAACAGTAAGGTCTTCACCTAGCTCTAGGGGAGCTCACCAGCTCCCCTTTCCTTGCTTACCATTAAATACTTAGTAACGCTGTGCCTGGATTCATGGTAAAAAGAAAACCATGAAAAATAAAAAAGGGCACACTTATGACCACCACCAAGCACGTTGCTATTGTTTATCACAGCGGCTACGGCCACACTAAAAAACAAGCTGAGGCCGTGCTCCGCGGCGCTATGAGTGTAGATGGTGTGGGCGCAAGTTTGCATTCTGTGGATCAAATGGACGATGCTGCATGGGCAAGCCTTAATAGCGCTGATGCGATTATTTTTGGCGCTCCCACTTACATGGGTTCAGTCAGCGCAGCGATGAAGACCTTTATGGATGCCAGTTCAAAGCTGTGGTACGAGCAAAAATGGAAAAACAAGCTGGCTGCAGGTTTTACCAATTCAGGCTCCTATAACGGTGATAAACTCAATGCGCTAGTGCAGATGATGATCTTTGCCATGCAACATAGTATGCTGTGGGTGAGCCTTGGTTTATTGCCCGGAAATAATTCCAGCAAATCGAGCGCAGATGATCTCAATCGTTTGGGTAGCATGATGGGTGCGATGGCTCAATCCAATGTGGATGCTGGACCAGATGTAGCGCCTCCCCAAAGCGACCTTGATACAGCAGCCCATTTAGGTAAACGGGTGGCCGAACTCTGCTTAACTATAAAAATTAAGAACTAAGCACTACTGTTAGACCATTTGATAAGAGCAAAATAAGGAGTCTTTAAATGTTATTCTTATTTAGTCCTTCTGCAACCCATACCGGTGCCCAAGTTGTGTTCAGTTTCGAAGATCGCGAACTCACAAAAAGCGCTGAAGAACTTAACAAAGCAACCGACGGCGCACTTCAAAATGCTTTGGAGGTAAGTAAGTTTAAGGGCAAAAAAGGCGAAATTCTGCATATCATAGCCCCCCGCGGCCTCCAGGCCTCACGCATACTGCTGGTGGGACTTGGCAAACCTGACAAGTTGAATCGCGAGATTCTTGAGCACGTAGGTGGGGGCATTACAGCCTTTCTGCGCGAGACCCCAGATTCAGCTGTGACTGTGGATACCAAAGACCTAACTGCTAAAAATGTCTCCCCTGCAGAAGTGGCGGCTTACCTTGCATCCGGTCTCAAACTGCGCTCATGGCGCTTTGAGAAGTACCACACCAAGGATAAGGATGAGCGTAAGCAAAAATTAAAAGACGTGCACGTTCTAACGACATCAGCCCAAGAAGCAGAAAGCCTGTTTCATGAACTGGCAGCCGTTGCCGAAGGTGCACATTTTACCCGTGAACTAGTCACCGAGCCCGGCAACGTGATTTACCCAGCATCTCTTGCCGAGCGTATCGAGTCTCTCAAGGAACACGGTGTCGAGGTCGAGATCCTTGATCTCAAAGATCTGCAAAAACTCGGTATGGGGGCGCTTCTGGGTGTGGCACAAGGCAGCGTTAATGAACCTCGGTTAGCTATTATGCGTTGGAATGGTGGAGCCAACGATCAAAAGCCTGTGGCCTTTGTGGGCAAAGGCGTCACTTTTGATACTGGGGGAATTTGCATCAAGCCCTCTGGCGGCATGTGGGAAATGAAGTATGATATGGCTGGCGCAGGCGCTGTAATTGGCGCCATCAAAGCGCTTGCTGGACGCAAAGCGAAAGTCAATGCTGTGGGCGTCGTGGGCCTTGTTGAGAATATGCCCTCAGGCACAGCGCAGCGCCCAGGAGACGTTGTCAAGACCATGTCGGGACAAACCATTGAAGTCATTGATACCGATGCCGAGGGGCGTTTGGTGTTGGCAGACGTGTTGTGGTACACCCAAGATCGTTTCAAGCCTCAAGTCATTGTGGATCTTGCCACCTTAACAGGAGCGATCAGTATTGCTTTGGGTGATCAATTCGCGGGCCTATTCTCCAATAACGATGAAGTTTCGCGCAATCTGATTGCAGCAGGCGATGTAGTGGGCGAGCGTTTGTGGCGCATGCCTTTGTCTGAAAAGTTTGATCGCGATATTGACTCAGACATTGCTGACATGAAGAACTTAGGCCCCGCACGCAAGGCAGGCTCAACGACAGCGGCGCAACTGTTACAGCGCTTTGTCAATGACACACCTTGGGCGCACCTTGATATCGCTGGTATGGCATGGGCAGAAAAAGCGTTACCGATTGCTGAAAAAGGTGCAACCGCCTATGGTGTTCGCCTGCTTGATCAGTTCGTACGCCAGTTTTACGAGAAGTAAAAGGTTGTCTAGTTAATGGACGTGGCTTTTTATCATTTGCATGCCAACCACCTTGCCAAAAGTCTGCCCCGGTTGCTGGAAAAAATACTCAGCACCGGGCAGCGTTGCGTCCTGGTGGCGGGCAGTCAAGAACGGGTAGAAGCCCTAAATTCATTGCTTTGGACTTATGCCCAGGGAAGTTTTCTGCCCCACGGGTGTGCCGAGGATGGATATGCAGAGCAGCAACCAATTTGGCTGACCACCCAATTTGAAAATCCCAATGATGCATCGGTACTTGTCAGTACAGATGGCATGGGGATTAAGGAAACCCCTTCCATCTTACGCTATCTCGATGTATTTGATGGCACAGATGATGCGTCTTTACGTGCTGCCAGGATGCGTTGGAAACAACATCAAGCACGGGGAGATACCCTCACCTATTGGCAGCAAGATGAGGCTGGGCAGTGGCAGAATAAAACACCTTCTGCTGATTAAAAGCCCAAGATTGAAAGCTGTAGTGAGTCTTTGATTCAAGATTTAAAAGGAGCAAACGAAAATGACAGTTGAACGTACATTGTCCATTATTAAGCCTGATGCCACCCGCCGCAATTTGACCGGTGAGATTAATGCTCGCATTGAAAAGTCAGGTCTTCGCATTATTGCGCAAAAGCGCGTAATGCTGACCCGCGAGATGGCTGAGCGCTTTTATGATGTGCATCGTGAGCGTGCATTTTTCAATGACCTGGTCAGCTTTATGACCTCTGGCCCAGTTGTGGTCCAGGCTCTAGAGGCACCAAACGCCGTTGCCCACTACCGCGATGTAATGGGTGCTACCAACCCAGCAAATGCTGCGGAAGGAACCATTCGTCGTGATTTTGCAGAGTCGATTGAGGCGAACTCGGTGCACGGTTCTGACTCAGCTGAGAATGCGGCGCGGGAAATCGCCTTCTTTTTCAGCGAAATTGAAATCGTTGGCTGATAGTACACTGAACTCATAAAAACGACAGGAGACGCCGATGCTTAATACAAAAACCTTTAAAAGATTTGTATTTATGGTCGGCGTCTTTTGTATATCCCTGTTTTCTTCGTGGGCGAATATGCCCCTTTATGAAGTTAAAGATATTCATGTTGAGGTCAGCGGAGACTCTACCCTGGCTGCGCGCGATAACGCCATTAAGGAAGCCCAAACCAAAGCCTTCCACGACATGATAGCGCGTCTGGTATCCCCATCGGAACAGGGAGTCTTCAGCGCCACCAAGCCTGAAATCTTGGAAGACTTGGTGCAAGACTTTGAAATCATTGACGAACGCTTTTCCAAAACCCGTTACAGCGCAACATTCATCGTGCGCTTCAAACCAGACAGTATCACCCAAATCATTCGCGCAGCTGGCATCCAACCTGCGGCCCAAGCTGATCACGTCAAAACCCTGGTTCTTCCTGTTGTTGAAGATGAAAAAGGTCAGCGCTTATGGGCAAATGACTCTGCCTGGTGGTTGGCCTGGGGGAATTATGGTCGCCTTGAGCAACACCGCTTTATCCTTCCCCAAGCTGATGCACAAGATCGCAAATCCCTCAGCAACAGCTGGCTTGATAACATCACTGCCCGAGATATTGAGCCTCTTCTCAGCCGCTATGGGGCTGATCGGGTCCTGATCGCAAGCCAAATTTTCGATCATCCCACCCCCCATATTGATCTTAAAATCCTTGATCGCCAGGGACATTTACGCCAAGAGCGTATGCAGTTCAGTGCGAAGCAGTTAGAAAATCTGCCTCATCTGGTCGAGGAAGTGGCTGAAGTGGCCTCAAACACGAATTCATTGGGAATCTCGCCAGTTAAATCAGCGCGACATGAAGTGATTGCCCGCTTTTTGATTACATCTCATGCCCAATGGCAAAAAGCCCTGAGCAGTGTGCGTCACTTGGTCGGCAGCCATAATGTCACGCCCGTTTTCCTGTCGAAAAATGAGGCGAGAGTTAGAATCCTTTTCGAGGGCAGTACCGATGAACTTGAGGAAAATCTCGCAGCCATGGGTTTAAAGGTTACTCTTGAGACCACCTCCCCTGCTGTGATTAATCAGCACGAGGTAACGCCGTGAGCTTTGCCGATGGCATTAGCCTCAGCCGTCTTCTTGCCACACCTTTTGTGTGCTGGTTTTTATTACACCAACAAAGCATGCTTGCTTTGTGGACCTTTGTGGGTGCGGGCCTCACCGATTTAATCGATGGCCTTTGGGCGCGTCTCTTCAAAGCCCAGAGTTCCCTTGGGCAATATCTCGATCCTCTTGCCGATAAAGTACTACTGGATGGGACATTTTTGACCCTGTGGTTCTTAGATCAAGCGCCTTGGTGGCTTGCACTCATGGTGGTCACCCGCGACGCAGCGCTGATGGTCATGGCCTACCTTGCCTATCGCCGTGACCCGACCATACCCCTTGCGCCCAATATGACTGGAAAAATCTCGACTGCCATGCAAATGTTGTTTGTGGTCTTGGTGTTGATAGCTCAAGCCTATGATCTGCAGCACGCACTCAGCGCTGTGACCAAAGTAGTCTCAGGCCTAACAGCTGTTCTGGCGATTCTCTCGATTTTGTTATATATTAGGCGTGGTCGTCTTTACGTTGCCGGCAGACAACGTAATGCTTAAGAACTCCTAGGGTAGGAATATCGGAAAATAAGCCATTTCATGGCAACCCTTGAGAAATAAAGGTGGATTAAAAGGAAAGCTCGGTGATGAAGCGTGACATCCAATTCTCAGTCAAGTGGGTTCTGTGGGGCGGTATCTTGGCTATCCTTGGAAGCCTTTTTTATACCCTTTCAGGCATTATGGCGCCTTTTCTAATTGGTATACTCTTAGCTTACGCCATGAGTGAGCCCATGCGCCGTCTTGGCCAGCTGGGCCTATCACGCAGTGCTGCTGCGGGGCTTTTAGTCCTTGGCTTTATTATTGCTGTGAGTTGGGGGCTTGCAACGGCCTTTCCTTTTCTAGAATCCCAGCTGGCTTACATTGCACAACATTTACCGCGTTATGCTGGAAAGTTCGCCGAATCGAGTCAGCCTTTAATTGATTTTTTAACCAGTACGCTGCCAACAGAAGACTGGACACACATTCAAGAAATGCTTAGTAGTTACTTTAACGACATCATTTCTTGGTCATTTCGCTCGCTGGCCGGATTGATTACAAACGGCCTTGCCCTTGCAAACATCCTGCTGCTGTCGGTGATGACGCCGCTTATTGCCTTTTTTATGTTGCGCGACTGGCCCCAGTTTCTTGCAGGGCTAGAGCGCTTATTGCCACCACAGACCACGCCCCGCTGGCACCGTCTGGGCAACGATATGCACCATGTGCTTGCTGGGTTCTTGCGCGGACAATTATTAGTTTGTTTGATTACAGGTCTCATGTACGCCATCGGCCTTAAAATCGTGCGCCTTGAGCACGCCGTGACGCTCGGCATGCTCAGTGGTCTTTTTAGCTTTATTCCCTTCCTGGGCTTTACCACAGCTATAATTGTGGCCATGAGCTTAGCTGCATTCCAATTTCAAACCTGGTCAGCCGTCAGTCTGGTTGCTGGTATTTACGGCTTTACCCATGCGATTGAAATTTATTACCTCACTCCCCGTCTTATTGGAGAGCGCATTGGTCTCCATCCCGTATGGGTACTGTTTTCGTTACTCGCCTGCGGTACGGTGTTTGGGTTTTGGGGATTGTTCCTTTCTTTACCCCTTGCAGCCATTTTGGGTGTGATGGTACGTCACGTGATGGAAATTTACCGGGATAGCGCTCTTTATGCTGAAGTGCCGAAAAAGCTGCGCAAGGAGGTCTCTTGAGACAACTTGCACTTGAGCTTCCCGCCCACACAGCTTTTAAGGGTGAAGATTTCATAGAGGATGTTTCCAATCGATCAGCGTTTTCTATGGTGCGCCGTTGGCCTGATTGGCCTTGCCGTGGTTTGATCATTACAGGCCCTCAAGGTGCGGGAAAAACTCACTTAGCCTCTTTTTGGGCATCAAAATCAGGCGCTCACTTTTGGACTCCCAACTTGGATGAAGCCCAAATTTTACGCACCCCCCATCCCACATTAGTCCTGGAATCCCCGATGCAGCGCCTGAATGAAGAAACGCTGCTGCACATTATGAATGCCGTGAGCGAAATGGAGGGCTCATTCTTGATTACGGCTGAAAAACCACCCGCCAGTTGGCAAATTATGCTCAAAGACCTGCGCTCAAGGTTATTAGCCCTTCCCGTGTTTGAGCTTTATGAGCCCAGCGAGCAGTTGCTTCGGCAATTGATGCACAAACAATTCTCAGATGCGCAAATCCGCATTAATCCTTCAGTGATTGACTTTTTGCTGACCCGCATTGAACGATCGCCCGCCCAAGCAATTGCTTTGTGCCAAAAACTCTTGTCCCTTTCTCTCGAGGATAAGCGCAGCCTGAGCCTTACCAATGTACGGACATGGTTTCACCACATGGAGGCTGGACTCGCCTAGGTCGCTAAAACTCCTGATGTGAGTCTAGGTGCCCCCATCCGCAAAGCTTCTGTTTCGACAAAAATTATGCTATAAGCGCGGCAGATGGTTATTAATTTTACTTCAGAAATGGAAGTCTAAGCATGTCAAATACGCCTCCTTTTGACGAGAAATTAGTTCGCAAGCTTGCAGAAATTTTAAACGATGTTGAGCTAACCGAAATCGAGTACGAGGCTGACAAATGCCGTATTCGCGTTGCACGTACGCCAGCAGCCGTTACGATGAACGCCGGTGTGGCGATGCCATCAGCGGCCCCAGCACCCGCCATACCTTCTGCACCTGCAGCATCTGCAGCATCTGCAGCATCTGCATCTGGCGTTCCTGCCAATCCTCAATCCATGAATCCCCATGATTGGGATTACCATCCAGGCGCGGTCAAATCTCCAATGGTCGGCACGGCATATGCTGCTCCTTCCCCTGAGGCAGCACCCTTCGTGAAGGTGGGCGATACGGTCAGCAAAGGACAAACCGTGTTGATCATTGAAGCCATGAAGGTCATGAACCAAATTCGTGCACCCAAAGATGGTAAAGTTACCCATATTATCGCCAAAGACGGCGATCCCGTTGAATATGATCAAGTCTTGTTGATCCTGGAGTAGGATCCACCATGTTTAAGAAGATTCTGATCGCAAACCGCGGTGAAATTGCTTTGCGCATTCATCGCGCTTGCCACGAGATGGGCATCAAGACGGTCGCCATTCACTCCACCGCTGATGCCAGGGCCATGCACGTTCGTCTTGCAGATGAAAGCATATGTATCGGCCCTGGGCCTTCAAAGGATAGTTACCTCAACAAAGCCGCTATTATCTCCGCCGCTACTCTTGCAGGTGCAGATGCCATTCATCCTGGCGTTGGCTTTTTATCGGAAAACGCTGAATTCGCGCACATGGTCGAGGATCATGGCTTCGTGTTCATTGGCCCCTCGCCCGATCACATTGCTATCATGGGCGATAAAATCACAGCAAAGCATGCGGTTAAGGCACTGGGGATTCCTGTTGTGCCTGGAACCGACGGTCCACTATCTTCAGAAACCGAAGCGCTTGCTCTTGCAAAGGATATTGGGTACCCCGTGCTGATTAAAGCGGCAGGCGGTGGTGGCGGTAAAGGCATGCAGGTGGTGCGGGAAGAGTCCCAACTGCTTGAAGCCATCCAGGTCGCGCGCTCTGAAGCCAAAGCAAACTTTGGTAATGATCAGGTGTTTATGGAAAAATACTTGCAGCGCCCGCGCCATATTGAGGTGCAGGTGTTTGGCGACGGGGCGGGGACGGTGATCGCCCTGGGCGAGCGC
>CAYRKI010000019.1:11677-26381 GCA_964424815.1 uncultured Thiotrichales bacterium | reverse complement strand
AACACTTACCTGACCTGGAATGTCTTTTGCAGCTTGAGCGCTTGGATTTTCTCCATCTCAGGATTGGTATAAAATCAGGGGAACACCTTAATTATTTCGATGGAAATATTTTGCATTTTTTGAGGCTATTCGACGATCACGTTAGAAGGGGTAAACTTAAGACAGAACTGTGTGTTCTTGAGCCGGTGCACTAAGGCATCTAATGATCTTCATTAAAAAAACGCCCGGAAACCCGGGCGCATTTCAAGACATCATTTCCAAAAAGCTTAGGAAGCCTTTGGCTCTTCGCTTGCAGAAGCGTCAGCTTCACCTTCTGGATTGTCAGCTTGAGCCTGAGCTTCGCCTTGTGCATCTTGAGTTGGAGATGCTTCGCTTGTCTTTTGGGGCTCAGCAGCAGGTGCTTGCTCAGCTGGCGCAGCGGGAGCCTGCTCTGTAGGTGCTGCTTTATTTTCTTCAGCTTTTTTCTCTTCACCACAACCAGCAAGAGCAAAGGCAGAAATCAGCGCGCTGCTGACAAGAGTTGATTTAAATGACATGTGTTACTCCTTTATCAACCAACAAGACCATCCTCACTCTAGCAAAAGACTGGTCTTAAGAAAAGAAAGAAGCATCAAGTGTTGATATATAATGATTTTTTTTATTGCGTCACTTAAGGGCTCAAGAAAAAATTCAAATATAACTTTGGGATGCGTGACTTAAGACACGAAAAAAGTCATGACATTGACGTGAAAATGATTGAAGAAGGACGAAGACTTTTAAACATACCACACCACCTTTTGCCATTGTCCCGGGTTTTCTTTTTTAGCTTTCACCCGCGATTGCCAATCACGTATATGAATTTCCAGTTTGTGGTCATCAGGGTCCAGAAAATAAAGGGATTCACCGGGGGAGGTGTTGTCTTTAAAAATCCTCACCTGAGATTCTTGCAGGCGCAGGCACATAGCAGCAAAATCTTCAGGGGCGACGCCAAAAGCATAGTGTGTATAGCAAGGATTTGCCACACGCTCTGGGTCATAATTCAGGCAAAATTACGTATCACCCACCAGGAAGTATGCTCCTTTGTGCCATTTGCATAAGGGCATGAATCCAAGCACATTAAGATAAAAGTTAAATGATCGCTCAATCTCCAGCACGGCAAGGGTAATATGATTAAGACCTAAATCCCTGCTTCTCTATACCGAGTAGTTCTTCTCTCATATGCAACTTTTTAAAGCGCTGACCCACAAGGCGTGATGTGTTGTTGCCAGCCAACATCAGTCGCTGGAGGGTGCTAGGATCACCTGAAAGGCTGTGGGCGATGTGGACCACAACATCTTCAGGTAAATTAAGATCCATCGGCTGGGATGCTTTGCTTTGGCAAGGTGCAAAAACGAGATAAAGTGCGATGATAAGCTGCAAAAACTTATTTTATACATGGGCACTTCCTCTTCATTTGGCAGAGTGATAGCTGAGATTGCAAAAAAGGGCGAATGTTAATTTGTGAAGCAACCGGAATGTAAAGAGCGGCACTTTTATTCTCTCAAAGATGGAAATTCTCAGCCAGTCTGGTTTTATACTTCATGAGGTTTTTTTCACAAATACCGCGGTGCGAGAGAATCGCGAAATTTTCCTTGACTCAGCTCAAAACTTTTGCCATATTGACTGGCATGACTAAGTTTAATGTTCTCCTTCCCAACCTCCTCCTTGGCAGCGCCAGCTGCTAACACATTATTATTCCCTAAATTATCGTTGTTTGTGTGTGATTAAATGACCCGAAGGGGTCGATAATGGAGTAGGTTCCATGTCATCCGTATCTATTGCTCAAGAAAAATCGCCTTCCATGGTTGTGGTTTGGAGTATGTGGGCGCTGGCCAGTTTCTTTTATTTCTTTCAATATATTATGCGTGTGTGCCCTAGCGTTATGCTCAATGATGTCATGCGGCACTTTGCCGTTGATGCGGCCGATTTTGGCAGATTTTCCGCTGCCTATTACGTGGGTTATGCACTGTTTCACATTCCCATAGGGATTGCCCTTGATCGCTTTCCGCTGCGGTGGGTCATGGCAGGCTCGATATTTTCGGCCGTGTTGGGCATGGTGCCCTTTGCGTTGTCCGACCATTGGGCCCTGACCGTCATCGGACGCTTTTTAGTGGGCGCGGGCTCGACTGGTGCTATTTTGGGTGTCTTTAAAACCGTGCGGCTGTATTTCCGCGAGGATTGGTTTGCGCGCTTGCTGGGCGTGTCAGTGACCATAGGTTTGCTGGGGGGCATTTATGGCAGCGCGCCTGTGGCGCAGTTGGTCAACGATTTTGGCTGGCAAAATGTGGCCTTAGGATTGATCGCCGTGGGCACTACCCTGGGTATTGCTATTTTGCTGATCTGCCCTCGTGAGGCTGGTGTTGTATCAATGGAGCCTGAATCCAAATCTATATTTGCCTCTCTGAAGAGTATTTTTAGCTACCCACGGGTTGCAGCCACCTGTTTCTTTGCAGCTTTGATGGTTGGTCCCTTGGAGGGTTTTGCCGATGTGTGGGCTGTGGCGTATTTAGAGAGTGTCATGGGCTTCACACGGGAAGTCGCGGCTTCATTGCCTGCCATGATTTATATTGGTATGTGTGTGGGGGCGACCGTGCTGCCATTAGTTGCTGATAAATTCAAAGCATACTATGGGCTGATTATTACCAGTGCGATCGTCATGGCACTTGCTTTTGGCATGATTATGGGGTTCTCCATGTCAGCAACCGTAGTTGGAGGAGTTTTCTTTGCAGTGGGTGTATTCTCGGCCTATCAAATTATCGCCATCACTTTGAATAGCCGCAACGTTCCAGCTACACAAAGTGGGCTTGTGACCTCTATCACCAATATGGTGATCATGGCTTTTGGCTCGGTCTTCCACAACGCTATAGGCCTCACCATGAATGCCTTTTGGGATGGTGCGATGCAAAATGGCGCACCCGTATATGATGCCAATGCTTACATTTGGGGTGTGTCTGTCATTCCGGTAGCTTTAGGTGTTGCGTTGGTAGGATTTGCCGTTATGCGCAAACGTCACCAGAACTAACCAGATTAAAGCGCGGTTTCTAAGGGGGGAAGCGGTGGTCACTGCTTCCCTTTAGTGTTGCGGTTGCAGGTCATCCAAAATGGCGTTCAATTCTTTGAAGTTAACAGGCTTGGTGATAAAAGCGTGAGCGCCGGCGCGAAGTGCTGTTGTTTTGCTTTGATCATCGCCGTAGGCTGACAACATAACGACTGTAAGGTCTGGGTGCGCTTTTTTTAGTTGCATCAGCAGCTCGATGCCCCCCATGCCGGGCATGTTCAAATCGCTAATGACCACTCTCAAGTCCTGCAGGGATGCTGCGATTTTAAGGGCTTCAATGCCGTTGCGCGCAAAGTGAAAGGTGAGGGTGCCATCCTTAATTTGTGTGCGAAATCGTTGCTTAATGAGGAAGTCTAAATCCGGCTCATCGTCCACCATCAATATTTCCATGCCGACTTCTGTCCTTTGAAAATGAAGTAATTGATCCTAATCTAACATGAGAACAATTAAAATAGGGTGAGAAAGCAGTTGGCAGAAGACCATATTGAAGTCACCTTTTGGGGGGTAAGGGGGTCAGCACCTCGGTCGGGTGAGAATTTTCTGCGCTATGGCGGCGCCACATCCTGTGTCAGCGTTGAGGTAGGCTCTCATTTGCTCATCCTTGACGGAGGATCAGGTCTTTATGACCTTTCACGTACGTTGGATCTCATGAAGTTTCATCGCGTTGATCTATGTCTTTCCCATGGGCACATCGATCATGTGATGGGTCTTCCTTATTTTCAACCTTTTTGGCAGGTAAACCCCCAGCTAGAGGTGCACTGCGCGAAGGAAGTGTTTACCCATGGGGGGCGTGGGTTTCTTGATGAGATCCTCATGAAACCACCCCTTTTTCCGCTCACGTTCGACTCTTCACATCACGGGGTGTTGATTCATGATTTTAGTGCCGGTGACAACTGGCAAAGAGAACGCATAAATTTTCGCACCACGCCTCTCAATCATCCAGGTGGGGCAGTGGGGTACCACCTTGAAAGTAATGGAAAATCAATCGCTTACATTACGGATCATGCGCCTTTTAAAGAGCTGCACAAGCATCAAGAATTAGAGAAATTTATTCATCAGTGCGACTTACTGATCATCGATGCAACATTTACGCCAGAAACCTTCGCTCAACGGCCTGATTGGGGGCACAGCAGTGGGCAGGACGCTCTTCATCTTGGTGAAGGTGCGGGCGCAAAACAAATCGCGCTTTTTCATCATGACCCCGACCACACAGATCAACAACTTGCTGAGATTGAATCCTATGCTAAGTGCCAGCACCCTCATGTCTTTATGGCGCGCCAGGGTCAAAAGCTAATTCTTCAATAAGGCGTCATTTGCCATACAATTCAGGTATGGATGACGATTTAGGCTTTTTGTGAAACTAAAGGTTCCGACGACTAAGCGCTCTTGGGGGAAGATTTATTTTCGGCGATAATGTCCTTAAGGGGGCATGGTGCTTGAAGATAAAATCCTTGACCCCAGAGGTTTTTGCTCAAGGCGACGAGGCTTTTGAATTCGGCTTCACTTTCGATATTTTCGCAAATGATTTGAGCTTGAAGTGCCGGCTGCATCAGCAGCATCAGTCGAATAAATTCGCTTTGCGGTTTTTGAGTCACAGGCGATGAGGTAATGACACGATCAAGCTTAATTTCTTCAAAGTGTTCTTCGCTCAAAATTTGTATGGAGCTGGTGCCAGTGCCGAAATCATCGAGGCATAATCCAACACCAAGTTCTTTAAGTTCATCCAGGGCTTCATTTTGGCGCGAGGCACAAAGTTTGAGAGTGCTTTCTTGTAACTCAAACATGACATGTTGAGGCTTAAGTCCATAATTGGACAGGGCGCTTTTAATGTCTTCAATAAGTGTGGGGATCATCAGCTGCGCATAAGAAAAATTAATCCGCATCCTCATATCGGGGTCATTGTGGAAATCTTGAAGTTTCTTCAGCGCCTTTGTGCTCTCAAAAATGGCAAAACGACCTAATTCCTCAACCACTTCGCTGCCTTCAATGTGAGCAAAGAGGTTTTCGGGCATCACTAGGCCTAAATCTGGACTATTCCACCGAACTAAAGCTTCGTAGCCTCGAACTGTTCGCGTAGCCAGATCGTAAATGGGCTGATAGTACATGCACACCTGGCCGTTTTTCATGCCCATGCGAAACTTTTCTTCAAAGTCATGCTTGGGTAAATGCTGGGTGGAGGAGATCTTTGCCTTAAACACAGCATAACAAGCTTTGCCCCGGTCTTTGGCTTCGTATAAGGCTGCATCAGCTTCAGATAAAATTTCCTCAGGGCTTGTGTGTTCTGGTCTGCAATAAGAAATGCCGATGCTGATTGTCGGGCGGATTCGGGCTTGTGACAGGGTCATGGGCGCAGAAATTTCTTGCAAAATACGGTGTGCCGTATTTTCGACGTCGGTGATATCCTCGTAATCTGAAATCAAGACAGTGAATTCATCACCTGCAAGGCGGGCCACTGTATCGACCTCACGAACAGCTTTGCGAAGGCGCGTTGCAAGCACTTTGAGAAGCTCGTCGCCTGTGGCGTGACCTAGTCGGTCGTTGATTTGCTTGAAGCCATCCATGTCGGTGAAAAGTACGGCAAAGCGGTGGGTGTGATCGCGTCTAAATCGCAAAAAAGCCTGTTTTAATTGCTCTGTAAATAAAAGTCTGTTTGGCAGGCCTGTTAAGCTGTCGTGAAAAGCGTTGTGGGAGAGCTCTTCTTGAATACTCTTGTAATCATTGACACTGCGCTGGCTTGCGGCAATGTGATTGGGGTGACCTTTTTCGTCGCGCTTAATGTAAGCCCGTGTCTGGACCCAAATGTATTGTCCCGATCGCTGGCGCAGCCGAAATTCACATGAAAAAGTTTTATTGGTGGAATTGAGATTTGTATCAATGGCAAGATTGAGTTGCCGCATATCATCTGGATGTACTCTGCCAAAAAAAGTAGCAGGAATATCTGGAAGCTCATTTTCACGATAGCCAAGCAATGCTTTCCACTTGCTCGAAAACCTCATCTTATTTTGACTAATATCCCATTCCCATAAGCCATCATTGGTTAGTTCAGCTGTTTCATCGGTGAATAGGTTGTCGCTTGATGCACTGGAGGGGGATGGGTCGGTTTTTTTTGTTTGGGTCAATGCCGTACAAAGATCGCATAACTCAGTAATGTCTGTGTTTTTATTGATTACTTCTGCAATGTTGTAATCCTTGATGGACTCACTTTCATACGTTTCAGGGTGATCTGCCAAGATAAGGGCCTGAGCCTCCATGTTTTGAGGATTCTGCCTGATTGTAAGTGCGAAGTTCAGGACCTCACGGGCCTGCGCAAAACTTTCAATGATGGCAAGCGTGAAAGAATTTTCTTCTGCCCAAAGCTTAGCCTCTGAAGGCATATGGAAAATAAAGCAGTTGATATCTTCTGCATGGCTTAATTGTGCTGCTATCATTTCGGATAGAGGCTGATTGGAGGTGAAAATCAATACGTTTTTTAGGGTCACATCATCTCTCAATGATTAGCTTTCCTACACTCTTCTTCATTAAATCCATAAAAGGTTAAACAAATTATAACAAAACTAAAGATAATTAATTCAATGCAGTAGATGTGCTGCACCGTGATCCGGGTTGCGATAGATTGGCTCGTGTTAACCGTTCTTTAAATATTGAGTCTAATGATGGGGACAGAACATAAAATGTTCATCAATTAGACCCTGACGCCCTCTATGGTAAACAGCGGCAGGCTGGATAAGCTCTTTTACCAAAAGGCTAAATCATAGAGGAAAAGCATCGAGCTAATGAGTGAGTCATGGAAACAAATGAATAACTATAAAATAATTTACAAGGAGGCTCCATGTCACAAAGGACGCTAACGCGACAAGAATTGACAGATATGTTGGCAGCAAGAGTTGGGTTGCCCAGGCAGCGTGCCGGGGAGCTGCTAGAAGCAGCGTTGGATCAGATGGTGGATAGTCTCGTTAAAGACGGAGAGCTTAAGCTTTCTTCCTTTGGGAGCTTTGCGGTGCGTAGCAAAAAAGCACGCGTGGGTCGCAATCCCAAAACGGGTACAGAAGTCACCATCACCCCACGCAGGACTATCTCTTTCCGTGCTTCCCACATCCTTAAAGATCGTGTCGAGCGCCGTAAGGGACGTTAGGTCATATCTGGCCATGCATGGTTATGTTCCCAGGAGTCGAGGGCTCCTGGGACTTTCTTTTTAGCGCCCTATAAGACGTAAACATACGCATTAATTTCGTCTTAATATCTCATTTTTCCTCTTGCGATGTATTCATCTGCGCTCGGTGAATGGCAACCATCTTAAGAACGGGCAAAAAATTATCGTTGAGACGCTTCATAACAGCGGCAAGCTCTAGATCATATGAAGGGGTCAAATGGACGATGCGCCACATATTCAGCGGATTTTCCTCTGTTCCTCCTGCTGCGTGCTCCACATGAAAAAGGAGTTGACATGGTGTGTGGCTCGCATCAAATTCACGGCCAAAAAATAAAATGCGTTGTTCGTTATGGAAGATATAGGCCTCTTCCCGCACCTGAGTGTAAACATCAGGATTAAGCCAGCTACGCTGCCACGAGGTCCGTATGACAAAAGATAGATCAGGACTTAGCTTGAGGATGGGTTGGGCTTCAGCGGTGCTGACCACATGGGGAATATACACATCAGGGTGAGAAGTTTTTGCCACCTCAATATTCCATAACTCAGACTTGGTTGTGCGCAAATTCATGCCCATGGCCTCAAATGTTGTATTCAGCTCAACAGGATCCATCTGGAATGCTGTGTGATGAGGGTTGTTCCATGCGGCTTCAAATGCATCTGATGCCTCTTGGGCTGTGAAGTGCGATGAGGCGTGGCTGAGTGAAACGCTAAGGATAAAGCTTGTGAGAGATAGTTCAATTTTTTTGTTTAACATTATAATTGTTCCTATCTTTATAATCGTGTTTTTTTGCTAATATTGTAATGTTACAAAGTTTGAAAATGATGTGATAGACTAAATTCATGAATTATTTATTCGAAAAATTTGAACATTATGATTTCTCTTGAGGCTCTGCGCGTTCTTGATGCCATTGACCGCAATCGTAGTTTTTCCCTTGCGGCTGAGGAGCTGCGGCGTGCGCCCTCTGCCGTGACTTATGTCATTCAGCAACTGGAGGCACGCCTAAATGTGCAAATATTTGACCGCAGCGGCCATCGTGCTGTTTTAACCAAAGCTGGGCGTTATCTTCTCGATGAGGGGCGTCTTTTGCTAGCCCAGGCTGCGCACCTGGAAAAAAGCCTTCAAATGGGCGTATCGCAGGGGCTCTCCACGCTCTCTATCGCTTATGATCAACTGTTGAGTGAAGAAATGATGGGCGTGATTATCAGGGATTTTCTGGCGCATTATCGAGACTTACAAATTTGCTTAAGGGCAGAGGTTTTAAATGGTGCTTGGGATGCGCTGGCCTCTGGTCGTTGCGATGTGGTTATTGGTGCCACGGGGGAGCCACCTCTTGATCTCGATTGCCATGCTGAGCCGTTAACTCAGGTGGGGTTTGTCTTCGCTGTTGCGCCAGATCATCCCTTAGCAAGCGTTGGGCATCCTCTGGGATTCCAGGAGATCCAGGCTCATCGAGCGGTCATCCTCAAGGATTCATCGACAAAATTGCAACCACTTACCACAGGTATTGCCGGAGGTAAGGGGGCTATTCATGTTTTCTCGATGCAGGAAAAATTAGCTTTGCAGCTGCAAGGTGTGGGCGTGGGATTTTTACCCTGTTACCTGGCTGAGCCTTTCGTGCGCAGCGGGCGATTGTTGATCAAGGGCGTGCAGCGTCCTAAAGCCCCTGCAAAATTGAAGATTGCATGGAGCCCAAAAGTTACAGGTCTCGAGGTAAGCCAGCTGGTGCACTGTATTCGTCAGCATATAGGGGGGAAACTTTAGGGTTGAGACATCAACAGGCACGACGCCAAATAAAAAGCCCCTTAACGGGGCTTTAAATAACACGATGAGGTTGACCCTTATTTTCCGTTTAAACGCTCGCGCAATTGTTTTCCTGCTTTGAAAAAGGGCACTGATTTTTCAGAGACAGTAACAGACGTGCCTGTGCGGGGATTGCGTGCAGTACGCGCTTTCCTCTGACGCGTTGTGAAGATACCAAACCCCCTTAATTCCACGCGATTGCCGCGCGCCAAGGCAGAGGTAATTTCATCCAGCAGCACGGCAACACTTTTTTCAGCCTGATGAATAGGAAGATTAGGATTCATTTCGACAAGACGTTGCACTAATTCTGAGCGCGTCACGAGAGCCTCCACTGATCAATTTTATGATTATTACTTTCACATATTTAGCGTGCCAAAGCTTTTATCTGGCGTCAAGGAAGCATCTTTTTAAAGCGTAAAAGCTAATTATAAGAGTTTCTTTAATTAAAATATTAAAATTCAATGAGTTGTTTGAGTTGGCATGTGCCTTGCATTAAATCCTGCGATGCGAAAAAAGGATGAAATAACATGGCGCAGATTCAAACTATTGATCTTTTGGCCCCTGCCAAAACCCTTCCTGAGGGTGCATTCTCGCTGGACACGGAGAAAGCAGAAGATGAATTGTTTGATGTTTACCTTAAAGAAAAGCCTCTTTTTCAAGAAAGCCCAAGAGAGTTGGGGGATGACGAGCCCAGGATTTTGACATCTTCCATAACCCTTGCTGCAACGACCGCAAAAATGGCTGACGATTTTGCAGGTGAGCTAAGCCTTGAGCAACCTGTGCCCTTCAGTCCTGGAGAAGAAAGCGACCTTGTACAGGAAGTTGAGGCGGGCAGAACTTTTGATGAAAAGCGTCCTTTGATATTGGATGAAAAGGATGAAAACCAGGGATCAACGGCCCTTCTTGCATCGCTTCATTTCATTCATAAAGTGCCCGAGAAATCAGCTTATGGAAATGGAGAGAAGGAGCTTTTGCAAGACGAAGGCGCTGCTTATATCCATACAAATCCTGATCAACCAGCCTCTGACTCTGGAGCTCTATTGCAAGACCTCGTTAGGGAGGCGGTTGATTTTAAGGTGACTGCTGATAAGGGTGAAGAAGTTCAGGAGAGTGAACTCTCTGAGACCGAGTTTTCCGGTGTACTTCTGCAGGGCAACGTCGATCCAATTGCTCCCGCTCCAACAAAAATAGGGAGCCCCACACAAGTTTTTGAAAACTTAAGAAAGCCTATCGAGCAAGCTGCTGAAACAAACACAATAAAACAAGATATTATGGCGCAAGAGCAGGAAGTTTTGCATCAAAGCGCAGGGCTTGAAAAAATTAATGAAAGCATTCTTAAAGCCATCGGCGGCCAAATTCCTGTTGATGACTTTAAACATGGTGAGAGCCTCGAACAGTCCGCCCACCAGGATCTTGGCGTTGTGACCCTCTTTAATCCTAAAAAGGCGTCCACAAGCGACGAAGAAAACGGTTTAAGTTTATCTCTTCTTCAAGCCCAAAACAGCGATCAGGACTCAAGTGCACAGCAGAGTCTTGCTGAACAAGATAGCCTACTGCCGATGATTTTTGCAGCGGATAACCCTATTCGCATTGACCCCAATCATGTGGCGGCTGACGCCTTACTTTTGCCGGGCATAACTGATGCTGCTGGCCGAAATCAAATGCAGCCATTTGCTGAGATGGGATTATCCCAATTACCGGTTGCTTCTGAGATCATCATTCCCCAAGTGACCTCGGCCCTTAAAATGTCCTTTTCGCAAGAAGGTATTGATCATCTGAAGCTCACTTTGAATCCGGTTACCTTAGGTAAAGTTGAAGTAGAGCTAAATATCAGTGAATTAGGCCACCTGCAGATGGTGGTTATGGCTTCAGAGCCGAATACCTTAGATCTGCTCCAACGCGAATCAGAGACTCTTCGCCAGGCGCTGCAAGAGGCTGGGTATGCTCTTGACCAGGGTGGTATGCGCTTTGAACTTAGTCAGGGGAATAGCGATGCACGCCAATTCATGCTGCCCTTAGAACTTCAAGATGAATCAAACCTTCACTCTGCAGACGCCATAGAGTCTGTTCAGGAGGAACAGCAAAATCCAATGCGCGATCCAACGCGCTTATTAGATGAACGCGCTTAATGAGGAGACCCTAAAATGGTTATGGAAGCCCAAGCTCGATTTGAAGGTAGCTACGTCCGGCCAGATGTTGCTAAAGCGGAAGAGCATTTGCGTACAAAGCGCGCTGAAATGAAGCAGGGTTTGGACAAAGGACAAACCTCTCGCATGGTGATGGATAAATTTGAGGACTGGATTAAAATGACAGTGGCCAGCCTCAAAAATCAGTTGCCTGATCCAGATCACATGATGGATCCCCATGAAATGGCTGGTCAGTTCGCACAGTTTAGCCAGGTTTTAGGCTTGGTCGAAGTGCGAGATGAAATCAAAAACATGGCCGTTGGGCAGAATATGGCTATGCTGATGCAGGCCGCTGAACAGACCAATAAGCTTGTTGAGGTCAAGAGCTCTTCTTTCTTCCACGATCCCAATAAGCCCACTGAGCTGGTTTATAATCTGCCTGCAGATGCAGCAAGGGCTACTATGATTATCACTGACACAAACAACGTTCCCATTACACAGTTTGCAGTTGATGGTTCTTCTGGTCGCCATGCGTTGACCTGGGATGGTCTTGATCGTTTGGGTCGTCCCCTTCCATCAGGTGAGTATAAATTCCGTGTCTCACTGTTTGATGATAAAGGCAGGCTTCTTCATGACGTCAAATCGAAAACGCCAATTGAAGCCGCTACCTCGATTCGCGGTGTGGTTCTTGGTGGTCGTATGGATGGCAGTCGTCCAGTTCTTGATGTGGGTGGTATGGGCGTGCCGCTGGAATCATTGGTGAGTATCCAAAATGATGCGCAAAAGACAGCAAATTCAGCAAAATCTGTGGGAGCCAGGGTGATTCATCCTTTAACAGAGACTCTGCGCCAAGAAGGGTCGACGCCAACACTGACTGAAGAAATTATCGATCAAATGGCCAACTATATGTAACTCAAAAATAAGCAAATTTAATAATTTAGGGGACTTGGCAAGGAAATTGCAAAACTAGAAACCAGGACTCAAAAACATCGCATGATAGCGATAGATTTTAACAAGGGAGACTTCAAATGCCAGGAGCACTCGATACAGCCAACTCAGCCTTGAAGGCGTTTAGTGCCGCGACCGGTATGATCGCTAACAACTTGTCAAACCAAAACACAGTGGGTTTTAAAGATACTCAAGTGATGTTTTCCAGCCAAGTAACGGGCTCAAATGCGAACTCACGTTCGGGAAGCGTGCGCCCACTGTTCGTTGAAAATACCGATCAGCAAGGATTGCTGCAACCCAGCGCTCAAGCTACTCATCTATCAATTTCAGGTAACGGCTTCTTCGTGGTCAGTTCTACCAAGAACAATCAAGATATTCTTTATACCCGCGCGGGCCACTTTGTACCTGATTTGAATGGGGATCTGCAAAATGGTGCAGGCTTTTACCTGCAAGGGTGGGATACAGACGAAAACGGCAATGTTCCCGTTAACGTTAACACAGGTGTGCTCAGCAGTCTTAAAACCATTAACGTCTCGCGTATTGCGGGTTTTTCTAAACCTACAACCGGCATTGACCTTGCTGCTAACCTAAAATCGTCAACGCCTGCAGGTGACACTTATGACATTAACGTGCAAGTGTATGATACCTTGGGTGCCGAGCATACCTTGCAAATGCGCTGGACCGCGGTATCGCCTGGTGTCTGGGATTTGACAGTTTCGTGTCCCGAGGCTCAAACCATTACTCAAGGCAACGGTGCAGGGGCTGCATATCAAAATATTCGGGTAACTTTTGACCAAAACGGTGCGCCACTGTTGTTCAATACCAACCCTGGTCCGGGTACCCCAACACCTCCTGATATTTTTATCACCTGGAACCCAGCTATCACCAATGCCGGCACTTCCGCAATGACCCTTGATCTTGGGACAGTGGGGTCCTTAACAGGCATCACATCGCGTGCGGGTGAATCCAACACGACAAGAGTCCAGCAGGATGGTCGCCGCTTTGGGACCTTGAGCGGTGTTGCCATTGATGAAGACGGCATCGTGAGTGCGCTTTTTAACAACGGTGAAACTTTAAAAATGGCACGCGTTGCTGTGGCCAACTTTGCCGCGCCCAACAAGCTGGAGTCACGTACCGGTAACGCGTGGATTCAAACTGACTTATCAGGTAACTATGTATTGTCTTTTGCGAAGACCGGAGGTCTTGGAAAGGTCATCTCAAATTCCCTCGAAAACTCAACGGTGGATGTGGCGCAACAGCTGACGTCGCTGATTGGTATGCAACAGGCATATGCCGCCAACGCATCAGTGATTAGTAAGGATAGCGCTATGTTTGACTCACTTTTGAGTAATATGCGTTAATCAGGTGCAAGCATTTTTGGCGGGCGTCTAGGATTACCCTGGGCGCCCTTATTTTTTTGAATCGGCGTTTAATGTGATCGGAAAAAGTTACCGAAGCAGGGGAAAATTCTGCCTAGTTAATAATTCATTAACCCATGAAGTTAGAAGATGGGTTAAAGTTGAGAATAATTTAAACAAAATATAATTAAAACTATCATGGGGCGGCTTCTGTGAACGCGATTACAGATACCTTAAGGGCCTTAGGCGTTGTGCGGTTGGCACTGATTGCGGCTGTGCTTGCGGGTACAGGTATGGGGCTCTATTTTATGGTGGCCCGCTTTTCAAAGCCCGAGATGGCCCTGCTATATGCTGACCTTGACATGGCTGATGCCGGTCGCATTGTTTCGCGCGTTGAATCTTTGGGCGAGCCTGTTGAGGTAAGGGCGGCAGGAACTCAAATCTTCGTTCCATCAGATAAAGTGGGACGCCTGCGCATGGAGATGGCGGAGGCCGGTCTTCCACGCGGCGGTAACGTTGGTTATGAGATTTTCGATAAGCAGGAGAGCTTAGGTACCTCCAGCTTTGTGCAAGATATCAATCAGGTGAGGGCTCTTGAGGGTGAGCTATCGCGCACCATTGGCTCACTCACTGCCGTGCAAGCAGCGCGTGTGCACCTCGTTCTGCCCCGTCGCGAATTGTTTAGTCGTGATCGCCAAGAGCCCAGTGCCTCGGTGATGCTGCGCTTGAACGGCCCTGGACGCCTAAAGCCAGCAAAAGTACAGGCCATTCAACACATGGTCGCATCTGCTGTGCCGGGCCTTACCCCTGAGCGTGTTTCTGTGGTGGATGATCAGGGTAACCTTCTGGCGCGGGGCGACTCTGATTCCGCATCCTATTCGGCCGCAAATCTTGAAGACATGCGCCTGGGTCAAGAAACACGCTTGGCTCAAACGGTTGAAGGGCTCATCGAAAAATACGTGGGCCCTGGTAAAGTGCGGGCCGAGGCCACCATAGAAATGGATTATGATCGTGTTACTGAAAGTACCGAAAAGTATGATCCTGATTCTGCGGTGATACGCTCAACCCAAAAAAGCCAAGAATCTGGAAACTCTAAGGAAGCCGGTGGTAAGGAAGTCACCGTTGCCAACAACCTGCCCGATGCCCAAACTTCAGGCGGTGGTGGGGGCTCAAGTGCGCAAAACTCGAAGTCCGATGAGACTATTAACTATGAAATCTCCAAGACAGTTCAAAATCGCGTGCGTG
>CAYRKI010000019.1:3262-11660 GCA_964424815.1 uncultured Thiotrichales bacterium | reverse complement strand
GGGAGGAGCCGTTAAACGGATTTCCGTTGCTGTGCTGGTCGATGGAACTTACGCCAAAGGCGCAGATGGCAAAGAGACCTATCAACCTCGCCCAAAGGAAGAGATGAAGAAGCTTGAAGATCTGGTTAAATCGGCCATCGGCTTTCGCGAGGATCGCAATGACCGAGTCGAGGTCCTCAATATGCAGTTTGCGCCCCTTGATATGGGACCGGAAGTGGCTGCTAACGAAGGCTTTATGGGACTAACTCGTCACGAGCTGGTGCGTTTAGCGGAAGTGTTAATCGTAGGTTTGATCGGGCTCTTGACCCTGTTACTCGTTATTAAACCGCTCTTTAACCGCTTGCTTGGAAGCTTTGATGTCAACCCAGGTGCCCCAGGAGGTTCTTTGGTGCCTGGAATGGGACAAGGAATGCCAGGTGAAATGGGTGCAGGTATGATGCGAGATGCAAACGCTCCTTCGCCAGCGCTTGGCGCGAGCGGTGCGCCGCCAGCACTTACTGGGCCTGGGGGTGGTGGAGCACCTGATGGTATTCCTGGTGAAGACGCTGCTAACGCTCTTGATAATATGATTTCACTACGTCAGGTGGAAGGTCAGGTCCGTGCATCCTCCCTTAAGCGAATTGGTGAGGTCATCCAAGCCAACCCAGAAGAAGCGGCAGGCGTTATTCGCACTTGGATGAGTGAGGGCAAAGCATGAGCCAGCGCGATATTAATTCTGAAAGTAAAATCAGTGGGTTGGACCGTGCAGCCATTGTGATGTTGTCTTTGACGGAAGAACTGGCTGCCCTCATCTTTGCAAAGCTTGATGAAACTGAGATTCGAGAACTCTCACAACGCATGGCGCTTCTTGGCACGGTTCAATCAGACGTGGTCGAGAAAATACTGCTTGAGTTTACGGATCAAGTGGCTAGTAAAGGTACCGTTAAGGGGAGCTTTGAGAATACCGAACGTCTGCTGGCCAAGGTTTTCGATAACAATAAAGTGCGCGAGATCATGGATGAAATTCGTGGTCCTGCAGGACGAACGTTATGGGACAAACTGGGCAATGTAGATCCTGATATTTTGGCAAGCTATCTCAAAAGTGAATACCCTCAAACAGTTGCTGTAGTGATGACGAAGATTCGCCCAGCCCACGCAGCGCAGGTTTTCTCGCGACTTCCCGAAGCTTTTGCCATGGATGTCATGAATCGCATGCTGCGCCTTGAAGTGGTGCAGCGAGATATCCTTGATGAGGTTGAGAATTCGCTTAAAACTGAGTTTATGTCCAACCTGGCACGAACAGCGCAACGTGATCCTCATGCGCACATCGCAGAGGTCTTCAACAGCTTTGATCGCAGTACAGAAGGGCGCTTTATGCAAGCGCTCGAGACTAAAAATGCCGAGGCAGCTGAACGCATTAAGCAGTTGATGTTTACCTTTGATGATCTGGTTAAGCTGGATAGCGCTGGTATCCAAACCTTGATACGCGTCGTTGATAAATCGCGCTTGGCCCTCGCGCTCAAGGGTGCAAACGAGACGGTGCGCGACTTGTTCCTCAAAAATATGTCAGAACGTGCTGCCAAGCTCCTTAAAGAAGATATGCAAGCTTTGGGCATGGTACGCATTAAGATGGTTGATGAAGCACAGCAAGAAATCATCATCAAAACTAAAGAGTTGGTGCAGCGGGGTGAGATTACCATCATGCAAGCTGCTGAAGATGAAGAAATGGTGGGCTAGATCATGGGAGCGCCGAGGAATTTTGCATTTAGCATGGTTTTCCCAACCGAAGACGAGCTAGCGCGTCAAGAAGCTCACCGTTTTAGTGAAGAGGAAGTCGCTGAAATTCGTCGTACTGCCCATGCTGCTGGCGTGGAAGAGGGGATGACCCTAGCGCGAACAGCTCTTGAGGGGCAGGCTCTGTCTTTGCTAGAGGCGTTACAATCCAAGGTCGTTGATATCGAAGTGCAAACTCAAAGCCTCCAGGATAACTGCGCCCGAGACGTGGCTAACATGGTGCGTTTGGTCGTTGATAAATGGCTTCCTTGGGCAAGCCAGCATCAAGCCCATGAAGAAATTATAAAATTGATTGAAGAGACAGTACGTCTGTCATCGGCGGCGAAGCTTCAGGTTTATTGTGCGCCGCAAATGGTGAGTTATCTTGAAGGGCGTATCACGCCACCCATTCACTTGGTTCAAGACGCAACACTGTCCTTAGGTGATTGTCGAATCACCTGGGACGCAGGCGGAATCGAGCGACGTTTTGATCGCCTTAAAAAGGCTTTAGATGAGGCTCTTGAGCGTCTTGCAGGCTCAATAGCTTCCAAAGTACCAGAAGAAGAAATGATCCAGGAACAACTAAAGGAGTCGACCGATGGTTGATGATGAGAATCCACAAGAAACCCAGCAAGAAGCAGGTGCGGACGCTCAAGGCGCAACGAGCAATGTTGATCTACCGGAGCTTGGCGGGAACGAATCACTAGGATCAGAATTTCACCGCACCATGGAGCGTCCAGATCAAAAAGAACTCTCCGCAGTTTACGATGTGCCGGTTCAGGTCTCTGCGGTGTTGGGCAAAGCCACCATGCAAGTCAGTAATTTACTGAAATTAGGCCGCGGTGCAGTGATCGAGTTGGACCGCAAAGTAGGTGAGGCCGTTGACGTGTATGTCAATAATCGCCTAGTCGCGCGCGGCGAGGTGGTTTTGGTGGATGATCATTTAGGCATCACTATGACGGAAATTATTCGCTCTGATCGGGCAAATTAAGAATATAAACAGATAAGCAGGGGAAATCCATGCGTTTGCTGATTATCGGCACTCTCAATGGTCACGTGGCAACGGCTTCAAAGATCGCCTTCAAAAGGGGTTCTGCTATAGCGCACGTTGATGATGTGGAATCAGGCTTGAGAAGTTTGCGCTCAGGTAAGGGCGCAGACCTTATTTTTATAGATGTTTCACTGGATGTGGGTGAATTAACGCGCGCTCTTGATGCGGAGCGTTTTCATATCCCAGTCGTTGCATGCGGCATTGATACCGACCCTCAGTCCGCAGCCAATGCGATTCGCCAGGGGGCCAAAGAATATGTTCCGCTTCCACCTGATCATGAGCTAATCGCGGCGGTATTCGAGGCCGTGGCGCGGGATGAGAATACCGTCATTCATCAAGATCCTGTAATGAAGAATGTGTTGCGCCTTGCTGAACAATTTGCCCCCAGCGACGCCAGTGTTTTGATCACAGGCGAATCTGGTACGGGTAAAGAAGTAATGGCGCGCTTTATTCATGGTAAAAGCCGGCGCCGCGACAAACCCTTTATTTCAGTCAACTGTGCCGCAATTCCAGAAAACCTCCTAGAATCAGAGCTTTTTGGCCACGAAAAAGGTGCTTTTACCGGTGCTGTTGCGCAACGCATCGGTAAGTTTGAAGAGGCCAATGGGGGTACACTGTTGTTGGATGAAATCAGCGAGATGCACATCCGCTTACAAGCCAAATTATTGCGTGCGATTCAAGAGCGCGAAATTGATCGTGTGGGTGGAACTAAGCCGGTCAAAGTTGATATTCGCATCTTGGCCACCAGCAACCGCAACCTCGAAGAAGAAGTGCGCTTGGGTAATTTTCGCGAGGATTTGTATTACCGCTTGAATGTAGTGAATTTGCGTTTGCCGGCCCTTCGTGAAAGGCCACTTGATCTTGAAGTTTTGGCCGACCATTTCATCGATAAATATTGTAAGGCCAATGGTATGAACCGTAAGGTTCTATCCAAACCAGCCGCTGAGGCGCTGCGTCACTATGGTTGGAAAGGCAACGTGCGAGAACTGGAAAACGTTATGCACCGTGCGGTTGTCATGTCCTTGGATGATGAGATAAGACCAGAAGATCTGCAGCTGCCCATCACCCCAAGGGTAACACCGAGCGCAGCGCCATCAGAAACACCTGCGCGCGCGGATTTGCCACCCCATCCTCTTGTGGGTCGCACAGTTGCGGAGGTGGAAAAAGATCTGATTTTGGGGACCTTGAGCCATTGTTTGGGCAATCGAACCCAAACAGCGACCATATTGGGTATTTCCATTCGCACACTGCGCAACAAACTAAAGCAATACAGCGATGAAGGAGTCCATGTCCTAGATTCCAACGAGCCTTTTCAAGAAGCAAGCTAGGTGAGCCATGAGTGAGGCTGGACAGGCAACAACCGATATTTTTACCCTTGAGCGATTTGCAAATGCTGTACGCCGCGGGGACGTCGCTTTTGCTCTGGGATTAATTTGCATCCTGATCATGCTGGTACTTCCCATGCCGGCATGGCTGATGGACATGAGCCTTGCGATCTCTTTAATGATCTCAGTACTTGTATTGATGACTACGCTTTTTATCGAAAAGCCCCTTGAATTCAGCTCATTTCCGACGGTGATCTTGGTCTCGACCATGCTACGTTTGGCACTTAATGTTGCCTCTACCCGCCTGATCCTTACACATGGACATGAAGGCCCAGGTGCCGCAGGTGACGTCATTCGTGCCTTCGGTAATTTTATGATGGGCGGAAATTTCGTCATCGGACTGATTGTTTTTGCGATCTTGGTGTTGGTGAACTTCGTTGTGATCACCAAGGGTTCGGGGCGTATCGCCGAAGTTTCAGCCCGTTTCACCTTGGATGCCATGCCCGGCAAACAAATGGCTATCGATGCTGACCTCAGTGCTGGGTTAGTTAACGAAGAACAGGCCAAAACGCGGCGTAAAAATCTTGAGCAAGAGGCCAACTTTTTCGGGGCCATGGATGGTGCGGCGAAGTTCGTGCGTGGTGATGCAATCGCAGGCTTGTGCATCACCTTTATCAACGCGGTGGGTGGTATTATCATCGGAGTTGCACAAAACAACCTTTCCTTATCGCAAGCAGCACACAGCTATACGCTCTTGACCGTAGGAGATGGTCTGGTCAGTCAGATTCCAGCGCTCATCGTCTCAACGGCAGCAGGTCTTTTGGTATCGAAGGTAGGTCAAGAAGCTTCGACCGATAAGGCCCTTTTTGAGCAATTGAGTGCCTATCCCACAGCCCTTGGTATGAGCTCTGGATTAATGGTTATGTTTTCACTTCTGCCGGGCATTCCGATGCTTCCCTTCTTGTTTTTAGCGGGACTTACCGGTACCGCTGCTTGGAAACTCAATGAGCAAAAAGAACTGCGCAAACATCAAGCTGCTGTTGCTGCTCAAGAGGCTGAGGTGCCGCCTGTGGTTGAAGAAACCCCATCCTCAGCACTTGCCATTGATCCGGTACGCATTGAATTGGGCTATGGCTTACTGGCCATGGCCAATGGTGATCAGGGTCAACGCCTCACCGATCAAATTAAAGCGCTTCGTAAACAATTTGTTCAGGAAATGGGCTTTATTGTTCCAACTGTAAGGGTGCTGGATAACCTTCAGCTACCGCCCAATGCTTATGTGATTCGCGTTAAAGATGTGGAAATCGCGCGTGGTGAGCTGCGTTCCCACATGTTGATGGCGATGGATCCGGAAGGACGAGATATTATGTTGCCAGGTGAGCCTACCATCGAACCCACATTTGGTCTAAAGGCCATGTGGATTACGCATGCCGAGCGCAACGAGGCCGAGTCTCGGGGGTATACGGTGGTTGACCCTATGACAGTGATCACCACGCATTTGAGTGAGATTATTAAAGATAATGCCTCTGAAATGCTGTCCTACGCCGAGACCCAAAAGCTGTTGGATGAAATGGATAAATCACAGCAAAAACTGGTGAGCGACATCGTGCCCAGTATGATTACCATCGGTGGCATACAGCGCGTGCTGCAAAACTTACTGAACGAGCGTGTATCCGTGCGTGATTTGCCCGCCATTCTTGAGGGAATTGCAGAGGCCTGTGGCTTTACGCGTAATATTGCTTCCATTACAGAACACGTGCGTAATCGCTTGGCACGGCAGCTTTGTGCGGCTCATTCCAATGTGGAAGGGGTGGTGTTGCTGGTAATGTTAAGCCCTGAGTGGGAGCGGGCCTTTCATGAAGCTTTAGTGGGTGAGGGCGATAACCGACACCTAGCTCTGCCGCCTACACGCCTGCAAGAGTTTACCCAAAAGGTAAAGGAAGTATTTGATGAACAAGCGTTGCTGGGCAACATGCCAGTCCTGGTCACAAGCTCGCTAATTCGTCCCCACGTGCGTGCCATCATCGAACGATTCCGTCCTCTCACGACCGTGATGTCGCAAAGTGAAATCCATCCCAAAGCCCGGATTCGTACCGTGGCGAGAATAGCGTAGAGGAGGGCGCATGCGGCTTCGTACCTATTTCGCCGAGACGCTTTCTCAAGCTTTACAGCAAATTCGTAAAGACATGGGAGCAGATGCGATTATCGTCTCAAGTATTAAAGAAGGCCATGGGGTGCGTGTAACGGCTGCCGTTGAGATGGAAATGGCACAGCCCGCAGCGTCCTCCAGTGTCACTGTTACTTCAAACACAAGTTTGGTTAACCCGGTTGAGACGGTTAATACGCTGTGTCGCTGGTTTGATCAGCATCACGTGAGCTCTGAGTCAGCGGATTTGCTGGCCGCAAAGGTCTCTATGGTGGGTGATAGCGTTTTGGCGCAAGGGGTGGCTGCAACACTAGGTGCTCTTTTTCCAACTGTCCCTTTGCTACCACACGTTGAAGCACACAACCCTACTCGCCTTGTCCTCATTGGTACGCCAGGGGCTGGCAAAAGTGTAGCGGCAGCGAAGTTGGCCTCGGAATACTTGGTTGCAGGAAACAAGAATGTGAAGATTATATCGACAGATGCTGTGAAATCAGGGGCCGACCGGCAATTAGCTGCGTACGCCGAGGCGCTGAATATTCCTTTTGGCGTCTATGAAAAATGCCAGGATGTGCAAAAAGCCCTTGGCGAATCTCCCCCCGATCAAATCGTCATTGTTGATACGCCAGGCATTAGCCCCTATGCAGATGATGATATCACCCATTTGCAACAAACTCTGGATGTTGTTCAAGGTCGGGCTATCCAGGTACTGCCAGCAGGTATGGATCCTTATGAGGCTTCAGATACATCAGGTTTCCTCTATGATTTAGGGGCTCAGATCCTGATTCACACCCGTGTGGATACGGTGCGACGCCTCGCGGGCTTATTACACATGTTAGCCTCACATCCACTCATTCCCATGGCTTTTGGCATGGGACCAGAACTGGGTGATCGTCTGCGTCCTGCTACGGGTGAGATGTTGGCACAGATTCTGCAAGAAAAGTTATCAATTGTTAGTCCCCGTCAGGGACGATCGCGCCAGGAAGATCAGGCGCCGCGCTGGCGGTTTGAAAAAGGGGAACTCGCATGACTCAACCTCAAAGGATGACTCAGGGCGCCAATCACGAAGGCGAAGGGCAGAATTTAAGTCCTGCGCGTGGAATGATTTACCTCATTGCATCGGGTAAAGGGGGTGTTGGTAAAACATGGTTTTCGACCAATATGGCCCATACCTTGGCATGTCAGGACAACAGAGTATTGTTGTTCGACGGTGATCTTGGTATGGCGAACGTGGACATCCAGTTGGGGCTCACTCCTGAAAAAGATCTAGGGGCGTATATTAACGGTCACAGCGCTTTGAAGGATGTGGTCTCAAACTACCAAGAAGGACGTTATGACATCATAGCCGGTCGCTCTGGATGCGGAAGTTTGGCCGGTCTTCCACCCCAACGTTTGGCCCTTTTAAAAGAGGATGTGAAGCGACTTTCGTCATTTTATGATTATACCATGATTGATATGGGCGCTGGCATAGGTGGCACGGTCAGGACACTCTCAGCCATCGCCTCTAGATGTTATGTGGTGGTCACAGACGAGCCCACATCGCTGACGGATGCCTACGCCTTTATTAAGGTGACCCATGGGCTCTATCCTGAGATGCAAATGTATATTCTCATTAATCAAGCAGAGAACGAAGCTGCCGGCAAAGCGACCTTTGCAACCCTCGAAAACGTGTGTAACAACTTCTTGAAGTATAAGCCAAAGCTTGCAGGAGTTATTCGCCGCGACAGCAAGGTAAAAGATGCCATAAGGCATCAAGAACTTTACCTTAGACGTTTTCCTGCAGGACAAGCAGCCCAAGATTTAGAGGCTGCAAGTCAGGCTTTTAAGTAACAGGTTATTCAATCGGGGGGTGGTTGTTATAATCCATACCCGAAAATGTTTGACAAGCTTGTGGGCACACAGAGTTTTTTCTTTTATCCTCGTGCCAAGTGATTCCTTTGAGTGAGACTAGGTTATGTCACAAGATCCTGATCTTCATGATCCTATTGTTATCACGCCCTATAACCCTGAGTGGCCGAAGCTTGCAGCGGAAGAAATATCGCTTCTAAAGTCGGCCTTGCCTTATTCTTGGCTTATAGATATGCAACACGTCGGCAGTACGGCCGTGCCAGGCCTAGCGGCTAAGCC
>CAYRKI010000019.1:300-3252 GCA_964424815.1 uncultured Thiotrichales bacterium | reverse complement strand
ATCATCGATATTTATCTGGGGGTGACCTCTATCAGTGAGGCTCAACAGGCAATTGAGCCCATCACACGCCTTGGTTATCAATATTGGGCTGATAACCCCAATACGGAAAAGATGTATTTTGTCAAAGGAATGCCGCCCTATGGATCGGGGCGAACTCATCATGTGCATATTGTTCAGCATGATAGATCTTATTGGCGTGCCACAAACCTGTTTCGCGATTACTTGCGCACCCATCCGAAAGAAGCGCAGCAGTACGCAGAGCTGAAAATGAAACTTATGGAAAAGTTTAAGTATGATCGCGAAGCCTATACCGATGCTAAATATCCATTTATCGCTTCCATCCTTCACAAGGCTGGTTCGAGAGAAGAGGTAAAGCGTTAGGTCACTGCATTTGGCGCGATCATGCGTGGCACCTAAAAGGTCACTTGATCTCACTTTAAGTTGAGGAGGTTGACCCACACACAAGTCTGCTGTATGCCTAAGCCCGCAGAATGAATGAGGGGTGAAATAACAAATGACCGAATCCATCCTCAAAAAAGCAAGTATGTTGGTGTGTTGGGGTGGCTTGGCTTTTATATTGTCTTGTAATCTCTCTTGCGCCTCGTGCGGGCTTCTCAGCGGTGAAAATTTTGGGCTTGTTCCTGGGGCCCAAGCTAGGCAACGGTCGCACGTTGCCCAACAAGACATCTCTTGCATTGTATTAGGCTCATGTTCGGCTTTTGAGTCGCGTGATTGTTCAGTGATTTCGTCTTCTACCCCCCCCATTGATGGATAACCTGAACTTAGAGTCATTGCTCTTGGTGAATGAGTCTGTCGTTATATCCTCTCCAAATGTGGATTGGGTCGCATTTGATCTGGAAATGTATCATCTTTTATCTTCTGCTCAGATGATCATAGAAGATAAGGCGAGACAGTATGTTCACCCTCAACCAAGAAGGCGGCGGGTTAACATAAAAATTTTAGAAGAAAAAGCGGCACTTTATTTCTTATCAACTCCTGGGGCTGATTCAAAACAACATAAACGAATTCAGGAGCCTCATCAGAAAACGAGGAAAAGGGGTTTTCTTGAAACTTTTGTTAAACAAAGCACAGTGTACAAAAAACGCAAGCTTCACGCAGAAGAAGTTACGCCGAGAATTCCGCAGCTGAGGCCCTCAGGATATCCTCTGAGATCTCCTGAAGATTATGTCCAAAGTGGGTTCATAATGCACGGCCAGTGAATAAAAGTAAGCTTATGAATCATAAAAATTCTTTTTGAGCACCAGTACACACTTTCGATTAAAGTGTAGGTTCATCCTCAACTTAAAATTAACATATTTAGCTCACCCTCTATTAAATTATCGACGCTTGCCTTTGAGGAAAAAGGCAGTTCAAGAAATGAGAGCGCGAAACTATGGCAGCTATACTGCGGAGAGGCGTGTTTAAAATTTACATCTTTTTGCTGATGGTCAGCCCCGTAGTGGCAAGCAATCTTTGCATGAGTGACAGTGAGATAGAATATGCGGCAGTAATCCTCAAGATGCTGCAAGAGCCCCCAATCTTTGCTTCTCAAAATCATCATAAAGCATCGCCTGAAATTAGCGTTTTCACGGCCCCAAAACAGCTTGTTCATCCCTTACTTGCACATAAGGAAGAGCAACACAGAAAGAGTCATCCTCATCAGATTGCGCTGCATTCCTCACAAAATCCTAAGAGTGTCGAACGTCGCAAACGCTCAAGGCCTGAAGGTATGGATAATGAATCGCCCTATAAATATCGACGCATCCGGGAGGGGGATGAAGATAATAGAAGCCCCTCACGTGTCGGGCTGGCTTTCTGCAACGAAGATGCATTATTGGAAACTAACACACCAACGTTCACACATAATCGTCTTATTTCTTCAGACCCTGTGCGAACCAACATGATAACCAGATCATTATCGAGGAACGCGGTGTCTAGAAAAGCAATTGATGTGGTTAAAATGGTTTCACTCGTCAAAGCGGGCTTTACGTTGACTGAAGTGAGTCGCGTATTTTGGCCTGGACTTCCTGAGGGTCAAGGTGTGATCCTTACAAATAATGTCCTTCGCGCCAATGGATTATCAGTGCTTGGCATCAGGGGAGTTCTTCGTCAACCCAAACCCTACCCAAACTAAATCTTAAAAATTGCCATTAAAGACCTTAATGGAAATAATAACTTTTTATTAAGGGTTTTTGTGTCTGCTGGAAGTGTTGGTTCTGCCAGGAATCCGGGGGGCATTATGCATATCATCAGTGTACTTAAAAGTTTTCTTTTACCTCGCCTTGGGTCTGGCGTTGTGTGGAGCTGGGTCTTGTGGGCAGGTTTCACTTGTCAAGGCAACCTCTATGCCAGCGCTGCTTTTGAGCATATTGGGTACGAGGAATTCGATGCCTACGCAGCTGCACTTGAGGGGCAGCAGGGGCGCATCGCAGGCACCCCACAGCTCATAACCAAAGCTGAAAAACGCTCTCACACTTACAAAAAGTTTTGGGATGCGGCGCACAAGTTAACCAGAAAATCTGAGGCTTATACCCCTATGGATGTGGCATGGTTCCAAGGTTTTACAGAGGAATATCAGGGACTTTGGGGGTTGTGGCGTAATCGTTTGTATGAGCTGCGTCTAGCCCATCCCGAGCTGCCTTTGAAAGTGGATATGTCTTTTGAAGATCCCTACACTCGGGCTGTGGGAAGACAAACATTTATTACTTGGGATTCTGTGGTCGTCTTGCACTGTCTTGATCAACTCAATCTCCTAGAAAGAGGTATTAACTATCTTCAGACTGCACCGGTTTCTCATCTGAGTAAAAAGTATCGTCTGATGGTTAATCACATGATCAAGGAACGATATGAACGGCAAATTTTTTGGCGTGAGCGTCTTAAACGAGCCACATCAGGGTCTGTGATTTATAAAGCATTGGTCCAGCCCCTAGAAGAGGTGTCGTTACCATCAAA
>CAYRKI010000019.1:0-286 GCA_964424815.1 uncultured Thiotrichales bacterium | reverse complement strand
CCATCAAAAGTGGTCACAAAGCCCCATCTTCAAGATATCAAGGCTGCAGATATTCTTCCAAAATCACGTGCGCGTTCAGCCTCAATGTCGGTAACGCCTTCTCAAGAACAAAAGAAAAAAACAGGGCGTAAAGCCGTCACGCCCAGATAGGCGAGATAAAAGAAGGCACAAAAAAATTACGGATGTTTCTAGTTAACAAAATTAATACTTATTTCCTCTCATTCTCCCCAAAAATGAATAATTAATTTTAATTTTTGGCGCTTATTAACCTCATTATGATAAATAA
>CAYRKI010000018.1:0-27125 GCA_964424815.1 uncultured Thiotrichales bacterium | reverse complement strand
TCTTGATCCAGAAGCTTATCGGCTCCTCCATCACCGATTAGGTTTAAAGCTTCAGCTACCGAGATATGACGCGTCTTGGTTTTAGGTCCCAAGGCTTTACCAAAAATATCGCTGAGATTCAGCATCCCCATTTGCGCGCCCGACATACCCGGTACATCGAAGGTGGGCAGCGTGGGATTCGAATTATCCAAAACATCAATATCAATTTCGCGCAAATCTAATTCGCCTTTGATGAGCATCACGCGGAACTTTTCACGTGTTTCCTCACCAGCATGCTCACCAACCAAAACTGTGAGTACACGCTCTTCGGCTTTGGCCATAGCTTTGGTGCGCACGTCTTCGCGGTGACGTTCACGCTCAGCATTGATGGCCACTTCAACAAGATCGCGAATGATCTGTTCTACATCTCGACCTACATAACCAACTTCAGTAAATTTGGTTGCTTCAACCTTGATGAAAGGAGCGTTAGCTAAGCGCGCAAGGCGACGGGCGATCTCGGTTTTACCGACACCCGTTGGGCCAATCATCAAAATGTTTTTGGGCAGAATTTCATCCCTTAGGGGATCTGCTACCTGTAAACGGCGCCAACGGTTGCGCAAAGCCACCGCAACGGCACGCTTTGCGTCATTTTGGCCAATAATGAATCGATCAAGTTCAGAGACAATTTCACGCGGAGTAAAAGCCTGCTTCATGATGGTATCTCAAGGACCTCGTAGATAACATTGTGATTGGTATAGACACATAAATCGCCGGCAACTTTCATGGCTTTTTTAGCGATATCGATGGCTTGAAGATGGGGAAAATCAATTAAGGCTCGCGCGGCTGAGAGGGCATAGCCCCCCCCTGAGCCAATGCCGATGAGACCGTCTTCAGGCTCCAACACATCCCCTGTTCCAGTGAGAATAAGAGACGTCGAGGCATCACTAACGGCCATCATGGCTTCCAAACGACGAAGGTATTTGTCGGTGCGCCAATCCTTGGCGAGCTCGACGCAAGCCCGTTGCAATTGGGTTGGATATTGCTCAAGTTTGGCTTCTAAACGTTCAAACAATGCAAAAGCGTCCGCAGTAGCGCCTGCAAATCCCGCAATAACCTGTCCATTGCCAAGGCGCCTGACTTTACGCGCATTGGATTTCAGTTGAATATTTCCCATGGTCACTTGGCCATCGCCAGCGATGACCACTTGATTGTTACACCGCACGCTGAGAATTGTCGTGCCATGCCATTCTTGCATTTCAGGGCCTCAAGATTTAACCTTATTGCACTTAACGTAGCGCAATTTTGCGAAAATGTCATGAAGAAGCGAAGGAATGGCCCATGGGTTATGATTCATCTAATGTCTTTGCGAAGATCCTGCGTGGCGAGATTCCATGCAAGCCTGTTTTTGAAGATAGCTTTTCCCTTGCTTTCGAAGACATTACCCCCCAAGCCCCGATTCATGTTTTGGTAATTCCCAAGGGGTCTTACACGGACGCTCATGATTTTTATACCCATGCAACACCTGAGGAAATCACTGGATTTAGCCGCGCTGTGGCGAAAGTTGTGGATCAATTAAATCTGGTTAGATCTGGGGGGTACCGCATGATTACCAATCATGGGCTTCATGGTGGGCAAGAAGTGCCCCACTTTCATGTGCATTTGCTGGGTGGTAAGCAGTTGGGTCCAATGCTCAGAGATTAAACGTGCGTCTTATACTCAAAGGCGACTTTTTAAAAAAACGTAATAAGCCCCCGTCCCGCCGTGGCGCAAGTTGGCGCTATCATAGGATGCCACGTAGGTGCGAAACTCACTTTGCGCCAAGCATGTGGGCAATTGGCGCCGTAAAATACCCCTTCCATGGTGGAGGGTATGCTGCTCCCCCCCTCCCTCATTTTCCCGCGCTTTGCCGGTAATCACTAATACACAGCGATGGCCCTTGAGGTAGGATGAGGCAAGAAAAGCCTTAAGTTGCGCGTAGGCTTGCTCTTGGGTCATGCCATGAAGATCAAGGGTTGCCTCTGGATCAAGTCTTCGCCTCTCTTTGCGCGTGAGATTTTGCACCTGTAATGGTCTATCGTCTTGCAAAATATAAGATTGAACCGCCTCAGCTGGAGTGGGTAGATTGGGCACATTACCCTTCATCCTGAAAGACGTTGTGGGCTTGATAGAACTCACCTTGGTTTTGAGCGGTTTAATTCCTTTTTTGTACTTCCCCCATAAATCATCGTCATCACTTTGACCCATGGAACTTAACTCTCTGCTTTAATCAGGCGCCAGTTAGGATCAGATGAGCGCGTATCGCGTTCAAAGGTCCAAATATCCTCTACTTGAACAGATTGCTGCTGACCTCCCTCAATGATCTGACCCTTTTGATCTTTCACCACATGCACTTGCTCGCTAACTATCCTAAGCGTGATGTGGGCCACGGATCCTTTTGTCTCAATATGTAAAAATTCGACAGGATCCAGACGCACCAGCGTCACTTCTAAGACTTCCCCCTGTTCTTGACGGCGTTTGATATCATCAGCAAATTCAGCATAAAGTTCTGTAGATAAAAGATTTTTAAGGGTTTCAAGATCTCCTTTGGCCACAGCGTGCAAGATCATCTCAAAGGCATACGCTGCTCCCTCACGAAAATCGTGGATATCAAATCCTGGATCAAGGACTTTGAGGGTCTTGATCATCTCAGCCTCAGCGTTACTTAAATGTGCCTCTGGGGGAGTTTCCGAGGCTGCGCGCACTACATGGGGCTCTTCCTCGGGTATATCTTGTGTTGGGGGTAAGTCATTAAAATGTCCGGTTCTTTGTCCAAGCACACTGTAAAGGCGCCATAGAACAATGCCCGCTAAAATGGCCCAAAAAAGAATAGAAGCGAGTTCATTCATTGGTGTTTTTTCTCCCACCCTTTGATTGCGTCAGAAGGTCATGGTACTGTCATGCGACATAGAGTTTAACACGACATTAAAGGAGTTCTAAATGTCTAAAGCAAATGGTGCCACTCCCGACGCCTTTGAGACAGATAACACCGGTGAGGAAATGCCACCTTTGGTTGTTCATGTTCAATACATCAAGGATTTGTCGTTTGAAAATCCTAATCCCTTGAAGGCCCTACAAGATAGCGGTGAACAGCCTGAATTGGCTCTGGGAATTGACGTTAGCGCTGATCGGGTTGGGGACAATGCCTATGAAGTGACCCTCAAGATCAAGGTTGATGCCAAACGTAACGAAGATATTTTGTTCGTAACAGAGTTGGACTACGCAGGCGTATTCTCTCTCAATAATGTTTCTGAAGAGATGCTTACCCCGGTGTTGATGATTGAGTGCCCACGCATGTTGTTCCCCTATGCTCGAGCCATCATTGCGCAAACAACAAGGGAAGGCGGTTACCCTGCCCTATCTCTTGCACCTGTGGATTTCGTCGAACTCTTCAAGCGACATGTTCAGCAGGCTCAGCAGGAACAAGCTGCAACCACAGGGAATTCTTAAGACTCATGAGGAGCGCCTGATGGCGCTCCTCTTCTTCTTTTGAAGGCGCAAACGCACGCGCTGGGATCAAAGCACTCACCCCCGCTCCGCCCTGATCAGCCTCGGCTGAAGATATACCACTCTGGGGTGTTGAGCCTGTACCCATCTGCAATAATTGTGGCTGCCGTCCCCCCTTAAGCTCGATGTAGACCTCGGCCAATAACTCAGAATCGAGCAATGCGCCATGCTTCGTACGATTGGAGTTATCTACACCAAAACGACGACATAACGCATCAAGACTTCCAGGAGAACCCGGAAACTGACGGCGTGCCATCTCTAGCGTGTCAATCACACGCTCGAAACTAAGTTCCGGACGGCCCAAAAGCGCAAGCTCTGCGTTCAAGAACTTCATGTCAAAGCGGGCGTTGTGAATAACTAAAAGATCCTCGCCAATAAAAGCCAAAAAATCATCAACGATGGCATCAAAAGTTGGAAAATCCCTCAAAAATTCATCAGTGAGACCCGTTACCTGCTGAGCGCCAGGACTCATGGGCCGTAAGGGATTAATATAGCATTGAAAGTGCCGTCCCGTGGGCACATGGTGTATCAATTCAATACAACCTATTTCCACGATACGATGACCGTCCTTAGGGTCTAAGCCGGTGGTTTCGGTGTCGAGAATAATCTCACGCATGGGTGTATGACTCGCGTATTAGCTTTTTTAAGATGTTCATCAGTTGTCGTAAGGTATGGCGCTTATGGCCATCGTTGACAATGGTATAATGTGCATTTTTTGCGCGCATATGATCCATCATCTGGCGTTGATGAAAGACAGAGGCTAATTCTTGTGACAGCGTTTGTCGCTGAGAAAGGCGCGTTTGTCTGAGCCTCAAGGGTGCTTCAATAACAATCACAAGATCACATAAGCTATCCATGCCCGCTTCCACCAACAACGGCACATCCAACACCACAAGACGGGTTTTCATCGTTGCGTGATGAACTAAAAAGGTTTGCGCTTCACGCCGCACATAAGGATGCAAAATCGCCTCTAAACGCAAGAGCAAACTAGGATCTCGGCTGACACACGCTCGAACAACTTCTTTTGACGCTTGAAGGCCCTCAGGCAAAACCTTGCGAATCTCTTGTAGAATAGATGGATCTTGATACGCTTGGTGAACCACATGGTCTGCATCAAAAATTGGTATATTCAAGCGTTTCATCCAGTGGCTGAGAGTCGATTTTCCTGAGGCTATAGACCCTGTTAAACCTATCACTCTTGGATTCGGCATTAGATTTGGAAATCCCTGTTTATCGTTATGGCCGTAGTCTGTGGATAACATGTGCATGAAGTCAAGGATTTTGGTCTTGTGATTTTTATCCAATTTTACGCAAATTTTATCCACAATTGAATAAACTGTGAACAAGCTGTGGATATATCACCTAAGCACAAGAGTATTTTCCATAAACCCTATGCTTAACAAGTGCTACAGGATGTGTATGTCTTTTTTCATTTAAAATCCACAATTACAAATTCCCGCTTTCATGCTTCAATCACTTCATCAACCTTTCTTAAGTAAGAGTATATGAAGTGTTGCTAGAAAGACCTTTGACTCAGGTTCTTGCCCGAAAAACTGTGAAGCCGATGCCAATTTGGCTCATGCGTCAGGCGGGGCGCTATTTGCCGGAATATCGAGAAATTCGGGCAAAGGCCCTCAATTTTCTCGACTTTTGTTACACACCTGAATTGGCTATTGAAGCGACTCTTCAGCCTATTCGTCGTTTTGATTTTGATGCGGCCATTCTCTTTTCGGACATCCTGGTCATTCCCCATGCCCTGGGCCAAGAGGTCAGCTTTTCAGCGGGAGAGGGGCCACTTTTAGGGGAACTGCCTCTTCGGTTTCGCAGTGTTGAGGAGGCTATCACGCATCTAGATCCGGTTTTACAAACGGTCCACGGTATTCGAAGGGCGCTTCCTGCTTCAAAGAATTTGATTGGGTTTGCTGGAGCGCCCTGGACAGTGTTGTGTTACATGATTCAGGGCAGGGGACATAAAACCTTTGAGAAAGCCCTATTGTATTGCCTGATGCATCCTGAACAAGCTGATCAACTCTTAGCTTTACTTGCGGATGTAACGGCGCGTTATCTGGAAGCTCAGGTCAGGGCGGGTGCTGATGTACTGCAACTTTTTGAAAGTTGGGCAGGAGCAGCGCCATCCGCATTATGGCCACGTCTTTTATATCGACCAATGAAGCGGATTGTGGACTATGTTCATAAGGCTTGCCCTGGGGTGCCCATCATCGGCTTTCCTAAGGGTCTGGGCTTAGGTCTTCTCTCTTATAAAGCTGAGACAGGAGTTGATGCACTCTCTCTTGACTCTGGTATTCCCCATCTATGGGCGAGGGAAAACCTTCACTACCCCCTTCAAGGTGGTATTGATCCCGTTACGCTCGTTGCGGGGGGGCAGGCTCTTGAAGAGGCTGTAGAGGGATATTTAAAGGCTTTTATGGATACCCCTTTCATCATGAACCTCGCCCATGGTATCTTGCCTTCAACACCTATTGCGCATGTTGAGCAGCTAGTTGAATTGGTGAGGGCAGGGGGTAAATCATAATGAAGACGGCGGTTATTCTGTTTAACTTGGGGGGGCCTGACTCACCGGAATCAGTGCGCCCATTTTTACAGAATCTTTTCAGCGATCCAGCCATCATTCGTGTGCCGGCACCTTTGCGCCAGATCATCGCCTGGCTTATTGCTAAGCGAAGGACCTCGGAAGCTCAGGAGATATATCACGAACTGGGAGGGGGGTCTCCTATACTCCCTAACACCCTGCAACAAGCTGAGGCTTTGCAGCAAGTCCTTGGTGATGGGTTTGAGGTCATGCCCGTGATGCGGTATTGGCATCCTCGTGCTGAAGATGTGATTGTAAAGCTTAAAAGCGATGGGTGTGAGCGGGTTGTGCTGTTGCCTCTTTATCCTCAATTTTCTACCACGACGACCCAGTCCAGCTTTGATGAGTGGCAACAGCAGTGCAAACGTCAAGGTCTTACTCTTCCTACAGTTTCGGTTGGGTGTTATCCGGACCTAGCTGGATTTATAGAAGCACAGGCTGAACTTCTTTCGTCTGTCCTCTTAAAAAAGCCCCAAAATACACCCTTTAGAGTGTTGTTTTCGGCGCATGGCTTGCCGCAAAAAGTCGTCGATGATGGGGATCCTTATGCTACGCATGTAGAGCGAGGGGCGCGGATGATTGCAGATCGTGCTGGCCTGAAAGATGGCCAGTGGCGCGTGAGTTATCAGTCGAAGGTGGGCCCCCTTAAGTGGCTGGAGCCTGCAACTGATCAGGAAATTCGTGGTGCAGGAGAAGAGGGAACGGGTATTATTGTAGTCCCTCTTGCTTTTGTATCTGAACACTCAGAAACCCTTGTTGAGCTCGATATTCAATATGCTGAGCTCTCTCAAGAAGTGAATTTGCCTTTCTATTTACGTGTACCTACTGTTTCAGCTCACCCACTTTTTATTGAGGGATTAGCTCAGTTAGTGAAACAGGCGTTGGTTGAGAAATTTGTACCTCAACAACTATATTGTGATGAAGCAAGCACCCAGTGTATGTGCCGAAGGATGAAAGCATGACCACACTTCAAGCTTTTGCCGGTGAATGGTATTTGTATTTGAAGGCTTTTCACATTATTGCAGTAATCTCGTGGATGGCTGCTTTGCTCTACCTTCCAAGACTTTTTGTTTATCACACAGGTGTGGGTGTTGGTTCTGAGGCTAGCGAGCTTTTTAAGGTGATGGAGCGACGTTTGCTGCGCGGCATCGCCAATCCGGCGATGATTGCTGTTTTTTTGAGTGGCTTTTTGCTGCTCATGGTTCCGGGGATGTTGAGTTCAGGATCATTACATGCAAAGGTGACGCTGGTTTTTATTCTCGCAGGTTTTCATGGTTATTTGGGACGCTGTCGGCGACTCTTTGCGATGGATCAGAATGTTAATTCTCAAAATTTCTACCGTGTTATAAACGAGGTTCCGACAGTTTTAATGATCGCCATTGTCTTTTTAGTTGTTTTGCGTCCGTTTTAGAGCTATGAAGGTTAGTGAGTTCGGGGGTAATCCCCTATCCGTCTTAAACTTTTCCACACAACGTAGATGGTCATTCGGGAAGTAAAAAATCAATGCACATTAATGAGTTGAAGCTGAAATCACCACAAGAATTGTTGGCGATTGCTGAAGAACATGAAATTGAAAACGCAAATACTTTAAAAAAACAAGATCTTATATTTGCAATTCTTAAAAAATTAGCAGAAAAAGATATAGCCATTCATGGCGCTGGTGTTTTAGAAATTCTGCAAGATGGTTTCGGTTTCCTTCGTTCTCCCCAAGCAAACTACCTCCCGGGGCCTGATGATATTTACGTCTCGCCCAGCCAAGTGCGTAAATTTGGTTTGCGGACCGGTGATTCGGTTGACGGTCAAATTCGTGCTCCCAAAGAAGGTGAGCGCTATTTTGCCCTCGTTAAAGTCAATATGATCAATTTTGAAGATCCGGAAAAAGTCCGTCATCGCATTAATTTCGATAACTTAACCCCGCTTTATCCCAATGAGCGCTTGCGTATTGAGGTTGAAAATCCCCCTGTACGCGAGGCAACAGGGTCGTCACGTTCAAACAAGAAATCTGAAAATGGACAGGTTGATCTTACCGCGCGGGTGATTGATTTAGTTGCACCCATTGGTAAGGGGCAGCGTGCCTTGATTACTGCGCCACCCCGCACAGGTAAGACAGTGATGTTGCAACAAATTGCGCATTCGATCACTACTAACCACCCTGAAGTTTATCTAATTGTTCTTTTGATTGATGAACGTCCTGAGGAAGTGACCGATATGGCGCGCTCAGTAAAAGGTGAAGTGGTAAGCTCTACTTTCGACGAACCAGCGACTCGTCACGTTCAAGTAGCTGAGATGGTCATAGAAAAAGCTAAACGTCTTGTGGAGCACAAGCGCGATGTGGTGATCCTTCTTGACTCAATCACACGCCTGGCGCGTGCTTACAACACGGTGGTGCCTTCTTCAGGTAAGGTACTCACTGGTGGTGTAGATGCAAATGCCTTGCAACGCCCGAAGCGGATTTTTGGTGCGGCCCGTAACATCGAGGAAGGGGGATCTTTGACCATCATTGGTACAGCCCTTGTCGAGACTGGATCACGCATGGACGAGGTCATTTTTGAAGAGTTTAAGGGTACGGGTAACTCTGAATTAGTTCTGGATCGTAAGCTTTCTGATAAACGCCTGTTCCCAGCTATCGATATTACTCGCAGTGGTACACGTAAGGAAGAATTGCTGGTTGAAAAGGCTGAACTCTCCAAAATGTGGGTGTTGCGCCGTATTATTAATCCTATGGGGGCCACGGAAGCTATGGAATTCCTCACGGATAAGCTGCGTCTAACTAAGTCCAACGCGGACTTCTTTAATTCCATGAACCAGTAAAGTTTTGCTTCGCGTATGACGATTGACACAATACCACTCGATGTACGCGAAGCATTTGACGAACTTTCTGTTTCACGTGAAACAATCGAGAAACTTCAAATTTATGAACGCCTCTTGCGAGAGTGGAATCCTAATATTAATTTAGTCTCAAAATCTACACTTGATAATTCGTGGCGTCGGCACTTCTTAGATTCACTTCAGTTAAGTAGGTATATTGAGCGACCATCTAGCAATATCGTCGATTTGGGGAGTGGTGCTGGTTTTCCAGGAATGGTCTTAGCGATTCAATGGAGTCGACCCCTGACATTAGTTGAGGTGGATAGTAAAAAAGTTGCATTTCTTCGAATTGTTTCACGTGAAACACAAACACCTGTTCATATCAAACAAGAACGCATTGAGGTTCTCTCTTCATTAGAGGCGGATGTCCTCGTTTCCCGTGCTTGCGCACCTCTAGACCTTCTGATGCAATTTGCTGACTTGCATCTTGTGGAGGGTGGTGTTTGTGTCTTTTTAAAGGGAAAAGACGTAGAGAATGAGATTGATAAAATAAAAGATAAATACCACGTGAACTTAGAGCAATTTCCAAGTATATCTGATTGCCAAGGTGTGATTTTGCGGATAAAAAGAATGTGATTCAGATCAAATTTATCACAAAATCGAGGTACACATGGTTGTATTGGCCATTGCAAACCAAAAAGGCGGGGTAGGCAAAACCACAACGGCCGTGAATGTGGCAACAGCACTGGCTGCTGTTGGTAAACGTGTCATCGTTATCGATATGGATCCGCAAGGCAACGCTTCAACTGGACTTGGCCTCATGGGACGAGAACGCAAAGTCGGCACATACCAGGTTTTACTAGACGATTTACCTCTAGAGCAAGCCCTTAGCCACAGTCAAATTCCGGGCCTTTCAATCTGTCCCGCATCTCCTGATTTATCAGGGGCTGAAATTGAGTTGGTTAATGCTGACTGTCGGGAATATCGCTTGCGGGACGCCATGGATCGGGCCAAAAACCTTGCAGATTACGTTTTGATCGACTGCCCACCCGCATTGGGATTTTTAACACTCAATGCTCTGACAGCAGCAGATGGTGTTCTCATCCCTTTGCAATGCGAATATTACGCCCTAGAGGGTCTCTCTCAACTGATGTCCACCGTCCAGCGGGTGCAAAAGCGTCTTAACAAGTCACTTTCCCTTTATGGCATTGTGCTGACGATGCATGACCGGCGCAGTGCCTTATCGGATCAAGTTGCTGAGGAAGCAATTCAGCATTTTGGGCCCATTGTTTTTGATACTATTATTCCCCGTAATGTAAGGGTTTCTGAGGCACCCTCACATGGGCAGCCGGTACTGCTTTACGATGTGAGAAGCACAGGGTCTCTTGCTTATATGAAACTCGCCTCAGAAATTTTACGCCGTGAAGGAGCACGTCAATGACAGCAGCAGTTCGCCCCCTGGGTCGTGGATTATCCGCACTTCTAGGGCCCGAGGAAGCCGAGGATCAAGTCGCCACAGGTAGTAAGGTAGAAACTATCTTGTTGCACGAGGCGGTGGCAGGTAAGTATCAACCACGTGAACATTTTGATCAGGAGGCTTTTACGTCACTGGTGTCTTCGATTCGAGAGCGCGGAATCATCCAACCTATTCTCGTCCGTCCCCTCAAAAGAGGGCTTGCTAATTACGAAATTATAGCGGGTGAGCGTCGTTGGCGGGCAGCTAAAGAAGCAGGCCTTCTTGAAATTCCAGCTATTGTATTGGATCTGGATGATCGCCAAGCCCTTGAAACAGCCCTAATCGAGAACATTCAGCGCCATGACTTAAATCCTTTGGAAGAAGCACAAGGCTACAATCGGCTTATGGATGAATTTTCCTACACCCAAGAGGAAATGGCGAAGGTGCTGGGTAAAAGCCGCAGTCATATTGCTAATACGCTAAGATTGATGAACACCACTGATAAAATTAAAACCTGGCTTAAAGAGGGAAAACTTACAGCCGGCCATGCACGGGCCTTGATTGGTCACGAGAGCGCTGATGAGATCGCTGAAAAAGCGATTAAGCAAGGGTTGAGTGTCCGGCAGGTGGAAAAATTGGCTTCTCGCGGCAATCTTTCAAACGATAACGCGCAGCAAGCCACGTCCCAAAGTACGAAAGCACCAAAGACTCAAGATCCTGAACTACAAGCACTGCAAGAACTCTTGAGCGGTGCTCTCAGAGCACCCACGACCATCCACATGCAAAATGGTGCACAAGGCAGCATTCGTATTGAATTTCAATCGATGGAAGAATTGGATCGTTTAATGAATAAGCTATGTGAGGCTTAAACCTCTGAAGAGCAGGGGGGGGGGATCGCTTCCCCCTTGCTGGTTCGTTAGGGCTAAATCAGAACTCTCATACCGATTGCAACAGGCATCAATCCTCAATTTTATAAAAAAGAACGCGGAAATAAGGCTTAATATCTTAGCTGCCAAGAAATAAAACTCTATATTTACAATAGCTTAAGTGGCTAATGTTAAAAGATTCAAAAAGCGCTGTTGCAAGATTTCTGCGGGGGCCTCGTAATTCAGCTTCACTTGCCGCTCAATAGTGTAAAGCTCTCCTATTGCTTGGGCGGTCTCGTGTGGGCGCCAATTTTTGAGGGCGCGCTCAAAGCGTGCTTTTTGAGGAAAAAAAACTGGTGGACTCAGCTGCATGTATTGGGAAGGTTGAGGAGCGCGACCGTCGTTGACAGCGTAACCCGATTCAATCTGCTGAAAGAAACGCAGAAGTGTACGAAGTAACGGTATCGCATCGTTTAGCTCTAAAACTTCGTTTAAAGAGCTTAGTACGCGATTCACATCGCGGGTTGATACCGCATCAAGCAAATCATCTAAAACGGCATCATGGGGCTTTAAAAGAGATTTAATGTGTTGGAGGGAGAGCTCTCCATTTCCTTTTAACAATGCCAAACGATCAAGGGTAAGCGTGATGGGCTCTGTACTCTCCGCAAACCATTGAATTACATAGCGACGCGCCTCTACAGAAAGTTGCAACGCTGCACGGTGCTTCTCATAGAGGTGTAGCCAAGCCTCAAGCTGCTGAATGTTGCGCTGATAATATCCGAGAACAGCCACATCAGGATGGCTGAGGGCATTGACAACGGCTGCAGACTTGCTGGTGAGATCTGATGAGGAAATCACAAACAAGGAGAGAGGGCGGCCATCTTCGAGGAGTGCAAAAGCCGCTTCAACTTCTTTACCCTTGGCCTGTGCTAAGATTGAGGTACGCTGGCGTGAGGATGGCTCAAAAAGATCAAGGGTTTGTTCTAAATCAGCTGCATGGGTGATCATTCGCGGGTGCTGCTGTGAAATACTTAGATAAAACCTCGTAAAATCAGACAGATCTTCAAGAAGCGTTCCATCCGATCCATAGACAAGCACGCCTTTGAATCGAGAGCCTAATTCCTGGATTGCAGTAACAAAAGACTCCGTTCTCACCAGACTAGGAACCACTCTTAGCTGCAAGCGCTTGATGCAAGGAAGCGCGCGTTTTATTGACAATTTCAGTCGCCAACATATCAGCAGCACGTTCTGCAGCCTTGTCTTCAGCTACTGTTGCCGAAAAAGCTGCCGTTCGCGAAAGCGAACCTATGGAGAATGACGAAGTTGCATCAAGGACGAATTCTTTAAGGACGACCTTGGTTGCTTCATCTTTTACGGTCACGGTTGCAATTAAGGTAATCTGCTCACGCTTCGCGGTCTCGTTTTTGCGAATACCAACCTGGCTCTTTTCCTCTTTAAGCGAGACATAAAGACCATAACTTGGATGTTTAGGCTCACCATAGGGATTGATCTGATCCAGTAAGCGATTACGTAAGTACTGACCTGTGCGGTTTTTAATAATGGCGATTTTGACTGTGGATAAGTCCACATCGTGTGCATCTTGCTGGCTATGAAGAGCGCGAAAGCCGCAGCCCGTCATGAATACCAAACCTAAAAGAAGGATAGATCGTTTAAGCCACAACAAGATTCAGCACCTTTCCTGGCACCAAGATGACCTTGCGAATAGAAAGATCACCAATGGCGCGTTTGACATTTTCATCAGCCAAGGCCTGAGATTTAATATCGTCTTCTTGTGCACCGCTGGCAACACTTAAAGTTGCACGAAGCTTACCGTTAACCTGAACAGCAAGATTATAGCTGTCCTGGACTAAATAATTGGGGTCTGCCTTAGGCCAGGCTGCAGTTGTAATTGGGTTGGTATGACCAAGTTTGGTCCAGAGCTCTGCAGTAATGTGGGGGCAAGTGGGGTGCAGCAACAGCAGCAGCGCCTCATAAGCCTGACGGAGTGTAGCCTGAGACGCTGTTTTTACAGCATTTTCTAAGCCGTTGGTATATTCGCGAAGGCGCGCCACGTATTTATTGAGGTGAAAGTGTTCCAAATCAGCGGCAGAGGCATCAATGGTTTGATGCATAAGACGTAATAATTTGGTCTCAGCCTCATTTTGCGCAGAGGTAGAAGCTGCCTGAATTTCATCAAACAAGCGCCATATACGGTTAAGGTACTTCCACACACCCTGCACGCCCGCTTGAGTCCATTCAAAATCACGTTCTGGAGGACTGTCAGAGATCACAAAAAGACGTGCCGTATCTGCGCCATAAGCCGCAATAATCTCATCAGGATCAACAACGTTCTTCTTTGACTTACTCATTTTAATGGAAGCGCCTCGAATAATCTCGGCACCATCGCTACGGCGGCGGAAAGTTCCTTTAATTTCCTCCACATCTTCGGGTAAAACCCACTCACCAGCTTTGGTTTTATAGGTTTCATGACAGACCATTCCTTGAGCCAACAGGCGCTGGAAGGGTTCATCATGGCTTAAATAACCACAGTCCTTGAGAGCTTTGGTAAAGAAGCGCGAATACAGCAAATGCAAGACAGCGTGCTCAATGCCGCCGATGTATTGGTCGACCGGAAGCCATTGGTCAACGCTTGCTTTATTAAAAACTTCCTCTGCTCTTGGTGTGACGAAGCGTGCGAAATACCAAGAGGATTCGAAGAATGTGTCAAGGGTATCCGTCTCTCGCTCTGCTTGACCACCACACGAAGGGCAGGTGGTATGTTTCCACGAGGGATGACGGGCCAACGGATTGCCAGGCACATCGAAAGTTACGTCTTCCGGTAATGTCACCGGCAAATCTTTTTCAGGCACAGGCACGACGCCGCAAGAAGGGCAGTGAATCATGGGAATAGGGCAACCCCAATACCGCTGACGTGATACACCCCAATCGCGCAGGCGATATTGAATAACGCGATGCCCCATTCGGCGCGCTTCTAACTCCGCAATGGACCGCTCCTTGGCCGCGGTTACATCAAGTCCATCCAAGAAGGATGAATTGACCATTACACCATCGTCCTCGTAGGCACAGCGGCCGTAATCATGGTCGTGATCTGCAAGGCCCTTGATAACGGGATAAATAGGCAGATTATATTTTATGGCAAAAGCATGATCACGAGGATCGTGGGCTGGGCACCCGAACACTGCACCAGTGCCATAATCACTTAAAACGAAGTTGGCAATCCATAACGGCACGGTTTTGGAATCATCCAAGGGGTGCTGTACTTGAAGGCCGGTGAAGACACCAACTTTTTCTGCCTTTTCAATAGCTTCTTCTGATGTTCCCAGTTGATCACAGGCGGCAATAAATGCCTTAATATCATCACGCTCTACACTCAAGCGCTGGCTAATGGGGTGATGGGCAGAAATAGCCACAAAGCTGGCGCCAAAAAGCGTTTCAGGACGGGTGGAAAACACATCCACCACCTCATCACTTCCTGAGATTTTAAATGAAAAATGAGCGCCAGAAGACTTTCCGATCCAGTTTCGCTGCATGGTGACCACTTTTTCAGGCCAATCTTTAAGGGTATCAAGCCCCTCAAGCAACTTTTCTGCGTAATCGGTAATCTTCAGGTACCACTGCGCGAGTTTTCTGCGCTCCACAAGGGCGCCTGAGCGCCAGCCACGGCCGTCTATCACTTGTTCGTTGGCAAGAACCGTATTCTCAACCGGATCCCAGTTCACAAAACTTTCACGCCTATAAACGAGGCCTTTGGCATAGAAATCAAGGAATATTTTCTGCTCAAGACCATAGTAGGCAGGGTGACAAGTGGCAATCTCGCGCTTCCAATCATAAGCAAAGCCTAGTGCTTGCAGCTGCTTGCGCATCGCCTTGATGTTTTCAAAGGTCCACTGTCCAGGGTGCGCATCCCGTTCGATGGCGGCATTTTCAGCAGGCAAACCAAAAGCATCCCATCCCATGGGGTGCAAAACGTTAAAGCCCGAGGATTTCTTGTATCTTGCAATCACGTCACCTATGGTGTAGTTGCGCACGTGACCCATATGAATACGACCAGAAGGGTATGGAAACATCTCTAGGACATAATATTTGGGCTTGTCTGTGTTTTGTGTATCCGTTGAATGACTGCCATCTGTATCCCAAAGGTTTTGCCACTTATTTTCAACGGCGCGAAACGGATAATGAGCTGACATCGATTTCTCTTATGGTTTTCGTGTTCTTTTTCTTTATGTAAAAGCTTATAAAAACAAACTTATCCTGCCTTAATGCGAAATTCCCTTGCTTTGGCGAGAATAGCGTCTTCCAGTTTTTTCGCGGTTTCGCTCGATGCTGGCGCATCTTGCCAATCTGAGCCCTGGCGAATTTGACGGAAAACGGAAACATTCAGGCCGTCTGCACGTAATTCCCGGGATAAAATTTTTACATCAACCTTGAGCCGCTCGTTGGGCTGATTGGGTGATATATACCATTCCGAGAGAATCACACCCCCAAACGGGTCCACATGTTTCAACGGCACAAACGAGAGCGTATCGAGAGTCGCCCGCCACAAATAGCTATTCACGCCGATACCCGCATTCGTCTGCTCGCGTTTTTTGCGCTCTGGGCCAAACAAGAGAGTTTCATCCCCCATCAGTGATTCCATGTCTTTATACTTGTTCTCGCGTTTTGACATGAGATCGTCAGGGCGATCAGTGCGTGTGCCACCACAAGCGGCGACTAATAGACACATGCTCAGGCTTAAAAACAGATTTTTCATCACCATACCCACTGTTATGACCTTCAAACACTGCGGCAAAAAGATTCCTCTTCCTGATATGCGCGGTAAAAAGCCATTTCGTCAAGAGGTGTTGCGGGAGAAAAAGAAAGGGGGCTGAAAGCCCCCCTTAAGTTTTGTGGATCTTATGTTTTTGTTAGAACTTAAGTTTCGATCCTACCAACATCACGTGGCCACGGTTGTTAGGTACCTGATGACCCTTGTAGACATCAGGATATCCACCACGACGAACATCCTTCACATGAGTGCGGAAAGCATTGCTGGTGTTGGTGCGGTATTTAAAGAGGTTACCCTCGGCAAATACGCTTAAGCCCGGAGCCAACTCACGACCCCAAGTGACGGAGTAAACGTCAGCACGTGCCTTACCGAAGTCCTTACGGATCTTGCGTGCGCTATGGTAGTAGCCTGCAGTAAAGCGATCTACGCCAAAGGTGTAACCCAAGGCGAAGGAGTAAATCTTACCAGCGTTGCGTCCACGACCGATCTTGGAGTTGCGCTCAACGTGGCTTTTGCCGTTGTTGATCCACTCCGCACCAAAGTCCCAACCACCGTAAGACAACACGGTACCAAAGGCATAAGCTTTGGTGTTGCGGAACTTGAGAGTTTTTCCACCGGTATCTTTAGCTTGGATTTTTTGTGCGTCACCGAACAGAGCCGTTGCAGAGAGCTTCACGCCCCAGCCATTAGCGAACTCATTCATGTAATTTCCAGCAAGAGAAGTTTGGTTTTTATCGAAGGGGCCTTTGCTGGGTTTCTTGGTCTTAATGGTTTGAATGTCAGCATCACCCTTGTGCTGTGTGCTTGGGGTGTAAGACATAACGGCTTGGAAACCGCTGACGCGAGGAGTTGCGTACATGAACTTGGTTGCATCCTTTGGTGCACCGGTCATGTCAACCTTGCGCAGAACGTCAGTGGAAAGTTGGGCAACTTGCATGTAGTTACCATCAAAACCACCCGTTGCACCCATAACGCTGTAAGCACCAACCGCACCGCGCTCTTCAGCACCGCGGAAGTTACCCATCATCATGGTACCCCAGTCGCCCTTAAACTTCAAGCGAGCTTCTTCAATGTTGCTGTCAGCGTCGTTGTCAGCATTCGCGTTGTAACCGAACAAGAAGCTGTATTCCAATTGACCCCAACCGTCGGCTTTACCGAAAACGTCGAAGTTCAAACGGGTATCTGGAACGGAGAAATGATGACCATTACCCCAACCACCGTTTTGCTTCTTTTCGTCCTGACGGAAAGACATCGCGTTGAATGTGCTTTGTCCAGAAATTTGCAAGCTTGGCGTGCTTGCTGCAACAGCATTGGATGCAAAGACAGGCAGAAGTGCTGCGCTTGCAACCGTGCAGAAAAGCAATTTCTTCATAGATTTTCCTCCAAAAATGACCACCAATAAGGTTGGTCTATGGTTACCTTGACGCAAAGACACCAAACGGCATCAGATAAAGGAAGCCCTAAACCAAACTCTATTAACTCAGATTTTATAAAAAACTTATCGAATGCTAAGGGCAACGTCTAAGAACAGAGCTAAGGCTTTATCCCGTTAACTGTGTCACAAGAGCAACAACCCTTTAATTTCTTTGGTGTTCTAAAAGCCCCATTGTGCGCAGGCCCCTAAGGGTTATTTGCCGATTTTCATCGGCTACGTGGGAAAAATAACCATCAAATTCAGCTTGAGAAAAAACTTTTTTGGAAAGAATCCACGCCACCATATCTTCACAGCCTTCAGGAATGGGAACTTCGGCATGGGCGTTGGTAAGCAAATGCCCCCTTGGGCTTTTTTTAATGCTCAGGTTATCCAGGGTTAATATGTACTGATCGCTATGTGTGGACAGATTTTCTTGCGTGGGATGGGGCCAGATAAAATCCTGATTTTTTTGAATAAGCTGTTCCTTAAAATTAGAGGACACCATGGTCTGTTGAATGAATCCTGCACCATCTTTAAGGAAGCTGTCCAATTTAGTCGGATCTTGCGGGATGGCTTCTCGTCCCCAGGGCGTTTTGATCAGCGCCTCAAATAAGGCGCTTATTATGTCCAAGCCAGTCGGGGTGGTCACCCCAAAGGCAATATGGAGCGACGCCCCTTGTGTTGCGAGTGCATCATGATAGGTGCCCCTAGGTAAATAGAGAGCATCATCCTCGCGCAGCGTGATTGCCTTTAATACGCTACTTCGGTTTTGATCAAAATATTCTTGATTTAGTTGGTGATAATCGGGATGTGAAATGGGAAGGTTTTCCCGGCCTTGGTATACCCGCCAAGTTTTCTCGCCTGATAAGTGAACCGCAAAAACATCATGGACATCAAAATGCGTTTTAAACCCTTTATGGCCTTGTTTTGAGGCATAGAGGTTGGCTTGTACTCTGGCACCTAAAAGAGAGGCAAGTTGACGTGCAAAGTGATGAATGCTGGGATGAAGGGCAGTAATATCATTGAGAACGAGTGTGGCACCTTGCGCCATAAGGGCTCTAATTTGGGGTATGTTGAGCCTTCCACGAGGTTGAAAATATCCTGTAGGGTCTAAGGCTTTTCCCTCTCTATAGAGTCCGATGGAGGAAGGATTGGATATGTGCGGGGACTGCAATAAATTGTCCAGATCGTCCCATGAAAAAGTGAGAGAATTTCTCAAGCGCAATAGCGCGTGATGCTGTTGATAAGCATGTTCGATGAAGTCCTCCCAATCGACAAAGGGGAAATCTGCTTCGATCTGCTGAGTCTTTGTCATTAACTGCCCTTTGTGTATGCTAAATTTGCTTGCGCTTAAGATCGTTCTCACCTAGTTCGTAAGATATGAAAAGAGTTAAGGCAAGATGAATCAACCTATCCCGCGTATTGGCATCGTCCTTGATCACGATACCCGACCGCTTTATGCGGCGTACCCCTGGTATGCTCTGCGTGAGAATTATATTACCTCGATCGAGCGCCATGGTGGGATGCCTATCTTGATTCCCTATTGCACACCTCATATTGAGCGCTATCTTGATTTAGTGAACGGGCTACTGATTCCAGGCGGGGATCATGACATCCATCCTCAGCATTATCAGGAAGACACTCTGCATCCACGTACCTGTGTGAAAGCTCATCGCACCGACTTTGAGTTTATGGTGTGTGAACACGCATTGAAGCGTGATCTGCCTGTTTTTGGTATTTGTGGCGGTATGCAACTCATTAATGTGCTCTTGGGTGGAACCCTGCATCAACATCTGCCAGAGAACTTAGACAGCGATATAAGTCACCAACAGACCATTCCAAAGCATCAGGTGTCTCATGGAATTGAGGTCGTCCCAGGTACCAAGCTCTATGACCTCAACACCCGAAAAACAAAAGCCGAGGTGAACAGCACCCACCACCAAGGACTTAAAACTCTTGGTGTCGGTTTGGTAGCTTCTGCCTATGCTCCTGATCGCCTGGTTGAGGCGATTGAGCACCCCGATTATCGCTTTTGTCTTGGGGTCCAGTGGCACCCCGAGTACCAAACCACAGCTCTGGATCAAGCCGTGTTTCGAGCCTTTGTTCAGGCCTCGATCCCATGACAGAGGCATCACAGCGTATCGCCAAATTCTTGGCAGCAGCAGGTATTGCCTCAAGACGGGCGGCAGAGTCTATGATTGAGCAGGGTCGGGTTCGTGTGAACGGAGAGACCATAACGACACCTGTAGTCTTTGTCGGGCCTCAAGATCAGGTGATGGTGGATGGGCAAGAAATCAAACATCAAAAAGAAAACCCCCGGTTTTTCCTTTATCACAAACCAGCAGGCTTGGTGACTACCCATAAAGATCCGCAAGGCCGGCCAACGGTATTTCAATCCTTGCCCAGAGATTTACCCCGGGTTGTTTCTGTAGGGCGCCTTGATCAAAACTCGGAAGGTCTTTTGCTATTGACCACCCATGGGGGCATTGTGCGGGTGCTTGAGCATCCAAGTGCAGGACTAAAGCGCGTATATCATGTGCGCGTCTACGGGCCGTGCGACCTTAAAAACCTAGAATCATTGCGACAGGGTGTTGAGATAGATGGCGTCAGTTATCGCGGTATCGAGTTCAAAATCCTCAACCAATCGAGAGCCAATACCTGGCTGGAATTAGGCTTATATGAAGGTAAGAACCGAGAAATCCGCCGCCTCATGGCCTATTGTGGCTTGAAGGTCAGTCGCTTAATTCGCACGGCTTATGGTCCGTTTGAGCTGCATCAGCTGGCCAAAGGTGGGATTCATGAAATGCCTTATCCCGTGGTGCGGCAGAAACTCAAAAAAGTTCTCTCCCAAGAAACCTGGGAGCGCCTGCCATGAGAATCGTTGCAGGATATCTTCGCGGGCGCAAACTTGAGGCCCCTTCTGAAAAGGTGACCCGTCCAACCACCGATCGGGCACGAGAGTCGGTCTTTAATGTGCTCTCTCATTTGCTCGTTGACCTTGATTTAGAATATGGCGACCTTTCGTGCCTTGATGTTTTTGCTGGTTCCGGCGCGTTAGGCTTTGAAGCTTTATCACGCGGTGCCAGAGATCTCACTTTTGTCGAACGCCATCCTGAAGTCATCAGCGTGCTTCATGCCAATGCAGTGCACTTAAAGGTTGAGGCCAAAATTTTGCGCCTAGATGCTCTCAAACTGCCTAAAGCTTTTCGTCAATTTAACTTAGTATTTTTGGATCCGCCTTACGCCAAGGGCATGATTACACCCTGTATCGCAAGTATGCAGAAACAAGGATGGCTGGCAGAGAATGCACTGATAATAATTGAATTTTCTGCGCGTGAGACACCGCCAACCTTTGTTGAGGGTAATCTCACTTTATTGGATGACCGCACCTATGGTGCAGCCCGCGTGCAATTTTATCAGATGGCTTAAATTCCAGCCTTGAAGCTTTGCTGACTTTTCTTCCCACAAAAATTTTCAAAAAGTCCCATAAGACGTGTCATTTCTGAAGCGATGTAAAACTCCCTCACAGTTTGGAGGCGTGTTTCTTCGGGGCGGTGTTTAAAACTCTCATAGCCCTTCACAGCCTCAGCCGCCAACCGCAAAATATGCTCCATCTTCTCCATTTCGCTCATGCAATGCGTGCGTATTAGCTCTTGTGTGGCCGCTGGAGAGTTTTCTAGTGCGGGGATAAGCTTGCTGATGAGAGTCATTTCCGGAACCTTTTGCAGCAAACTAAAAATGGCACGTATAACGTGTACCTGCCCTTCTGGAGAAGAGCCCAAATCTAAGCTCCAAAGGGGCGAGGACATTAAAATCGTCGCACTTTCTGATGCACGCAGAATTCTCGTACCAAGATTAAGATGAGGAGAACTTTGCTGTAAGTCGCAGTAATGACGCACTGTTTGCAGCAATTTTTGCTCCGCTTCATTCAAATCTGCCAGAGGTTCAGGGGCAAGAGACGCAAGGATTTGCTCAGTGGTTGCGGTGATGCTTTGTATGCTTATTCTAAAGGACGGGTCAATATTTTCGTCAGCGGATAGGCTGGCTAGAGCCGGTGTCCACATCGTCAATAAGAGCAAAAAAAATGATATTTGCTTTTTCATAAAGTTTCCTTTTTTCGAGTAAGGCTTTTTAAGATCCTTACATTTCGCGGTGCCTCTCGCACCCTTGAGGTTTGTCGGCGTCTTCAGGTTGGGAAGAATCGTGTTCTGCCTCTAAATAGCGTTGAAGTTCTCTAACGTTACGGTCCTGAAAGGCCGTATGTTCACGAAGCTTGACCATAACAGACTTATAAAGAGGCAAGAACGTGCTCATCTCATCGCTAAGTGCGAAGTCTAAAAGAGTTGCAGTTGGCTTATTTTTCGCGCGGAATGCGTCGAAAACTGTTACAGCGTTAATACCAATACTCAGAGTTAGAGCTATTTTTAAAGCCTCTGCTTGCGCATGAAGGCGAAGATGGGTTTGCATTGTCCTGTTGGGTGTGACTTTAATTTTCTCGAGAAAACCTAAAACTTCGTCAGCCGAATGGCTCAAATCCCTGAGTTGATCATATAGGACAGTTGTCAATGTAACGCCCGGTGTATCGTCGGTTTTATGAACGTGTTCAAACAGCGGAGAGCGCATTATGGTTGGCAAGGACTGTCTCATTTCCTCTAGGGCCTTTGGAAAAAGCGCTATGACCTTTGGTTCGCTGAGGATCATTGCAGAAAGAGCGCCCTTATGGAGGGCGGCATCAAAGCTCGGATGTTCTTCTTTTAAATCACTTGCCTCGATTAAAGATGGGAACCACGCACTGAAGGTGGTGATCACCATAAGGACAAAGAGTTTATTTGCTTGCATGGTCATGGAACCCCGCGGTTTGAAGAGCATCGATGACTTCCTTTTCACTAAGTAATTCAGATAAGACAAGCCCCTGGGGAGCTTTCGGTCCATAAACAATGGTGAAGGGGATACCACGTCGTTGATGCAAGGTCAAAAACGCCTGAATCGTCTCTTCCCGCTGGGTAAAGTCGGCTTTCATGGCCACCAGTTGAGGATTTTGCAAATAGGATGTCAGACCTCGGGCGCCAAACACCGTCATCTCATTGACTTTACACGTAAGGCACCAAGCCGCTGTAACTTCGATAAGCACGACTTTTCCCTCTGCCACCAGTGCGGGAATGCGGTGGGGATCAAAAGGTTGCCATAATCCCTTGGGGCCCTCACTTTTGAGTTGCTGCAAAGGTGGTGTGGGGAGGTAGACGCTGGCAAGACTCAGACCCGCCGCTGTGAGGGCAGCAAAAACATGAAGCCGCTTTGCGCTGCGCCATGAAAAGCCCAAAATAAGAACGAGGAGGGCTGCGCCCAATACTGCTGTCTGTAATGAGCTAGTCTCGTGCCAGAAAATCGTGAGCAGCCATAGCGCGCTCACTCCCAATGCCATCGCCATGAGGCGGGAGAGAGTTTGCATCCAATGACCCGGCTTTGGGATTTTAAGTAACATCTTAGGTGCAAGGGCGCCTATCAAATAGGGCGCTGCAAACCCAAGTCCCATGATGAGGAAGAAAAGAAGGATACCATGGGCTGGTAGGGTGAAGGCAAACCCAAGGGCTGCACCTAAAAATGGTGCTGTACAGGGGGTGGCCAAAAGGGTTGCAAACATACCAGCCATAAAATCGCCCAATAGATGGGCCACATGATCGCCAAGACCAATCCAATCATTGAGGCGTTGTTGAATTTTGTAGGAGAGCTCAATCTCAAAAAAGCCCCACAAATTCATGGCAAAGAAAGTCAGTACAACTACCATGAAAGCTACAAAACCCGGTTGTTGGAAATGCGTACCCCAGCCTACTTGTTCGCCCATGTAGTCCAGGGAAGCTGCAATGGCGCCTAAGGTAACAAAAGAGGCGACGATGCCTGCAGCTGAGGCGAGGAAGCCTGCTTGCAGATGATGGCGTTCTTGTGCACGGTGAGAGACCTTAGCAACGGAAACAATTTTTACAGTCAACACCGGCAATACACAGGGCATGAAGTTAAGAATAATGCCTCCCATGAACGCAAACAGGAGCATCAAGAAAAAGTCAGCCGTTGAAGGATTCTCGTGGGAAGACAAGGGAGCTAGGTGGCGCGCATGTTCCAACCGCATGGCATCAGCTGTTAGTGTGCCTCGCCCGCTGGTTAGCGCCACAGAAAAGGGCTTTTCCAGCATCACGCACAGGTCTTTGCAAGCTGAAAGTGAGAGTCGTCCTGAAAGGGCGACCCCCTTACCAGGCGTTGCAAGCTGGATCTTGATGGGCAAAATGATCTTGCCTTCATACCCCATAAAACTGACGCCATAGGCTTGAAGTTCTGCAGCAGGCGGCCATAAAATTTCAATCTTTTTAATATTCTTTTGGGCGTCTACGACAATTTCTGCGGGTTTACCCACGCTTGTTTCCTCATCCTTTGCGGGGGCATAAATCTTCCATCCAGGTTCAAGTTTAATTTCAACACCCATGAGGATTTCATGTGTATCTGGGCCGATGCTACTGACGCCATGGAGAAATTCAAGTTGTGCGGGCTCAAGCTCTTTATCAGCGCAGGCAGGAAGTGCTAATCCAATCATAAGGCCCAAAAAAAACACACCTCGCCAAATGTTTCTGACCAAATTGCACATTCGCTGTACTCGTTTTATAACTGTTGTATGATGAGTGACATTGCACATCTAAATTTAGGCTAAGTCTTTGTCAGAAACAATACAACCCAAGTCTCTTGCAGGACAACTGTTGGTCGCCATGCCACAGCTTCAAGAAGCCCGCTTTACCCATGCGGTGATTCTCGTGTGTGGCCACGATAAAAAAGGCGCCATGGGTCTGGTGGTGAACAAATTGCTTGATACCCTGACGCTTAAGGATTTGTTGAACCAGCTTAGTATCGACTCTCCTTCGATGGTGGAAGACCATCCTATTTATTTTGGAGGTCCCGTGGAAATGGGACGAGGCTTTGTGCTGCATTCAACAGACTATATGCATGATGGCTCGGTTTCTATTAATGATCATGTGGCCTTGACGGCTACTGTTGATATTTTGCAGGAAATAGCACAAGGCCAAGGACCCAAACGCTGTAAAATGGCGTTAGGCTATGTGGGATGGAGTGCTGGACAACTCGAGGCTGAAATTCAGGATAATAGCTGGCTTTTAGTTGAAGCTGATATGACACTGTTATTCCATCTTATGGGTGAGGATTGCTGGCGCGCCGCCATTCATAAGCTTGGCATTGAGCCAGATCTTCTATCCATTGAAGCGGGGCATGCTTAGCCCCCACCATCGCTAGAAGTAGGCATGGGCAAGCATTTTCCCCTCGTCTTAATCTCCTTTTATCTGCTTAAGAGAGAAGGAGCGTCACCTTTTCATACTCTGGCAAATGCTGCAGTGGTCCTATGGCGCTCAAGGTGGGTGTTGAGGCAAAGAGTGTTGTAGCAATTTCACCAATGTCTGCAACAGTGACAGCATCAATACGGTCCATAATCTCACCTGGATCCAAAGGACGCCCGTAGGTCAGCATGTGCTGAGCTAGCTGCTCGCACCTGGCAGAGGTGCTCTCTCGTGCCATCATTAGTGAAGCTTTGAGTTGATTTTGCGCCCGCAAGAGTTCCTCAGCTTGGCAATTCTTAATGATGGCCAGGCATTCGCTGGTCACAACAGGAATAAGCTCAGCGACGCTCTCTTCGCCGGTTCCTGCATAAATGCCAAAAACGCCGGTGTCGCGATAGCTTTGATTAAAGGCCTGAATGCTGTAGACAAGGCCACGTTTTTCGCGCACTTCCTGAAACAGGCGCGACGACATGCCGCCACCTAAAATTGTGGCAAGCAGCGACGCTGCATAAAAGGGTTGGCTACCCTTTGCAATACCTTGAAAGCCCAAGACAAGGTGAACTTGCTCAAGCGCTTTGATGTGCCGGTGTTCACCGCCTTGATACTGACCGGGCTCGGGTGCCAGACTTACTGTAGGTTGCAAGTCCTTAAAAAGACGCGCAGCAAGGGTATGGATGGCGTCATGGTCCACCTTACCTGTTGCAACTAAGACCATCTGGTCTGCGCCATAATGGCGTTTCATGTAGTCTTTGAAGTCTTGGCTTTGAAAGCGTTTGACGTTATCAACAGGGCCTAAAATACTGCGCCCCAAAGCTTGTTTGGGAAAAGCGGTCTCTTGAAAATAATCAAAGACGATATCATCAGGTGTATCTTGAGTTTGGCCAATTTCCTGAAGAATGACGGTGCGCTCGCGATTGAGCTCTTCCTCGGCAAACACCGAATACTGCAAAATATCGGCAATAATTTCCAGGGCAAGAGGAACGTCGTTAGCCAACACGCGGGCATAGTAAGCCGTGGCTTCTCGCGAGGTGTAAGCATTGAGGTACCCACCCACATTTTCAATGCTTTCTGCGATCTCGCGTCCGGTGCGATTCACCGTGCCTCTAAAAGCCATGTGTTCCAAAAAATGGGATAACCCGTTGATGTCTTCAGTTTCATGGCGAGCACCCACACCGACCCAGACGCCAAGGGCTGCCGTTTCCACACCCTCGATGTGGTCGGTGACGATACGAAGTCCATTGCTGAGAGTTGAGATATGCAGGGTCATGATAGCTTTCTTGTGTCTGTGATCAGGGTTTCTTGATGATCACAGCAAAGTGATCTTGCGCAATGGTTAACGCGGGATGGGGCCTGCGTCAATATGGCAGTGCGCATCGCGGCGTTTGATAAAGTAAAGCAGTAGACCAAGCCAGATAAGAGCAAGCATAAACCACGTCACCGCGTAGCTGAGGTGGGGGGGGTGATAAGACTGGTCATTTTCATGCCGTCTAATGGCCTTAAAGTGAGGTGTCAACGGCTCATAGCTACGGACAACACCTATCCTCTCAAGTTCAACACCGCTTAAAGCGCATGCGTCGCGATAGGTGCTGGCATAAAGGGTGCGCGTTTTTTCATCGGGTGCAGGCGTAAAGAGATTACCCCGGGCAAACGGGCGAAGGCTGCCATCAATGCATACATTGGCCTCGGGTAAATCCTTGAGTTGATAATGACTTAAGGGGGTAGCGCTCCAGCCTGCATCCACGAGCACAAAACGTTGATCCATAAGCTTCAAGGGAACAAGAAGATGGCTGACGACTTGGTCGCCTTGCTTTTGTAATCCCAGATACATACCACGGTTAAAGTAAACTTTTCCACACAGGCGCACGTGTTGTTGCGGCAAGAGGGGTTTCTTCTCGCGCAGCGTCTGTTCAAGATCAACGGGAGGTCTCTCGCGGCCAAGTTCCTGCTGGTGAATCAGATCTTGCTTTTGAAAGTAGCGCTGCAGTTGCCAGACGCCTAGGCCCATACACAGCAGTGTAATACAGCTTGCAAAGAGACTAAATGCAATCAGGCGTTTGCCGGTCAGGATCCTGAACCCCACCAATAAATGCTGACGAATAGAAACAACCACACCACGTCGACGAAATGCCAGTACCAGGCTGCTGCCTCAAAGCCAAAATGATCATCAGGCTTGAAGTGACCCAAATAAATGCGTGCCCAAGCAACCGCCAAAAAGATAGTACCGATAATCACGTGAGCCCCATGAAAGCCGGTAGCCATATAGAACGTTGAGGGATAAATACCATCTTTAAAGCCAAAAGAGGCATGGTGATATTCATAGGCTTGAACACACGTAAATAGCAATCCCAGGCC
>CAYRKI010000017.1:9377-30371 GCA_964424815.1 uncultured Thiotrichales bacterium | reverse complement strand
TTCATAAATCTTCAAACGCTCTTCCAATGAAACCCCAGGTGTTGCAGCCTGCTCGAGTAAAGAAAGCACCGCAAGACCATCTTTGTGTCCACTGGCAAGGGTGCGAAACAATGTAATCGCTTTTTCACTGTTTCCAGCCTCAACCTCACTCAGGGCTTTTTCATACTCAGCCGTGCGTGCAAGCAACTTTTGTTCTTGGGTGTGCTGCCACCAAACAAATGTGCTTGCTGCCAGCAAAACAAGCACGATGCCGCCGATGATGTGCATCCCCCAGCGGTGCCACAGCTTTAACAGCTGATCACGGCGAACATCTTCTTCAACCTCTTGGAAAAACTCGTTATCACCTTGTTGCTGGCCTTGCATCTCATTTCCTTCACTAATGCGCCAATAAACTTTGCATCAAGAAGTTTACCGACAGTTCCCTTAAGTTGCAAATTTTGCAAATTCATAAATAACAGAAATTGATCAAGAATGCCCAGAGCAATTAGTAAGTTATTAAGTTCTTAGGTTTATCCTCACCCTGGATTGGCACTTCTGCCACAGGATGGAAGAAACGAAAGTATCCATCTTGGGGGGGATAGAAACAATTTTAATTAAGGTGTATCTTTTTCTTTGGATTGTGTGGATTAACCATACTCTTCAACACTTTATAAAGTAAGGGAGTTCATGAATGGAAAAGAAAATATCCTGCTTTCTACTGCAGGAACCATTGCTGCAGCAATGATGCTTTCGGGTTGCGCTGAATACAACATTCGCGAATTAGAAGCTGCTAATAAAGAGGGCTACGAGTTCTCGCGTCAATTGGCCGCACAGTATGATGCTTTCGCAAAAAAAGAATCTCGCGACATGAATGACGAGATTGACGCTTCTCACTTCGCTGTTAAAGGCATCCAAGCTGCTGCTGGCGAGGAAGTTTACCCTGAAGATCCACGCCGCTGGGAAATTCCAAACAATAAACTCCAACAATACCTGGATTGGCGTGAGCGTTTGATTTTCACCCTCACCAAGGGCGGAAAGCGTATTGCTCCAGCTTTGGCTGCTAAAACACAAGTCATGTACGACTGCGCTATTGAAGAAAGCGAAGAGAATTTCCAAGCTGATCAGATCATGAAATGTGAGAAGGGCTTCATGGACAACCTGATCGAGTTGGAAAAGGTTGTTAATACTAAGGCTCCTACATTCAGCGTTAGATTCGATTACAACAGCTCTCAACTCAGCCCAGAAGCTATGAAGGTGATTGCTGAGGTTGCTAAGGTGAGCCAAAACATGGATCGTCATACGGTAACCATTTCCGGTCACACCGACATGATCGGCGGCCGCAAGAATAACCTGGTTCTCTCACAAAACCGCGCTGCTATGGTTGCAGAGGCGCTTGTTAAGGCGGGCGTACCAAAAGAGCGCATCACCGCAGTAGGGTTGGGCGAGAAAGACGGTAAAGAGGTAGACCCACACAACCGTCGTGTGGACATCCACCTTCACTAAAAACTGGTTAACCAGAATCAACAAGGGCGCTTCGGCGCCCTTTTTTTTTGCAAATTTATAATTTCGCAATGATAGCCTGGGTTTATCCTACAACTTCATTTGACAGATGTCCCGAAGTCCGCCTAAATGGTGTGCTATGATTGCATCTCTTAAATCATCTATTGCCTCACTTTCCCAACAGCTAGGCCACCCTGGCACTCATTCTCTTTACGGCGTTCCCGAGGGGATGCAGGCCTTTGTTTTGGCTGAGCTCACGGAAACCACAAAAAAGACAGTTTTCCATATTTCGTGCCATGAATCCCATGTCACTCTCTTGCAGCAACAAGTTAAAGCTCTAAACCCGACAATTGAGGTTATTACTCTTCCCGCATGGGACTGCCTTCCCTACGACCGCACCTCTCCCTCAAGGGATATTTTAGCGCGACGCGCGGCGGCCCTGGGTGCGCTGCAAAAGCCAGCAAAGGGTCCACGTTTAGTCGTGGCTTCCGTCAATGCGGTCCTGCAACGGATTCCGCCGTTGAAACTTTTCAACATTACTGATCTTCGCCTCAACCCTGGAACCCATGTGGGTCAAAGCACTTTGATTGAGATGCTGATTCAACAAGGTTATCGCCGGGTAGATACTGTACGAGAGGCGGGTGAATATGCCCAGCGTGGCGGTATTGTTGACTTGTTTTTAAGTCATCAAGAATATCCGGTGCGCTTGGATTTCTTCGGTGACGAGATCGAGTCTCTTAAGACGTTTGATCCCATGACACAACGAAGCCTTCACGATGCGCGTGACATTCAAATTGAAACCAGCGGCGAGATCATCCTAAATGACGCCACCATCAGTCATTTTCGCCAAGGATATCGTGCCGCCTTTGGTGCGGTTGGTGAAAACGATCCTCTTTATGCTGCTATCAGTGCAGGCCAAGCCTATCCGGGCATGGAACATTGGTTACCGTTGTTTTTTCAGTCTCTCACCACTGTTTTTGAAGCGTGTGGCGATGCTCTTCTTAGCCTAGAAGCTGAGATGATAGAAGTCGCCAAACATCGCGTAAGCCAAATTGAAGACATTTATCAAGCACGGGTGCAGTTTGAGAAATCTCCAGCCGTTAAGGGGGCTCTGCCCTATCATCCCCTTGCACCAGGATCACTCTATTTGAGCCTGAGTGAACTAGATGATCACTTAAAAAAACGCCAAGTGATTCAACATCACAGCCTACACTCCACGCAAGATCATCATATGGATTTGGGTGCAAAACCGACCACCAGTCTGACAACCCGCCGTCTGCCCGATGATCAGAGCCCATTTGACACTCTTGAGCGCATGCTGCGCGAAGACAGCGCCTCAAAGCCTGTTGTCATTGCCTGTGCGACTGAAGGCAGTCGTCAGCGCTTTGTGACTATCTTTAACGAGCGCCATATTCCCTTTGCCGCCCTCGAGCACATCGCTCACTACAAGAACTTATCTACGGGCACGATTGGTCTCGTATTGTTCCCGGTCGAACACGGTTTTCATCACCCCCATTTGTTGTGTTATGCCGAGCAAGATCTTTTGGGTGAAAGGCGTCTGAAACCAAGTCGTAAAAAATCCAAGTCTGGACTTTTCTTTCACGAGATCAATACCCTTACACCGGGTGATTACATGGTCCACGTAGAGCATGGCATTGGGCAATATCAGGGTTTAGAGACACTCACCATCGATAAATCAGCGCATGATTTCGTCGCCCTTCTTTATGCTGAAGGGGCGCGTTTGTTAGTGCCCGTTGAAAATCTTGATCTCCTCTCACGTTACGGCGGTGAGGATAGTCTTGCACAGGTAGATCGCTTAGGCTCAGCCGCGTGGCAACACCGCAAAGCGAAGCTGAAGAAGAAATTGCGTGATTTGGCCGATTATCTTTTGAAAATAGCTGCCGAGCGCGAACTGCATCAAGCAGAAGCCTTTGATGTAAAAGAAGGGCTTTATGCCGAATTTACCGCCCAATTCCCGTATACGGAAACTGAAGACCAACAGCTGGCCATACAGGATGTTCTGGATGATTTAAGTAAGGGCAAACCTATGGATCGGTTGGTATGCGGGGATGTGGGTTTTGGCAAGACCGAAGTGGCTCTTCGTGCAGCATTTGCGGTAGCCATGAGTGGATCGCAAGTGGCAGTTGCAGTGCCCACCACGCTTCTGGCACGTCAGCATGCGGCCAACTTTAAAAAGCGGCTTGAAGCTTTCAACGTGAAGGTAGCTCAGCTCTCTCGCTTGGTCAGTGCTAAGGAATCTAAGCAAATCAAAGAAGACCTTGCAGAGGGTCGGGTTGATGTAGTTGTTGGCACACACGCGCTGTTGAGTAAAAACATCATTTTTAAGCGTTTAGGCCTCATAATCCTTGATGAAGAGCAGCATTTCGGCGTGAAACAAAAGGAACGCCTCAAAGAACTGCAAAACAACGTGCACGTCTTGACCCTGACGGCGACTCCTATACCGCGCACCTTACAATTAGCGTTAACCGGCGTACGGGAAATGAGCCTGATCACCACACCACCGGTTGATCGTCTTGCGGTACGCACGTTCGTGACACCCTATGATGCCGTTGTATTACGTGATGCCTTGCAGCGCGAGCTAAGTCGGGGCGGTCAGATATTCTATGTATGCCCTCGCATTGAAGATCTCGAAGGTGTGGCCGAGACCATTCGAAGCCTCGTGCCCCAAGCACGATTGGTCAGTGTCCATGGCCAAATGCCCGGCAGTGCTCTTGAAGATATCATGCTTCAATTTGCTGAACGCCAAGCAGATATTTTGCTTGCGACCAACATCATTGAATCAGGCCTTGATATGCCCAATGTGAATACGATTGTGGTGCACAATGCCCACCTGTTTGGTCTTGCCCAACTTTATCAATTGCGCGGACGCGTGGGGCGCGGCAAACAGCGCGGATATGCTTACCTCATTACTCCTACAAACCGCTTACTCAGCGATACAGCGCAAAAGCGTCTTGAGGTCATGCAAACGCTTGACACCCTTGGTGCCGGCTTTCAGATCGCAAGTCATGACATGGACATTCGTGGTGCAGGTAATTTGCTTGGCGAGGAACAGTCCGGCCATATTCGCGAAGTTGGGGTCGAGCTTTATCAGCAAATGCTGGAAGATGCAGTCATGGCTGCCAAAGCCCGCGCTCAGCAGCCGGGTGAAAACATGGAAATAGACACCCATGATTGGTCACCCCAGGTCAATTTGGGTATTCCCGTGCTGATTCCAGAAACCTATGTCAGCGATCTTAATGCACGCCTTAGCCTTTATCGACGTCTCTCTAGCCTGAATGATCAGGCAGAGCTGGATGATTTCGCAGTTGAGCTGGTCGATCGTTTCGGCCCCCTACCTGCGGAAGTAGAAAACTTAATGATGGTCCTCTCGCTTAAAGCCAGGTGTAGGGCCGCTCACGTGGCGAAGCTGGACGCGGGAGAAACCGGCATGGTGTTAACTTTCCACCAAAATCATTTTCCAAATCCAGCAGCGCTGATCACTGCGATTCAAAAAAATCCTAGTTATAAGCTGCGCGCTGATCACAAGTTGGTGATTATGATGCCCAACCTTCAAAGCCAGCAAAAACTGAACATTATTCGACAGCACTTGGATAATCTTGTTAAACTGGCGGCAGCATAACCATAAAACTTGGGAACAGCTTGTTGCTATCTGTAAGCTCTCTACAACTGACGATTGGCTCGAGAACGCTGATGAATAACCTCTCGTTTACCTTAAGCGAGGGAGAGGTGCTGCAAGTCTTAGGTCCCAATGGCATTGGCAAAAGCACCCTACTGCGCGCGCTAGCAGGCCTAGAGATCCCCAGTGGTGGTTATATAGCTATGGATGCTGGGGCGTCCCTTCTATTTCACCCGCAGCCCGCTCCACTATGGGCAGAGCTCTCCGCGCAAGATAATCTGGCTTTTTGGGGCGCTCTTGAGGGATGCAGTGCGACAAAAATTGATGAGAGCATCAGCCTATTGCAGTTAAAACCCCTTTTATTTAAGAAATTAACAAAGCTCTCTTTGGGTGAGCAGCAACGCCTTTCTCTTGCCCGTCTCATCATCAGTACGTCAACGATTTGGATTCTTGATGAGCCAACGAGCTATCTCGACACAAACTACACCAAACTTTTTTGGCACCTAGTGAAACAACATACGCGAAGAGAGGGTGCAGTTGTGGTTGCAACCCACAGCCCCCATAAGGCTTGGCCAGCCTTAATTCTTGAGCCCTCCTTTAGAACCAGTGAGAATGTGTTATGAGTCCCGTAAGTAAGATTTTGATTTTGGAGTTGAAGTTATGGTGGGCAAGGCGCTCCCATGTGGCCTCAGAAATAATACATGTGGCTTTACTGGGCGTGATTGCCAATCTCCTTTTGGGCGATCGAGCCCCTTTCCCGTTAGAATGGATTGTTGTTTTAGCGCTCATAATGACTCTTCGCCTCACCACATTAAGTTGGCGGCATGGGCAAACCCAGGGTATGGCACCCGCCCTCGTCGTCAGTCCCCATTTTGCTGTGTTTTTAGTATTACGGTTGGGCATTAATGGGATTGTGATTTCATCCCTTGTTTGGGTTCTTTTGCACATTGCTCTCACTAGCCTTAACCTCGTAGTCTGGGCCACAAATCTGCAAATTTTTCTTTGTGTGACAGGTTTTACATTGTGTTTTAACCTTGCAGCAGGGCTTGCATGCGATACACAGCATAATAACCAAACCAGTTTTTTGCTGGCACTTCCGCTTTTGCTCCCCCATGTTTTTTATTTAGTATCTTTATTAAGAGGTGAAAAAAATCTCTCTGAGGGGATTTTACTTTCTATTAATGTTTTAGAAGTTTTTATCGTTTTCACTATTCTATATCAGCGCTTTGTACCTTCCAAAAAAGCTTGAATAAAGCCCTATTCACTGCCATTTAAGGTCATTTCATTAAAATACTGAATAATTTACCGCTTTTTAACAAAGAGCGTCGTAACATGTTTATGGGTAAAGCTTTCTTCGGTGTGGCCGGGGAATTTTGATAAGGAGAGAAACAATGAGAGAGAGCCTCCAACATATGCTCGATCACGTTCGCCCCCCACGCGTTCAAATCACTTATGACGTGGAAATCGGTGGTGCCGTCGAATCGCGCGAATTACCTTTTGTTCTGGGTGTTATTGCAGATCTTTCTGCAAGTTCAGAAGTGCCACGCTTGGCCATTAAGGATCGTAAGTTTGTCGATATCAGCAGCGATACCATTAGCGATGTGATGGCTTCTATTCGTCCAAAGTTAAACCTTGCAGTTGCTGATCGCATCAGCGGCGGCGATAAAACGCTGGGCGTTAGCCTTACATTCTTAACGATGGATGATTTTGAGCCCCTCAATATCATTTCTCAAGTTCCTTCGTTGAAGGCTCTATACGATGCGCGCACACGTCTGAGCGACCTGATCAGCAAATTGGATGGCAACGAGTCTTTGAACAAGGCTCTTGATGAAGTCCTGAATTCAAAAGATAAAAAGGCCAAAAAAGCCGAGGACATCGTTAAGGATACCAACCTGGTACGCGATGCTTCTCAAGCAGAGTATGCAACGGCCATCGTTAACGAATTCTTGAGCAACGTTGCCAGTGGCACCAGCGTTCCTAATGACGCGATTGCAGCTGTATCACAGCGCATCGGCCAGCTGGACGATCTTATCAATGCTCAACTGAATGAAATTCTGCACCATGCTGATTTCCTTCGCTTGGAAGGTAGCTGGCGTGGCCTCAATTATTTGCTGACATCAACAGATCAAAGCGACAAGATTCGCCTGCGTCTTTTGAACATCACCAAATCAGAATTGCAATTTGATTTAGAGCGCGCAGTCGAATTCGACCAAAGCCAACTGTTTAAGAAGGTTTACGAAGAAGAGTACGGAACCTTTGGTGGTTCACCTTACTCTTGCTTGATGGGTGATTTTGAGTTTGGCCGCAATCCCCAGGATATTGCGTTGTTAACCAAGATTTCTCAAGTCGCAGCTGCGGCGCACGCTCCCTTCATTGCGGCAGCAGCCCCAACGCTTTTTGACTTGGATAGCTTTGTGAATCTTGGCACACCTCGCGATTTGTCACGCATCTTCCAAAACACCGAGCTTGGCAAGTGGCAAGCCTTCCGCGAAACCGAGGATTCACGTTACGTGGCATTGACTCTGCCTCATGTACTGATGCGCGCCCCTTACGGCGAGCAAGGCGTGATGGTTCCGGGTTTGAACTTTGAAGAGGATGTGGATGGCGCCGATAACAGTCGCTTCTGTTGGGGTAATGCTGCTTGGGCTTTAGCGCAACGGATTATCATATCAGCAACCCTTTACGGCTGGCCTGCTTCCATTCGTGGAGTTGAAGGCGGTGGATTAGTTGAAGATTTGCCATATTATACCTTTAAGACCACCGATGGTGATGTGGCCTTGAAGTGCCCAACAGAAGTGGCCATCACAGATCGCCGTGAAAAAGAGTTGTCAGATCTTGGGTTTATAGCACTCTGTCACTGCAAGAATCGCGATTACGCCGCATTCTTTGGCAGTCAAACAACACAAAAGCCAAAGGTCTACAACTTGGATGAAGCAAATGCCAATGCACGGCTTTCTGCACGACTGTCGTACATCTTGGCCGCTTCTCGCTTTGCGCATTACATCAAAGTCATCATGCGCGACAAAGTGGGCAGCTTCATGTCCCGCATTGAGGTTGAGAGATACCTGAACAACTGGATTGCCCAGTATGTATTGCTCACCGACGATGCAGCGCCCTCATCCAAGGCACGATTCCCCTTACGCGAGGCACGTGTCGATGTGGCGGATGTTCCTGGTATGCCCGGCAGCTATCGTGCCGCTGTATTCCTTAGGCCGCACTTCCAGCTGGAAGAGCTGACCGCATCTATCCGCTTAGTAGCCAATTTGCCTAAGCCTGCTGCTCGATAAGCGCGGTGAACATAAGGGAGAATAAACATGTCAGGTGATACTAAACTAAACGCGATGGCAACGCCTCGTAACATCGGCAACCTGAGCCTTTCCAGCTCTGTTGACCAAATGAACCTTAATGAGGACTATCGCCAAGGCTCACAAACCCCAGAGTTTATGATTAAGATCGATGATCTTTTATCTTCAAGCCTGGATGGGTATACCGATCACGCACCGTGCTTCTTATTGCAAAATGAGATCTCACGCTTTACCAACCCCAATGCATCAGACCAACTTTATACATCCTCTCGCGTGGTCATTGAGGATCCAATCATCGTGATTCCCAATGGCGTCTACGTGCCGACAATTCAGTTGAAATTGGTGCGGGGTGACTTGATTAAGGAAATCAAGTTTGTGCGTCTTGCCAACATCAATCAAACCAACGTTACCCAGCAGGAAATTGTCTACACAGACTGCTATTTCCAACGCTCGATTCCACGCGGTGATGTGATTTGGCTTACTTTCCGTGCGAAGACCTATAAAAATACGGTTTATTGTTACGATCAAACCGGTCAGAATACAGGTCAGCAAGATGTGACCGTAGATGTCAGCACTGGAACGGTCGTTTAATCTTAAAGGGATTTTATGACCGTCTATTCACGGTATTACACCAAGGTTCCGCCGGCGGCGCAGCGCGAAAAACTAAAGCGACTTGCGGTGCCGGCGCCACTTTTTGACCGTCTGTGCGATGCACCTCAAGAGGAAGCAGGATGGGGGATTCACCCCGTTCTGGACCTGGAGCACCTTAAGCTCTCAATTCAAGACGAAGTGACACTGATTACCAACAGCCGCCGCGTTGATTCAGGATTAACGGATAGCGCGCAAGACGTTACAGATGAAGCATATAATGCTTTACCTCAAGCTTTTGGCCTCCACGATTTCAACCATATCGATGTGTCTAATCAATTGGGTCGCAATCGCATGGAGCGACAAATTGAAGAAGTCATTAGCCGTTTTGAGCCACGTCTTGCCCATGTGCGGGTCAAAGTCATTGAACTTCTCCGTGCTGAGAACACACTCATTTGCGAGGTCACGGCCGATATGGTTATGGGTGAATTTCGCGAGCGCATCACCTTCCCCTTAAATATTCAGCCCAGCGGTTCGTCCAGCGCACGAGAGAGCGCAGCTTAAAAGCATTTGATTGAATGAAGCTGCAAAGCTGGGCTGATTGGGCTTATTTATGCATGAGAAATTTTCCTTCAAACTTAATATCGGGCCTTGAAGTAATAAATTTTTGCTCCCCCGCAAGACTTGTCTGTACCGATGGCATTTTTGTGTTCGATAGCCTTAAAGAGAGAAGTGCAACGTGATTTTCAAGAACTTCAAGGGTTTCATCGGAGATTGACGTTTCAGATAAATCGAGATGCTTTAAATGGGGCAAATCGGTCCACACATCTTTTATTTCATCATTAACATCCCATGCCTTGTATAATTTAAAGTGCTCAAGATGAACCAGCTGAATCAGGCCCCTGATCACCTGCGCTTTGACGCCGTAACTTTTCGCCAGCGTCAACGACTTAAGAGAGGATAACTTAAAAACTGATTCCCAAAGCTCTTCATCCATAAAAAGGTCACCCGTTACAGTCAGGGTTTCCAATTGTTGCAATGACGGCAGAAGGTGGGGGAGCTCTGAACAACAAGTGAAATCCACATGGACACTCAGTGCGCGCAAATTGGGAAGAGTCTTAATCCACGCACTTAAGCAACCAGGATCAAAATCACAATTTTCAATCACAAGAGAATTTAATAATTTTGCATAACTAAGGTTTTGCAAAACATGACCTTCAACCCTTGCCGAAATAAGGTGAAGAGAGCTGATATGATGTTTGTTTTCTGCAAGATCACCAAAAAATTTCAGTCCCGAATTTTTTATATTTAAAATGATGTTATATCCCGCCTCAATTTCCGCCCGAATAGGCGCAACAAAGTCATCTTCGCCTTCATCCATGCCCAGCATATCAGACACTTCGTAGTTAAGCGTCTTAACAGGCCTAGGCTTCCACGTCAGCGCACATTCAAGATGAGCGTGGATAGTCAGCATAAAAGCTTGCATATCTGATCCCCGCAGGTAACTAGCAATATTGACCACGATTTCATTGGGCAAAGATGTCAAGGGAGACTGATGAGACGAGAGATCCTCATCTTGAGAAGTTGATGATGCACACTGAGACAGAGCCATAAAAATAATAGGTAAATGTCTTGAATTCATAATAAATAAACTTTGTAAATGTTTAAAATTATAAGCAAGAAAATATCATTTTATGACAACGTATTTGCCATAATAACATCAGTGCAACTAGGGTGATTTATTAAAATAATTTCTACTGAAGTATTACAGATCATGAGAACAAACTACTATTGCTCTTGAGCAAATGAACTATTGCGAAATTTGTCTAATGCCTTTTATACCTAAAAGGGTTAGTGAATGAGCCTTACAACAAAATAACTGCCCCTCAAAGCCAAAACACATTCAGGGTAGAAGCCCCCTCATCAACGTATTAAATCTCACCTCAAAGTTACGTTTGAATTTTCTATGAACAAGCCTCAAGGAGGAGCCTCTTTTCATTGTCTCAGCGCCATATATTTTATAAACGACTCAGAATTATGCTTTTAAATGAACTCTTCATGAATTCAAATATATAAAATAGCCTAACCAAGGGTAAGAATCTTTTGCTTCCTCATTCCATTGATTGCGAGACTTTAGTTGCGCTTTCACTTTGAGTTTCAAAGGTTAAATTAAAACGAGGACTTTTTCTCGTAAAACAGACTGTTCTTTTATAACTCAAAATGCTTTCAGGTTCAAAAGGTCACTGGGAGGGGTGATGATCTAAAGAGGCTAGCCAAGACCCACGTTTACCAAAAATTAATTAGATTGTGTCTTTTGGCATGTCTCGGTATAGTGATCTAAAAATAAAAGATAAAATAATAAATAAGGTTACAGGGATTTGGCTGGTTTCAGTGACGCAACCCTTGGGTTAAGTGCACCATTACTGGTGATGCTGGTATTTTTCTTCATATTTACCAGTATTCTTACAGTTTATTTGTCCAACAAAAACAAAAATTTATTAAATGAAATCCGCATACTAAGTGAGGATTTAAACCACTGCCGGAGACTCGCCCTTCCTCAAGTCCTTGATCATTTTCCCCTTCCCGTGTGGCGCCTAGGCAATGATGGACAGCTTATTTTCTGTAATCGTTACTATGCTGAGTGCTTAGGCCTTACGCCTGAGGAAGCTGTTAGACGTAATGCTCACTTAACGGATATGGAAGAGGGAGTCATCACTTTACCCTTAATTCACCAAAGTACTCGCCGCAATTTTCGACTTCATCAAGCCAAAATTGAAGGCGGACTTTTTGGATATGGTATTGATATTACAGATCAAATGACGCGCGATGAGCAAATGAAGCTTAATACCGTTGCCTTTCGTGAGGTCATGCAAAATTTATCTGCAGCTGTTGTTATCTACGGACATGATCGGCGAGTACAGTACTTTAATCATGCGTATGTGCGCCTTTTTGATATGGATGAAAAGTGGCTCTCATCCGGTCCCACCTTAGGCGAAGTATTAGATGATCTTTATCGTCGCCGCAAAATGCAAGAACAGTCCGACTACGCCGCTTACAAAAAGCATTGGCAAGAGTTGCTTCAAGCAGGGCTCAGCCCTCTAGAGGAACTTACCCACCTACCTGATGGTCGCACGCTGCGCCACATCACAGCGCCTCATCCATTGGGAGGGCTGATCCTGATTTTTGAAGATGTCACCTCCACCTTAAAACTCGAGCGCGAATACAATACCCAGCTTGCGGTGCATCGCGCATCTCTTGATAACCTAAAAGAGGGCGTGGCTGTTTTGGGCTCGGACAATTGTTTGCGCCTTTATAATCCAGCTCTTGCCGAGTTGTGGCAATTGGGCCCCCGCCAGTTGAAACCCAATATGCACATCACTAAAGTTGCCGAGCATTTAAGAAAGTACTTTGATTACGGTGAGGATTGGCTGGGCTTTCGGGATAAATTGGTAGCCCGGATTACTGACCGCGTGAAGAAAGAGCAACGCATCCTTCGCAAAGATGGCAAGGTTATTGATTTTACCTATAGCCCTCTTCCCGACGGCTCTCACCTGATCAGTTGTATCGACATGACAGATAGTAGTCGCATCGAGAAATTGTTAAGAGAAAAAAATGAGGCGCTTGAGACGGCAGATCGACTTAAGTCTGAATTTATCTCAAACGTATCCTATGAACTGCGCACCCCTCTTCATAGCGTGATTGGCTTTGGCGAATTGCTGCACAATGAATACTTTGGAACGCTTAACACTAAACAAAAGGACTACTGCCAGGGAATTCTTACAGCCTCGCACCAGCTCTTATCTCTGATTAACGACACCCTTGATCTGGCCACAATCGAGGCTGGCCACATGACCTTGAAGCCCAAGGATTTCGCTGTTAAGGGCATGCTGCGCTCCCTCATGGGATTGGCCCGCATGCACGCCCAGAAAAAAGGCGTCAAATTGGTCCTCGACGCTGCCCCCGATTTAGGTGAGTTTTCAGGGGATGAAGCACGTCTGAAACAAGCATTATTCAACCTACTTTCCAACGCGATTAGGGTATCACCAAAGGGAACGACAGTACATTTAGTCGCCTCTCGCGAGGGGTTGGATATTATCTTTACCGTTACAGATGCCGGACCTGGCATAGGACGGGCCCAACAACGACGTTTATTCTCACCCTTTAGCCAAAGCCCTGATGAGAGTGGCGTCACCTCTACAACAGGCCTCAGCCTCGCACTCGTCAAACGACTTATTGAGCTTCATGGTGGTCAAGTTAAATTTAAATCCAAGCTTAATGTGGGCACCACAGTCACATGCACCCTGCCCCAACGGGCGCAATTGAGTCTGGATGTAGCAGCTTAATCATTCATTGCTGTGCGCAAAAAACTTGGCATTTTGAGCCCGATCCCCTAGCCTTAAAATGAATCGCCTTACTTTGAGGTATTCAATTCAAGATCACCCTATTGAGAGAAAATCGAGAGGATCAAATGGCGCAATTAATGGTGGGGTTTACGGGCACATCAATCCACGACCCTGACGTACAGCACCTCATTCCCATGATCGCGGATCAACGTATCCATGGCGTGATCTTGTTTCGTCATAACATCACCGGCCCACAGCAAGTGGCTGATTTGGTGGGGACTCTCAAGGGTGCTAGCCCCGATCCTCAGTTTATCGTCGCGGTTGATCAAGAAGGCGGCCGGGTACAGCGCTTGGGAAGTTTTAACGGCTTTCACGATACGCCGTCTGCCGCCTATATAGGCCGACTTCCGCTTGAAGAGGCGGCAACTCACTATCAAGCCATGGCGAAAATGTTGGCAGATGTTGGTTTTAATCTTAATTTTGGGCCCGTGGTCGATTTGTTGGGCACACCAGGATCTAGTGTGATCGGCGGCCTTGAGCGTGCTTATAGCACTGATCCACAACAGGTGATCGCATACGCCAAGGTCTTTATCGCAGCCCACCGTCTTCAAGGTGTGCGCACATGTCTCAAGCATTTTCCAGGTCACGGCCTTGCACAAGGTGATACCCATGAAGGTATAGTGGACGTCACAGATACTTTGCAGCCACAAGAAATGGTTCCTTTTCAAGATCTCATCGACGCTGAACAAGCTGATGCCGTGATGGCCGCACACGTGTGGCATCAAGGGGTGGATTCGGAATATCCCGTATCCCTCTCGCCTTTTTGGCTTCGTGATATCTTGCGCGTTGATATGGGGTTTGAGGGCACGATTATCAGTGACGATCTCCACATGGGGGCTATCCTGTCGCGCTATAGTCTGGGAGAGACGATGGAATTGGGCTTGCGCGCAGGGCTTGACGTTCTGGTTTTCTCAAGGAACCCTAAAGCCACCGGCGGTCAAACTTTTGACGAGAGTCTTGAGACCATTGTGCATGCCTTTGAGGATCTTAATGAGAGTTTTTAACTCAAAATTGAGGCAAACAACGCATTGAGCCACATCATTTGCTCACCAGCTAAACCTTTAAGGATCATATTTTGATGAGAATTTGGCAGCACAATGAACAGGTGAAAAAATGGGGGTATGTCCCCCTTTCTTCGATATAAACCGCAGTTTTATCTAGACTTTACGATCTGCCACTTTTTGTTTGAGCTCACCAATCGCTTTTGCGGGATTCAAACCCTTTGGGCACGTCTTTGTGCAATTCATAATGGTATGGCAACGATAAAGGCGGAAAGGATCTTCTAGCTCATCCAGACGCTCACCCGTTGCCTCATCGCGGCTATCTTGCACCCAGCGATTGGCCTGTAAAAGCACAGCAGGGCCCAGGTAGCGATCGCCATTCCACCAGTAGCTAGGGCAGCTGGTTGAGCAACACATGCACAAGACGCATTCCCAGAGACCATCCAACTTGGCGCGATCTTCTGGTGATTGCAGGCGCTCTTTATCCGGCGCCACGGGAGAGTCGCTCTTCATCCAAGGCTGAATCGAGGCATACTGGGCATATACATGGGTCAAATCAGGGACCAAATCCTTGACGACCGGCATGTGAGGCAAGGGGTAGATATTAACCTCGCCTTTGACTTCTGCGATAGGCTTAATGCAGGAAAGGGTATTGGTGCCATCCACGTTCATGGCGCAACTTCCACAAACGCCCTCACGACAAGAGCGACGGAAGGTAAGCGATGGGTCGATCTCATTTTTAATTTTGATGAGAGCATCCAAAACCATATTGCCGCATTTAGTCATGTCTACATGGTAGGTATCAACCCTTGGGTTTTGATCAGGCTGATCGGGATCATAGCGATAAACATTGAAAACGCGCACGTTATCACTACCCTCTTTAAGGGGGTAAGTTTTACCTTTGACCACTTTAGAATTGCGCGGAAGTGTTAATTCGACCATTTTATGCCCCTTCCGTTAATACACGCGCGCTTTAGGCGCAACGCTTTCAACTTCGTTGGTTAAGGTGTTCAGGTGCACCGGACGATAATCCAGGCGCACATTGCCCTGTTTATCGAGCCAAGCAACCGAGTGCTTGAGCCAGTTGGTATCGTCACGTTCAGGATAGTCCTCGCGAGCATGTCCACCGCGGCTTTCTTTACGGGCTTTGGCTGAAGCCAGTGTAACCAGGGACTGCTGCAACAGATTTTCCAGCTCAAACGCTTCCATCAAATCCGAATTCCAAATCAGCGAGCGATCCGCCAACTTCAGACTGCCATAGGATTCGTAAGTTTTATGTAAATGCCCCAAACCCTCTGCCATGGTCTGCTCATCACGGAATACGGAACAGTGATTTTGCATGGTGTGTTGCATCTCAATGCGAATTTCTGCTGTAGAACGCGCACCGCTTGCGTGGCGAATTTTATCAAAGCGCGCCAAAATGGCATCGCAGGTCTCTTCACGTAAAGGCGCATGGGACATGCCCGGTTGAATAACCTCTTTTGCACGCAAGGCAGCTGCGCGACCAAAGACTACCAAATCTAATAATGAGTTGGTTCCAAGACGATTGGCACCATGCACAGAAACGCAAGCAGCCTCACCAATGGCCATCAAGCCTTGGACCACCGCGTCTGGATTGTCCTGGGTGGGGCATACAACTTCAGCATGGTAATTAGTGGGAATGCCGCCCATATTATAATGCACTGTTGGAATCACAGGGATAGGTTCCTTTGTAGTATCTACCCCTGAGAAAATACGTGCAGTTTCGGAAATACCTGGAAGACGTTCATGGATTACTTGAGGGTCTAAATGCTCAAGATGCAGCAGGGCATGATCTTTACGAGGGCCAACACCTTTGCCCGCGCGTACTTCCATCATAATGGCACGAGAGACCACATCGCGTGAGGCAAGATCTTTGGCATTTGGCGCATACTTCTCCATAAAGCGCTCGCCCAATGAATTGGTAAGATACCCCCCCTCACCTCGAGCCCCCTCAGCGATGAACCATCCAGCCCCAAAAATACCGGTGGGATGGAATTGAATAAACTCCATATCCTGCAAACCAAGGCCAGCTCGCAAAACCATGGCACTGCCATCACCCGTACAGGTATGGGCACCGGTGCACGAGAAAAATGCACGACCATAGCCACCGGTTGCAATCACCACCATGTGGGCTGAGAAACGGTGGATCGTGCCATCTTCCAAAGCCCAGGACATTACACCCCGGCAACGTCCATCTTCCATAATCAAATCAAGGGCAAAATGCTCAATAAAAAAGTCAGTTTTGTGTTTAAGAGACTGTTGATAAAGGGTGTGCAAAATAGCGTGACCGGTACGATCTGCGGCCGCACAAGCCCGCTGTGCCATGGCCTCGCCTTGACGAAGGGTATGACCACCAAATTTGCGTTGGTAAATTTTACCCTCATCGGTTCTTGAAAACGGCACACCAAAGTGTTCAAGCTCGATCACCGCCTGCATGGCATTGCGACACATGTACTCGATCGCATCCTGATCACCTAGCCAGTCAGAACCCTTGATCGTGTCATAAAAATGGTACTTCCAGTTATCCCCGTCGCCCATGTTGTTGAGGGCCGCTGAAATACCACCTTGTGCAGAAACTGTATGACTTCGGGTGGGAAAAACTTTCGTGATACATGCCGTGCGAAGGCCCGCCGCACTCATGCCCAGTGCTGCGCGAAGCCCGGCACCTCCCGCTCCCACAATGACAACATCATAGGCATGATCAATAATTTTATAAGCCTTCGTTGCCACGTCTTGAACCCTCCCTTGATTTTTCCTGCTGCACTTCGTCGTGCGCTATTTTTATAAGTGTTTGATTAAAAGATAAAAAATGGCCATGGATACGGCGAGCCCCGCTCCTAATGCAGCCGCCTTAACCGCCCACAGTAAGGTCAGACGCAAGCCTTTGTGATGAATGTAATCCTCGATGATGACCTGCATGCCAAGGTATCCGTGGAAAAGGGCACTCATCATAAAAGCCAGGCTTAAAAAAGCATTGTGGGGCTTAGCAAAAAGTGCGCGCCACTGCTCGAGATCTTGACCTAAACCACTTAAAACTGTTGCGACGAACCATAATCCCAGAAAAACTAGCAAAACAGCTGAAAAACGTTGAGAGAGCCAATGCTCGGCGCCGCTTTTAGTGGATCCGTCACCTTTAGCGAGACTCAACGGTGAACGCAGCTTAAGGATATCGCGCATCATAGGTAGCCTCCATGAATTAACATGAGCGTGAGTGCGCCGGCGCTAAGGCTAAGGGCGATAAGTATCACTAGCCAGCCGCTGCGGTAGGTGGTTTTTAACTCAAAACCCAGGCCCCAATCCCACATAAGGTGGCGAATACCATTGGCCAGGTGATAGAAGAAAGCGAACAAAGCAAAGCCAAAGAACCCCAACATGATGGGATCATAACTCCAGGCCATAACACACTTGGCAAGATCTGCATCAAATGCAAGGCCATAAAACCAAAGCGCTCCTAATAGGCTCATCACAAATAAAGCAAGACCCGTTAAGCGATGCAGAATGGAGAGTCCGCTGGTGAGCTGGACGCGATAAATACCTAAATGGGGCGACGAAGGGCGCTGGGCCTTCCCTGTGGTCATGGCGTGCTCCGTTGTTTTTTTTGCAAGCCTTATTGTTTACGCAATAGTTTGGCTAATTTACGCCCACCACGCAAGGGGAGAAGAAGGAATAAATCAATAAAATAATATAATAAAAAAAATTTGTAAAAGAGTACCCGGTAATACAAAATTAGCTGCCGCATAACCGGGTACTTTTAATTTGCTACTCCCAACTAGTTAACTTTTAGGGACTCAATGTTTAATCCAAGAAAACGTGAATCTTCTGAAAAACCTACTTTTTTGGGAGAAAGAGGACGATAGATTGTAAAATTTATTTCAACAAGACCATTGTAATTAGGTATACTGTTTGGTGTAAAAATTACTTTTAATAAGTGAAAGCTCTCCAGAGGCCAGTGCTCCCAATTAACCGCTAATGGGTTAACTTCAACACTGTCGTCTACCTCCAGCCGGACACCAGGTATTTCTTCAACTGCCTTGCCATTTAGTTGCACTTCAAAAATTTGCCTTTGTCCTTTTACTGCATAAGCCCCAAGTCTGAGCATAACATTCCTTTCCTCATGACTAGGAAGCATACTCATCCCTAGAAATATACTCGCCCGATAGGAAGAGCCGTCGCTAGGTCCCTGGGTCCACACATGAGTTCCTTCAGGCATTGAAAAGCCTGGTCCTAACAGATGATAATCGCCACCATTAAGAGTGGGAAAGTATGTCTTACCAAGATCTATCTGGCAATTCGCCATAGCAGCCTCGGGTGAGGAAATTTTCAATTTAGAAAACGAAAAACCTCGATGAAGCTGAGTTTTCTTAGTGTTCATCAAAGCGTTCTCTTCGAGTACCATTTTCGACTGACGTACTCCTGGTGTCTCAAAGCGAAGCTTGAGTGACGAAGCCCCCAGCCAAAGATGACCTGGAATTTTTACCCCTCTGCATTCAAGGTATTCAGGTAGATAGGATTGATGTGCAGTGTTTTTCACCCTAAGCGTTCCAATATATTGAGATCTTCCATCTTCCATTAATAGGCTTACGTGAACTGGTCTTAAGAGGTGCTCTCCTCGCATAAACCCATAAGCTTCAGGAAATGAAATCATTAAATCATCCCCAAACCCATGGATAGGAAGCTCGAAGTCCGCATGCCGGCCTTGACTCCAAACTACCTTATTTAAATCATCGAAGAACCATGTGTCTTTTTTGAAATGAGAAGGGCAAAGAGGAGGATTGAGTAAACGGCTTTTCTCATCCGTCTCATCCGAAAAAACAGCAATCTCCTCATTCAGGCATAGGGTTGCAGGTGAAAATAATTTCAAAATTTTGCAACAAGTTCCATCATAGGCACTCATGAACTGGAGCACATCGATGTCCCTAAGCCCAGAATAAGTAAAATCTAATTGATTAATCTTGTGGTGCTTGAGGTGAGCATTCCCACATTCAACCTCATGAAGTTGCAATTGTCTTGCAAGCTTAAGGACTAATTCCTCTTGCATGAGCACATGCAATGTAACTGCAGCATTCCCCTCTGCATCGACTGCAAGAGTCCACAGGCTTGTAAGGTCCTGCGAACCACGACCTTTGCTTACGTTGTGGATAGCATAATTCATCAAGGTTAGCTGTGCTGCAAAGTCTTCAGGCTGATCAGCTGAGTCAAGCTTTCCACTCCACGAGACTGATTCGGACGCTCGTTGATCTCCGGCAGAACAATAAACAATTTTGCAGAGGGCCTCTTTATCGTCGGGATTTGCTTCTTGGGATGAGAGCGAATGACGAAAAGCCCAAATATGGGGCCAGAGCTGAAGTTTCTCCTGCTTGGTTTGAATGGCGATGCGATAATGGGTCTGATCAGCTGCACCCTGGTTACGCTCGACCACAACTTCAAAAAGTTTGCTTGCAACCTCACTGAAAGCAGCATGGGCAAACAGTTTCTTTCCTGGAAGTTGCAGAACAATGACAGGATTTTCAACGCATGAATCAGGATTAATCAAAAAAGGCGGCAAAGAGTCACGCCAGCTTTCTATCTGTCCTCGCATGAGAGAGGGATGGGGAAATATGAAGTGATGGGCTGCGATTTTTTCTTTTTCCGACCATTCTTCCTGACTTGCAAACAATGGACATAAAATAAAAATCTTAAATACAAAAATTAAGACAAAATAATTGACAAATGAATAAATACGAAACATGATTTCGCTCCCCCTGTTTATTACATCGTCATTGTCTGATATCAAACAGAAGGACTAGAAAGCGAAAAGAATCTCTAAATTATCTAAGGGCTATAGTTTAATGAAACCCACGAATTAATGCGCACTATCGGCGGCTTGTCCGCCGAACGGAACATATTTCAGGAACGGCACCAGAAAGAGGGCAGCGAAAAAGAGCCCACCCATCAGGGCGTAAAGTTGATTAAATGTAAGCACAAGAGATTCTCGTTGAGCGATAGATGTGAGCACTTTCAACCCAGTCAAAGCTCCATCAGAGAGATTTGGCATGTCACTTAAGTATCCTTGCAAACCATCAAGCACAGCCGTGACCTGGGGCGATGCGGAATCAACATGGGGGCGAAGTTCGGCAAAATTAATTTTATTCCAATTGAAAAGCCAAGTGTTGAACACTGCAAGACCTATGGCCCCCCCTAGGTTACGCATGAGATTATAAAGACCACTGGCATTCTTCACTTCTTCAACAGGCAACGTTCCAAGCGCAATGGTGTTGATGGGCACAAAGCAAAACATCAAAGAAAATCCGCGCAAAATTTGGGGAAGGAAAAATTCTGCAAAACCCGAATCACTGACCTGAAAGCCAGTAATGTAGCAACCGGCTCCAAAGAGCCCCAGTCCGATGGCAAGGACAATACGCAAATCTAAAACCTTTGCAAGATTGGCCGCCATCGGGGCCGAAAAGAACTGCGCAACACCTGTGACAGTAACATAAAGGCCAATTTGCATGCTGTTGAGGCCCTTAATTAAACCAAGATGCATGGGAATAAGATAGGTCATCACATAAAGACCGACCCCT
>CAYRKI010000017.1:0-9357 GCA_964424815.1 uncultured Thiotrichales bacterium | reverse complement strand
GATAAAAGAGAAAATAGAGCCGAACGTGAAATTAAAATTGCGAAAAGCATGCAAATCAACGACCGGGTGAGATGTTGTTAATTCTCGGAAAATCAGAGCAATAAATGCGCTTGCAGAGATACAGGTTACCGCAACAATTCTATTACTGCTGAACCAATCAACACGAACTCCCTCTTCCAGGACGTATTGTAAGCATCCCAACGATAACGCGATCAAACCAATCCCGATGAAGTCAATCTGATCCAAAAGTGAGCTTTCGGGCTTATCCACATCCATCAATAACCATGTGCTCAGAATCACCGCAATTCCAGGCACCACATTGATAAGAAATAACATATGCCACGAGAATGATTCTGTAAGATACCCCCCCAGCACTGGGCCAAGTGTAGGTGCCATAGTGACCACCATACCAATAATGATAATCATTAAGGCTTGGCGGTGGCGCGGGAAAAGCGTGTAAACGACCGAGAATACCGTGGGAATCAGCAGGCCACCAAACAAACCTTGCAAGGCCCTAAAAACAATCATGGACTCAATATTCCAGGCCAGCGCACATCCCACGCTTAAAAGCGTAAACCCAATGGTAGCCACGGTGAAAACGACCCTTGTGGAAAAAGCTCTCACAAGCCATCCAGTGAGCGGAATGATAATGACTTCTGCGATGAGGTAAGATGTTTGAACCCAACTAATTTCGTCAGCTGTTGCAGAAATACCTGCTTGAATTTGCGCAATTGAGCTGGTGACAATTTGAATGTCAAGAATGGCCATGAACATCCCGACTACCATACCAAAAAAGCCAATCCAATGCTCGGTTGAAGGCTCAGGGATATCAGGTATCTCGGGTGGTCGTTTTGCTGCCATTTACTTGGTTTTTACTTTTACATAGGAAGACATGCCAGGGCGAAGGATCGGCTTTTTTTGATCCTTAATAAACACAATTTTAACAGGAATACGCCGCACGATTTTTGTAAAGTTACCTGTGGCATTTTCCGGCGGTAAAATACTAAATTCAGCCCCACTTGCAGGTGCCAAACTCTCAAGAGTGCCTTTGAGCTTCTCACCAGGATATGCATCAACCTCAATGGTCACAGGTTGACCCGATTGCATGGCTTTCACCTGAGTTTCCTTGAAGTTAGCCTCAACCCACACTTCATTATCAGGAACGAAATAGGCAAGAACCGTTCCAGGTCGCACCAACTGCCCCACATGAACGGCTTTATTACCAACCACTCCAGCTTTGGGCGCCACGATGCGCGTGTGCTCTAAATCAATTTCAGCCAGCCTCAAAGCAGCCTCAGCTACTTTTAATTGAGCCGCTGTTTCTTCAATCTGAGCATCCACTGCATTTAGCTGCGCATGGGCCGCATCAAGGGCAGCGCGAGCTGATTTCAGTGACGCCTCCATACCTTTGTGTTGAGCCATCGCCGCATCATAATCTTTGCGTGAGATTGCGCCTGATTCAACCAACTGCGAAGCACGCTCATAATCAGCTTTGGCACGATCATGATTTGCTTCAGCTGCTTTAAGGTTCGCCTCAGCCTGCTGTATAGAGGTCAGCTGCACCTTGCGTTGCATATCAAGGCGTTTAACTGCTGCTTTGAGTGCGGCCACTTCACCCTCAGCTTGCTGCAAACGGGCTTGGTAGTCCCGTGGATCCACGACTGCAATGATATCACCTGCCTCGACATGCTGGTTGTCGTTTACCAGAACCTCATTGACATATCCCATTACTTTTGAGCTTAGCAGCGTCGAATTGGCTTTAAGATAAGCATTGTCGGTTGTTTCATAGGGCCTAATGCCAAAATACCAATATGCACCTAGCGCAACAACGAGGGCGATACCGCCGAAGATTGCTTGTTTTTTTTGTTCTGTAGAGAGGTTCATGGCTCGCTTGCTATACTAAACAGTTTAGTTTAGATTAGGTCATGGAGAGTTGAGCGTCAAGGCGTCTAATGAGGAAGCAAAAACAATCACTTAAACGTCTGCAAATATTAAGCACTGCAACGCAGATTTTTGCAAGCAGGGGTTTTGCTGCAGCTAGCATGGATGATATTGCAGCCGCTACTCCTGTTTCTAAAGCCACGTTGTACAAATATTTTAACGATAAAAATGATCTTTTTATCCAAGTGATTTGCGCGCGGTGTCAAGCTTTACAGGATGCTTTGAATAGCTCGATGCGCCATAGCAAAGATCCCTTGAGAGAATTGCGGCTTATCGCACAGCATTATTGGGAACTCATTCACTCGCAAGAAGCACTAAACATCAACAGCTTATTAATCTCACAAAAGCGTGATTTCAAGGACCAAGCTGAGCTTTACTATCAATCTGGCCCTCAGCGCATGCTGCAGCTTTTAGGAAGTTACCTTGAAAACATCGCACCAAAATTGAATTTAAAAATTGATGATTATTATCTAGCTGCCGTCACCCTCGTAAACCTAGTCCGAGGGGATACTTATTATCGTGCACTTTTAGGATTGACCACATCGATTCCCGGAAAAAAACGGGATGAAATGATTGACCATGCTCTTCATATTTTCATCAAAGGATATCAAGTATGAATCGCCTCATTCCAGCACTCCTTTTGCTCTCAGGATGTGCCGTTGGCCCCGACTACACCCGCCCAGAACTAAAAGCTCCACATAAGTGGTCTGGCCTGCCCACGGCAGAGCAATCTACCTCAGACCAAAAGACGTGGTGGGAGAGTTTTGATGACCAATTGTTGCGAGATTTAATCCGTGAGGCCCTTATCGCCAACAAAGACTTAAGCATCGCAAAAGCACGTCTACGCGAAGCCCGCGCTTACATGGCGGGAACAGAATCGAGCTTATTTCCGAGTGTTTTTGCTCACGCCTCAAGCGAGCGTGACATAAATATTATTCCCGTTATTCCTCTCACCAAACCCTACAATGTGTTGATGGCGAGCTTTGATGCCGTGTGGGAGGTGGATCTTTTTAGTGGAACACGCCGCGAAATAGAGGCATCTCAAGCCCAAGAAGATGCGGTAGCCTTTGGCCTACAAGAAGCACAGCTCTCGCTTATTGCTGAGGTTGCCCGTACATATGCAGAGTATTGCAAACTCAAATCCCAGGTGACGATCTTGAGTAAAAGCACTCAAGTGCAAAAAGAACGCTCTCAACTCCAACACAAACGGACGACCCTTGGTGAATCTCCCAAGCAAACAAGTCTTGCAGCGACGCGTGCTGAAGAGCAACTCAGCGCCAAGCTTGCAGCAACACAAGCAGGGCTTCAAGCTGCTCAACACAGCCTTGAAGTGTTGTTGGGCCTGCAACCTCAGATGCTCAGCACTAAACTTGCCGCAGCAAATGGCATTCCAAAAGTCGTGCGCCTTGATGGGCTTGCTGCACCAGCTGCTATGCTTCGAGCCCGTCCGGATATTCAGATCGCTGAACGTGAGTTAGCAGCCGCCACTGCGGAAAAAGGAGTGGCGATCGCTGATCTTTACCCCAAAATTAGCCTTTCAGCGTTCATAGGACGTGCCTCTATGACACGACATAATTTCAAAAGCAGACGCAACAAAAGTCAGCAGGTTTATGGCGAAATTAATCTTCCTTTGTTCAACTTTGGCCGCCAGATGGCTTTGGTAGAAGCCGCCGATGCTCGCATGGAAGAAGCGCTCTTAAATTTTGAGAACGCCGCCCTTAAAGCGCTTGCCGAAGTTGAATCTTTTGCAGCAGCGTATGACAAATCAACAGCTCAATTAGAGCACATCACCACCAGCCACCTTGCCGCCGAACAAGCCCTATCACTTGCTGATAAGAGCTTAGAGGTTGGTGAAATTTCGGGCGTTCAACACATGGATATCGCCCTTCAAACCCACGAAAGTGCTTTGCAGCTTGCAGACGCGCAAGCGGATGCAGTGACACGATTTATCGGGTTACAAAAGGCTTTGGGTGGCGGGATACCCACCAGCCGAAGTGAAACATCAAAAAAATAATGACGCCCAGAAACATACACCAGGAATGGGGAACAAACCCCACCACTGATGGTATGATTTTAAGATTTTAATGCCAAACTTTCGGCGATCTGCACCGCATTAAGTGCAGCACCTTTACGCAAGTTATCGGCGGAAACCCAAAAGTTGAGGGTGTTTGGTTGGCTTTGATCCTCACGAATACGGCTCACGACAACCACATCCTCACCCACCACCTCAAGGGGCGTCACATAAAGTTCGCGCTCAGGGCTATCCAACACCAAAACGCCTGGCATACGACCCAACGCATCGCGCGCTTTGGCTGCAGAAAGGGGCTGCTGGAATTCCACATTCACAGAAATAGAATGACCAATAAACACCGGTACTCGGACACAAGTGGCTGACAATGGCACGTCAGCACCCAAGATTTTGGAGGTTTCTTCGGCAATCTTCGCTTCTTCATCCGTGCGACCGTCCTTGAGGAAACCTCCGATGTGAGGCAAGAGATTAAAAGCAATTTGTTTTGGAAGATGCTCGACCGATGGGTTATCCCCCACAAAAATTGCTCGGGATTGCTGAAACAATTCGTCCATAGCATTTTTGCCGGCACCAGCCACAGATTGATAAGTCGAAATTACAACACGCTTCAATTGTGCAAGATCATGCAATGGCTTTAGAGCCATAACCAGGGGTATGGCTACACAATTAGGGTTTGCGATAATGGAGCCCTTTACCCTGGCGCCTTGTTCTCGCACCGTACTGCCGTTTACCTCCGGCACAACTAGAGGTACGTATTCCTTCATACGAAAATAGGAAGTTTTATCAATCACCACCGCCCCTGCTTCAGCAGCTTTGGGCGCCCATTGGCTTGATACCTTGGAGCCCGCACAAAAGAAAGCAATATCAGTACCCTTGAAATCAAAGCTGTTTAAGGGTTTGACGCGCAGAGTGCGATGCTCACCAAACGAGACTTCTACATGCGCTGAGCGTTCAGATGCCAGTGCTGTAATTTCTGTAATAGGAAAATTTCGCTCGGCCAACACTTGCAATGTCTCTCGGCCGACGTTCCCGGTCGCACCAACCACCACGACACGCATATTTTGCTCCTTTTGTTGATGAAATATAGTTGAAAGCACACAATCTATAGCGCGAATTGGACTCAAAGGCTAGTTCAGCAAAGTAGTTTAAAGCGGACTTAATTTGTATTTTGGTAGATTAGATCGGAGATAATTTCTAATTACGCGATGATATCGGGTAACAGCTGACTTCTGAGTTTGCCGATTTGATCTTTCAATAGCAATTTGCGCTTTTTTAGGCGTTGAACGGCAATCTGATTGACGATAGGCTCACGTAATTTTTCTTCAATAAGATCATTGAGCTCACGGTGCTCGTCCGTCAGCTTTTCAAGGCGCTGTTTTAAGATCTCTTGACTGTCCATCATGGCGAGAAAACTATGCCACTCTCTTCTTTAAGTGCCAAGGATTAAATCAACTTGACATATTATTTTTACATTATTGCCTTTTTAACACATATTTTGACGCAATACCAGGGTCGTTACTCTTCTTATACGTAACATATTTTGGCTCACTAACAAAATGATCACAACCATGCTATTTAAGTAAGGGATAAAGTATCAAGGAGTTTGAGAGAATGACCAAAAAAATCGGCATTCTAACCAGTGGCGGTGATTGCGCAGGGCTTAATGCCGTACTACGTGCCGCTACAACTCGCGCCATTGAAGGCTATGGATGGACGATTTATGGCATTCATTATGGCACGAAAGGGCTACTAACCCGTCCCATAGATGCAGTCGAACTTACCATTCCTATGGTTGAAGGTCATGTTTTTCGCATGGGCGGAACAATTTTAGGGACAACCAACAAGGGCAACCCCATGGCTTACCCCATGTCCGATGGCAGCCTCAAAGACCGCTCGGATGAATTTGCAGAGGGCTGCAAAATGCTGGGTCTTGATGCTCTTATTGGCATTGGTGGCGATGGTAGCCTTGCTATTATACGAGAGCTTTGTGCCCGCGCTAAGCTTCCCTTGATCGCTATCCCTAAAACCATCGATAACGATTTGGATCAAACGGAAAGCGCTATTGGTTTTGAAACAGCGGTGGAAGTGGCAACAGAAGCTCTAGACCGTCTGCAGCCCACGGCAGCCAGCCATAACCGCGTCATGGTTTTGGAAGTCATGGGACGTGACGCTGGCCACATTGCTCTTTCAGCGGGTATCGCAGGGGGGGCTGACGTTATCCTAGTGCCAGAAATCCCCTACACCATTGATTCCGTTGCAAAGAAAATCAAAAATTTATTTTCAAGAGGCCACACTTTTGCCCTTGTGATCGTTGCAGAAGCCGTGCGCGATGGCGCGAACAAGTCTATGGAAATTGAAGACCTGACAGGACGCAAGCGTTATGGCGGCATTAGCCATTATTTAGCAGACCGCATCACAGAGGCGACAGGTGCCGAAACGCGGTTCATGGCTTTGGGCCACACCCAGCGAGGCGCTCAACCATGCGCCAGTGATCGTGTACTTGCTGCAAGCTTTGGCGTTGCTGCCGTTGACCTCATTGCTGAGGGTAAATTTGATCACATGGTGGCCTGGCAAAACCGAGAAGTTGTAGCGGTACCTATTCCGGATGCCATTGCCAAACCACGCCTTGTGGATCCCCAAGAAACCTTGGTCAAGACCGCGCGCGGTCTTGGAATTTGCTTAGGCGACGATTAAAAAACCATTTCCCCGGTTCCCTTGACCCATGATCTGTGCTGAAATGCACACTTAAATAAGGATGAACCTATGAACTTGATGGAATGTGAGGGCTTATCATGACTGCACCATTAATGCCAAAAGCAACGGCTTTGTGGTTAGTTGAGAATACAACGCTAACCTTCGAACAAATTGCAGCGTTTACAGAGCTTCACGCCCTCGAAATCCAAGCCATCGCAGATGGTGAAATCGGCGCAAATTTAAGCCCTTTTGACCCCATCTTAAATGAACAACTGACGATGGAAGAAATTAAACGTTGCGAGGGTGATCCCAATGCACGCCTTCAACTGCTTATTTCTGAAAAGGTGCTGGTTAAAAAGCGTGGCGGCGGCAAATACACCCCCGTTTCAAAACGCCCTGACCGACCTGATGCCATAGCCTGGGTTTTGAAGTATCATCCCAATATGAGTGATGGACAGATTTGCAAGCTTTTGGGCACAACTCGCCCCACCATTGAATCAGTGCGTACCAAATCTCACTGGAACTCAGCTAATATCAAGCCAAGAAGCCCTGTCGGTATGGGACTGTGCACCGAAGCGGAACTTCAAGATGCGATTGAAGCGTCGAACCGAGGCGAATAAATTTTTGCGCAATTAACGTTAATGGGGGCGAACACTCGCCCTCTTTTTATATGTCTCGATCTCTACAGATTAAAGCTAGACTTCACGCCATCCAAGATAAACTGCACCGCAAGGGCCGCTAGGATGATTCCAAAAACACGGCTTAAAACGTTTGCACCTGTTAGACCAAGCACTTTCGAAATCGGTCGCGACAGCCACAAACACAAATAATTAACGATCAGAACAAGGACCAAGACCCCCGCGACAGCTAATTGCATCCATAAACTATTATCCAAGGGTCGCATTACAATGACAGCTGAAGCCATGGCACCCGGTCCGGCAATAAGCGGAATGGCTAATGGAAAAACCCATATATCTGCTCGTCCTCGCGCTTCACGTTCCTCATCCTTTGTGGTTGAACTCATACCCGAATGCTTAGCAACAATCATTTCATAAGCCACTAACATCAAGAGTAGCCCCCCGGCAATCTGGAAGGAACCCTCAGAAATTTTAAGTTTATCAAGAAGCCAATCGCCCAAGAATGCAAAAGTAATTAACACTGTTCCGCCAACGATGGTTGCTTTTAGCGCCGTTTGTTGACGCAATTTTTCGTCATCTTTTGCCGTAAGTGAGATAAACACAGGAAGCAAGCCAAAAGGGTCAACGATAACCAAGAAAGTCACAAAAGCTTCTGATAGGTAAGTCCAGGGATCAAGGGGCATGGTGGCATCCTGTTTTTTTGGTCATTATGCCAGAAAGGGACAGCCTAATTCTAATGCCTTTTTCTTGCCCGTTAGCTTATTTTAAGATACTGATTGAAAGAGCCTAAAAATTTAAATCACCAACGGCTTATTACAAATTGAATCACCCTTTGTATATTTTCGATTGTGATCCGGGCGCTGATGATGCGGTTGAGCTTCTGATGGCCATGGCCTGCCCCGAGAGCTTTTCCATATTAGGCATCACCACAGTAGGCGGCAATGTTTGCCTTGAGCGTGTGACGCAAAATGCCTTGGGTCTCTGCGCACTTGCGGGTCGCTTTGATATCCCCGTTTATGCAGGCTGCCCCCGTCCCATGGTCGTTGAAGCATCTAATGCAGCTGAGGCCCATGGTGAAAGTGGCATTGGTGGCGCAAGTCTTCCCCTACACACCCTAAAACGACAACCTCAACATGCCGTGCATTTTTTAATTGAACAGCTGAGGGCTTCATCTCAACCCATCACCTTGGTATGTTCTGCCCCTCTAACAAACATCGCCCTCGCCTTGATTCAAGCACCTGATATTAAAATGAACATCAGCGAAATCTTGGTCATGGGAGGTTCCATGACCAGCGGTAATCGCACACCGGCTGCAGAATTTAACTTCTATTGCGACCCCCATGCAGCCCACGTTGTGTTTACATCTGGTCTTCCGATTACCATGATAGGTCTAGATATCACCCATCAAGTCTGCGCCACGCCTGAACGCATCAGCCACTTGCGCGCCTCAAAAAGCGATGTGGGACAGCAAGTGGCAGCTATGCTTGAGGCTGGTCTAGACTTTGATCGCACTTGTTTTGGGCTTCCAGGACGTGCTGTACACGATGCGTGTTTGAGCGCTTACGTTTTGCGCCCAGACCTTTTCAAGGCCAAGCCTGCCCATGTGAATATCGAGACCCTGTCGAGCGAAAATCGAGGCGCTTCCATCATTAGTTTCTATCCACGTTTTACTCATGAGAGCCGCACAAAGGTGGTTTACGATGTGGATGCAGATGGGGTATTTGACCTCATCCTCGCAACTCTGGCGCGCTATACATGAGAGTGCTTGTGTTGATTTGGGCGCTTATAACGTCCCCCCTTCATTTAGCCGCCCTCGAGGTTACTGTTGATATTCAATTGGCCCTGATATCAAAAGAAATTGCCTATAAGATTGCTAAAGCGGCGCGAATGGTGCCTTCACCCAAAGCGGGTCAATTTACCATCCTCAAATTGACCCGCGTGGCGCCAACTTTGCGGGAAATGGTCGCCGCAGATCTGAAGAATTTTCTTGGAGCTCGTCTCGCCAAATATAAGTTTATTTACGACACCTGCCACTTGGATCAGGGTCAAGGGGTT
>CAYRKI010000016.1:0-35627 GCA_964424815.1 uncultured Thiotrichales bacterium | reverse complement strand
TCATAGCTAATTTCAGATTCCATACCACCCATAAAACCTGAACCAAAGCTATGCTGTTTCTTAAGCTCTAAGTTGTGCGTTTCTGCGATGATTTCTAAAGCAAGATCAAGAGCACCATCAAACGCACCAGAATTTCTCGCGTAACGAAGCTTACTAACAAGTTGAAGCAAACTTCCCTGTTTTCCTGGAGACATTTGCTCAGGCTGAAGCTGAGCGTAATCGTGGATACTCTTATCATCCAGATAATTTTGCCATTTAAAAACCATGGTTACTAAATGACGTCGCATACCTTCATCAGCGATAAAGGAGCGGTTATCTAATTCACGCAAAAGAGTGGCAATGCCCTGCATGCGATGGCTAAGAAGTTGCGGTATAGTGAGTAGTTGATCGAAATTCTCTGCTTGGTGCGCAAACGCAGCTTTCAAAGGTGTAAAAGCAGCTAAATACTTTGAAGCTTGTTTATCTTTTTTCGAGAGAGGACCAAAGGCTGCTGCTTCACGACATTGACGCGATGCTTCATTTAACAGTCCAAAAATAAGCAAGTCTGTATCAGCAACATCTGCACTCAAAGTATGGTTCAGTACCTTCGTCCATAGCACGGGATAGCGAGAAAAAGTTTTCTTAAATGAATGAAAATGCTCATGAATTGCTTTAAGTCCATTGTCACTCAAAAGAATGCGCTGAATAATTTGAATATGCTGGCGATGAATGAAATCTTCGCATTGATCTTCATCGCGACGTTGAGTCCACAATAAGGCTCCAGGCCATACTTTTTCAAGATAGGACAAATAATCCCCAATCATGGGCATACATTTTTGCCAAAAACCAGCATCAAGGCGTTGCAGATCTTGCAAAGAGGATGCCTTTGGGGCTTCTTTCGGAGGCATATCCTGGTTTGTTTCACTTCCAGGATACCCTAAATGATGATGAGCTTTGTTTACCTTGTGATTCGCGATAGAAGTTGCAAGGTTTTCTATGAGACCAAACATCTTATTGAGGTTGGCTGCTGCTGCCTGAAATTTTTTTGAAGCCTCAGGATCCACAAACTCGAGCACTTCAAGCGGCATAAGTTTTGCACCCACATCAAAGGCGCTTTCATTCTCAACCCAAGAAAATGACGCCTCATTATCAGAAAACGAGCTGGAACATGAAAGTGATTCTTCATCTTCAGATGAATAGGGCTCACAGGAAAAACTATATGTGGATGTAAGAAGAGAGGAAATTAAAACAAGTGTATAGCGGCGCATGAATTTTGCCCTAATAATGTCAAAGCTAATAAATATTTCCAAACATGCTTAACATTTGCCAATTAGATTTGTCAAATTGTAATAACTCGGCGGTTGCGATTGCGTTCCCTTACTTGTGCGGTGCAGTATCTTTTTAAGCTTAGCGCATAAAGGGGGATCAATTCCCCTATTCCTTAGTGGATTGACGAAGAAGAAGATTCCGAGGAAACAGGTACGGCCCCCTCATCATCACTGTCATCATTCTCCATCAAATCAGCAACTTCTTGGGTGTAAAATCCAAGCGCCAAAAACTTCTCACGCAATTGCCGAACATACACAGGGCTGACTACTTCCCGCTCAGGAATCACGATCATGGCATTGAGCTGTTGCAACAAATCTGATGTTTCCTCACTCAGCCCTGGAAGTGTTGCCTTCACGTGAGATCCTCTCTGCGATGTGCCATCTTGTGCCAATGCTACCAATAGTTTTTGCAGATCCCGAAAACGAATGTTCGCCTTCTTATCTGACGTCTTGCCGTCAGGCTTTAACATCGGAATAAAAAAGCGATTCAGAATTGACTTTTGATCTTTATTAAGCGCGTCCACAACCTCTGTACGTCTTGGCAAAACATTGAAAGCAACTTCTTCATTGAGTGTATTCGAAGGCGTGGGCGCATTCACTTCGGGCGCTTTATCCTTTTGTTTGGCTTTTTTATTTTGCGATGTTTTCTTGGCTTTATATTCACGAGCGCCAGAACTGAGATCATAAATAGAAGGTGCATCGTGCCATTGAGGGCCCAAACTCTCTGCGGAAGAACCGGTGGATTCAGCAGCAGAAACGGTTGATGACGAACTCGCAGTCGAATTTTCAGTTGGCAGTTCTGTGAGAGCCTGAACCTTGGCCTCACGCTGCTGTTTGAGCTCTGCTTGCTGCGCTTTTAATGCGTGTATAACTGCTGGTGACAGACACTTCAAACGCTTACGCCGAAATTTAGGACTCGTGACATACGCCTGGGTAAGCGCTGGATTTCGCTTGTTGAGGACCGATAATATATTGAAATCATTAATAAATGCCTCTAGGTCTTTCGTCTGGCGAAAATCATTGAGAATAAAGTTAGATGCGTAATCGAGGATAAACAAACCAAAAGGGTGCTTCTTTAGCTCATCACGATAGGTATCAAAAAACAATTTTAACCCCTGATAATCCCTTAGAATAATATAGGACGATGAGAAATAGAGCAAATATTCATAATCATGTTTCATTAAGCATGAATATACTCGAAGATTACGCTGAACATCTTGCAATATTTTTCGAACACTATCATCACCCACAACATCATATCTATTTTTTATATTTACTTTTTTAAACACTTCATGCATCAACAAATCATCCGCTAACGCCATATGAGCAGTTGCGATTAAGTAATCAATGTATTTCCTACCAAGCTTTTTCTTAATGTCAGGGTTGTCCCTTGCAATATCGATGAGTTGTCTTGCAAATAGAGACTTCTCACCTTCCTTATGCAAAAAAAGCATTTTGACTGCCAAGAGAGCTGGCGAATTCGGTTGCATAAATTTGCTTAAAACTTGGTAGTGTTGTTTTACATGAGATGTTGCGGCAGACTTGCTCTCTGGAAGATGCATCAGAAACATCAGCGGCCATAATTCTCGCTCTTCTTCGAAGAGATCTTCCTTATGGGGAAGCAGGGCTTGCATCACCAAAATGAGAAATTCTTCATATTTGTAAGACTTTGTATCTTTTTCATAAGGCTGCGCCTCATTGGCAATCCTTTTCAGACTCACTGCACCGGCTTTTTGCACTAAATTTAAAAAAATACGATTTTTTTCTTCTACTTGCGTTTGGGTTAAATTGAGCGATTCCAAATTTGCAGATTTTTTCAGGGCTTTAATAATTTGATTTTCAACGAATAAGCGAAGACAAATGCGAAAAATATTTCTTGAGCAATCGGGATGAAGAGATAAAGCATCAGCGGGGAATATCTTATTAATAAAATCTAATTTTATCAGGTCATTTGAAGCAACAATGACATTTTCTTGCGCATCAAGTTTTTGAACACACTTTGCAAACATCGTTCGAAACGGAACACCTGTCGCAACGTAGGTCAATGCCAGCTTGGAGGAGGGATCCAGACGCAAAGGATTGCCCTCACCAAAGCTTGATAGGATCTGAATCGATAGATGATTGCGCACCACTAACTTGGTCGCAAAAATATAGGCAAAACGATCATCCCAGTCTTGGCTGAGGATCGCAGTATACAGTGTGGGATAGTCATCAAAGATGGGTTGAAAGGGCTCCAGCATTTGATCCCACATCTTAAAATCCACTTTAAGGTCAAGTAACCTTAAGATAATCTGCAGCCGTTGATCGCGAAGAAGATCTCTTAGTTGCGGCACGGGGCATCGCATAGATAGGGCTTGTGTTTTCTCAGCATACTTCATCAGCAAGTTTGCTCTTGCGCATACCGTACTGCGGTCCTCCTTCAAGGTGGCATTCACAAGATCGGTCATTAATTTAAATTCAGCACTCTCCTTGGGGTCAGCAAGGTCCAAGGAGAGAAGTGGCCTGCGCGGACGCTCATAGCTTAACTTTAACCAATCATAGTGTTGCTGCAGCGCAGGCGTTTTTTGGGACGCGACGGATCTATCATCGGCAGACTGAAGCTCTGAGGCATACATATGCAACGTTGATGCAAGCCAAAAAATAAGTGTAAACGAAATGAAATGACGCAATTTTAGGCATCCAATAAGTTAAACAGTGCCGCCGTCATAGCATCGAGACTTACTAATAGTCAATAAAGTTGGGGTTCTGAGAGCGTTTCTTCAGGATAGAGCCTTTAAAATTGTTATGGCGAAAATTCAACGTTTTCCCCAATTTGCAATAATCAACCGCCACCCTAGACGCCCACGCAAATCCCTTTTATCCTGCGGACAGAAATTAAGCTCTTGTGGGGCAATCGCATTGAAAAAATTTATTGAAAATTACGGTGTGCACGCTTTGATTGGCCTGTTTGCGACACTGACCATTGCTTTATTCTGGCCAGGCATCCTTCGCGAAGACAGCATTGCCCAATATCAGCAAGCTTTGAATGGCGCTTATATCGATCATCACCCACCGATTATGGCCGCCTACTGGCGCCTCTTGAGCCACATCCATCCAGGCCCTGGCTTATTGTTTTTTTCTCATATGGCCTGTCTTTGGCTTTCAGCCATCTTGATGACCCATGCCTACAAAAGCACGCCTTATCGGTGGTTTTTTGCATTCATTCCACTGATTCCCCAAGTTTTAGGCTACAGCTTATTTGTGCTTAAAGACGCCGGCTTTGCCCTCACCTTTCTGTTGGTAAGCAGTCTTTTGATTCTTGCAGGACGTCAGCATCGCTCTCTGCGGTGGTTTGAGCTGTTGATCATCAGCGCGCTGCTGTTTTACGGCGCTGCGGTCAAGTATCAGGCTATTTTTGTGCTACCGTTCATGTGTATATGGATTGCAGTTCTCAGTTTACCAAAGATCAAACCCCTGATGCGGGTTCTTGCTGGATGTGCTTTTTATGGAGCTTTTTTCTTTGGGATAACCGCTTTCAATGATGCAACCACAGCACAAAAGTCCCACTCTTGGCAATTTGTTAAACTCTATGATCTGGCGGCCATTAGCCTTGATCAAAATAAGCCGTTATTCCCAGATTTCGTGCAACAGGGACCTCAGTTTTCTATGGAAGCCGTGCGCGCCAACTTTAATCCACGGCGTGTTGATGAATATGTTTTCATCCCAGAGCCCATCCTTATCAAGGGTAAAGATGAGACTGAGCGGTCAATATTGTGGGATTATTGGTGGGATACTATTTGGACTTACCCCCAAAGCTATCTGCATCACCGCCTGCGTTTGATTGGCTTTATGTTGACCAATTCACCCATTAAAACGCCTGAAGAGATCAAAAGTGCCCATGCCACTATCCCGGGATTTCTAATGAGCCTCTTAGAAATTGTAGAAAGAAGCGGTCTTGCTGAATTTATCAAGCTCATCACCTCATTTCTCTTGTTCGCGCCCCTTATGGTGTTTTATGCATTTTATGGCGCAAGACACCTGCGCACCCCGCAGGGCAACGAGGCACTATCACTGCTGATGCTGAATTTGATGGGCCTCACCCTAATCGGTGTGCTCACCATCTTTTCCATGGCCTCGGATGTACGCTATATTTACTTTGCCATGTGCTGTTGCCACTTCTCCCATCCCGTGTTTTGGCATTTATGGCGCACAAAAAAATAAAATAGTGAGGTGATTCATGAACTTTAGCCCAGCTCACGCACCTGAGACCATTCTCGCCCGTTGGCTATGGCTAGTTTTGGGCATGGTGCTAGTTATGGTGGGCCTGGGCGGTGTGACTCGCCTCACAGGCTCTGGACTCTCGATTGTCGAGTGGAATGTATTGGTGGGGACTCTACCACCCCTCAATGCCCAAGACTGGGCCGAGTTATATGCTAAATACCAAACCTCACCCGAATACCTGAAAATTAACGCTGGCATGTCGTTAGACCAATTTAAGGATATCTTTTGGCTGGAATACATCCATCGTCTGTGGGGGCGCTTGATGGGGGTCGTCATACTGGTGCCGCTGGTGCTTGCCTGGCGTCATCAATCTTTGCGTGGCCACGTTCCCAAGATTCTTGGCGTTATTGCCCTAGGAGGTCTTCAAGGTGCCGCTGGCTGGTTCATGGTCAAAAGCGGGTTGGTTGAAGATCCCCACGTCAGCCCCTATCGGTTAATGCTCCATTTGTTACTGGCGTTGTTGATTGTCGCATTTCTTGCGCAGATGGCGCTCTCTTTAAGCCCTGAGGCGAAAAACCAGAAGAATGTCCAGCACACTCCTTTGATGAGCCTAACCCTTAGTCTTGCAACTGTGACCATTGCCTATGGTGCGCTTGTGGCAGGGTTCAAGGCAGGGCTTATCTATAATACCTTTCCCCTGATGGGTGAGGCCTGGATTCCAGCAGAGATCCTCGATCATCAGCCTTGGTGGCGGAACTTCATTGATAACCCCACCACCATTCAATTCATTCATCGCTGTCTTGCCATCACAACGTTTAGTCTTTGCTGGCTGGTGGCGTTGCGTGATCTTGATAAGCCTTCCCACCGCGTGGCGCTTATAGGAGTGTCAACCGCCCAATTGCTTTTGGGCATCTTCACCCTGCTTCATCAAGTTCCCGTTGCTCTTGCAGCAAGCCACCAACTAGGCGCTTTTGCGCTATGGCTCACGCTGTGGGGGTTATACCTCAAAGCTTTGCCGACACCTCAACGGGCTTATGCATCTCCAGATGTTTCAGCTTCGAGGGTATCGGTTAGAAGCGCTTGATCCGCATCTAAATTAAGACCGAGCACTTTTTTGGCTAACAGTGCGGTCAGGCTCTCTTCACCCATGACCCCTGCAATCAGGCCAGCTCCTTTGACAGCTGCAGGGCCAACCACAGGGATGAAACTCACTGTGCCGCGAAGTGTATTGGCGATGGCCCTCGTCTTCAATCGAAGAGTTGACTTTTGGCTGGACTCACCTGCGACCATGCTTGCAGCATCATCAAAACCTTGCAAATTAGCTGTAGCATCGGCCAAGGTTTTAACAGTCGCAAGACCTGGAACCACAGGTGAAGCTAGTTGTAAAGCGCCATCAACCAAGCGGGTAGCAGTGCTGCGCTTATTGGTTGTATCTGTAGCGTGCAGCTCATCGCCTGCCATGTGAACAAGACCGTCATAGCCCATGGTTTTAGCCGCAGCTTTCACCGCTGTGACTGCAACTTTACCACCTGGTACCGACTGAACCACAGACGATATAACTTCTGATGCACCTTTTTCGGCGATGACACGAATCAAACTGCGCTTGCTTTTCTCCGCTTCAGGCTCGGGACTGGTCGCAAAGAAAGGATCAACACCAAAGAAATCGTCATCCAAGTCGAGATCGCCTAAGTCGGTTACGGTATGCTCACCCTCAGAGGCGGTTTCATAGTCCTCATCATCACTGTCTGCAGCAGCGGTAGTACCTTTTTTTGTCGTGACGAAATCCTCAGTATATTCAGATTTCAAGTCAGTGGCCGAAACTCTAGAGCAAAGAGTGCTAAAAATAATAAGGAATGAAAACAAAGAGAGAGTTGGCGTGTTCATGATGCATAACCTTTAAAAAAACTTCTGCATCAGACATATAATGATATAAAGCTGAAATGACAAATAGTAATTATTAAAGGGGTGATTGCAAAAATCGCATCGTAGGCCATGTGACCCACATGAGGGGGCGTCTCGTGAGGCTTGTGAGGCGCACAGTGTCCTCACGAGACAATTTTAATTTATTGAACTCTCCACGTGCCGGCCAATCGTTTGTTGTGAAGGGGCGTTTGCATTTTTTGCAACAGGTGTGAGAAAAGAGATATTTCTCACTCAAGCGGTTTTTTGCGAAGCCCGGCTCATCAACGCTGCCACACCTGGTAAGGTTTTGCCCTCAAGATACTCAAGAAAAGCACCACCGGCAGTTGAAACGTAAGAGAATGTATCAAAAACTCCCGCTTGATTCAGGACAGCAATGGTCTCGCCACCGCCCGCAAGAGTAACAGCTTGTCCCGCTTTGGTAGCGGCAGCAAGGGTATTAGCAATGGCACGTGATGCGTGATCAAAAGGTGGAATTTCAAAGGCACCCACCGGGCCGTTCCACACCACACTGCGCACCTGGTGCAACGCATTTGCCCAAGCTTCTAGAGTCTGCGGTCCCCAATCAAGAATCATCCAATCGTCAGGTACTGAGTCGACACCACACGTTTTGGTCACAACATTTGCAGCAATCTCTGGCGCTACCACAACATCTAGGGGAAGGATGATTTGGCACTGTCCTTCAGCTTTTAGAAGAATTTCCTTTGCTTGCGCAACCAACGCCGACTCGCAAAGTGAGGAACCGATCGACTTGCCCTGGGCCAGAAGAAAAGTATTTGCAATCCCGCCACCAAGGGCCAGTATATCTACTTTGGTAACCAAGTTTTGCAGCAACTCCAGTTTCGTGGAAACCTTCGAACCACCCACAATGGCCATAAGGGGGCGCTGTGGATGCTCAAGGATTTCGTGTAGAGCTTTCAGCTCTTGCTGCATTAACCGGCCAGCGCATGTGGGAAGGTAATGCGTTATGGCTTCGACCGACGCATGGGCCCGGTGAGAGACAGCAAAAGCATCATTCACATAAAGATCGCCCGCCCTTGCAAGACTTTGCGCAAATGCAACATCGTTGGCCTCTTCTTCAGGCCAAAAACGCATATTTTCTAGCATCACCATATGTTGCGCGCTTACCTTCGCAAGATCTTCCAGCTGAGAAACGAGCTCAATATCACGCCCTAAAAGCTCACCGAGAGCACGGGCAATTGGTGCAAGAGAGAGAGCCACATCAACACCCTTTGGACGACCCAAGTGAGAGAGAATCACCACACGTGCTCCGCGATCCAAAAGCTCACGCAGTGTAGGCAATGCAGCACGCAGACGCGTGTCATCTAGAACATGTCCATCTTTAAAGGGGACATTGAGATCAAAACGTACCAGCACGCGTCGACCAGAGACCTCCACTTGATCAAGGGTTCGCATGACTCTCTCCCTTTTTAAGTTTTATCTAGCCCAATAAAGCTTTTGCGGCGGCAACCACCTCTTCAACATGTCCCGGAACCGATACAGCACGCCATTCCTTTTGAATAACCCCTTGAGGATCGATGAGGAAAGTAGAGCGCTCAATTCCCATGTACTTCTTGCCGTACATACTTTTTTCCTTAAGCACACCAAAAGCATTACTGAGACGATCGTCCGTATCGGCAATCAGAGGAAAATTCAGGTCATATTTAGCCTTAAATTTATCATGACTCTTTACGTCATCGCGCGACGCACCAACCACGACGATTCCCTCATTTTTGAGCCGCTCGTGCACATCACGAAAACCGCAGGACTCAAGGGTACACCCAGGAGTGTCGTCCTTGGGATAGAAGTATAAAATAATGGCTTTTCCAGAAAAATCACTGAATTGAAGTGTGCCGGCACCGTCAGTGGTAAACTCCCCCTGGGGCACTTGACTTCCAATTGAAAGCGTCAATTCGATCTCCCTTATTGCATTAATAATTTACCAAGGCTTCTCAACTCTCTACACTACAGCATTATCGTGCTGAATCACACTAGGGAAAGAAGCTTTGCGAGAAGCGATAGGGCCATTAAAAATCGTTTTAAAATTCATACTTGCCTTGAGTGTGATGGCAATAACAGTTTTTGGCCTTCTGGTGTTACGTTTGATGCAAGGCCCCATCGCTTTAGATGATTATATACCCCAAATTCACAAAGCCATCCAGAAAGCAGCCCCCCACACCACAGTGCAATTTAAGAATCCCAAACTTGTCTGGGGGGGAGTTAGCAACCTCATGGAGGTTGTGGTGGATGATTTATCGATTGCCTACGATAAAAACCTTAACCAAAGCGCGAAGGCGCAACAGTTAGCATTACGCTTTGAATGGCATTACCTCTTGATTAGCCAGCTGCGCATCAAAAGCCTGCGTCTCATCTCACCTGATATCGCTATGAAAGGCGAATTAGCGCTTGACCCTTCAACAAGTTCGGATGTGAGTCTGTTTGCATGGTTACCATCAGGCTCGAAACCTCGTTTCAAAGAACTGATCATCGAGCATGGCCGCCTTAGTTTGCAAACTCTTGGCATGAAAAACCCACTTGTCGTCAATGATGTAGACCTTGATCTCTATCGCAAACGGTTTGGCCTTCACCTCCATGCCAATGTGCATCTGGAGGCCGCAACCATCAGCACGCAAATTGACCACCTCATGTGGCAAGAGACGTCGGACTTTGAGCTTAACATCAAAAACCTCACGCCAAGTCTTGTTGCACGCCTTGACCCAGATTTGCTTCAACACATCGCCGCAGCTGGTGGGCCCCCGGCCGAAGCATGGAGCCACATGACAACCCCTGTAACAGTAGCTGCGAAATTGAAGCTCAAAGCAGATGGGCTGCCTGATTCTGGCGAAATCCAATTAGCGCTTGCACCAGGAAAAATCTTCATTCCGGGATTGATGACAGAGGCCATTCCCCTTCAAGGTGCCCGTGGCTCTGCACACATTATGCAAAATAGGCTAGAGATTAAAGAGTTCAGCCTTACCGTTCCTCGAGGACAAGCCAGTGCTTTTGGTTACATCAATTGGAATCCAGAGAGCAAAAGTGCAGATATTCACATTGAGGCTAAGGGAAAAGATATCGCACTTGACGACTTGCGCTTCCTTTGGCCAGGCAAACTTGCTCCAACCCCCTGGGCTTGGGTCACAACAAACATTAAAGGCGGAAGTGCGCCTTTTGCAACTTTATCACTTAAGGGGCAATCGAGCATCCTCGAACAGGGGATTGATTTTAAGATTAGCGACTTAAAAGGTGATATCGGTATCAGTAACGCCACTGTGAAGTACATGCAAGGCATGCCTATTGTGACGCAAGTGAATGGTATTGCCCATTATGATCCTGCCAACTTTAATATTGATGTGGCATCAGGTAAAACCCTGGGTCTTACACTCAAGCCTTCAAAAGTTTTGATCTCAAAAATGGATCAAGAAGATCAAGATATTCACTTGGAACTCAATGTCGAAGGCCCTATTCGTGATGCATTGGAGGTGATCGACTCGCCTGCACTGCAATATGCTAAAATGTTGGGCCTTAATCCGGCTGATGTGAGTGGTAACAGCATCTCAAAGACGATTTTGGACTTCCCGCTGGGCACAGCAGTGACACCTTCCCAAGTGCATGTGGATACCCGCGCCAAGATGCAGAACTTTTTCATTAAAAATCCAGTGGCCTCACTGCCCTATGATTTTTCCGAAGGATCCTTGAACCTGCATGTTAATAATCAGGGCTTAGATGTGGTTGGCAAGGGATCGTATAACAACACCCCTATTGACCTGAAATGGACAAGGTTTTTTAGCAATCAGGTGCCAAAACAAAACCAACTTATCATTCATACTCATCTTGGATCAGAGGCCCTCAAGAGATTTAACATCGAGGGTGATTACATCAAATCAGGAGAGGCACCTCTTACGCTGACTCTGATTGAAGATCCGAAACAATACGCAACCTTTGAATTCAAAGCCGATTTAACTCCCACTCAGCTGGAGCTTTTGGGCTGGAATAAACCAACCCAAGAGCCTGCGCGCGCCAGTGTCATCATGAATCTTTCAAAGCGGGAATTTGATGGCATTCGCCACATGGAAGTGAACCATCATGGGCGTAGCATCATTGAGGGCAAGGGACTTTATGATCCTCGAACAAAAAAGTGGCAAGGCATGTCTTTTAACCATATGCAATTTGGTCCTAACGATTTTCAAATGACGCTTATCCAGCAAAATCATCACTTAAAACTGCTGATTTCAGGAGATAGCCTAGACATCCAGCAGCTACTTCAAGAACAAGACAACTCCCAATCCTCGTCGAAAGCGCTGGCGATTGATGCGAACATTCAAAAACTCAAGGTGAGCAGTGATGGCATGCTGCACGCAGCTCGCGTCCAAGCCTTTTACGATGGTCAACGCGTGAAGCAGCTGCAGTTTGCAGCTCGCTTGAAAGAATCTAAAGAGCATATTCTCCAACTGAGCATTGAAGCTTCAGAGCAAGGACGCACTCTCAACTTTTATACCAACAACGCCGGTGCCGTTCTGCGCGCATTTGATATTCTTAATAACATAGCATCAGGTGAGGCGGTAATCACGGCCAGCAATGACGACAAAAAAGAAGACAGTGCCTGGAAAGGTCGAATTGTTTGCAGGGGATTTCGCATTTTGCAAGCACCGCTTATTAGCCATCTTCTGACTCTTGCATCCCCCACGACCATTTTGAACATATTGCGTTCTAAAGAGGGTATTGAGATGAGCGTCTATCGCTCAAAATTCAATTTAAATGACAGATTACTTGAACTTCGCAAAGGTCGTGGTCATGGCTCGTCGTTAGGCTTTACTCTTGCAGGGCAAATCAACCGCCTGTCCAAAAAACTCTCCCTCCATGGCACTATTATACCTGCTTATGACCTCAACACCCTGATCTCAAAAATACCCCTCATTGGTACCTTTATTACGGGCGGTAAACATGAGGGTCTTTGGGCGGTGAACTATGAGATTATGGGCAACAGTGCGGCACCAAAGGTGTCTGTTAATCCGCTTTCTGCACTAACACCAGGAATCATCAGACGCATTTTTGACTTAAATGCGAGCAATCAAAATCCAAACGACGAAGATGATGGTGAGGCACACGATGAAAGTGATGAAAAGTTAATCCCACTGCAACAGCCTTAATTAACACTTGTGGCTTTTAAAGAATTCTGTAACATAAATCTTAAAGGTTGATGGTGCAGCAGGAGACAGCAGTGACAGTATTACCTTTTACGAAAAGGCGCAGCGCCCGCTTCCTGCCCCCTCAGCCACGCGAGGTGGATTTATTCAAGACTCAAAGTAGCTTGATGCTGGTCGAGCAACTTGTCCCAGCAGGCGTTCCTCATCCGGCAAATGATGCGGGTGGCGCTTATCTTAACTTAAATGAACATGTCTCCAGCTCCTCAGATACGCCCCCTTTAGCGTTTGAAGTACGAGATATGGCCATGCAGCAGTCGGGCATAAAAAGCGGAGATGTGGTGATCATTGACCGCATGCTGCGTCCCCACGATGGGGCCTTAGTGCTGGTGCGCCTTAATCTGCATTATTTTCTTCGTCGCTTCTTCAGGACTCAAAGTGAAGTCATCTTATATGCAGACGACCCCGAACTGACATCATTGGTCATGGGTGATAACCCCGATCTTGAGATTCTTGGCGTTGTTACCCATACAGTTGCTCGCCTTTAAATCCACTTTGGCGATATGCTTGACAAATCCCGAATGTATTATTATTTGAGTATTAAACTGAGGTAGATTTTTTCTGCGCATTACTGATCGACTTCTGTGTGCATGTGATGTAAAAGTGCAGAAATTTATAATCCATCAACCCTATTTTTGAAAGTTGAGCTGAATGGCGCTGCGCCCCGTCTTAAGTGTTCCGGATCCTCGTCTTCGTGTCAAAGCGCAACCTGTGGCCTGCGTGGATGATCAGGTGCGAACACTGATGAACGATATGCTCGAGACCATGTACCATGAAGACGGCATTGGGCTTGCTGCAACCCAACTTGGCATTCCACAACGCGTTGTTGTTATTCATATTATGAATACTTCTGCAGACGACAAGGTTTTCAAGATTGCTAATCCTGAAATTATTTGGAAATCAGAAGAAACCGCCACCCTTGAAGAGGCATGCCTTTCTGTGCCAGGCCAATCGGCAACTGTGGTTCGGGCCGCTGAGGTTAAGGTGCGCTATTTGGACGAAGCCAGCACGCCTCAAGAAATCCATGCTAAAGGCTTGTTTGCGGCCTGCATCCAGCACGAGATAGATCACTTGGATGGCAAACTGTTTGTGGATCATCTTTCGGGATTAAAAAGGAGTCTCTTGTTACAACGCGCCCAAAAACAAGCACGCTTGCTGAAAGCATCTCGTCAATGAGCCTTCGTGTCATTTTCATGGGCACACCCGATTTTGCGGTTCCTGCTTTGCAAGCCATACATACAGCCGGCCACCATATTGTTGGCGTCTACTGCCAACCTCCCAAACCAGCAGGTCGCGGTTTGCAACTCAAGAAAAGTGCGGTTCAAGAGTGCGCCGAGTCATTAGGTATTGCGGTATTCACGCCAAAAACCCTGAGGGCACCTGAAGTCCAAGAACAATTTCATGGCCTTAAAGCAGATGTGGCGGTGGTTGCGGCCTATGGTTTAATATTACCTAAAGCCATATTAGATTCTCCGCGCTATGGTTGCATCAACATTCATGGATCACTCCTCCCCCGCTGGCGTGGCGCCGCCCCCATTCAACGCGCACTGCTCGAAGGTGACACCGAAACCGGCATTACCATCATGCAAATGGATGAAGGCCTTGATACCGGCGCTATGCTGCTCATGGAGAGCTTACCCATCACCGCACATGATACAGCTCAAAGCCTACATGACAGTCTTGCTTGCATCGGCAGCAGCTTGATTGCACTCACACTTGATAAATTGCAACAAGGAACGCTCAGTGTTATCCCACAACCCGATGTAGGCGTGACATATGCTGCGAAATTGACGCGTACTGATGGCCACATCGATTGGCATCAAGATGCGGTGAGGATCGAGCGCCAATTTCGTGCACTGCATCCATGGCCAGGCGTACACTTTAACTCTCATGGCGAGGATATTAAAGTTCTTGCGATGGAGATTGTGGACGGTAACGGGCACCCAGGCGAAATTCTGGATTCAGACATGACGATTGCGTGCAGCAATGGGGCTGTTCGTCTGATTCGCGTGCAACGCCCAGGTAAAGCGCCTATTTCTGGACAAGATCTCATGAATGGCCTGCGTCTCAAATGTGGGGATCACCTCGACCGTGCCACGGTATAAGCTGATCATCGAATACAATGGCACCCCTTTTGTTGGCTGGCAACGTCAGGCCAACGGCCTTTCCATACAACAAGTGGTCGAAGATGCCTTTGCCCAGTTTTGCGGAAATCTGCCTACAGTTCATGCTTCAGGACGCACCGATGCTGGCGTCCATGCCAAGGGCCAGGTTATTCATGTCGATCTTGAAAAGTACTTTGAGTGTCACCGCATTCGAGAGGCCCTCAATTATTACATGCGCTCTTATCCCGTTGTGTGTTTAGATGTTGAAGAAGTTAGCCCTGATTTCCATGCGAGATTTTCTGCAACCTCAAGATCTTATCTTTATCGCATTCTTAACCGACGCACGCCCCCAGCCCTCGAGCGAGATTTGGTCTGGCATATTCCACAACCACTTGATGCAGATCGTATGCACTTAGCTGCGCAATATTTTGTTGGTTATCATGATTTTACCTCCTTTCGTGCCAGCCAATGCCAGGCAAAATCACCACATAAATCTCTTGATATTTTTGAAGTAAAGCGTGTATACGATGAAGTACACTTTTATGTAAAAGCCCGCTCGTTTCTTCATCACCAAGTGCGAAATATGGTGGGCACTCTCGCGTTAGTTGGTAAAGGCCAGTGGCCAGCCGAGAGAATTAGTACGGCTTTGGAGGCAAGAAATCGCGCAGCTGCGGGCCCTACGGCGCCTGCCTGCGGCCTTTACTTTATGGCGGTGGATTTTCCTAACATTGACGAATACTTGACGACTAAGCGCTGTGCCCTTTTATGGTTCTGGGATAATACAAATAAGAAGTTTTTTATATGATTTACTTTAATATTACTTTATTAGATTCCTGGAACAGACCCCCCGTTGGGATTGTACGCACCATTTTTGAGATGGCGAGATGGTTACTAAAGCATCAACCTCAAGAAGTGCGTTTTTTTGTATGTAGGTATAAAAATTTTTATGAAATTAGTATAGATGGCGCCTCCGAAACAGTCAAATACCTTGAGGAGTTGAGCCACGAATCCTACGCTATAATTCACAGAAAAAAATACCCTTACCTGAGGCATGTCTGCTGGAAAATCTGCGAAACATTGTGGATTAAAAGAACACAACGTCTTGCTGTAAAAAGACTTATAAGACAGAAGTTCTACCTGCCGAAATTATTTTCGCTGCTCACCGATAAAAAACTAAAACTTCGCCCTACCGATACACTCATAACACTCGGAGCCGATTGGGATCATTCCTTCACAGTGCCGTTGCAAAAATTAGTAGATAAAACTAAGTGTAAGGTTGCCATGTTTTTCCATGATGCAATCCCAATTATCCAACCTCATTTTTGCTCTCTGCCTTTTGCAGAGGTTTTCAAAATATTTCCTGAGACCATAAGCAATGTTGCTACGCATGTTTTTTGCAACTCCCGCGCTACGCAACGCGATTTGAAACTTCTCTTGCAAGAACAGTCTCTCAAGATTCCCTCAACAAGCGTGGTTACTCTTGGCTCAAATTCTCATGCCTCAACTTTAAACAAAAAACCGGATTTTGTTTTGGCATGTGATGAGAGATTTCTTCTTTTTGTATCGACCATTGAACCACGCAAAAATCATCGAGTTTTATACCAAAGCTACAATCACTTGCTTAACCAGGGAGTCAATGAGTTACCAAAAATTATTTTTGTGGGAATGGAGGGTTGGGGAGTAAATGAGCTTGTTGAAGAGATTCAAAGAAATCCATTGAGTCGAGATTATTTTACGATTGCAAACCACGTAAGTGATGCCGAGCTCGCTTGGCTTTACAAAAACTGCCTTTTCACAGTTTTTCCATCTTTTTACGAAGGTTGGGGCATCCCCGTGGCTGAATCACTTGCCCATGGCAAGTTCTGCCTTTCCTCTAACCGCGGTTCATTGCCTGAAGTAGGTGGTGATTTTGTTGAATATCTGGATCCGTGGGACACCGTTGCTTGGGGAGAAAAAATTCTCCAGTATGCTAACAATCCAGAATTATTACAAACGCGAGAAGATAAGATTAAAAGAGAATACACGCCGCCTACCTGGGATCAGTTTTGTGAAGATATATACAAAACCCTTAAAACTTTAGAAGATAAAAACCATTTGCATTGAGATCAGAGGAGTGCTTTTTTAGCTGTAATTTAGATGAAGACAAACCTTTTTAAATCCTGAGAAGAGATCATGACACCACAAAAGACCGCGATTATCACCGGCATCACTGGCCAAGATGGCGCTTATCTTGCCGAATTACTCTTGCAGAAAAATTATCGTGTTATCGGTACCTACCGACGCACCAGTTCAACCAATTTTTGGCGCATTGAGGAACTGGGTATTCAGAATAACGACAATCTGGTTTTAGAAGAGTTTGACCTTCTGGATCCTAGCAATGCCATTCGGTTGTGTGCCAAGTATGAGCCGGATGAGGTTTACAACATCGCAGCACAGAGCTTCGTTGGCGTATCGTTCGAACAGCCTCTTGCAACCGCTCAAATGACCGGTGTAGGAGCCCTACACTTTTTAGAAGCCATCCGTGTGGTTAACCCAAAAATTAAATTCTATCAAGCAGGCACATCCGAGCTCTACGGCAAGGTCCAGGCCATTCCGCAAGATGAAAACACCCCCTTTTATCCGCGAAGCCCCTATGCAGTCGCCAAGCTCTTCGCCCATTGGTCGACCATCAACTACCGTGAATCCTACGACATGTTCGCAGCTTGCGGTATTTTGTTTAATCACGAGTCCCCTCTGCGTGGCCAAGAATTCGTGACCCGTAAAATAACCACTGGCGTGGCACAGATCGTTAATGGCAGCCATGCGCCACTAGAGTTGGGCAACCTTGATGCCAAGCGCGACTGGGGCTTTGCAAAGGAATACGTTGAAGGTATGTGGCGAATGTTACAACATTCAACACCTGACACCTTTGTGCTTGCCACCAACCAAACATGGACCATTCGTCACTTTGTGGAACTGGCTTTCAAAGCGGCAGACATCACCATTGCATGGGAGGGCCAAGGCGACCAAGAGCAGGGTCGAGACACCAAAACAGGCAAAACCGTGGTTAAAATCAATCCACGTTTTTATCGCCCTGCTGAAGTCGAGCTCCTTATTGGCAGCCCCAAAAAGCAAAAGATCTTTGACAAGCGATATTTGCGCCCTGCTGAAGTAGATCTGCTAATTGGTGATCCGGCAAAAGCTAAGGAGAAGCTTGGTTGGGAGCCTAAAACAACACTCCATGAGCTATGCCAGATGATGGTCGAGGCCGACATTCGCCGTGTGCGCGATAATCGCTGCTTCTAGAGTGAGATAAACACTATGAAGCGTATCTTGCTCACGGGAAGTAAGGGGTTTACGGGACGCTATCTTGTGCCCCTTCTTCACGAGCAAGATTACGAGGTCTCAGCGCTGGCAAGTGATTTAACCCATAAAGAATCACTGGCAAAAGAAATCAGCGATTTTGAGCCTGATGCAGTGATTCATCTTGCCGGCATTTCTTATGTACCTGCTGCAACAGGAACGGAAGTCTATCACGTCAACACCGTGGGCACCCAAAATTTGCTTGATGCCTGCATTAGCGCAAAGAAAACCCCAGAACGGGTGATTATAGCGAGCACGGCGAATGTCTATGGCCGCACCTCAGGTGTTCTTGCTGAAGACATACCTCCTGCTCCTGTCAATCACTATGGATGCTCAAAGCTTGCCATGGAATTCATCGCCAAGACCTATGAAGAGCATTTTAAAGTGATTATCACCCGTCCCTTTAACTATACGGGTGTTGGTCAAAGTCCCAACTTTTTACTCCCCAAAATCGTCGAGCATTTTGCTAAGCGAGCACCGACCATTCAACTGGGCAATATTGACATCAGCCGAGACTTCTCCGATGTTCGGTGGATTGCTGATGCCTACGTTCACCTCCTAGAAAGTCCCGATGCGAAGGGCACGTACAATCTGTGCTCTGGAGTAGCCCATAGCATCAAAGAAATCATTGCTCACTTGTCTGCGCTCACACGTCATGAAATCACGATAAACGTTGATCCTAACCTGGTGCGTGCTAATGACATCCTGTATCAAGTAGGCTCAAACGAGCGGTTACGGCTTCAGTTCTCTAAGGCGCCGATCGCGCTTGAAGAGACTCTTGACTGGATGTTAAACGCTTATCAAATATCCTTTCATTAACCCTTCCTTCAACGAAATAAGCCTATAAATAAATTAATATAAGGCTTTATTTTGAGGAGGATGATCATGCTTAAAGGAAAGACCGCCGTTATCACCGGATCGACCAGCGGAATTGGTCTTGGCGTTGCTCAAGTTTTAGCTGAGCAAGGTGCGGATATTGTGCTCAATGGATTTGGTGATCTAGACCAAATTCAAGCAATCCGAACCCAATTGGAAAGCCATGGTATTAAAACGGCTTATATCGCAGCTGATCTTATGAAACCTGAGGAAAATCAGCGCCTCATTGATGAAGCGACTGCCACTTTTGGCAGTGTGGATATTCTCGTCAATAACGCAGGCATTCAGCATGTGGCTAAGGTCGAGGAGTTTCCCATAGATAGGTGGCAGCAAATCCTTGATCTTAATCTTTCTGCTGCATTCTGGGCGATTCAGCGCGCCCTTCCCCTTATGCGGCAAAAAAGCTGGGGCCGAATCATTAATATTGCTAGCGCCCATGGTCTCGTCGCCTCCAGCGAAAAATCGGCTTATGTGGCGGCCAAGCACGGCTTGGTGGGACTTACCAAAGTAGTAGCGTTAGAAACCGCTGAATCAGGTATCACCTGTAATGCGATTTGCCCTGGGTGGGTGTTGACGCCTTTGGTAGAAAAACAAATTGAAGCCCGCATGAGCGCCCAGGGCATGAGTCTAGAAGAGGCGACCCGCGAATTGTTGGCGGAAAAACAACCTACCTTGCGCTTCGTTAGACCTGAAGACATTGGTGGCCTTGCGGCATTCCTGTGCAGCCCTGCGGCTGATACCATGACGGGAACTGCATTACCCATTGATGGCGCGTGGACAGCACGCTAAAACCATGGGATGATCCCCACGGTTTTTCGATAAGGAGTAATGGCGTGCAGTTTAAATCCAGCTTTATGCAAGAAGCTCAAGCGCGAGGTTTTATTTATCAAGGCTCTGATTTAGAGGGTCTTGATGCCAAAATGGCCGCAGGCCCCATTACCGCTTATTTGGGCTTTGATGCCACTGCCAAAAGCCTTCATGTAGGGAATTTGGTTCAAATCATGTTGCTGCGTTTACTCCAAAAGCATGGCCACAAACCCCTCGTTCTCATGGGAGGAGGCACCACCCGTATTGGTGACCCCTCTTTTCGGGATAGCGAGCGCCCCCTGCTTGATGAAGCGCTGGTGGAAGCCAACATCAAAAGCATCGGCCGTGTTTTTGCGAAATTTGTCCGGTTTGGGGAGCAAGGTAATGACGCTATTTATCTCAATAACGCCGATTGGTTACTGGGTCTGAACTACATCGACTTTCTGCGTGAAATTGGCTCGCAATTTTCTGTCAATCGCATGTTGAGCTTTGATTCTGTTAGGCTTCGCCTTGAGCGCGAGCAAAGCTTAAGCTTCATTGAATTTAACTATATCCTCCTACAGTCCTATGATTTCCTGTACCTTAATCGCCGCTTTGGCTGCATGTTAGAGTGCGGTGGCGCCGATCAGTGGGCGAACATTATCAGCGGTGCTGACTTGGTGAGACGCCTTGAAGGCAAAGAGGCTTTTGCCCTGACCACCCCGCTTTTGACCACCGCCGCTGGGACTAAGATGGGTAAAACAGCTTCAGGTGCTGTGTGGTTGGACGCCGAGTTGCTTGCTCCCTTCGATTACTGGCAGTTCTGGCGCAACACTCATGATGCCGATGTGGGACGGTTCCTGCGTCTTTTCACCGAACTTCCTTTGGATGAAATTACAAAGCTTGAAGCACTGCAGGGCTCAGAGGTCAATGAAGCCAAGAAAGTGCTCGCGGATGAGGCCACACGCCTTCTTCATGGCGATGAAGCCGTGACTACTTCTCGTGATGCAGCAGCAAAACTTTTTGAAGGTGTTGGCGGTGCGGCAGAAGCAGTAGTGATTGGGCACATTACAACGGCAGAGATCGCAACTGGGATTGCTGTGATTGATCTTTTGGTCAGAGCTCATCTTGCCTCGAGTAAAGGTGAGGCGAGACGCCTCATTCGTGGCGGTGGTGCTAAGCTAAATGACGCCACCATTCAAGACGAAAACCTTACTCTTGCATCCAGCGATGTAATAGAGGCCAAGGTTAAATTTTCCATGGGCAAAAAGAAGCACGCCTATTTTGAGGTCATATGAGGATCGACGGCAGTTTGCCTCTCAACAATGAAATCCTCCAGGACTTCATGGATTGCCACGCTCGTGTCTTACTCGGGATCACGGCGGTTTGAGGGGTTGCCAAGCAAACGGTCTGACACACCTAGAGGACGGCCCCCACGGCAATCCTCGCTATTGCTTCTCTACAAAGCTAGCGATGACTTTTTTAGGACCGCTATGATCAAACTGCACATCAAGGCGGTCACCGCTAATGGCAGTCACACGGCCATAGCCAAATTTTTGATGAAAGACCCGGTCTCCCACAGCAAGCAGATTTTGCGGCGTGAAATCTTGAATGTAATCATCAAAGTCATCCACTTTAGGTTTCAGACGCGGCGCATAGGAGTGGGCGTTCATCGAGCGCATGGCAGCACCTTGTAAACCTTGAAATTCCACGTGTTCGCGGGGAAGCTCATCCAAAAAGCGTGATGGCAGTGCGGATTGCCAACTACCATGAAGACGCCTATTAGCGGCAAAAACAATATAAGCCTTGGTTTTGGCACGCGTAAGACCCACGTAGGCTAGGCGTCGCTCTTCCTCCAAACCAGTGCCGCCTGTCTCTTCAAGGGCGCGGGGATTGGGGAACAAGTTTTCCTCCCATCCCGCTAAGAACACGTAATCAAACTCAAGGCCTTTTGCGCTGTGCAAGGTCATCACCGTAACCACGTCTCCTTCCCGGGCCTCGGTAGATTCCATCACAAGCGCAATATGCTCAAGGAATGCGGAGAGGTTTTCAAATTCAGCAATTGCGTTCACAAGCTCTTTTAAGTTTTCAAGGCGCTGCGGAGCATCGGGGGATTTATCCTGACGCCACATGGCGGTGTAGCCTGACTCGTCCAACACAATGCCAGCCAGTTCATCGGCCGGCAGATCATTGACCTGGGCGCGCCAACGATCAAAATCGTCCAGCAGCACGCGTAGCGCAGTTTTGGCAGCACCTCGTAGTTCATCGGTTTCAAGAAGTGCGCGTGTGGCCGCCACAAGGGACATATCCGAGGCCCTAGCATAGTTATGCAAAAGCTGAATGGTGGTACTGCCAATACCACGGCGCGGTGTGTTCACAATGCGCTCAAAGGCGAGACTATCATCGGGTTGCACAATAACGCGCAGGTATGCCAATGCATCACGAATTTCTTGGCGTTCATAAAAGCGCGGGCCGCCAATAACACGATAGGGCACCCCAATAGTCATGAAACGATCTTCAAATTCACGGGTTTGAAAACCAGCACGCACCAAAACCGCCATGGAAGATAACGAGTTGCCGCGACGATGCAAAGCTTCGATCTCATCACCGATAAAGCGCGCCTCTTCTTCACCGTCCCAGACGGCACGAATTTGCACCTTCTCACCTGAATCACGCTCGGTCCACAGACTTTTACCCAAACGCTCGCGATTTTGCGCAATAAGTCCTGAGGCTGCCGCTAGAATATGAGGGGTAGAGCGATAATTTTGCTCAAGACGGATCACAACAGCACCCGGGAAATCCTTCTCAAACCGCAAGATGTTAGTGACTTCCGCTCCGCGCCAGCCATAAATAGACTGGTCATCATCGCCCACGCAGCAGATGTTGCGATGCTCACCCATGGTAAGGAGCCGCAACCACAAATATTGCGAGACGTTTGTGTCTTGATACTCGTCCACCAAAATATAGCGAAATTGGTTTTGATAAGCTTGCTGAATATCGGCGTGCTTGGAGAGAAGCTCCAAATTAAGCAGCAACAAATCACCAAAATCGACAGCGTTCAGCACACTCAGACGCTGCTGATACTCGCGGTAAACTTCAAGAATTTGATCACCCGAATGAGCTTCATGGGTGGGCACCTTATCCGGTGTCAAGGCGCGATCTTTCCAGCGACTGATCACGCTTAAAATAACACGCGGAGGGAAGCGCTTATCATCAATGCCCTGGGCTTGCACAATTTGCTTGATGAGGCGCAACTGGTCATCGGTGTCTAAGATGGTGAAATTAGGCTGTAAGCCGACTAACTCGGCATGTCTTCTTAAAATGCGCACGCAAATGGAGTGAAAGGTACCCAGCCACAGCCCCTCCGTTGAGCGGCCTAAAATGTGACTAACGCGCTCACGCATTTCGTGGGCGGCTTTATTGGTAAAGGTCACCGCCAAGATTTGCGAGGGCCACGCCTTGCCAGTCATCAAAAGATGGCCAATACGCGTCGTCAAAACCCTGGTTTTGCCAGTCCCTGCACCTGCCAAGACCAACAGCGGTCCTTCAGTGGTCTCGACTGCTTGCCGTTGGCTGGGGTTAAGCCCTAGAAAATAGGGTGCATCGCTTGTCATAAGGGACCCTTCATTCATGTCTTGATCCTGACGCAAAACGGCTCCACCATAGGCTGTCATGATTACACTAACTTTCTTCCAACTGTTCCACCTTTAAGGGGTAGAAATCAATATGCGCAAAACTTGGCTTCACTTAAGCACCAACAACACGCCGCCGCGGCACATCGCCGCCGTGTTGTTCATGATGCTCTCGGTGGGGCTTTATGCCATCCAAGACGTTATCGTCAAGAGTCTACCCGCTGAACTGCACGTGGTTCAAATTACATTTTTTCGCTCATTTTTCGCATTCATTCCGATCTTTGTCATCGGTTATTACGAGCGCAAGCAACGAATTTTTAAATCAGAATGGCCTGTGGGGCATATGATTCGCGCCATTCTTTCATTTTTGGCGCTGCTGTGCTTTATCCACGCATTTCGTACCATGCCCTTGGCCAATGCCTATACTTTTACTTTTACCGCTCCGCTATTCTTGACCTTATTCTCAGCGCCTTTGCTCAAAGAACGGGTGAGTCTGGCCAGGTGGGGGGCAGTACTAGGGGGATTTAGCGGTATCCTTATTATGTTGCGCCCCGAAGGTGGTCTCTCTGTGGATACCATGATCGCGCTTGGAGGCGGGTTTTTTTACGGACTGTCTTTAGTCTACGTGCGCTCACTTTCCTCAACGGATAGTAACACATTGATTGTCTTTACCTTTACTCTTTTAAGCACTCTCCTTAGTGGTCTTGCGTTGCCTTGGTTTTGGCAACCGATGACTTGGCTAACAGTGGCTTTTTTTGCGGCTGTAGGCACCCTTGGCGGTCTTGCGCAATATGCCATGACGCAAGCCATGCGTTTGGCGCCTGTCTCCTCTATCGCTCCTTTCGATTATGCAGCACTGCTTTGGGCCGTTGCGTTCGATTGGCTATTCTTTGCAACAAAACCTGATTTATGGATGTTGTTAGGCGGCTCAATCATCATTAGTGCGGGCCTCTATCTTGCTCAGAGCGAAAAAAAACACAACCAAACGTTGAACTCCGGCGTGCCGCAAGAAGTTCTAAGACAACACTGATAATTGCCGATGGCCAAACAACGCACTTTATGCTGAGATAAAATCCAACAAAAGGAGAAGTTTCACCAAGAAAGGTAGAAAACGTGATTTCAAATGTGATTACGGGTTTGCGTGTAAAACAACCCCCCTCCAACCATGCTTTAGCAGTCGCTTTCATGTTGTTGGCGGTGACGATTTTTGGTGTTCAAGACATTATCGTCAAAAGCTTACCTAAAAAACTTCCCCTTATCCAAATTACCTTCTTTCGTGCTTTCTTTGCGTTCATCCCCATTTTTATCGTTGCTCAATTTCAAAAAAGTGAGGTTACCTTTAAAACCCAGTGGGTACAGGGCCACGTTATTCGCTCTCTTCTGAACTTCTTTGCTTTACTTAGCTTTTTACATTCCTTTCGCGTTATGCCCATGGCCACAGCCTACACGTTTACCTTTACCTGCCCACTGTTTTTGACACTGTTTTCAGCCATTCTGTTGAAAGAAAACGTGAGTATGGCTCGCTGGGCAGCCGTCATCATTGGCTTTCTGGGCATTCTCTTCATCTTGCGTCCAAGCGGTGGTCTCTCCCTCAATAACTTGTACGCCATCGGCGGCGGCGCCATGTACGGCCTGTCGCTTGTCTTCGTACGCGGTCTTTCTGCCACCGACAGTGATATTATGATCGTCTTCACCTTCTCCCTGCTGACATCGATTTTATCCGGAATACTGCTACCCTGGTTTTGGGTCCCCATTGATATGGAAACTTTAGGTATCCTGATATGCATGGGCATCTTTGGCGGTTTTGGCCAACTGGCCACCACCCGTGCCATGCGTTTGGCACCAGCCTCGTCAACGTCGCCTTATTTTTACCTAACCTTGATTTGGGGTACCACGTTTGACTGGTTATTGTTCAATACCGATCCCAACATGTGGACTTTAGTGGGTGCTGGCATTGTGATTGCAGCAGGCCTTTTCTTAGCGCGCACAGAACGCAAGGCGACTGAAGTTAAGGCTTAGGGAGCAAGGTCGCCAGACGACGCAAGGCATCCTGTAAGTCTGGCGAGTGAATATCTGAGAGATCTGGCTGAAACACCTCTCTTTTTACGTGCTCCTCTGCCGAAACAGTCCTGGACGTTTGAACTGTTTTTTTTGCTGGAACTTGCACCATGCGCATCCGTGAGACCGCTTGATAACCATAGTAGGTATTAATTTTCTCAATAATAGCCCCTTCCATGTGTTGCACGAGAAGAGAGGCCCCCGGATTCACTTCGACCATCAAGGTGCCGTGGCTGCGTTTGCCAGGCGAAAACTTCAACGTTGTTGGACGCACTTTGTCGGCAAGCTGGCTTCCGACGATCTGCGCCCAATCAAGGATAATACTGGCAAAGATATACCCTTCCTTTTGCAACAGCGGCCGACCGATGTTTTCGAAAATCTGGAGGGCAGAGATCTCACCTTTGCGCTTCAAGGTGCTACCTCGTGAATAAAATGGCGCACAGCACCAAGGGCAGCATCAGCCTCAGGCAAGATGCCTGCAGCCAGTTGAAAGACATGAAACATATGGGGGATCACCTCAAGACGCACGCGAACGCCAGCTTCTACAGCTTTTTGCGCCACGCGCAACGTATCATCAAGCAATACTTCATCGCTGCCTACTTGCATCATCAGCGGAGGCAGTTTTTCGTAATGCCCATAAAGCGGCGAGGCTAAGGGGTTTTTGGGATCAGCCTCTTTCAGATAATATTTAGCCATGATGCTCACCATCTGCGCATCAATCACAGGGTCCTTTTCCACTAAGTTTTGGATTGATGGCCCCGTGACAGCAAGATCCGTAAACGCAGAAAAGGTGATCGCAGCTTTGGGTAAAGGTCGTCCGCGGTCTCGCAGGGCAAGAAGGGTTGCCAGCACCAATCCTCCGCCCGCCGAATCCCCCATAAGGATGACATTTTGCTCGGTCTGCAGCACAACCTCTGCTACATGAATGCAATCCTCGATGGCTGCAGGAAAAGGATGTTCAGGCGCCAAACGATAATCAGGCATAAGAATTTGCGCATCCATCAGATGCGCCAAGTGAGAGGCCAGTCTGCGATAGGCTGCATTGGGACCCAAAGCATAGGCACCCCCATGAAGGTAAAGGATGCAATATTTTGCTGGGCGCTCAGAGATCGTGAAGCGCTCAACAGGTACATCGGCAATGCGCAGCATTTCACGATTATATGCAAGGTTGTGAGGGATTAGATGGCTGAGACTGTCTTGCGCCACACGTAACACTTCAACGGGCATGCCAGGTTGCTGGAACAGTTTGACCATCGAAAGGGCCGCCCGCAGTACCAAATGTTGCGTATTAAAAAACATAAGCCCTCTTCTAAGAGTCTGTTTTGTCATATAAGCTGTTCGACAACAATAATCGAATAATATTAACGGGGAAAGTCAATTGGCTTACGCTCGCTTACTAAACCGTCGCTCTGTGATTATCGCATCTCTCATCATAGCCGCTGCAAGCATTGGAGGCACTTTATGGTGGAAGGGAAGAAAAAAAATTGACCCCCTTTTGCCTGTGGTTACACTTGCGAAACCCCAGATAAGTGATGTTGAGATCCCTTTTCAAGGCTCTTCCCAGTTAACTGCATCGACCAGCGTTGACATCAAGCCCCGCATCTCCAGCATGATTAAGCAAGTTGCGGTGACTGACGGCGCGTATGTTGAGGAGCAACAATTACTGATTAAGCTTGATGATGATCAGCTGCAAGCAAAACTCGCTCAAGCTCAGGCTATGAAACAAAAATATGAAGCGCAACTTAAAGAAGCCAAGCAAGAGATGGAACGCACCGCTAAACTGCTGGAGCGTAAATTTGCATCCCAAGCCCAGTACGACCAGCAAGTTGCAAGCTACAAAAGTTTACAAGCTGATGTCGCCAATGCTGAGGCCACCATCAACGAACTTAAAACCCAGTTAGGCTACACTGAGATTAAAGCTCCCTTCAGCGGCAGAGCCAGCATCACCCACGTCGCAACGGGCACGGTGGTTAATCCCAATGATAACCAGGCTCTCCTCAGTATCACCCAAGTTGATCCCATGGAACTTTTGCTGTCGGTTCCTGAGCAACACCTCTCAACTTTGGTGCCGATGGTCGGTAAATCCATCCCCGTTACTCTGCAAATGGCTGATAAAAACACTGTGCGCACCGACGCTCTTGTAAAAGCTCTTGATAACCGTGTGGATCCTACGACCGGCACCATCAAGGTTTCCTTCAGCATTCCTAATCCTGAGGGAAAACTTTGGGCCGGTCAGTACGTGGATATCACCTTTCCAATCGGTAAGTTTGATGGCGCGCTTGTGATTCCAGCAGAGGCGCTACGTAATAGTCAAAAGGGTGATTTTGTGTTTGTGCTCGATTCAGAAACCAAGGTTGTCAATGCTCAACCGGTTGAAGTTGCTGTATACCTTGAGAAAACTGCCGTGATTAAAAAAGGGCTTGGCGTTAACGATCAAATCGTGACGAGTGGGTTTGGCCGAATTACCGATGGTACTCGAGTTCAAGTTGTTGAAGCAGAAAACGCTCAAGCAGAAGAATAAGAATAAAAATGCCATTTTTTGAAAAATTTATAAGTCGCCCTATCATGAGCTTTTTGCTGTTGATAGGTCTTTTTATCATCGGCTTAATCAGCTACTTCAGTCTTCCCATCAGTCCCCTACCAAAGCTCAATTTCCCAACTATTGTGGTCACCGCGTCGCTTCCCGGTGCCAGTCCCCAAACCATGGCAAGAACCGTAGCCCTGCCGCTTGAGCGCTCCTTCGCATCAACTGCAGGTATTGACACCATTTCATCTGTAAGTTCCCAAGGACGCACCCGTATCACCATCGATTTTGAACTAGACCGTAATATTGATGCGGCTGCACAAGACGTAAATGCAGCCATCTCGTCGGTGCTAAGCCAGCTCCCTGATGATATGCCAAATCCACCCACTTATGAAAAAACTGATCCCTCAGATCAGCCCATTCTCTTTTTTGCACTTACATCGGAAACATTACCTTTAACTGATCTTAACGATTTAGCCGAAACCAAAATCCAAGATCGCATCGGCACTCTTTCGGGTGTTGGTAAGGTGGAAATTATAGGCCCCCAAAAGCGCGCCATTCGTATTATGGTATCCCCACAAAAGTTGGCCTCTCACAGTCTGAGTGTGACCGATGTACAAAAAGCAGTTAAGTCTGCCAACCTCTTGCCCCCAGCTGGCTCCCTTGAAACGCCGCAAAAGAGCATTCAAATCAACCCAAACACCCAGCTTACCAAGGCGGAAGACTATAACAAAATCGTTACTGTGGATAAAAACGAAGCGCAATTACGCCTTCAAGATATCGGCCAAGCTGTTGAAAGTGTAGAAGACGACCGAACCATGGCTTGGCTTTCAAATGAACGAGCCATTATTATTGCCGTGAGTCGTCAACCTGGGGTCAACACTGTGCAAATGGCCGATGCTGTTTTGAAGGTTGTACCTGAAATTAATCGGTCGCTTCCCATTGCTGCGCAGATGAAGCTCATTGTTGACCGCTCACAGCCTGTGCGTGCCTCGATTCATGAATTTCAGTTTACCTTCATTTTAACGATCTTTTTAGTATTGCTTGTGGTTTATCCATTTCTACAAAACTTAAAATCGACAATCATTCCACTCCTTGCCATGCCTCTTTCGGTATTAATGGCCAGTATCATTATGAATGCCCTTGGTTTCAGCTTGAACATCCTGACTTTGATGGCCCTCTCGCTTGCTCTGGGCTTCATCATTGACGACATTATCGTGGTGATGGAAAACATCGCGCATCACATGGAAAAAGGTGAAACAACCCTAGAAGCGGCCAAAAAAGGACTCAATGAGATTGCTTTTACCATTGTCTCGATGACGGTTTCACTTGCGATCGTTTTCATACCTATTCTGTTCTTGCCCGGCATTATTGGACGGTTTTTTTATGAATTTGGCATCAGCTTGACGCTGGTGATCGTAGCATCAGGCTTTATCGCGTTGATGTTTACGCCCGTCATGAGCCGCTTTTTGTTGGCTCCTGATGAAAAAACAAATGCTTTTGTCAGAGGATTTTTGAGCTTCTTTGGGCGTCTGACCAAGTGGTATAAAGTCACCCTGGTGTGGACCATGCAGCGCAAACGCTTCACCATAGGACTTCTTATTGCAAGCTTTATTGGCACTGTCGGACTGGGCGCACTGCTACCTAAGGGCTTTTTTCCGACAGAAGATACAGGCCTCTTGTTTTGTTCCACCGAAGCTGTTGGCGATGTCCCTTTTGAGAAGATGATTCAAGGTCAGCTGAAGGTGGCAGAAATCGTCGGCAAGCATCCCCATGTGGCTTATTATGTCAGCAGCATTGGGCGCTCACGCGGAAGTTCAACCACAAATACAGGGCGCCTTTTTATCACGCTGACTCCCCTTGGTAAGCGACCCTTTATCGACAATGTTTTGCAAGATTTGCGTCGCAAACTGGCGGTGGTGCCAGAAATTAAGGTCTCTCTTCAAGCCATTCAAAATCTGCGAACCTCAGGTTCGCTCTCAAAGAACCAGTACGCCTACACGCTGCGCGGCGATGATGCTACCGAGCTTTATGCTTATGCCGACAAAATGCTGGACGCCATTAAGAAAATCCCCGGCGTTGTTGACGCAGTCCACGATGTCAGCTTAGACGGTACCGAACTTAGAGTGAACATTGATCGGGACAAAGCCTACAATTTGGGCCTCAACATTCAAGACGTGGCGAGCGTTCTAACTCTTGCCATGGCCAAACAGCAAATCTCCAGCATTTACCTCGACAGTAACACTTACAACGTGCTGTTACAGGTGGACCCCAAAGAAGCCACGCGGGATATGGACGTGGGTGCCCTGCAAATGCGTAACCAACAGGGGGGCATGGTACGCCTTGATACGATCGCGCGCTTTGAGCGCTTACCTGCACCTGTGACCGTGAGCCATTTGAATCAGCTGACGGCTGCAACCATATCCTTCAATATTACGAAGGATGTGAGTATTGGACCCATTGTCCAGAAAATTCGAGCGCTTGAGCAGACAATGCAGCTACCTGTGAGTATTTCTGGAGAATTCCAGGGTTCAGCAAAGTCCTTTGAGTCAAGTCAGAGTTCCATGGGCCTCATTCTGGGGTTAGTGATCGTTGCGATTTACATCGTCATGGGCATGCTTTACGAGAGCCTCGTACACCCTGTAACCATCCTATCTGGCTTACCGTCAGCAGGTTTTGGAGCTCTCTTGGCGTTGTGGGTTACGGGACACGATCTCGATGTGGTCGGCTTTATCGGCATCATCGTGCTTATGGGCATTGTGAAGAAAAATGCGATTATCATGATTGACTATGCTCTGATGGTACAACGTACGCAAAACTTAAGCCCAGAAAAGGCCATCGTTGAAGCTTGCTTGCGCCGCTTTCGCCCTATCATGATGACGACATTTGCGGCTTTTGCTGGGGCTATACCCCTGGCAATTGGCATTGGCGCAGGTGCCGAGTTACGCCGCCCGTTAGGTATCGCGATCTTAGGAGGATTGCTGATCTCGCAGATTTTGACACTTTACATCACGCCTGTGCTTTACACCCTTTTCGAGCGATTTAAAGAGCAAAGGCACCTGCGTCGCTTGAAGACACAACCGACTCAATAACTTGCTCTGACGAACTGCTTTGACGTGCCTTAGCTCTATTGAAGCCCTAACATTTAAAATCACTCTCAATAGTGGTACGTTGAGGCAGAAATTGAGATAAAAGGCAACTTAGTGGTGCCGAAGAGGTGAATCGAACACCCGACCTACTGATTACGAATCAGTTGCTCTACCAACTGAGCTACTTCGGCACTTAAAGTCATGATGCATCTATATACGAGGACAGCTACCTAAGGCAAGAGGACAACAACGAAAAGCCCTCATCAATCTATTGCCATTCTCGTTATCTTTTCCTTAACCATCTGAAGTTCATTTTAGTTTTAGGAGCCAGCAGATGAGAGGAGGAAAACATGCCTGCGCCCAACCTCAAAAAACGCGCCCTACAACTTCCTCCCTGCAATCTTGGCGGTCAAGAGACTCAAAAATCTGTCTCACTTCCCGATCAAGTGGGCGCGAAACAAAGATCACACCAAAGTTCAAATATCTTGAGTCTTGATGAGCATATGCATTTGAAAATGCAATTGATTCAACACATTAATGGTGTACAAAAGTTTAGCTCAAGTTGTCATCCGGCAGAACAATGTCCCCTGTCGGGCTGGCTCACTCAACAACCTTTGGCAGCAGATCCAAAAACGCTGACTGATATACAAAAGTTGCATGATCTGTTTCACAACACTGCTGACGTGGTATTAGGTTTTGCCAATCGCGGCCGCAAAGAAATGGCCGCGCGCTATGTGGCACCCGGTGGTGATTTTAGTCTGCTCAGCGACAGCCTTTTAAGTGCTCTTGAGCAATTAGAGAAAAAGCTTATGGCAGCTCGCCCGGTTTCGCCTCATCCCGCGGATAAGAATTCGGATAAGTAACAGATCCATCCCCTGGAGGTTTAGGGGCACCCCGTTTACCACATCCGGCAAGACTGATTGCAGCGGTGATGAGTACAGCCATCAAACACAAACCCCATAAAAAGGGTTGCTTCGAACGATTTTCCATAGTTCACTTCATTACGCATTGTCCTTAAATGAGGAGTTTAAAGATCATGAGAAACCCTGTCAAAACATTCAGTTGGTCAGCCCTTGTTGCGTTCATTTTTCTTGCATGCTCGACCGTGAGTTTTGCGGCTTTGGAAAATTACCAGAAGTTGTCTGCAACCGAAGTGGATGATTTTGTGCTGATTAATCCCAATGGCCAACCCGTTCAGCTGAGTGATTTTAAGGGCAAAGTGGTGGTGCTCACCCTTTGGTCAGTAACGTGCCAGCCTTGCCTTGCCGAGATGCCGTCTCTTGATCGTCTCGCAGGGTCGCTGCCTGAGGAAGATCTTGTCGTGATTCCGTTGTGCATCGATCAAAAAGTGCGCTCTGACAAGCTTAAGGAATTCTTCGCCCAGCAGCGCTATCAATATATCGAGTCTTATCTTGATGTGGATGGCAGCGTACCTGCAAAACTTGGTTTAAAGGGAACGCCAACGACTTACGTGATTAACAAAGAGGGCAAACTGGTGGGCCGACTTGAGGGTGCTACCGCTTGGGATGATCCGAAAGCCATCGCCATGTTTGAAGCCATCGCCGCCGGCAAAAACGTGGGCCCTGGCAATTGGCTCGACACTGTCAAAGGCTGGTTCACCAAGAAAAAATAGCGCCCCTGTGGACCGCAAGAAGTTATAGTTTGGAGAAGTGTGATTATGTCATTGAAAATTGAGACCTTTAATGCCGCCCAAGGGGGCCAATCCCTTTTTAAAGCTTTGGGACACCCGTTGGCAGCAGAGAGGTTTCCGGCGCTGCATGCAGATCTCGCCCCCGCCAAGAAAATAGCCGTCTATGATCCCCATGGCATTAGTGAAGCTTTTTTTGCGCTTTATCCACCCCAAAATCTCGCCATTTCCGAGCTCTACGTTCAGCGTTTTGAAGATTTAAGTCGCCAAGTAATGGGGATGAACCCTCAACTTGTGACTGAGATCACGGCAAGTGATGCTGACGCGCTGCTGATTTTAAGCTTTGATTTGGGCCGCACCTTGCAGGCTATTGGCCACCTCATTCCTAAAAATTGCCGCGTGCTTTCGCTAGAAGCGCTGAAGATCCCGCAAGAATGGGTCACGAATCCAAAAAATTATCTTGATCCCTTGAACTTTGCCACTAACTACGCTCTTTTCCGCGATATGGGCGGTCTTCACACCCGCGTGGCCACCGCCAACTATTGGACCGGGTATAGTGGCAAGCCTGCCAAAGCGTGGTTGCGCTTGTTCGATGTAAATGGTGCAGTCCTTAACTCCTGGAGCGAGGACCTTCCAGAGGCCAACCAAGCTGTTGTTTTTGATAGTGCAGAGATCAAAAAACGTTTTAATTTACCTGATTTTATGGGCCAGCTGTTCATTCACATCACCGGCGCGGCCGGCCATGATATCGTCAAATATGCGGTTGATGTTTACAGCCATGATGGTGAGACGGTCACCTGCACCCATGACGCCAATGCCTGGCCAGCTGATCTTTATGGCGGTTTACCTGCACCTAAAGAAGAGGAAAAAGTGCTTTTGTGGGTGCAAAACAGTCACCCTTGCCCTATTCCCGTAGGTGGAGTGGGCCTCAATATCATGGGGCATGCCGAGATTCGCTGGTGGCAGCGGTCTATTCCTCCCTTTGGCACGGCTCTGTTAGATACGAAAGAATTATATCCTGAAGTATTGTGGCCGCAGCAGTTTGAAATCCAAGCAGGCAAACATTTCGTGCGCCCCCGCTATGAGGTTATTCGCCCCAGTAAACCTCACATGGCGCACGCGAATGTGGAGCGTGTTGATCTCAAGAACGACCCGGTGATTGCACGACTTACCCCCCATTTTGGCAAGGGCTTTATTTTGCCGGCCCCGATATTTCCTTTGAATGAGTTCCGCTCCCTTGCCATGCCCACACCCATGAGTACGGCACAAATGCATTTACCCATTCAAATCATCGTCTATGACGCAGCAGGCTCTGAGCTTGTGCGCCATTCCTTGGGCAATTTGAAGCGCAGCGAATCGACAGTTGTTGATGTTTCAGCCTTACTCAAGGACCGTGGAATCGCCCTTGAAACCGGCCACGGTCACATGGAGTTGGTTTATGACTTTAATGTGGGTCAAGAGGCTGATGGTTGGTTACACGGACTTTTCCGTTATGAACGCCTTGATGGTCAGCATGCAGCTGAGACTAGCTTTGGCGCGCACATTTTTAATACGGCGATTACCTATAAATCAGAACCCCAATCCTATCGTGGAGCCCCTCCGGGTCTCTCAACGCGCCTCTTCTTGCGGGTTTCAGATACAATCGATAGCTTCTGCTATTTGGTTTATCCCGTCTCAACCTCGTGGCATGCATTTTCTAACACAGAGCTTCAACTGATCAGCAACCGTGGCCACATGGTGGCATCCCGTACCATGCGCATTCCCGCAAGCGGATCCCATTATTTCCGCGTGCGTGAAACTTTCTCGCCAGAAGAATTAGCTAAAGCAGGCTTTGGCGGCTATGTGCTAATTCGCGATACATCGTGTCGTCTTTTCGGCTATCATGGGTTGATTGATCATCATGGCCGATTTAGCCTAGATCATATGTTCGGATTTTAAAGGAAATAGATAAAAACTATGGCAATCCATGAAACGAAACTCCTCATCATTGGCTCCGGCCCTGCGGGATACACAGCCGCCATTTATGCCGCGCGCGCGAATCTGAAACCCTTGCTGGTTTCAGGTCTACAGCCTGGTGGCCAGTTGATGATCACAACGGATGTAGAAAATTTTCCAGGATTTGCTGATGTGATCCAGGGCCCTTGGCTGATGGAGCAAATGCGCTTACAAGCCGAGCATGTGGGCACCACCATGCAGTTTGACCAAATCGTGCGGGTGGATTTCACCAACCGCCCTTTCCGCGCCTGGGGTGACAGTGGCGATGAATACGTTGCCGATGCGGTAGTCATTAGCACGGGTGCTCAAGCTCGCTGGTTGGGTCTGCCCTCAGAAGAGGAATTTCGTGGCTATGGTGTCTCAGGGTGTGCCACTTGTGATGGCTTTTTTTATCGCGAGAAAAAAGTTGTGGTGATTGGGGGCGGCAACTCAGCGGTGGAAGAGGCTCTTTATCTCACCCACCATGCCAGCCACGTCACTTTGATTCACCGCAGAGACTCTTTGCGCGCAGAGAAAATTGCGCAACAGCGCCTCTTAAGCCATCCGAAAATCAACGTGATCTGGAATCACACGGTGGATGAAATTATTGGCACACAAAACCCCAAAAGCGTCACGCATATACGCCTTAAAGATGTGAATACCGGCGCGCTCCAAACCCTTGAGACCGATGGTGTTTTTGTCGCCATTGGCCATGATCCAGCGACCACTTTATTCCGTGAGCAATTGAAGTGTGATGCGGAAGGGTACATCTTGTGCACACCCGGCACTACGCAGACCAGTATCCCTGGTGTATTTGCTGCAGGCGATGTTCAAGACAAGATTTATCGTCAAGCAGTAACTGCGGCGGGCCAAGGGTGTATGGCGGCGCTTGAAGCTGAGAAATTTCTCTCGGCTTTGGGATAAAGCTGCAGTAGCCGTTTAATATCGGAATCCGCGTCGATAAT
>CAYRKI010000015.1:12211-36326 GCA_964424815.1 uncultured Thiotrichales bacterium | reverse complement strand
GTATCATGCATGATTTCATCGTGCCCCTGGTACCAAAGCCAATTTATATACTTGCAGAGTCCATGGGGGCGAATATTGGGTTGCGCTATCTTGTGCACCGCCGTGAATATGTAGAGGGCGTGATCTTAGTCGCTCCTATGTTTGGTATTAATACTAATCCTTATCCTCTTTGGTTTTCAGAATTCATGGCAAAATTATGTTGTTTTCTGGGTTTTTCAGATAATTACGCTTTTGGACAAGGTCGCTTGCGTCCTTATTCTCTGCCCTTTGAGAAGAATGATCTAAGTACATATCGTGATTTATATTATAGGGTTCGTGAGTACCAGTTTGCACGCCCAGAGCAGGCGACTTCAGGTGTGACCTGGGGATGGTTAAAGGCAGCTATGGACTCAATAGCATTTCTGCACAATAAAACTAACTTTAACAATTTTGACCTTCCGGTGTTTTTGGCGTTATCTGGCAATGATAAAGTCGTGAGTAACCATAGAGCATTATTGATAGCGGAAAAAATTCCTAACTGTCTTGTTCGCACTTATGATAATGCATCTCACATCTTACTGGGTGAGATACCGGAAATCACATCAGCCTTTTGGCAAGACGTGGATGCCTTTCTTAGTGACGTTGAGAAAAAATCAGCGGAACGGCGGGTCATCGATGCCGCGCAACTTTCGCGAGTGGAGGGAGAGGGTCCCCCGATCTCTCAGAATACGCATGGTCTCGATACCGATAAAGAGGTGCTGACTCACCCGCTCTCGATAGAAGGCATTGGCCATCCCTCGTAATTTAATCTCGCCATGGATGGGCTTGTCTGAAACGCACAAAAGCGTCCCATAGGGAACGCGAAAGCGGAACCCGTTGGCCGCAATGGTGGCTGATTCCATATCAAGGGCGATAGCCCTACTGTCGTTAAATTCCTCGTAAAGCTCTTGTGAACGCAATTCCCAGTTGCGGTTATCTGTGGTGTACACCGTTCCGGTACGAAGGCGGGTTTTTAAATCATGTCCTGACTCACCAGTGATCGCCTCCACGGCTTCTTGGAGAGCAATTTGGACCTCTGCAAGAGCAGGAATGGGAACCCAAGCTGGCAGATCATGATCAAGCACATGGTCATCGCGCACGTAAGCATGGGCTAAGACATAGTCCCCTAACCATTGTGAGCGACGAAGACCAGCACAATGTCCTAGCATTAGCCAGCAATGGGGGCGCAATACAGCCAGGTGGTCGGTAATGGTTTTAGCATTGCTGGGGCCAACGCCGATGTTGATTAAGGTAATGCCGCTCCCATTGCGTCGTTTGAGGTGGTAGGCTGGCATCTGGGGCAGGTGATCAAGGGGCGTTCCCTGTGGGTGCTCTTGGCGAAGTTTACGGTTTTTTGTAATTACATCCCCAGGCTCAACGAGGGCATCATATTCATCTGATGTCTCAAGCTGTAATTTAGCGTAATCCACGAACTCTTTGACGTAGCGTTGATAGTTAGTCAACAAAATAAAGTGTTGGAAATGCTCGGGATTTGTACCCGTGTAGTGGTATAGACGATGGAGAGAAAAATCGATGCGCTCAGCGGAAAAGAATGACAACGGCAAAGGATTGGTCAGGCGTTCACGTCGGTTGTTGGCAGTATTGTCATCCACACGACTTAAATCAGGGAAAACAAAGCCACGGCGCATTTGCTCGATCATTTCAGGACCAACAGGAACCGTTGCTTCATCTACCGCAAAGGGCAAGGGGATGGCGCAGTCACTTATGCCAACGTAAACAGGGCGATTATGATTTTCCATTAGAAGATTGATTTGCTCGACAATGTAATCGGCAAAAAGGTCTGGCCTCGTAATCGTCGTACCATAGACTCCCTCATTGTCTGCTGCACCAAAGGCCAGCCGAGGGTCTTTACAGAGATCTTCGGGTCGAAGGGTGATGCCTAGATAGGGATAGCTGGCCCCCAAGCGTTGTTCCAGAGGATGGGCATGTTCACCAAGAGCCGCGAATGCATCGCGCAGCTCTTGCACGCTAGCGTTATAAATTTTCTTGATTTGTTCAAGGGCGGCCTCTGCATCCCAAAATTCTTTTAAATTAGTGGCGCGAATGTGTTCTTGTCCGACCATGGATCTCTTCTTGCGTTGTTGGTGGCTTATTCTAATCCTAATAGTGACCGCGCAAAAGAGTCTGCATCAAAAGATTGTAAGTCATCGATGCCTTCGCCCACCCCAACGGCGTAAATGGGAAGCTGGTAACGCTCAGCGACCGCAACCAAAACACCGCCTTTTGCAGTGCCATCCAGCTTGGTCACCACTAATCCGGTGACCCCCGCTGTCTGCTTGAAAACATCCACTTGAGTGAGGGCATTTTGTCCTGTGGTGGCATCAAGCACTAAGATCACGGCATGCGGTGCTGATGGATCGAGTTTTTTGAGCACACGGGTCATCTTTTCCAACTCAGCCATCAGGTTGGCCTTGTTCTGCAACCGTCCAGCCGTATCAATCAACAGTAGGTCATCTTGGTTATCGAGGGCTTGTTGATAAGCCTCAAAAGCAAGACCTGCCGCATCAGTGTTCAGGGCACCTTGAACGAAAGCGACGCCGGACCTTTGAGTCCATGTGGCAAGCTGTTCAACCGCGGCAGCGCGAAATGTATCGCACGCGGCAACGCGCACTTTAAGGCCCTGCTGTTTATAGAAATGGGAGAATTTACCAATAGCTGTGGTTTTACCGCTGCCATTAACACCGATCATGAGCGCAACAAACGGCTTTTTTGATGATACATGAAGAGGATTTGCCAGTGGACGCAATGTGGTTGCAATTAGCTCAGCCAGGGTTTCACGTATTTCTTTCTCATCTACTTCTTGGTTAAAACGATTCTTCGCAAGTTCTGCGGTTAAACGTGCTGATGTTGTCACACCCATATCCGCCATGATCAGGATATCTTGCAGCTCATCCAACGCCTCTTGGTCCAAGCGGCGTTTGGTGAAGATAGTGCTAATACCTTCGGAAAGCTTGGACGAAGTGCGCTTGAGTCCTTCTTTGAGGCGACTGAGCCAGCCTGATTTCTTTTCTTTGCTTGCCTCACTCATGCCAACCTCACTTGTAATCGATTATTGTTTACTGCTTCGACCACCGCTTGACGAATTTGGCCGCGAAGGATTGGTGCAGCATCCAACCTCTCACCCACGATATCGACTTCAGCAAATCCTTGCGTATGGCCTTTTAAATTGGATTCAATTAATACATTCTCTACTTTACCGACGCGGCCCTCAAGATAGTGATGCAGCTGTTGTGCGGCCACCTCCCGTAACCGTGCCGCCCGTTCTTTAATAATCGGACGTGCCACCTGGGGCATGCGAGCAGCAGGCGTTCCAGCTCGGGGCGAGTAGGGAAACGCATGTACAAAGGTGATATTCGCCTCGCGCACCAAATCGAGGGTGTTCTGGAACATGGCCTCGTCCTCAGTTGGAAACCCTGCAATGAGATCAGCGCCAAAAACAATTTCAGGCCGTGCTTGGCGAAACCTATTGACTAGCTCAAAGACGTCCTCGCGCAAATGACGGCGCTTCATGCGTTTTAAGATCAGATTATCACCTGCTTGGATGCTGAGATGTACATGAGGCATAACACGGGGCTCTTCCATCAACAGACGTTGGGCTTCCTCATCGATTTCCTTGGGATCAACGGATGAAAGTCTTAAACGTGGTAACTCTGGCACAGCTTGGAGTAGGCGCTTCATCATGAGACCAAGACTTGGTTTACCTGGTAAATCGCCGCCATAGCCGGTAATATCAACACCTGTTAGAACAATCTCGCGACAACCTTGCTGCACCAAATGACGAACCTGATTTGTAATCTCGCCCATGGGCACACTGCGGTTATTACCCCGCCCAAGGGGAATTGAGCAAAAGGTGCAGCGGTGATCGCAGCCGTTTTGAATTTCAATAAAGGCGCGCACATGCCCGTCAAAGCTGGTGACCATGTGCGGTGCAATTTCTGTGACACTCATGATGTCACTTACATTTATGCGCGGGGCGGAGCTTAAGTCAAAGCTGGTGCGCTTTAACTTATTTTCGTTGCCCATGATGTAATTGACCTCGGGCATAGCTGCATAAAGGTCAGGATTTTGCTGGGCGCTGCAGCCGGCGACAATAATAGTCGCATTGGGATAATCGCGACGGGCGCGGCGCACGGCTTGGCGGGCTTGACGCTCGGCTTCATTGGTGACAGCGCAGGTATTAATGATAATCGCGTTTTCCAAACCTTGAGCTTTGGCATGGTCGCGCATCACCTCGGATTCATAGACATTGAGGCGACAACCAAAGGTAATGACTTGGGGCTCAGGCTTAGCTGTCATGCGGCCAACAGCTCATCACTAAGGACACCCTGAAAAGGTAGTGTCACCGCACCGGTCATGCGGACTGTTTCATTATAAGTCACGACAAGCTCGCCGCCGTCCATAATCACGGTACAGGGATTTCTTACAAAGCCGCGTCGATGGGCCGCAACCACTGTCGCGCACGCCCCTGTGCCACAGGCAGGCGTAATCCCAGTGCCACGTTCGTAGACCCGCATACGAATGTGATTTTCATCCAGAATTTCGGCCACTTCCACGTTGGTGCCGTTGGGAAAGAGGGGATGATGGGTGAGGGTGGATCCCACATCTTCTAGATCAATGGCCTCAACATCATAAACAAAGAATACCAGGTGTGGGTTACCCACGCTGACAATGACGGGGTCTTTGAGGCCTTGATAGGTAATGGGGGCATGAAGCGTATCCACGTTTTCAGTCAGTGGAATTGTATGGGCTTCAAGGCGAGGCACGCCAAAGTCAGCGGTGACAAGACCGTTGGCGAGGGTTTCTGTTTGTAAGATGCCGGCCACCGTTTCGATGGCAAAATTCGTTTTGTGAGATTCATTCTGCAGAATGGCGGCAACACAGCGTGTGGCATTACCGCAGGCTTCAACTTCAGACCCATCAGCATTCAAAATACGCATGAAGAGATCAGTTTCAGAACAGCGTGGCGCTTCAAGCACAATTAGTTGATCACACCCCACCCCAAAGCGGCGATCAGCAATCTTGCGCACTACAGTGGACTCTACATTAAACATATGCTCGCGCGCGTCAATAACGACGAAATCATTTCCTAATCCATGTGCTTTGTAAAAAATATGGGGCATCTCGAACCTCATCGGCATTATCGTATCTATTGTCACATACCACAAAGCTAAGCTTAACAGCAATCACAACCCCTATTTGGTTCTTTGTTGCGCGAGAGAGGAGGGACTTAAAGCTTAATTTTGTTCTGAGAGTTTAAGCCGACATTTAGCTTTAGGGTTTAAAAATAATAAATTAATAAACTCTGAAAATTCCCCTTGCTTTCATATGGTCATTAAATGGGGTGAAATTTGGGGGGATGGTTATGGGAATTGGGGCCTTCTTCAGGTCAGTTGCGGGGCTTTGTTGTGTAACCATCGTGTCTCAATTTTTACAGAGTGAATCTGTATTCGGCTCAGACGTAACTAAGCTTTCTGGGAAAAAGACTCTACATTCTCGAGAGTTCAGGCAACCCAATAGTTCATTAGCAGCAGCATCATCTGGCAAGCAAGGGGTTGCTTCCTCGCCTAAGGAAAGCAAGAAAGCTCATGCCTCAAAACAACTCTCTTTCGTTCCCTTTGAGCCAAATTCAAAAAAACGCAAAGCATCTTCTGTAGAAAAGAAAAAAAGAAAACCTATCGCATCATCACCGGCAAAAAAACCTCGCAAATCGAGAAATAGCAAAGAAAAAGATATTTTGATCCTTAAAGAGCTCTCCACGCGAAGCGTTCTTTTTATTTCGGATTTAATTTCTCTTGCGCATCGCGCTAACAGGGGAAATGAGAAAGCGCAATTTAAGTTAGTTGAGTATGCGCAGCGATTTCGCGTCATGCCTGCGGTTAGTGAACAAATCACTTTGCACACATGGGCAGATGATCTTGAAGAATGGGTGCTTGAAGATTTGGATCGTGGTGATTTAGTCATGCAGTTGGATGTCGATTATTTTGTAAACAGTGCGCGCCTTCGCGGTGCGTTGGTGCGACAAATGGCGGCTGATGATCCTCAGGCTTATTGGCTTTTTGCGAAATTGTCTTTGCGACGGCCGTGGGGAGCAGAGGGTGCAAGGGCTCTTAGCGCTAGTTATAAAGAGCATTTATCTGCGGCGGCTGATAAGGGTCATCTTCATGCCAAGTATACCCTGGCCCGCGCATATCACCGGCACCAAATATGTTCCTCAAGATACAGATCTTGCAGAAAAGCTCATGCGCGATCTTGCAAAGAGAGAATATTGCTGGGGGCTCTATAGCTTGGGATCAATTGTGGAAGGTCGAGCTTTTAAAAACCGTGCGCTTATTGATAACGCTGCACGGCTTTATCATCGCGCGGCAAATCAAGGGGTGGCCGCCGCCTATGTAAAACTCTCGTTATTTTATAAGCAAGGTAAGGGCTCTTTGCCGCAGCAGAATGATCTTAGTTTGCGTTACCTTAAGATGGCGGCCAACATGCATCATGCAGAAGCTTGCTATACGTTATTCCAGGTTTATTTTGGCGGACTGTTAGACGTAGCTAAAGATGTACCCCAGGCCACAAAGTGGCTAAGACTTGCAGCAGATCTGGGTCATCAAGAAGCTATCATGGATATAGCTTGCATTCCTAGCGAGGGCGTAGACGGGATCAATCCTGATCCAAGTGAGGGTTGGTCTCTAATTCTTGCGCAGCAAAATCCAAAAATAATTCAAAAGGGTTTCTATCGTGGGGTGACCCTACCTTGTGAAGGTAGTGACAACAAACGCCTGAAACTAAAGTCGATCCTCGATAATATTAAAGAGCGCTATTCTCAAATTTGTGCAATTCATGATGCGCTGAATGTGTCCAGCGATGTTGATCGCTCTTTGACAGAGAATGCACACGCTGCTGATATGGCTATGTTTTACAAACCCTTATTACAAGTCGTTGAAGATAATATAAGCTTTATCGCCGCGCTTGTGCAGCCAGGTATACTTATTAATGTGTTGTGCCCACGTAGCGATACCCTTTTGAGCCCAGCGCTGACCAATGATGACCAAAAGATAAGTTATGATGTGATTTACCATCTTGCTTGTCCCTACCAAATGCTCACTCTGGGTGCAGATAACGTAATAATTGTAGCGAACATGTTGAAGTTTGCCTCCAAACAAACGGATGCGTGGCGAAATGCCGAAAGTGCCCTTTGCTATTTGAAAGACATTCAATCTAAAAGGAGTGTATTTCATTTAGCAGATTCGGCGGACCTAGAATCGCGCTATGCTTACGTTAAGGCCATGATTGTCGAGGCTGAAAGTGGCGCTCCGACCCTGTTGGGACTTGAACAATTGTGGCGCCGAGAGCGGAAAATACTTCAAAAAATCAAAGAAAATGATGCTCTTATTATCGAAGATGGCATTGAAGCCGGACGATTAATTGCTCTCAACAATTTGCCAGAGATGTTGAGCGAGGTCATCGTGGATCACGTGGCGCTTCGCAATAAGGCTTTTTTGCAGTCAAACCCCTGGATGGATGAACTTCCCACTCATTGAGCTAAGTTATGGGAAATTACTCACATAAAAGTGTAATATTCTTTGCGAAATTCTCGAAAAGTCCTTGACGCTGCCATGACATCCCTTTACTAATGTCACAACTTTAGGTTACGCCAGTCAGCGAGTTTCGCCCACTGGCGATTTTCTGTTGGGAAAAATGTTTGATAATTTAACGCAACGCCTGAGCGGCATATTTGATCGACTTCGTGGACGCGGCGCCTTGAGCGAGGCGGACGTTGATGCGGCATTGCGTGAAGTGCGAGTTGCGCTGCTAGAGGCTGATGTAGCTCTTCCTGTGGTCAAAGATTTTGCGGCTGCAGTGCGCGAAAAGGCAGTAGGCCAAGATGTACTGCAATCTATTAGCCCGGCCCAGATGGTCATTAAAATTGTTCATGATCACCTGATTCAAGTCTTGGGCGGCGAGGGTAGTGAGCTCAATTTAAACGCGGTGCCCCCCGTTGTTATCTTAATGGCCGGTTTGCAAGGATCTGGTAAAACTACAGCCTCCGGCAAAATCGCGAAATTCCTTAAAGATAAGCGTCGCAAAAAAGTATTGATGGCTTCCACAGACGTCTATCGGCCCGCGGCGCGCGAACAGCTAGAAATTTTAGCACCCCTTGCAGGTGTTGAGAGCCTTCCTATTATCTTAGACGAAAAACCTCGCGATATTGCTAAGCGTGCACTGAATACCGCAAAGCTCGAGGGCTATGATGTTTTGATCATCGACACAGCCGGTCGTCTTCACATTGATGACGAGCTGATGCAAGAGCTTAAAGATATTGCGGATCTGACCCAGCCCACAGAAATCTTGTTAGTGGCAGATGCCATGACCGGTCAAGATGCGGTCAATATGGCTAAAGCCTTCATGGAAAATGTGGCGATTACCGGTGTTGTCCTCTCTCGCATTGATGGTGATGCCCGTGGCGGTGCAGCTTTGTCGCTGCGCGCGGTGACGGGGTGCCCCATTAAATTCCTTGGTGTGGGTGAGCGCGTCGATCAAGTGGAAGAATTCCACCCAGAGCGCATTGCATCGCGCATTCTTGATATGGGCGACGTCCTCAGCCTTGTTGAGCGTGCTGTTGAGAATATTGATCAGGAAGAAGCAGAGAAGCTTGCCAAAAAAATGGGCAAGGGGACCTTTGATCTTGATGATTTAGCTTCACAACTGCGCCAGATGTCGAAGATGGGGGGCTTAAGCGGCTTGATGGGCTTCTTGCCAGGTGTTAGCAAGTTCAAAGACAAACTGGATGAAGCTGGGATTGACGATAAAATTATCAATCGTCAGCTAGCAATTATCGGCTCTATGACACCAAAAGAGCGTCGTAATCCAGATTTACTGAATGCATCACGCCGTAAACGCATCGCATCAGGCTGTGGTCTTTCGGTGCAGGACGTGAACAAGTTAATGAAACAGTTTCAGGATATGCGCAACGTCATGAAGCGCATGAATAAGTGGGGTGAAAAGGGCATGCGACGCCAAGGGCTCAAAGGGCTTTTCACGCCGCGGGGTATGTAGTTTTTGTGCATTAAGGTTGTCAATTCATAAGGAGTAAAAGAGATGGCACTTAAAATTCGTTTGGCACGTGGTGGTGCGAAAAAGCGTCCATTCTACAGCATTGTTGTAGCGGACTCTCGCGCACCTCGCGATGGTCGTTTTATTGAAAAGTTGGGCACTTATAATCCGATTTTAGCAAGCGATCACCCAAACCGCATTACATTGAAGACCGATCGCATTCAGCATTGGTTGGGCGTTGGTGCAGAGCCAACCGATCGCGTGACGCGCTTTTTGGCAAACGCTGGTTTGGTAAAGGCTGTTGCAAAGAACAACCCACTTAAGGCTCAGCCTGGTAAGAAGGCTCAAGAGCGCATCCGTGAAGCTGAAGCCCGTGCTGAGGCTGCTGCTGCCGCCGCCGCTGAAGCAGCTGCTGCGCCAGCTCCAGCAGAAGCCGAGGCTCCTGCAGAAGAAGCTGCAGCTGAGTAAAACAATTTTTCGGAGTCATCATGAACCAGCAGCCGCTGCGTCTATGCGTTGCCAAGTTTGGTCGCCCCCAAGGGGTGCGCGGCTGGCTGCGTCTTCATGTGTTTACCGAAGATCCAGATGCTGTCTTTAAATACAAACCCATAACCGATGAGACGGGGGCGAACCAGTTCTCTCTTAAGCGGGCAAGTACCTTGGCTGATGGCACGGCCATCGTTGAAGTAGATGGGGTTAAAACCCGTGACGGGGCTGAAAGCTTGGTGAATACCGAACTCTATATTGAGCGTGGTATTCTGCCAGAGCTTGAAGAGGACGAGGGGTTTTACCAAGCGGATCTTATGGGTTTGCGGGTAGAAGACCTCAACGGGCGTAATTTGGGTGAAATCACCACGGTGCTCAACTATGGCGCTGGTGACTTACTTGAAGTTCGCCTAGCATCCAAACGGGCCAGCGTCTTGGTACCTTTTACCAAGCATGCTGTACCATTGGTGGATGTAAAGCAAGGCTTTGTGCGCCTTGATCCTGACCTTGCACTGGTGCGCGATGATGAAGACAAATAATGCATATTAAGGTCTTCACACTTTTTCCTGAGATGTTCCCAGGCTCTCTGGGGTACTCCATTACAGGAAGAGCGCTTCAGGAGGGGAAATGGTCGCTTGATGCGGTCAATATCCGGGACTATGCCTTTGATAAGCATAAGTCGGTGGATGACACCGCATTTGGCGGAGGGCCAGGCATGGTGATGCGCGCCGACGTGCTGGATGCAGCGCTTCATGCTAATTACCAAGATGCCCGTCCAAAGGCCTTGATTTACTTGTCCCCGCGCGGGGTGCCACTTTGCCAAGATCGTGCGAAAGATCTTGCTAAATGCCCCCAAATAGGGTTACTGTGTGGGCGTTTCGAAGGGGTTGATCAGCGCCTTTTAGACGTCTGGCAGTTTGAAGAAGTGAGTATTGGCGACTATGTGCTGACCGGAGGTGAGCAAGCCGCCATGGTTCTCATTGATGCATGTGTACGATTGCTTCCAGGCGTGATAGGCTGCGAACAATCGTTGGATGAAGAAAGTTTTTCTTCAGGACTTTTAGAATACCCTCAATATACCCGTCCGCGGGTGTGGAAGGACCTTGAAGTTCCTGAGATATTAGCCTCGGGTCATCACGAGAAAATCGCAAGATGGCGCCGAGAACAAGCAGAGCAACTCACTCGGCAGCGGCGTCCGGATCTGTGGGCACGCTATGAAGAACGCCTGCAGAAGAAAGGGAATGAACAATGAACATTATTCAACAGTTTGAGCAAGAGCAGATCGAAAAGTTAAGTGCCAACAACCCCATTCCAGAGTTTCGTCCTGGTGATACTCTGCGCGTTCACGTGAAGGTGGTTGAAGGCGACCGCGAGCGTACACAGGCCTATGAAGGCGTATGCATTGCACGCAGCAACGCGTCCATCAACTCATCCGTTACCGTTCGCAAGATTTCTTTCGGTGAGGGTGTGGAGCGCGTATTCCCTCTTTATTCACCGAACATTCGCATTGAAGTAGTGCGTCGTGGTGCTGTACGCCGTGCGAAGCTCTATTACCTGCGTGATCGCCGCGGTAAGAGCGCACGTATTGCTGAGCGCTCCACTTATAACCAAGCTGCAAAAGAAGAGAAAAAAGCGTAAAAGCATTTGGCTTTTAACCTTTTGTTTTCGAAAGCGTAGCATATTACGAAAGCGTCCTTGTGTCTTGACACAAAGGGCGCTTCGTTGTTTTTTGTCACAAAGAAACACCACGATGGAGGAGCGCTTTGGCTTCAGTTAGTAAAGCAACAAGCGGTGGTAGCATACCAACCCTAGTATCAGCCGATATGGCTTTGGCTTTTTACCGCGACATGCTTCTCATTCGCCGCTTCGAGGAAAAGTCAGGCCAGCTCTATGGTATGGGCTTGATTGCGGGTTTTTGTCACCTTTACATCGGCCAAGAAGCCGTTGTCGTGGGCATTCAAAGCGCCCTACAACCCCAAGACACCATTATCACAGCCTATCGTGATCACGGCCACATGCTGGCAGCCGGAATGGAATCTCGTGGTGTGATGGCAGAGCTGACCGGACGAATTGGTGGTTATTCTAAAGGCAAAGGTGGCTCGATGCATATGTTTAGCCGCGAAAAGGGCTTTTTCGGCGGCCACGGCATTGTTGGCGCGCAGGTGCCTCTTGGTACCGGCCTTGCTTTTGCCCATAAATATCGCGGTGATGATGGCATTAATGTCGCCTACATGGGTGATGGTGCCGTTAACCAAGGTCAAGTGTACGAAGCTTTCAACATGGCAGCGCTGTGGAAATTGCCTGTGATTTACGTCATTGAAAACAATGGCTATGCTATGGGCACGTCGGTACCCCGCCATGCAGCTAAGCCCGATGAGCTTTATAGCCGTGGTATGGCCTATGGCATTCCTGGCGAGCGTGTGAATGGCATGGATGTGATGGCCGTGCGTGAGGCTGCGCTTCGAGCCGTTGAGTATGTGCGTGGCGGCAATGGTCCGATGATTCTTGAAGTGATGACTTATCGTTATCGTGGACACTCCATGTCTGACCCGGCTAAATATCGTAGCAAAGAGGAAGTGGACGAGATGCGCAACTCTAACGATCCCATTGATCGCTTGCGTATCGCCTTGGTTGAAGAATTCCACATTAGCGAAGAAGCCATCAAAGCCATTGAAAAAGAGATCAAGGAAATTGTGCAAGATGCAGCAACCTTTGCTGAAGAAAGCCCAGAACCCGAGGCGTCTGAGCTCTTTACCGATATCCTTGTTGATACCACTCATTAAAGCGCAGGAGTCCTAAAATGTCTGATATTCCGATGATTACTGTGCGTGAGGCCCTTCGCGATGCCATGGCTGAGGAGATGCGTCGTGATGGCGAAGTCCTTTTAATGGGGGAAGAGGTTGCTGAGTACCAAGGTGCTTATAAGGTCAGCCAAGGCTTGCTGGATGAATTTGGCTCTAAGCGCGTCATCGATACTCCCATTACCGAGCACGGCTTTGCGGGCCTTGCCGTGGGCGCGGCGTTTGCTGGCTTGAAGCCAATTGTTGAATTTATGACGTTTAACTTCGCCATGCAGGCTATTGACCAAATTATTAATAGCGCCGCTAAGACCCTGTACATGTCGGGTGGCCAGATGGGCTGTCCCATCGTCTTTCGTGGCCCCAACGGTGCTGCTAAGCGCGTGGCAGCGCAGCACTCCCAATGCTTTGGCAGCTGGTACGCCCACTGCCCAGGCCTGAAGGTGATTGCCCCTTATAGTGCTGCCGATGCTAAGGGCCTGCTTAAGGCTGCAATTCGTGACCCCAACCCTGTGGTATTTTTGGAAAACGAAATGCTCTACGGTGTTGGTTTTCCGGCAGATTCAGTGACCGACGAAGTGCTGCCTATCGGCAAGGCTAGAGTTGTGCGCGAAGGTAAGGATGTGACGATTACTGCTTTTTCGCTCATGGTGAAAGTAGCGCTGGATGCGGCTGATGAACTTGCAGCACAGGGAATTGAAGCAGAAGTCATAGACCTACGTACATTGCGCCCCTTAGACACACACACAATCTTAACGTCGCTAAAGAAGACTAATCGTTTGGTGAGCCTTGAAGAAGGATGGCCGTATGCCGGAATTGGGGCTGAAATCATGGCTGTTGTGATGGAGCATGGGTTTGATGATCTTGATGCGCCCGTGGTGCGCGTGACGGGGGCGGACGTACCCATGCCCTATGCAGAAAGCCTAGTTAAGCTTACTATTCCCCAAGTGTCTTGGGTGGTGGATGCTGCAAAGCAAGTCTGTTATCGCCGATAGAGATGATTTAAGGTAGAGTTTGAAGAAAAACGCTTAAGGAACGAATCCATGCCCATCAAAATTCTTATGCCAGCACTATCACCCACCATGAGTGAAGGTAACCTTGTGAAGTGGCATAAGAAAGAAGGCGATGTCATAAAAGCTGGCCAGGTTTTGGCTGAAATCGAGACAGACAAAGCCACCATGGAAGTGGAGGCCGTTGACGAGGGTGTTTTGGGCCGCATCCTGGTTGCAGAAGGCACTGAAAACGTTCCAGTGAACACACTCATTGCTGTTTTGCTTGACGAAGGTGAGGATGCCAGCGCCCTTGAAGGCTTCGCAGCAGGTGCTGCAGCACCGTCTGACCCAACTCTGTCTGCTGCTCCAGCTGTGGCTCCTGAACAACTATCTGCGACCGCAGTGCCTACCGCAACGCCACAGCCATCGTCGATGACGAGTGACGCTGGGCGTGTTTTAGCCTCCCCTTTAGCCAAGCGCATTGCGTCCCAAAATCAAATTGATCTGACTTCCCTTCAGGGTTCAGGCCCACACGGCCGCATCATTAAAGCTGATGTTGAACAGGCCATGACTCAGTCCACATCTTCGCGCACCAGCCCAGCACTCTCGGGCCCCGTTATGGCGGCGGACGAGCTTTTCCCAGCGTATGAAGAGATCAAGGTCACTAATATGCGCAAAGTGATCGCGCAGCGCCTTACTGAATCCAAACAAACGGTACCGCATTTTTATCTGACGGTTGACTGTGAGATCGATGCGCTGTTAGAGGCGCGTAAACAGTTGAACGCAACGCTGCCTGATCAGCAAAAAATTTCGGTCAATGATTTTGTGATCAAGGCTGTAGCTGCGGCCTTGCGCGAGGTCCCAGCAGCCAATGCCGCCTGGTTTGGCGCTACTGTGCGACAGTATCAATCAGCTGATATTTCCGTTGCGGTTGCCATCGATGGTGGCCTGGTAACACCGATTATTCGCGCAGCCGAGACCAAGGGTCTTGCACAGATTTCCACCGAGATGAAAGCATTAGCTGAAAAGGCAAGGGCTGGCAAACTTGCGCCTACCGAATTCCAGGGTGGAACTTTTTCGATTTCTAACCTTGGTATGTACGGTATTAAAGAATTTGCGGCTGTTATCAATCCCCCTCAGGGTTGCATTCTGGCGGTTGGCGCTGGAGAACAACGCCCTGTGGTGCGTGATGGTCAATTGGCGGTGGCAACGGTCATGAGCTGTACGCTATCGGTTGATCACCGTGTTGTGGATGGTGCCGTGGGCGCAGCCTTCTTGGCAGCTTTCAAGCGCTATATTACTAACCCGGTGCGCATGGTTCTTTAAAGATCATTTTTCACTCAACAAAGCCCACAGGCGTTAGGGATGTGCTCTCATCTTTGGGAGAACATAGCTGTGCAGTTTTTTATGAAAAAATTGACAAATTGTGGGCAGTATCCTATGTCTCTCTCTGCTTCGTTCATTCGATTGAGAGAGTAAATGCAAAAATTTTGCCTTTACCTGGCCGTGCTGTTGTTATTCCAAGCCCACGGATCATGGGCTTCTGATGATTGTTCAGAGGGGACCAAGCCATTGGGCAAGCGGTCCCATAGTATTATTGAAAATGCAACGGCTACAGAAGATACAGCAAATCCCGAGATTCCAGGTGAACCTGCTGCAAAGCGCGCCAAGACCGAAGACCAAGCCTCTTGTTTTTGGAAGTGTGTACATTTAAGCCCACCCATAGCTACGACCAATTAGAAAGATTAGCTATCGATGCAAATATGGGCGACCGCGAGGCGCAGGATACCCTGATGACCTACGGCTACTACCGATTTCTGGGCACACCCTCTACACTGCAAATGCTCGGTGATAATGCGCTCTGTCGAGACATAATCGACATTTATGGCTGGTCAAAAAATTCGCCCCTTTGGGTCAAGCAAGATTTGCGACGTGGTAGTTTTATTGTCTATTTGATGCCGTATGAAGAAGTGACGAAAATATTTAAAGACCCTGATTTGAGGGGTTTGATTGAGAAAAAAATCATTGAGGGCGATCCAGAGGCCTGTTTTTTAAAAGGTTTACTTGTCACAAGGGGACTGTGGACTTACACAGCTGCGAATAATCTGTTGAGGGATTTTTTTGAAAGGCAGGTAACTGCAGGCGATGCTGATATATCTTATTTGAAAAATTTTTTCCTGAAAGAGGGGATTTGGCAAGACTTAAGCTTGGACAGCCTTTTAGACCGAGGCCTTATGAGCCGTATGCAATCAGAACAGGCAGAGCAGCTTTTAGCGCGAGCAGTTGAAAAAGGCCACTTATTGGCGGCGTTTGAGAGATGCTCCGGATACAATAATAGGGCGTCAAAAGAAGCTGATTTACGAAAGCTTATATCAAGGGGTCTTGTTCAAGCTGAGTACGAGTTAGCTGTTTTTTACGTCCAGAGTTTTCATATGACACCAGAAGAGAGAATAAGACTCTCTTATGAACACCTGCACAGAGCCATGAATCTTGGCCACATCCGAGCAACCGAAGTGTTTATCCGAAGCCTTATCATGGAAACCCGCAAACAAAACACTTTTTATATCGGATATTGGCCGCTCGATGAAGCAGAGGGATTCTATTGGATGTTCGAGAAAAAAAGGACTGATTTACTGCGAGAGATATTTTTTGTACAAGATAAATATTTTGATAGTTCATTATCAGGACTAAATAAAGCACAATGTGATTCTTATAATACACTAATAAAACAGCTAAAAGACTTGATTATTAGATACATTACATTCAAGAAGGACAATAAAACCATTGCTGCGACCTTAGAATCCAGAAAAGGTTATATTAATTCCTATCTAGATTATAAGCCACTTTATGATGTTGTGAAGAAAGTCCACACCCTGCAATTGGCCTTTAAAAAACATGATTTTATGATAAATGTTCATATACGCAAATCGGGAGTCAAAGAGCTTCAAAAGAGCGCCAACCCCTCACCGAAGTTCGCCATGCATACTTTGTCATACGATGATGAAACAGTAAGTTTTCTGACAATTGGGGCTCAAAATGTGGCGATCGCCCATGAGGTGGTGGAGTTCATTGAAGGGCAGCATCCCCTGTGGCAAGCAGCTCAAAGCTCACTTCAAACCCTAGCGTCATTGAGCAAGATATCTTTTGAAAATGCATCCCCTTGCAATGATGGTGTAGGTCAGGAGGGGGCCGATTTGCACGTAAAATCAGTATTTTTATCTGGCACATCTGTTGACGACAACATGAAACCCAATGTTGTTGCAAAGGACAATCTGCATCAGGCACTCGCTGATAGTGAGCATTCTAAGCATACGTTTTCATCCTTGCCCCCCGCAGAGGAAGTGGCATTGTTAAGCGATTTACCCGATATGCTCAAACATATGCTTTTTTTGACCCTTGATTTTCGAAACTCATTATTTGCAAAGAAAAACCCCTGGGCACGCGCTCAAATGTTTGATTCTTCTGAGGAAGATGATGACTTTGATGATGCTGAACGGAATGAATCTGAATAACGAGAAGTAAAACCCTCCCACTCACTGCAAAGCTTAGGTATTGAAGCTAATCCCTTTTGATGGCGCCCTTTGCTGTGAGTTCATCGAGGGCATCAATTCCAATGCTTTTGGACTGAGCAATCATGGTCGATGACGATGATTACGTCTCCCATCCTACAAAAATATGCTAAACTCTGTCGCATAACAGGGAGACCATAATGGCCGAGTACCGCGATCAAGAGAGCATTGATAAATGCGCCCTTGAAACCCAGCGTTGGAACACGTTCAGCGAACGCCTGAACACCATGTTGGATAAATCGAATACCGATTATCAAGCCTATAAAACCATGCTCAATGAAGCGGTGCCTGCCCACGAAACAACGGCTAATACCCAGCGTGAGAAAACATCAGGTCAACAGGGATCCATGTCAGCCCTGAGTATGTTGTTGAACGAAAATACAATTGGCACCACCATGAGTTTGGCCGAGTCGCTGTTAGGCGATAAGAAAGAGAGTCTGATTGAAAAGTTGCAAGATAAAGTTTCTGATTTGCCCATGGGCGATAAAGTCAGTGGTTTGCTTCAAGGGCTCAAGGGGAAAAAGGCGTCTGGTGCAGAAGGAGACTTGGAAGAGAAGTTAACGGACGCAACAGAAGGCAAGGGCGGCAAAAGTGGGGGACTTTTGGGCTCGCTTGAGGAAAAGCTCGAGGGTAAGCTTCACGAATCTGGCTTGGAAGAGAAAGCAGCACATCTGCTTGAAGAAAAGGGCGGTGCTTTGCTCTCCAAAGCGTCAGAAAAGCTCAAAGGTTTGCCCATGGGCGAGAAAATGAGTGGATTACTCAGTAGCAAAGGCGGCGGACTACTGAAAAAAGCCTCCGAAAAACTGAGTAGTGGTAGCCTGAGTAAATCTGGCGCCGGTTTGTTGAAAAAAGCAGGTGGGGGCTTGCTAAAAAAATTCAAACTGCCGTTTTAAATGCCGAAGCTGTTTCGTGTTTTTCTAGTCGGCATGTATGGGGTGCTGGGGTCTGTGAGCTTGCTTGCCTCAAACCCGAACTCTATTTCAGCTTTTCAGCCTGATTATAGCCAGGAATCCCTCTACGAAGCGCCTGAATGGGTGGCTTTCATCCGTACCACTTGGCAGATAAAAGAAAGAGCTAAGATTTTACAAGACACTCACTTTGGTCGTGAAATGCAAACCTAGAAGATAATATTAGGGAAGAAAACCGCCCAGCTTTGCCAGAGCCATCAATAGCGCGTGCAATTGACTCTGTCCAAGGCTTCAACACTCACGATCAGTCGCCATTCGCACAACCTGCTCATGCGTCTGGTATCCAAGGCCCTGAAGCGGTCGCACAGCATTTGGCAAAGTCCGCAGAGCTAGACGACATTCCCCTTGGGGATGATTGAGAAGGGCGATAAAACTATTGGCAGGATTTTTATAAAACGATTTTTATTGCTCGAAAGCCCACCAAATAAAAAAGCCCCCGAAGGGGCTTTAGAAAAAGTTGATTATGTATGTTAGCCAGCTGTCTTACAAGCAGGGCCAGTCGCGCCTTGTACTACGCTTGGGAACTTAGAGGCGTTTTTGCAAACCAGGTCCCTTGATTTCCCGACACCGCTCTTGATAGCGTTGGCCAAAACCGCTTTAGGATCCTCGCCTTTCAGAGCCACCTCTGCTTTTTGATGGCATTGAGACTGCATGTAATCTTTAATTTCGTTTTCTGAGAGGGTTTGCGGGTTGGTGCAGGTTAGTTCTGCGAGGGCTGCAACATACTTAATCGTGCACAGGTTACCCTCAAGGGACCGCAAACTGAAGACGCCACCAAAGAAGTTACCTTTGCGGCACATGGCGCCTGCGCCTTTACCGCTCACTGTTTGAATGAGCTTAATTACGTTATCTTCAAGAGCTGCCTGAGCAGGCATAGCGGTAGTCGCCATAACAGCACCTACAGCACAACATAGAGCCAATTTTTTCATGGATTTCATATTTTCCTCCCTATTGAAAAACCACAATTTCATTTTGCGCTCTAGGGATTAAGAAAGAATTAATACTGTAATTTAATCACTTATAATTGTTTTAATTTATTTACTTGCGCGTATGGAAAAGCCCACCGTGTGGGGGTGGGCTTTATAAATTTGTTGTAGAAACTAGAATTGATTCTAGAACCAGCTTTTAACCCAGGAGTATCCGCGGCGTGCCGTATCATAGGCAGCACCCAATCCTTCCTTTGCACCCTCTAAAAATGCCACACTCTCGTCTTTAGCTTTCCTCAAGGCGGCTGGCACCTGGGTTGCACCTGTGTAAGCTGCGCTTAGGCCTTCTTTGGCACCTTCATAGAAAGTAACAATGCCTTCTTTGGCTTGGCGCAGGGAGCTTGGTAACTGGGTAGCACCAATATAGATATCGCTTGCAGCCTCGCGCAGCGTAACAGCAGCACCTGTAAAGTTACCATTAAAAACCGCATCACCCAGCGAGGCTATGCCCTTGGTCACGCCAGTGATTACTTTACCCAAATTAGCTGCAGTTTTTGCTACACCTAAGACGGTATCCTTTGAACCTTCAAAGAGATTTGATGCAATCCTCGACAGGGAATAGGATGCTTTTGCTGGTGCTTGATCCTGTGTGTCCTCGACCAAGTCTTGGGTTTTCAGGGTAGCTGCCGAGCTTTTGGTAAAATCAACATCATCCATCGAGCTTTGTAGCTTAACGGAAGCTGAGGAAGTAAGATCTACAAAGTCATCCACGTCTAAAGCATGGCTTTGAGAGGCTGAGGTCAGCATGGCAGCCATCAGAGCTGCTTTTAAAGTTGTTTTAATCCTCTTCATTTGTCTCTCCATTAATCGAAAGTTTTCTTCACGAGGTCAGGTTTATCATGGGGTCTGGCAAGAAATGAAACGCTTATTTGACAAAAGCATGTTGTGAAAAGTGCAAAGGGTTTAAGGCCCACATCCGTGCTCTCTTGTCAGAGGAAGGGAAAAGCCCAATAATAAGGCTAAATAAACAGGGAGATAAATCGTGAAATCATTGGTGTTTTTGGGATTTTTAAGCCTTGGTGTGGTAGTGCCTTGTGGAGTATTTTCTGGCGAAGAGGGCACGGCGATCGTCAAAAGTCGTGAGAGTCTAGCTAAGGACATTCCAGGAAAAATTGAAGAGGCTCTCAAGAAAAAGCCACAAGATGCGGCGAGTGTGTGGGATCAAGAAATCTTTAAAACCTATCCCATGGTTTTAGAAGCGTTGAAATCTTATGAAAAAGGCGAGCGCGGTCAACAGGTTAAAAATCTTAAAGTTGCTGACCTAACTGCACGTGAAATCCGCGAAAAGCTCAAGAAAGCTGGATTTAAGGGGCAAAAAGTGCCACTTGTTGCTGGTAAAGGTTTTGGCAAGATTACTTTTTGGAAAAAAGATGGCACCCGCACTATCGATCGGCGTGACCCTGATATTATTAAAATGGAAATCTATTACCATGATGATGGCAGTTTAGTGCGCATCAAAGAACAGGGTGTGCCCAGTCGCAACCACCCCAGTAAAGGTCCACACGTGGTTAAGGCGGTGATGCTTGATTTAACCAAAAAAACAGGCAAAGAAGGTGAAGAGGCAGCTCCTGATACCAGGGCTCGTAACGAAGCCTTTAAGTTGACAGATGAGGGAATTCCAGTACCTCGCTCCCCAGGACCCAATGCGGGTTTGCGTCGCCTTTACGATCGCGCTGAGATGGAGACCGATACCAGTAAAGCTGAAGCGCAACGAGCCTGGTCAAGGGGGATCATGAAGCTGGTCCATATTCCATTGAAATTTGAGACGGCAAAGTAATTTTCTTAAAGCCCCCCCTGAGATTATAGGGGGGGCGCATTTTTTCATGTTATGAAGGCTGATTTACTTAGGGTACTGGGGCTTTGGGGCAATCATTGCCGTTGTCACATCTATCAATTGTGCTGTGGTAAGGTGATGTTTTTCTGGGCCGTGTAATAGCGTTTTTCTAGTCCTTTCAAGCAGTTTTGAATCACCCATTTGCAGTGCCAATCCCATTTTTTTTAACATCAATCTTGCTTTTGTTGGGTGTTTCATAGGCTCATCATAAGTCTCAAGGGCCCAATCAAGCAGCTTGATTGCTGGAATGAGGATTTGGTGCTCGGACGAGGTAAGGGTGTCGACTAATTGAATAAAGGGGCCGTAGGGCACTTGGCCACGGGACAATGGCCAGCCTAAGTCTGGGAAAATATTCACGAAACTTTTACGCCATTGGGTTTTGGGTAAAAAAAGAGTTTGTAAAACGAATGCCCGAAAAATGGGGGTGGTTAAGTAAACAGGGGTGTCTTGCGCTTCCGACTGCATCCGCGAGATAAAATACTCGGACAACGCTAGAATAATTTCGCGAAATAAACCTTTCTCGTCTGAAATGCTCTTATCAGGCGCTTGCTCTGTTTTCAGTTTGTGGTGGTAGTCTAAAAGACTTAAAAGCTCACGACATTTGTACAAATCAGAAGGCTCAAGCCACTCTTCAGTTTTAAGGAACAACAGCGCTCCCACAAAAGCCTTGCAAAGGCGCCTATCAGCAACAGAGCATACGACCGCAAGAGGCGAGTGTTCCATCACCGTTTGATAAATTTTGAGATCGGTCAACAATAGGGTAGAGAGATCGTAAGCGCGGGGATTTTTAGTGAAATCCTCATGCCGTGGGATATTTTTGCCCAGAAGTTGCCAAAAGCCTTGAAAAACGTGGGGTTTTTCTTGGGACTCTACCATGGGGAGTAATTCCACAAGTTCTTTTCCGTAATTTTCATAATCTTCGTCAAAATATTCATCCCGTCGTGAATTGGTGAGGAAAAGTAAGGCAATCAAAACTGTGCAGGCATCAGCGTAGAGGCCACGAGTGACCATAAGGCGTGCTGCTTTAAGTCCAGCAGCGTCATTATGAAAAATCACGAATTCGCGCTCGAGCTCTAGAAGAGAATGTGCAAGATCAACATTAACCCGTGAAATTTCTCTAATATCTTCAGGAAAAAAGTTATTGGTCATGTGGGACCACAATTCATAAGCGCGCGCACGGTTCTCAGCGGTATAGCAAATTTCGGCAAGCGAGAGCACTTCGTGCATCCCGCAATAGGGCAGGGCCAAATCCACGAGCTCTTCATAAGCGGGATACAAACGCAAAATGTCTTGAATATGTTTCAGGGCAAACTTTTGAGTGATCACGAGATCAGACCAGGTGTGATCATTAACTTCTTGAGTCTCTTTTTTCTTTTGATCAATAAGATTTAATTGCAATCTCCAATCTTCAAGACCATACCTACAAGGTTGCTGTGTTCGATCAATTAAGGGCTTCCACTTTTCATAGGCGTGATAGTCTTCGGGAAAGAGGGGTGCTGGTTCTAAAATCTCGAAATCGAGCTCACTCGCCAGACACGAGGTAAATTTGACGAGGAATATACTGATCAAGCACAAAACTTTGATGTACTGCATGCGAACCAATGAGCCGTCTTAGTTCATTTCATCTTTCACTGATTGTATTACTGAAACGTAAGGGCTGCCATGCATCAAATGCAGCATTTTTCATTTAATCAGGTTTGCTGTCTTCCTTGAGCTCACCGATGAATTGGCTGAAGTCTTCGGCGACATGGAAATCCTTGTAGATTGAGGCGAAGCGAACGTAAGCCACGGAATCGAGGTCTTGTAGCGCTTCCATGACCATTTCACCGATAGCGGAACTGGGAATATCCAGCTCACCTCGAGCCTCGAGTTGGCGTACAATACTTGAGATCACCCGCTCGATCCGTTCCTGTTCAACAGGTCGCTTGTGAAGCGCGAGTTGAACAGATCGGGCCAGCTTGTCGCGGTCAAACACCTCAATCGTGTCGTTTTTCTTGATGACTTTAAGTGGAAGGAGCTGCACGCGCTCGATGGTGGAAAACCGCGCACTACACTCTGTACAATGACGACGCCGGCGGATGCTGGTGCCGTCATCAACAACCCGAGAGTCCTTGACTGAAGTATCTAGATGTCCACAAAACGGGCAGCGCATGGCCTAGAGCTCAGGATACAACGGGTGTTGGCCAGTTAGAGCATGCACCCGTGCCTTGAGTTCTTCACGCTTGCTCTCAAAACTGTTGTCTCGAAGGGCGTGTAGGGTTTCTGCGATGATTTTTGCCGTTTTACGGCATTCATCTTCCTTGAACCCACGCGTGGTAACCGCCGGTGTGCCAATGCGAATCCCCGAAGTTTTGCTAGGCGGCAGCGGATCGTTGGGAATAGAATTCATATTCAAGGTGATATGAATTTTTTCTAAGGCCGCAGCACTATCAAACCCTGTGATGCCCTTATTACGCAAATCGACCAGGAACAAATGACAGTCAGTGCCGCCAGTCAGCAACTGAAAGTCATGTTGCATCATTTCATCGGCCATGGCTTTCGCATTAGCGATAATTTGCTTTGCATAATCTTTAAACTCGGGCTGCAAAGCCTCACCAAAGGCCACTGCTTTTGCTGCGATCACGTGCATTAAAGGACCGCCTTGAATGCCAGGGAACACAGAAGAATTCAGTTTTTTACCCAATTCCTCATCGTTGCTCAGAATCATACCACCACGTGGCCCCCGAAGGGTTTTATGGGTGGTTGTTGTCACTACGTGGGCGTGGGGTAGAGGATTTGGGAATACACCACCAGCTACCAACCCTGCAAAGTGGGCCATATCCACCATAAAGTATGCGCCTACTTCATCCGCGATAGCACGGAAGGTGGCAAAATCAATAAAGCGAGGATAAGCTGAGCCGCCTGCGATAATAAGCTTGGGTTTGTGTTGCTGAGCAAGGATGCGGACCTGGTCCATGTCGATGAGATGCGTTTCGGGATCAACGCCATAACCGATCGCATTAAACCAGCGCCCCGACATGTTTACTTTTGAGCCGTGGGTTAAGTGTCCGCCTGCATCAAGGCTCATGCCCAAGAAAGTATCGCCAGGGTTCAGGAGGGTAAAAAATACCTCTTGGTTTGCCTGGGCTCCCGAATGGGGCTGTACATTCACAAAGCTACAGTTGAACAACTTCTTGGCGCGTTCAATGGCAAGCTTTTCTGCCGTATCCACGTATTCACAGCCACGGTAATAGCGCTTGCCCGGATAACCTTCGGCGTATTTATTGGTCATGACATAGCCTTGAGCCGCCATAACGTTAAGGGATGTAAAATTTTCCGATGCGATGAGTTCAATGTGGGCCCGTTGCCGGACAAGTTCACCTGATAAGGCTGCTGCCAGCTGGGGATCTTGTTGAACC
>CAYRKI010000015.1:7963-12178 GCA_964424815.1 uncultured Thiotrichales bacterium | reverse complement strand
TGATTGTCCTCCTGAAGCTGGAAGTAGTCTTGCTAAAAAATCACAAATGGTGAAGGGGGAATCTCCAGTAAAATGATAATTTTTTTGATATGGCGTCCCCAGCGGGATTCGAACCCGCGTTGCCGCCGTGAAAGGGCGGTGTCCTAGGCCTCTAGACGATGGGGACCACGGGTGAATAGATACCCGTTTCACTGGGGCAAATCAAGCCCCATTTTTAATTTTTTTTGAGGATTCGGTATGACAATGAAATAAAGGTTGGTTCAAGAGAAAACGCACCGTTGGTGAAAGGGCATGATGCAGCACTCACATGTTAGGATTTGGGGCTTTTAAAGCTGCTAGAGCAGTTCGACTACCAACAGGGTGCCGTCGATGTTTTTAATGCGTACTTTCGTGCCAGAGGGAGCATCGGGGCCTTCAAGTCGCCACAGGCTATCGTCAATTTTGGCCGTGCCGCGACCATTCTCGATGGCGGTTTCAAGGGTGATAATGCGTCCAATCATTTGTTCCCCGCGGCGGTTGAGTTGCGTGACGTGCTTACCAGCGCTTTTGAGGTTGCGTCGCCAAAACCACAGCCCTAGCGCTACGCTGGCAAGGCTTACTGCAGAAAACAGGACCAGTTGCATGCCTACGTCAATGTCTGGGAAAAGTAGCATAACCATCCCATTTACAAGAGCGCCTGCACCCAGCCACAAAAATAAGCTGCCAGGCATCAGTACCTCTAGTCCCAAAAACACAGACATGGCGATAAACCAATGCCAATAGTGGATCTGCGACATCCAGCTAATGAGTGTATCCATGACGCGGCCCCAATCTGTTATTTCTGCTTAAAGGTCTCTTTCGCAAGTTCAGCAAGGCCACCAAGACTGCCGATTACACCGCTCGTTTCCATAGGCAAGAACAAGACTTTCTGGTTTTCTGCTTGACCAATGGCTTTAAGGGCTTCGAGGTATTTTTGCGCCACGAAATAGTTGATGGCTTGCACGTTACCTTGGCTGATGGCCTCGGACACCATCTGCGTGGCTTTCCCTTCTGCTTCGGCCTGACGCTCACGGGCCTCTGCATCACGAAATGCTGCTTCTTTACGGGCCTCAGCTTCTAAAATTACTGCCTGGCGTTCACCTTCTGCGCGCAGGATCGCGGCTTGACGCTCCCCTTCTGCCTCCAAGACCATGGCGCGCTTCTCACGCTCGGCCTTCATCTGCCTTGACATGGACTCAACCAAGGCAGGAGGAGGTGTGATGTCTTTGATTTCAACACGCGTCACCTTTACGCCCCAGGGTGCTGTTGCTCCATCAACTACGCTTAAGAGCGAGGCATTAATCCGCTCACGATGAGAGAGCAACTCGTCCAAATTCATCGAACCCATGACGGTGCGAATGTTGGTCATGGTGAGGTTAATAATAGCGCGGCGTAAATCTGCCACTTCATAGGCAGAGCGTGCCGCATCCATCACTTGGAAAAAGACAACCCCATCAACCTTAACCATGGCGTTATCGCGGGTGATGACGTCTTGAGAGGGAATATCAAACACCGTCTCACGCATACTGACCCTCATACCAACACGATCAATGAAAGGAATAATGATATTGAGTCCAGGACCCATAGTATGCGTATAACGACCAAAGCGCTCTACCGTCCACTCTTCACCTTGTGGAACGCGCTTAACAGCAGAGAATAAGACCATGATTATTAGCGCAGCAAAACACAGTGTGAAAAGTGTTGAGGGATCAATCACCATCATCATAAGCTCCATAACCATTACGCCTCTATGCTAGCAAGTCTAAGTTATACCAGCAAGAGGCGTTGGAGATGAATGTGACTATTTGGCGCTATTACGGAAGTGCTCAGGACCAAAGAAACGGGTAATAAATAAAGGCACGTGTTCTCCAAATCCGGGTTCTTTAGTCTCCCGCATCGGCGGTAAAAGGTCGGGGTGCCCACCGCCACGTCTATTACGCCCAGGTAATTTTGGTAACTTATCGTTTTGCTCTTTCGATGTGGTCGAAGGTGGCGTTGACGTTGAATCTTGGTTTTGCTGGGCCGGTTTACTTTTACGCCTTCCGCCACGTTTACTGCTCGATTCGCTCTGATCAAGCGCGCCAAATTCAGCATCTAAATCAAGCTGAGTAATGGGCTGATTCAGTAGTTTTTCAATATTTTGCATGGCACTGATGTCATCTTGGCCAACAAAAGTAAAGGCTTTGCCCGAGCGACCAGCGCGCCCTGTGCGTCCAATACGGTGCACGTATTCTTCCGGAGACGTGGGAGGATCAAAGTTGAAGACGAAATCCAAGGATGCAACATCAATACCTCTGGCAGCCACATCGCTTGCCACCAGCAAGGTCACATCACCTTCACGGAACGCTTCAAGGGTTTCATTGCGCTTTGATTGATGAAGATCACCATGCAAAGGGGCCGCCTTATAGCCGTATCGCTTGAGGGAAGTAACCAGTGTCGAGATATCTTTTTTACGATTGCAAAAGATGATCGCACTAGAAGCTTGCTGTGTCTCGAGCAAGTGGCGCAATACTTTGCGCTTATTATCTGCGGGAACCAGAATCTTCACATGTTCGATAGTATCAGCTGTGCGTGAACTTGCTGTAATCGTCACCTCGGCTGGATCGAGAAGAAATTTCAGCGAGAGGGCGCGAATTTCATCTGAGGCGGTCGCCGAGAAGAACAAGGTCTGACGTGTTTTGGGCAGCAGACTTACAATTTTTTCAACTTCAGGCACAAACCCCATGTCGAGCATGCGATCAGCTTCATCAATCACAAGCAGCTGAACGTTGGTGAGGATAATGCGACCACGTTCAAACAAATCAAGCAAACGCCCAGGGGTGGCGATAAGTACATCGACAGCTCGTGACAGTTTACGTTCTTGTTCATAGATCGATTCACCACCAATCAGAACTGCGGCGCGAATTTTGTGATGGCGGCCATAAAGATCAATACTTTCTTGCACCTGGATTGCAAGTTCGCGGGTAGGCGCAAGCACCAGCGCGCGCGGTAAGCGGGCACGGCTGCGTGATGAAGCCAGTAAATCCAGCAAGGGTAAGGTATATGATGCTGTTTTACCTGTGCCTGTTTGCGCACAGCCAAAAACATCCCGATGTTGCAGCACGATCGGGATCACCTGCGCTTGAATGGGGGTGGGGTTCTCATACCCCGCGTCTTGAACGCCCTGCAGGGTTGCAGGACTAAGGCCTAAACTTGAAAAACTCATGAAACTCTTAAATCTTGTATGGTTTCTTTGGATTACCTAATAATAGATGTGTTAATAGACACGATTTTAGACAATTATGTCAAACATAATTATTATTTATAAATCAACCTTTGGCGTTTGGGATTGCATACCTGCAACATGAGGAGATTTTTCGGGCGCAGGCGACAGCTTGCTTTGCAACCAAGATGTGGCAAGCTGAGCCGTCATCGGTCTTGCGAAATAATATCCTTGTCCAAGATCACATCCAAGTTCTTTCAGGCGTTTACACTCTTGTTCGGTCTCAACTCCTTCAGCCACCACTTCTAGCCCCAACTCGTGGCCCAGCATGATAGCGCTGCGCACAATTGCTTCAGCTGCCGAGTTGCTGAGCATAGAGCGAACAAAGACTTGATCAATTTTCAGCACATCCATTGGCAACTCAAAAAGATAATTCATTGAGGACTGGCCTGTTCCAAAGTCATCAATCGCAATACGTGCCCCCATTTGTCGCAGACCACGTAGCACATCAGCTGCATGAGAAATATTCGCAGAAATAGCACTTTCTGTAATTTCGACTTCAACGTAGGGGAGAGAAATATTGTAAAGGCTGGAGAGTCTTGAGAAAACTTCGAGGAGTGAAGTGTCTTGCAAATTCTTCATCGATAAATTGATCGCCATACTAACGTGCAAATTTTGCTTGTGCCACGCGCTCAATTGCTTGAAAGCGTTTTCGATGACCCAACGCGTGAATGGATTAATCAGCAGGGTTTGCTCGGTAATCCCGACAAACTCCATGGGTGGAACCATACCATATGAGGGGTGAGGCCAACGAACCAAGGCTTCAAAGCCAGTGACTTTGCCGGTTTGCAGATTGATCTTGGGTTGGTAGTGCAAAACAAGTTCATTGGTGTTTAGGGCATTGTTAAGGTCATGAACAATTTGAACTGCGCGACGGTTATTAGAGTCGTCCATAGGCTCGTACAGCGCTTTTTCATGACCGCGTTGTTTCGCTT
>CAYRKI010000015.1:0-7938 GCA_964424815.1 uncultured Thiotrichales bacterium | reverse complement strand
GCACAAGAGAGGCCAAAGACTCTAAATTATCCTGAGCATGAGCAAGTCCATAAAACAGCTCAACGAAAATAGGAATGTCGTTGACAGCGTAAGTATTTCCAGCATTGCGACGCATAATTTCTAAAATACGCTCGCTGTCTTCTCCATGGTAAACCAAAACAGCGAACTCACCTGTCTCAATGTGGGAAATGGTTGCATGGGGCTCAAGCCCCGAGGCAAGTCGTTTCCCAATTTCACGAATGAGATTTTGTGACCCTTCAGGTCCTAAAGCTTTATCAAGATCGCTCATGCGGCTCACAACAGCATAAATTACACTTGGATTAACCAGAAGGCCTTCGCGCTGGCCTTGAATAAACTCACGCTTGAGTCCATTTAAATTAAAAAAGCCAGTCAACGAATCGGTTAAAAATCGCTGCTCCATCTCTTTGAAATATGTCCGCAGGACAGTCGACCCAAAGCCTGCCAATGCACCAATCAATGTGAAAAAAAATGAACGGATAACCCAGCTCTCCGTAGATTGTGCCATGCCGGTCTCAACATCCCCTGGCATATAGGGGCCCACAATTAGGCTAGAAGCAAAAGCTGTCAGTAAACCACCTGGAAGGCCAAAGGCCATACCTGTCATGATGATGGGCACATAGAATACATGAAGGTATGCTTGGTGCGTTCCGCCTGTTGCATAAACGATGGTACCGCAAGCACCCAGCATCAAAACTGTAAGGAAGAGAATGTAAAACGCTGCAGCTCCTCTTGGGTATAGGAACATTCTGGCGATTTCGTTGATTCGCACGCTTTTCTTATCCTTATCGTGGCACTCAAGCAAAAGTGTAGCACACAGGTTTTAATGAATACAGCTCCTCTAGAATTGAGCAAAAAAACTTTTTGAAAAAAATCAAAATAACTCTTGAAATCCCCTGGAACATGGGATAGTTTCCACAACGTCCGATGTCCCCATCGTCTAGAGGCCTAGGACACCGCCCTCTCACGGCGGCAACGCGGGTTCGAATCCCGCTGGGGACGCCATATCTAAAAATCACATTATTATCCGGTTACGTATCATTCCTATGTCGTGTAGCATTTGCATTGAATAGCCTTATAAAGTGAAAAAATAAGGCGGCTACAAAGCCGCCCCAAGTATGTCCGTCAATAAAGAAATCAGGCCATGCGTCTGCCAAACAAGCGTGCAAACACTGTTGCAAAAGCACCATTGCCATTAACGTTTGTAACTGTGATCAGCGGATCGAAAACTATATAAAGTGCCGTGATCAAGCCTACCATTTCAGGTGTAAAGCCAAACACTTTCTCAAGGGTGGGTACCATCACCAAAATACCACCACCAGGAACAGTGGCCATGGCAAACTTGTACATCACAAAAAGGGCGGTGAAGTGGAAGAAAGTCTCTAAATCAGGTTGTGGCATACCAAACGATCCTAAGATAACCATCATTAAAACAGGAATTCCAATTCCATCCCCCACAAGATGAATGTTCACCGTAGCTGGAATAAGGGCTTGAGCTAACTCAGGTTTGCCTGTGTTGGCCTCAGCGCCTTTTAGCGTGAGTGGCATTGTAGCTGCGCTGGACATGGTGCTGAAGGCGGTGAGGGTTGCAGGGCCCATATTTTTCATATACTTCAACCAGGTGCTGGGTCTAAAGCCGGCACCAAGCCCGTAAAATAGCACGATATAAATCAGCATAATCAAGGCCATCAAAGCAAATACCGGGCTATAGGTCATGAAGATTTTACCCAAAGCACCGTCGCTTTTGAGCTTCAGGACAAAGCCAAAAATAAATACTGGAAGTAGGGGGATAAAAAGCTTTGAAAGACCAAAATTTAACATGGCTTTCACTTTGGCTACGGCCTGGTTGACGGCAGGGTTTGGGAAGAAAGCAAAAACTAATCCAGTTAATGCACCAAACATCAAGGCCACTTCATTAGCAATCAGGCTGGGAAGCTTGAAAGTAAAAAGAGGCTGCAATCCTGCGGCGGCCGATCCATCGCCAGCGCTTAAGCACGACAGACAGAAGAAATCTGTAAATTTGAGGGGGTACAGTACAATGGTGCACACAAAGTTCGATACGATGACCGCACCCAACACCATGACGATAAACTTCAAAGCAGCCTTGTGAAAAGCCAGCAATCCTGAGACCAAGAAGGTGAAAACAATGAAGGGTAGAAAAAAGACTAGGGTCTCTTTGATGGCAAGGCTTAAAGCAAAAGCCAGGCTTTGAATTGACGTTGGCACCAGGTCACCAAAAAGCAGGGTGCCTCCAAGCACAATAGCCAGCTGAAAGGGCAGCGACTTTAGAATACGGGTATAGTTCTGTTTCATGGGTTACAAACTTCCTATTAATAACGATTAGAGATTAGCGCCATTTCAGTGCTTGTCAACAAAGCATGATTTGACGCAGAGGGGTCACTCGCGATGATAGGGATGACCTGAAGATATTTGTTGCGCGCGATAGAGTTGTTCCATCAACATGACACGGGCTAACATGTGCGGAAAAGTAAGTGCACTTAAACTTAAGATTAAGTTGGCTTTTTGTCGGGTGTCTTGCGTGTGGCCGTCGGCTCCTCCTAGTAAGAAGCATACATCGCTAATCCCTCGAGATCTGAGCTGCTCGAACCGTTGACTCAGCTGGGAACTTGAGAGGTGTTCACCGCGTTCATCTAAAACAATGCGATAAGCGCCTGATGGAACAGCATTTTGCAGTAACTCAGCTTCAGCAGTTTTCAGTGCATCACCATTGAGATTCTTGCGTGCTTCAAGCTCAATCGTTTTCGGCAAGGGGGTAATACGTTTGCTGTATTCTTGATAGAGATCCAGCATGGGACCAGATTTCATGCGGCCTATAGCGATGATGGTATAACGCACTAGAGTGTGCTCCTGGGCTTGCGCTTGAAACTGCGCCATTGGTTAAGCGCTAAACCGCTGACAATAAGAAGGGCAGCACATTGTTGGGCCCTTGACAAAACCTCATCGAAAACCAGCTGCCCTGCGATAATGCCGACCACGGGCGTGAGCAGAGTATAGGGCGCAACGCGTGCTGGCTCACACACTTTAATGAGGTGTGCATATATGGTGGATGCAAGAAGACTCACCAAAACTACTGTGTATCCCATTGCAAGTAGCGTATCAAAGTCACACACGGCCAAGGCGTTTTTCATGGGCTCAAGGCCATCTACTATGAGCGCTGCAGTAAAGAAAATTGGTGCTGCCACAAGGCTACTCCATACCACAAGTGAAAACATGTTGATGGGTTGGGTTTGTCGCTTGAAGAGTAAATTCGATTGAGCAACACCAATGGCAGCTCCAATGACATAAAGTAATGGCATCAAAGAATCAGCACTCTCGTAGGTGCTGGCCACAACAGTGATTCCTGATAATGAAAGTACAAGGCCTGCCACCTCTTGAATCTTAGGATGGTACTTGAAGAAGAACACTGAAAAAAGAAGAGTAAGTGGTGCATGGGATTGCATCAAAAGGGCACTCAGCCCAGTGGGTGCACCTTGATATATGCCATAGGATAATAAGCCGAGTTGTGCCACCCACATCAGCAGCGCATAACGTAGCGTGACTGACCAGTGACAATTAGGGCGCTTGATAAAAAAAATGAAGGGTACGGAGGAAAAGAAAAATCTTAAAAACAAAAACCAAAACGGAGTGAATACCTCCATATTGATTTTCATCACCACAAAGTGAAAGCCCCAGAGGATAACCACAGACAGGATGCCAAGGGTTTGCAGGGGGGTCATAGCGAGAAAAAGTCCTGGTTGTTCGTCTTTAAATGAATTCCAGAACACCTTAATCGAACCGAAGCCTTAGGGTCAACGTGAATAGCCTTCATTGCGCTGCTGTTGAGGCTTGCTTTGCTCAGATTTATCGTTATTGTTGAAAAATAACACATAATTTAAACGGAGGTCTTGGGCGATGTCAGCGCGGGTTGCAATTGTCACTGGGGGTACACGAGGCATTGGAGCGGCAATCTCAACCCTCTTAATGCAAAAGGGTTATCGAGTTGCTGCGGTATACCACAACAGTGATATTGCAGCTGAGGCCTTCCGTCGCGCGACAGGAGCTGAAATTTTTCGTTGGGACGTGGCTAATTACGAGGAATGCGTTCAGGGCGTACTCCGCGTTCGCGAGCGTTTTGGTGCCGAGGTCGATATCCTGATCAATAACGCCGGGATTACTAAGGACGGTATGTTCCACAAATCTAGCCCTGAGGATTGGCGGGTTGTTCTCGAGACCAATCTTCTGTCCTGCTTCAATATGACTCGTGTGGTGATTGAAGGCATGCGCCAGCAAAATTGGGGGCGCATCGTTAATGTAAGCTCTATTAATGCCCAAAAAGGACAAATGGGGCAGACGAACTATTGCGCTGCAAAAGCTGGACTGCTTGGCTTTACCAAGGCTTTAGCCCTCGAAAATGCAAAAAAAGGCATCACCGTGAATGCGATTGCGCCGGGTTACATCGATACTGATATGGTGCGCGCTGTGCCTGAAAGTGTGATCCAAGGTATCATTGATCACATCCCCGTCGGTCGTCTTGGTAGCGCAGATGAAATTGCGCAAGCCGTATACTTCTTGATTTCCGAGGAAGCTAAGTTTATGACGGGGGCAACGCTGACGATTAATGGAGGCCAGTACATGGCCGCCTAAAGGAGTGGTATGAAAAAGCTTTTCCCAATAATCAATAATGTTTTTTTATTCAACCTCTATATTGTCGTACCTTTATATGCATCCCACCCAAGCTCATCAGACGATGAGCTTGGTTTTTATTTTGAAGACGATTTTTTAGGCAAAAAAACTCTCGGGACGAGTAAGGTTGAGGGGCCTTATCCTCCTATGCTTGAACCTGGCGCGATCCATGAGATGTCAAATCTCTGGGGAAAAACTCCTTCGCCCATGAGGCCTATACCTGTTTCTCTGATAACTGCTGAAAAAACTGATATTGAAAGTGAAGCTCATCAAGTCATAGCCGGACAAAGCAAACCTCAAGGAGTTCAGGCTAGATTGGCAAAATATCCTTCCTTTGCAAAATTTCAACTGCCTCAACAAGATTGGCGAACCTCGAGCGATACAAGTCTTTACGGCTCATCCCCCATGGGCTCCAAGGCGCGCACTCCCTGGAGAGACGAGGGGTGTCTTGATGAAGAACCTGAACTGTTTGGTCAATCTCTCCCCCTCAACACTACGGTCGAGATCACCCGAAATTCACCTCCACAATGTGACACTCCTATTTCGTGGGCTGCTGCAAAAAAGGGGATGAAACAACAACAAAGTTTTATGGGGATCTCACGCATATCGCGATCTATGCCAGATCTAGACTTTTGCCATGAGGTGTTGTTTGACGAGGAAGGTCCTTTAAGTGAACATGAAAACCTTACGATCAAATCACTGATGAAGTCGATAGAAGGGCTCTGTGATAAACTTGATGAGTGCACACGCGAACAGTTTATGACCTTGAGGATCATCAAAGATAAATTACCCAGAGATTCGTCGTTAAGGAATAATTTTCAAGTCGGGAGTTTCTTGGAACGCGTACATGTGCCTTACACAAAGGATGCCCAAGAAATTTGCATAGAAAGTGTTCACCCTGGTGGGCATTCGCATCACAATTTAAGGGTTGCCTATTTTGTCTTAGATCAAGAAGGAGAACGTATTTTAAAGACAGAGTTCGATGAAACATTGAAATTAAGTGCCTCCTATCTGCTCTTATCTCTGCAGCCACAGATTAAATTACCCCTAACGCTGCCGGTTGAGCATAGTTATGCTCGCAAAGCGATCAGAAAATTTTTCAGAGAAACATTTGACCAGTACAACAGAATACTCAAAGAGCTCAGCAAACATGCACAACTCGCTGACATTTGGGGGCGCTTGGTCAATGCGTTTCATGCTGATGGAGAATGGAAAAATCTCAGCGAAGCCCTTAAGGAGCGCGGAATTCGCGTCTCTAAACAGGGTTGTCTCAAAAAGTGCGAATTCGATGAGGTATACAATTATCATTATCACAAAAAGGCAAAGGGTGATGTTTTCTTCGATGATATATTAACCTCTGCTCCGCAACACATAATTGATGTTCTTGTCGAAACCCGAGAAAAAGACGGCCATAACGTCATTAGCTTAAAAGAAGCCCTTCTGAAGCTTCTGCATGAAGTTAAAGCCTTAGTAAAAGGTGTCATGGCGCAGGAAACCTACTAGGATCCTATTGCCAAAGGACATCTTAAGGAACCTTAGCTGCTGAATCACGCATCAGTTAGCCGTTGGTTTCTCTTGCTCAGCCAGCTCAAGCTTGCTCTTTTTTGCTTCAAGTGCTGTGCGTTGAGTGATGAGTCTCTCTTGGGCGGCTTTATGCATCCCCACGCTATCAGGATCGCCCAGTCCTGCCATTTGAGTAGCGCCGTCCTTGAGTCGTGAAAAAAAGCCCTTTTGTTGGGTAAACACGCTCTGGAGGTTAATACAGCTATCAAGCACGTTCTTCAGTTTTAGAGCCTTATCTTTAGGAGCAATCTCTTGGCGCTCAACAAAGTTGCTACCCGCTTTCAGTATATCCTCAATCTCTTGCGGCTCCCGTGTTCCGTAAAAATAACCTTGGTAAAAATGTGCGGCATCCTCCGCATTGGTTGTTTCTGTTTGGGCAATTTTTAATCCCACTAAAAAGCTATTCAACTCAGCTAAATACTTTTCATGCCGGCCTGTGACAGCAAGGGTCTTGAGTTTGGAGGCTACTTTTTTGCTTTGGTTATGCCTTGATATGGCGGTTTTAGCGGTCTCAATCCAACTGCGAATCGCATTAACTTGTTCTTGAGTAAGCTGGCTGTAATCCTCGATGCTGAAGAGCATACGAAAGAATTGTTGGCGGTCGGGATGTTGTAATGCCAAGCGGATGTTATTCTCTTGCTTGTTAGCTGGCTGCGCATAAGACTTTCTAAAATCGCGATAAAAGTGAAACATCATGACGTGGTCATTGTAGTGGGCTAGGGGATCAGTTTGCTCTAGTCGGGCCGTACGCAGTTGTGCAAGCACCGATCTGACGGCTGAGTTAACCGATTCGGTTGTAATGTGAATGGGTAATTCTTGTCTGTTGAAAGGATCAAGTAAAGCTTGGCTAAGCTTTAGGAAATCAGGTTGATGAACCTGCTCACGTGCCCGGCTTAACAGGTGCGCCAGGGTATGATGATGGCGATGATCAAGCACTGCATGCTGTGCATCAAGTTGGATTTGTGAGCGGTAATAGGCCACCAGTCTCACCTTTCGCCCAGGATCGTTTTGATCATCCTCATGCCGGTGTCTCAGTTGAAGATGGGTGTCTTCGCTGCGCGTCTTAATCAAAAGATCCCACATTTGCGGCCCCATACCGATCAGTTTTGGATCCGCAATCGGCAAGCGTTCCTCCGTATCACCTGATCCCAGTGAATAGAGGGTAATCTCCGTAGGCTTAGGCTTGCCCATAAAATGGTGCGTGTAGAAATCAAGACAAAAGCGCGCAGGATTAGGCTCCCGTAGAGCGCCACTTAAAGAAGTACCTAGTGCTCTTGAATTCAACATAATGCGCGTTTCCGGCTCGAAAATGCCAGGGATAGCAGTACTCATCCGCGCTACCTGCACCAGGGGCACTGCGGCCCATCCTGGATCATCGCTTTTAGCGCCAATCCCCTCATGGTCGGGTCTTTGGGTGGAACATCCGGCAATAATTACAGGCTTTCTACACTGGCTGAGGCGTTGCTCTGCCCACAAACTTTCTAAGAATTTTTCAAATCGAGCCGTATCATAGGTCATGCCGTTTGAGACTGCCGAAGTAATGCTTCGCTCGCGAGGATACAGTTCATGACGAGCAAAACAAAAAAGGCGCAAAGCGTCGATTGGCGTGGGCAAAGGAACCTTGAGATCCTTTTTTGTGCCAGGAGATGTCAGGTAAAGTGCTAAGAAGCCACC
>CAYRKI010000014.1:22733-41441 GCA_964424815.1 uncultured Thiotrichales bacterium | reverse complement strand
GCAGGCGCATGGACCTACCAAAACATCCAAAAACGCCGTCAAGCCAACGGCGAGGAATCTTTCTCGTCTAACACCATGGATACCTATGATGGTGTGCTGACAGCCACACCTGGATTTGAGCCCGAATATTCACGCGGACAGACGCTTGAGACCCCAGCAGCAGATCACAGGTCTTCCGTGGACGAAGGCTATCAAGGAGCCCCTGATACAGCACGCAGCAAAGATCAAGGGTTTGATCCCCATACCGCGCCAAAAATGGCAATCCTCGAAAACCAAAAGGCAAATGCAAAAAGGGTTACTGAACCTGATCGCAGCAATCGCTCAGCGGAGAAAGTCAGTCGTGCCGATGCAGCAATGAATGGTGCAGGGGGACCAACAAATCTCGCCCAGCATCAGCAATACAAAACCACGCTCAGAAGACAAATGGAAAGGCCGCATGCTTATGATCCCGAATTAAAAGAAACTCTTGAAAGGCTTCACCGCCGTGATATTGGGGGTGTGGGCAGTGGCAGTACGGCAGCTGCTGTGCGCCATGAGTTAAGAACAGGAGAGCTGGTTGGTGGGATGTCGCATTTAAAAAAAGCTCAGGACGGCATCAGAGAGCTTGAAAGATGGTTGAAAGCTAATTCAGTAGCTCGCCCAGGGGATCGTGCTGCGGCTGAGAATATGATGTTAGACTTAATGGATGCACTGAAAACAAAGGCCAAGAAAAAATGATTAAAAGAGACCCTATAATTGAGAAGATACTGCTAGAATGTCAGGAAATAATCCCATTTTATGAACATAAAATACTAAGTTTTGTTGAGGAAAAGGAAGTTCGAGATGTTTTTGGTGAATTGGAAGAAGTTATTTACAGTGAGCCCAGTTTGTGTGCGCAATTTTCAACTATAGCTATTGTGCTTTGTAGAATGATGAAAAAAGGTGATTATGATGTAGCTTCAAAAATATTTACCTTGATCGAGGAAATCTTAAAAAAAGCTGATGACCAACTCAGTGGTGAGTTAGAAATCTGTTTTTTTGAGGATATTATGAATATTATCTCCAACCAAGAGGAGGGCGATGAGGGCAATATAGATAAAGATCGCGTTTATAGTCTTCTTGGTCCTATCAGTCGTGAATTATGTCGTCGTAATGACGAATTCTGGGGCACGAAAATATTTTAAATCTGGGTTTTCACCTGCCTTTGGATCTTTTGATCGTATAGATCGTGATTATACGCACTTGCATCATCTCCCGGATCTCATCCGGCACGATTAAGGGGCTCCGGCTTATTTAATGATCTAAGCTCCACGCCAACGGCATCTTTTAAGGGCGACAAGGAAGAGGGGAGCACACCAACTCCATCAGCAGGAGCTTATGTTGCGCCCTGTCAATCGAACACGGTGGCAGAGGAGTTTTTTCCACCTATTCATGCGACACCGATTCCAGATGAAAATCAGTTCCGCTCAGGTTGCATCTTTCTGCCTGCAGATCCGCTGCCACCCTTACCAGGCTTCATCCCTGAAAACGATAATCTGCCCCCGGTGCATGTCACGCCCGACCTACCAAAGGAGCTCAAAGGACCCACCATCCTCTTTACACCTGCCCACCAACCCGAAAAATCCACAGTGTTCTTAAGGAACGGGGGAAGCAATGCAGGAAAAGGGAAGGGTAAAGAAAAAGAGGATCCTAAAATTGGGCACCCAGAGTTCGAAAATCAGAAAGATAGAAAGCACAATATTTCAAAAGGAGAGAGTCCGATTTGGAAATCATTTAAACCCTTTAAAGGAGCAGTGAAATGTAACGGGGGAAAAGGGATCAAAACGCGTTCTGTATAAATGGGATCACTTGCACAATGATATCGAGGTATATGATTACAAGAACAAACATTTAGGATCAATGGATCCAAAAACCGGTGAAATGTATAAGAAAAAAATCGAAACCAGGAAAAAGTGATGGCTAATGTAAAAAAAGATCATTGCTGTAAAGAAATGAGGAGTCACTTATCAGGCCGAGAAATATATTTAAAATATGATGAAGTATGTAGATTTTACGGCATAGATTATAAAAAAATATGTGGTGGTGGCGTACAGGGAATTTTTTATTGCCCGTGGTGTGGCAGAAAATTACCATCAGATTTAACTGATGTTTATTTCGACATCATTATTGACCAACTTAAACTTGATGGTCCTGAGGATCAACGTTTGCCAAAAGAATTCAAATCCGATGCGTGGTGGAAGAAAAGAGGACTGTAATTTTCTCAGGGAGAGCTTGGTTGATGCGTGAGTTTGGTGAGGAAGCTGAGTCAATATAGGCAAAGAAGTAAACTATAAATAAAATATTTCTAACAGCAAGATTGAACAAACCATCATCACAAACACCTCAACTAATAATGTGTCATAATAAATATTATGGAAAACCCCATCCATTGGGGCATCGAGGGTAAAGGTGTTGAACAAAGCGACGCGCAGGCTGCCCTATGGTTTGAAAAAAGCTGCGAATCTTGAGTTTGTTGCCGCCCAGCGGCATTTGGGCAATTTGTAGGCTTCCGGCTCTGGAATAGCAAAAGGCTTCACAAAAGCCTATGCTTGCTAAAGTCTTGCGCCAGAAAGAGGCTTTACACCTGCAACAGAAAATTTAGATAATCTCATCACCCAGATGAGCTCTGCTGAGATAACCTCAGGCGAGCGCGAGTTGGAGAAGTGGCGTTCAATTGGGAGATATGACGGGTAGTTTTTAAAATTCAAGGTGGGATCTTCCTTTTCCTAGAAAGATATAATATGAGCTGGCAGCCCTGCGATAACCCTGATTATAAAGATTCTCAACAACAAGGTGCTGTCGTTTGCCAAATTTTACCGCGTACCCAGGACATTGGTGGGTTTGAAGTCAGGCGGGCGCTGCCTGCAAGAGAGCGACGCATGGTCGGCCCCTTTATTTTTTGGGATCAAATGGGCCCTGGTGAATTTATTACAGGCACAGGCGTAGATGTTCGCCCTCACCCTCATATTGGTCTTGCAACGCTTACCTATCTTTTTGATGGTTCATTAGTACACCGAGATTCTCTTGGATATGAACAAACCATAACGCCAGGAGCGATCAATTTAATGACCGCAGGCAAGGGTATCGTTCATTCCGAGCGCACTGATGCAGAGGTTAAGAAGCATCCTCACCAGCTTTTTGGCATTCAATCCTGGCTGGCCTTGCCCCATGCACAAGAGTTTTGCGATCCCTCTTTTGTCCATGTGGAGCAAAAAAGTCTTGCAGTATTTAGGGATAGCGGTGTAGAGGGACGGCTAATTGCGGGTGATTATCAAGGCCTTAAGGCGAATTTTCCCTTTCCCCATGATACTATCTAATGGATGTTCGCCTCAAGATAGGACATTCACTTAAACTTCCTGAAAAGGTCGAAGAATTAGCCCTCTACCCTCTTTCTGGTCATTTGCAAATTGGCGATACCACTTACGAACCTCAGCAGCTTTTGGCGTTACATCCCAAAGCATCACATGCAGTTAAAGCCATTGACGATTGTCATTTCATGGTTTTCGGCGGTGCCGCCATGGATGGGCCACGGCTTATTTGGTGGAATTTTGTGGCATCTACCCCAGAGCAACTGGAAGAAGCTAAGCGAGATTGGTTGCTTGGTAGATTTCCAGAAGTTCCAGGTGATCACGAATTTATTCCTTTACCCGGATAAACCATTATGCCTCACTCTTTCTTTGATTTAAGCGTCATCATTCTTGTGGCATCCCTTGCAGCCGTCTTCATGAGTTGGCTTAAGCAGTTACCGATGGTTGGATATGTGGTGGCAGGCGTGCTTCTGGGCCCCTCTTGCTTTAATCTTATTCAAAGCCAGGAGCAAATTCAGTTTGTTGCTGAGCTTGGGGTCGTGTTGTTGCTGTTTATTCTTGGCATGGAACTGCCACTGAACTCCTTTCGCCAAAATGCGCAAATATCCCTTGCTTTAATTCTCAGTCTGGTTGTGTTGGGTTAGAGAGTGGCAAAATTATTCTGTTTGTCATTGCCCTCGCTTTAGTTTTCAGCCCTTTTTGGCTAAAACTCATGTCACTATTTTTCGAAATAGTTTTGCATAGCAAAGCCTGTCATAATCCAGGAGAGGCTTTGACTCAAATGATAAAAAGGAGTCCTAACCATGGCTAATTCGCCTATCACAGCAATTATCAATGAAAATGGCAAAAGTACCTATGCTGTAGATATTGAGGTCTCCGGTCACAAACTGCAGGGTGACGAGCCAATCCCCTTTGGCGGTGGCAATCATGGCCCTGCCCCTTATGATCTAATGACAGCAGCTCTTGGTGAGTGCACGGCCATGACTATCCGCTGGTACGCCCAGCAACAAAATTGGCCGCTGGAAAAAGTTCACGTCAGCATGACCCACCACAAAGAAGGTAAGACAGATTATTTCACCAAATCCATTACCTTGACTGGCCCCAACCTTACTCCTGAACAGCATCAGAAATTACTTGAAGTAGCAGCCAAATGCCCGGTACAACGCACCCTTGAGGGAACACCTGTAATTCGGACACAAAATTTATAAGCGTTTGGTATAAGTTCTGGCATCACTTTGCCATAGCCTTAAGCTATGAAAATAAATGATGCATATATTGTTTACGGTTTATTTCTACTGCCAGACCACATCTATGATTATCTCGATTTTAGATCGCACACTTAACTAATATCGCATTGATTTCATGCGATATTTAACAAGTGGAGGAGATTTATGTTAAAGAAAATCAGAGTATTGAGCGCCCTTATAGGCTCAATAGGTTTTGCGTTTGGCGGCTTTGCTTGTGATCATGAGTTCGGGGATCATGATTGCTATGAGTGTCGCGCTGCAATTGGGCCATCGATTTATGGCAGTACCGGCAAATGGCGTGACCATATCACGCCTAAACGAGGGTGGGTTTGCCAGGAGGTGGAAGATCTAGGCACTCCGTCGGAAGAGTGCGAGATGTGTGAAAAAGAGACCCTCCGGTATGTTCACCAGATGAGCCATCCCAATTATGACCGGCACCTTCGTGTGGGTTGCATTTGTGCCGGCCATATGGAAGGTGATCTAGCTGGTGCAAAAGCCCGTGAGACAAAATACAAAAATTACTTTCATCGCAGAGAAAATTGGCTTGATTTAAAATGGCATACATCAAAAAAGGGCAACCCTTATCTTAAAAAAGATAAACACCTCATAACGATAGTAACCACAAAAAATCCACGACTGCCCTATTCGGCGAGTATTGACCGCAATTTCCTGCCCAATTCATATAAAACGTCTAATGAGGCCAAAATGGCGGTTTTTGAGCATCTCTACAGCCCACACTAAATGAGCATCAGGGTATTTGCGGGGCGCTTTTAGCGCCCTATTTTTTTCTAAAACTCAATGCGCAGTCCATCAAAGCCAGGCTCAACACCTGCGGGCAATGAATGACATAAAGTTTCATAATCAAGCTCCATGCCCATGTGAGAAAGAATCGCATGTTTGGGTTTAACCCGTTCAATAGCGCGCAATGTGAGAGGTAGATGATTATGAGTGGGCTTGGGCGTTTTACCAAGACAATCCACAATCCATGTCTCAACACCCTTGAGCTTTGCGTAGGAACTATCTTCCATGAAATTAAAGTCGATGCTGTAGGCAAGGGACCCAAAGCGAAAACCCAAAGAATGCCCCTCACCGTGACGTTGTGGAATAACATCAATTTTCACGCCATCGATCTCAAGGTCACCGTCAATCAGACGTGCCTCAAGGGTGCGCAAGTAAATGGGATTCGTGGGGTTAAAAAGATAAGAAAACCGTTGCTGCAAATCCTCATGGGTTCGCGCATCCGCATAGACTGGAAGAGGTTTCCCTTCCCGCGCAAATACAAGGGATCGCAAACAATCCAAGCCGCCAGTGTGGTCCGAGTGTGCATGGGTGATCAAAATGGCATCTAGATCCCCCACCCCATTATCCAGAAGCTGAGTACGAATATCGGGTCCTGCATCCACTAAGAGGCGTTTTCCTTGATATTCAACGTAAAGCGCACTCCGCCTTCTGCGGTTCTTAGAGTTGTTTGGATCGCATGCCCCCCAAAAACCACCAGGTGTCGTTGAGACGGCCGGCACACCGGTTGAGCCACCACAGCCCAGGATAATAGCAAAATTAGTATTAGCCATGATGATTGATGGCTGCCCTGTTAAACAGAGTAAAAAAGTTATGCGTGGTGATCCTGGCTAACTCTTCCAGCGTAATCCCCTTGAGATCAGCGACTACTTTTGCCGTTTCAATCATCATGGCTGGTTCATTCCGTTGGCCGCGATGAGGTACAGGGGCCAGATAAGGCGCATCGGTTTCAAGTAAAATTCGCTCTAAGGGTAGCGTTGTTACAATTTGACGCAGCTCCTCTGCCCGCTTAAAGGTAATAATACCAGAAAGCGAGATATAAAAGCCAAGCTTTAAGGCCTCTTCTGCTAAGTAAGAGGTACCACTAAAACAATGAATCACCCCGCGAACGCCTGGATTCGCTTGCAGCATGGCTATGGTTTCTTCTTCTGCATCTCGAGTGTGAATGCTTAATGGCAAATCATTGGCAAGCGCCACACCAATTTGAGCTTGGAACACATCACGCTGCGCTTGCTTAGGGCTGTGCTCGTAGTAAAAGTCCAACCCCGCCTCACCAATGCCAACAACTTTAGGATCGAGCAAAGCTTCAGTGAGTTTTTCCTTGATGCCATTAAGCCCATGTTGCGCCACGGTTGGCTCGGCCTCGTGGGGATGGACACCGACGGTGCAAAAAATCCCAGCCCGATCTTTGATGATCTCGCGTAAGTCATCGATTTCCTCAATTTTGGTGCAGATGGTGAGCATAGTGGAAACCCCTGCCCCACGTGCATTAGCAATCACAGCTTCCATATCCTGACCAAAGTCTTCAAAATTAAGGTGAGTATGAGAATCTACAAACATGGCTTTATCATCCGAAATAATCTTTTATCATTCGCTAAAATCGTTGCGAGGCCGCTTTAAGCCGCATAATATCACCTAGATGTAACACTAAATCTAAAAAGACGCGAAAAAAACATGTTAGAGACAATTCGGCAAAACTCTTCCACCTGGTGGTTCCGTGCAATCCTCTTAGCAATGGCCATTGCCTTTGCATTTTTGTGGGGTATCAGTGATGTAGTCACCCGCGTTTCAGGTGGGTCCGGCAACCTCGCCTCGGTGGGGCGTCAGCACATATCAATTCAAGAGTTTTTGAAAGCTCTCAATCGTGACATGGCGCAGCTTCAAGCGCGAACAGGTCAAACTATAGAGCCTGAGCAAGCCAAAAAGATGGGTCTTTATTCCATTGTTCTTGAGCGTTTGATTAGCCAATCTCTGTTAACACAAGAGGCCCAACGCCTTAAAATTCGCGTCACCGATGACATGGTTCGTCGCCTGATCACCGAAGATAAAACTTTTCATGATGCCAATGGTGAGTTTGATAAACAGCGCTTTGATATGATTTTATCTCGCCTCAATTTCTCTGAGGCAAGTTTCGTTGAAATGTTGCAGCGCGACATGATTCAGCAGCGTCTTACCTCAGCCCTCATCGCTGGCGTTGCGGTACCGGCCATGATGACAGCGCCCTTATATGCCTGGCAAAATGAGAAGCGTGCTGTGGTGGCTGCGACCTACGATATCGCATCTGAGAAACTGGCCGAAGCGCCCAGCGCGGAAGACATCCAAGCGTACTTTGAGAAGAACAAGAGTAATTTCGAAGCTCCTGAATACCGTACTCTTTCTGCGCTGGTTATCGATAGCAACACTTATCTCGAAAAGGTCAGCGTAAGTGAAGATGAAGTCCACCAAGCCTACGACCGCCGTAAAGAAGACTTTGACGGCAAACCCTTTGACGTCGTTAAAACTCAGTTGATGACTGAACTCAAGAAAAACAAAGCGTTAGAATTTACCCTCGATCAAAACGGTAAGATCGAAGATGATTTGGCAGCTGGCACCACTCTTGCAGAGGCTGCCAATAAATACGGTGTTAAGCTCGTTAAGCTGACAGCAGTGGACAGCAATGGTCGTACCGACGCCTATGCCCAAGATAAGAAAAGCGCTGAGCCCTCCTCACTTGAAAAGGCCATAGCCAAGGAAGGCTTTAACCTTGAAGCTGGCAGCCAAGGTCCGGTAGTCGAAGCTGAACCCGGTATTTTTATCATTACCAACGTGGATGAAGTCATCCCTGCAGCACCACGTGCTTTTGAGGTAGTTAAGAACGAAGCCAAAAACCAACTAGTTCAGGAGCGCCAACGTGAGCAAGCGTTGAAGTCTATTGAGGCGATGGTTAAGAGTGGTAATGAAAAGCCTGGACAGTTCGCAACAACCTTCGCTCAGAAGGGTATGAAGGTGAACCGCCTTAAGATCAGCCGCAGCGGCACCATTGCTCCAAGCTCGATGAAGCTGCCACAAGAGATGATCGACAAGCTTTACGCCATTCCTGTAGGGGCTGGCATTTATAGCCTCAGCGCAGATGGTAAGCAGATCATCGTGGCATCGGTCGAGCGCCTTGATCCAGTGAGTCTCCAAGGAAAAGAAAAAGAACTGTCTGAGTTTGGAGACAATGTTCGCAATCTCATGGCAGAAGACATCATCGTGCAATACCTCAATTATTTGCGCCGCAACACGCAGGTTGAGGTCAACCGCGGTTTGCTGCAAAAGCTTTAATCGCATTCAAGTAATATCAGAAAAGCCCTGGCTGTTAGTGAGCCAGGGCTTTTGCTTAAGAGTAAGGAATTTTCAGTGCCAAGTTTAAAGCTAAACTTATGGGCCGGTGCGATGGCAATATCTGTGTCATTACAGATGTGTCAAGCAACCATCCCTGAACTTTATCAACGGTTACAGCCCTACGCTCACACACCTTTTATTGAGGATAAAATTAAATTTCAAGCTGCGCCCGACTTCATGCGTGTTGTGCCGATCAAAGATGAGCCCCACACCTTTATAAGCTTTACGGGGGGTTCTCACATCGCAGATCTTTTCATCATCTATCCAAACAAAAAAGTGGCCACTCTTGCAACCGGGCCCATTTACGCGGTGATGTCTAAACAAGAGTGCTCATTTCTTGAGGAGCGTCACATATTTATTGTCACCACAACAGGCGGCAGTGGTCTTCATAGTGTTTATGGCCTCATTGTTGAGATGGACGAACCAACTCAGCCTGTTCTAAGCTTGCCCCTTCATGGCTACCTCAGTCCCGTTGGCATCTTGCCTGAGCATTTAAATACTGGTCCAGGCTCAGTTATATTGTCTTATGAAATGACAAAAATCGAAAAAAATAGCGAAGAATGGATTATTTCTGGGGTCTTCCATGTCAAAACAGAAGGCTTCGATCCTCAGCAAATTCAGGAAATTTTGAAGTTTAATGGTCTCGAGGCGATCCAAAGCTCTTATGAGATGCGCTTTAAAAGACATGGACTAGTTGCACTGAAATGTCATCGTGGCGCAAGGCAGTGGCTAGAGGCGATTGCCGCAACTCAAGGTGTTATCCATAAGCCCGACAAAAAACTAACGAGTAGACACGCTAAGGATGCCGTAGACAGTCATCCAATAAAATAAACTCATAACAACGCCTAAAGCCATGAGGCTATCCAAACGATCGAGAATACCGCCATGCCCTGGAATAAGATTGCCAGAATCTTTCACCCCTAAAATTCTCTTTGCTTTAGACTCTAGCAAGTCGCCCATCTGGGCAATACCAGAGGCACCAAGGGCTATAATGAAGATATCGATAAAGGGCATATTGAAGCTTGAGATTCCCATGGCCAAAAAAGTCGCGGTTGCAAGCGCACCGCCTAGAGCACCCGACCAAGTTTTCCCTGGGCTGATACTAGGGGCTAACTTGGGACCTTTTAAGGCACGGCCGACAAAAAACGCAGCCGTATCCGTGATCCACGTCACAGCTAACAAAAAAGCTAGAATTTTTAAATCAGTTGCGGCCGTGAGCCAGATTCCAAGAAAGCCAAGGGTGATATAGAGGCCGCCAACCACTCCGAAAGAGACTTTACGAGCAACCTGCCCCACTTTTAACATGACCAGCCATTCGCGAAGACTCAAAATCCAAGCAATTCCAACGAGCACTTGAGGGATAGGCTGCGGGGCAGCAAAAAGACCAAGAAGCGCAAGTGGCGCAAGAATAAGAGCGCTAATAATGCGCTTACGAAGCTCGCTTGAGCGCGGGGACAACATCGCCGAATTTTCTTTCTATTTTTTGATATATGCGAATCGCCTCCTCCAGATGGCTGCGATCAAATTCAGGCCAATAAATTGGCAGGAAAACCATCTCGGCGTAGGCGAGTTGCCACAGCAAGAAATTACTTAAGCGCGAGATACCACTGGTGCGTATTAGCAAATCTGGATCGGGTTGACCGGCCGAGAACAAATAACTTGAGAACTTTTCTTCGGTAATATCCTGACTCTCCAGCGTGCCCAATTTAACGTTTTCGGCAATACGCTGCGTTGCACGCACAATTTCATCACGTCCGCCGTAATTGAAGGCGATATTAAGGTTTAGCCCTCTATTGTCATGTGTGAGCATGACAGCTTCTTGGATAGCGTGGGCGATGCCTTGAGGTACAGCCTCGTCAAGAGTGCCAAATACCCGCACTTTGACACCTTGTTGATGCAACTTCTTGAGGTTGCGCTCCAGCGTCATGGTCAGCAGCTGCATAATACCTTGAACTTCAGCCATCGGGCGGCGCCAATTTTCAGTGGAAAAAGCGTAAACTGTCAGATGTTGAATTCCAAGATCAACACAAGCTTCAACCGCACGCTCAAGGGCTAGAACGCCGCGACGATGTCCCTCAAGCCGAGGCATACCTCGAGATTGAGCCCAACGCCCGTTACCATCCATAATGATGGCAACGTGCTTGGGAAGTTCAGCTTTTGTGCTCACAGTAAATAATGACCCTTTAGCAAGTTTATTAAACCTGCATAATATCTTTTTCTTTAGCTGTCAAATGCTGGTCGATTTTAGCAATAAAATCATCAGTTTGCTTTTGAATGTCATCGCTAAAGCGATGCATATCGTCTTCCGAGATTTCACTGTCTGTCTTCATTTTTTTCACAGCTTCCATGGCATCGCGTCGCACGTTTCGCACCGCAATTTTCGCTTGTTCAGCGTATTTTGCTGCAACTTTGCACAGCTCTTGGCGACGCTCTTGGCTTAACGGCGGCATAGGTATGCGAATAAGCTGGCCGTCGACAACAGGATTAAGGCCTAGGCCAGCCTCCAAGATCGCCTTTTCGACAGCCTTGACCATGCTTTTATCCCACACTTGGACGGACAGCATGCGAGCTTCAGGCGCGCTCACCGTACCCAATTGGGACAATGGCATTTTTTGACCGTAAGCTTCTGGCATAACCTGGTCCAGTAAAGAAGTGCTGGCGCGGCCTGTGCGAAGCCCACTAAATTCCTTAGCCAGTGCATCAAGCGCAGAATTCATGCGCTTTTTCATATCATCCATATCAAAGGCCATATTTCCTCTCCCCGATCTAGTTCGTTAAAATCGGCGCGCCGTGGTGAATGGTGGTAAAGTGACCCACTCCTGAAACGGCGTCTACAAAACCATTAGTCTCTTGAATCGAAAAAACCCGCATGGGCAGATTATTGTCTCTGGCAAGGGCGATTGCAGCCATGTCCATTACCCGCAGATTACCTGAAATCACGTCCAAATAGCTCAATTGTTCATAACGCCTTGCATGAGGATTTTTAATCGGATCATCTGAGTATACACCGTCAACCTTCGTGCCTTTCAAAAATAGATCACAATCCATTTCATTGGCCCGCAGCACAGCCGCAGTATCCGTAGTGAAATATGGATTGCCTGTACCTGCAGCAAAAATGACGACTCTACCCTTTTCAAGATGATCAATCGCGCGTCGACGGATGTAAGGCTCGCAAACCATGTCCATGGGAATAGCAGATTGAACCCGTGCTTCAACACCACTATTTTCCAAGCAACTTTGCAACGCCAGGGCATTCATCACGGTGGCCAGCATGCCCATATAATCGGATGTGGTACGATTAAGGCCATGCTCGGCCCCATCAATACCCCTAAAAATATTACCGGCGCCAACGACCATACAGACTTGAACTCCCTTTGCTAAGACCTGCTGCACTTCATGTGCCACGCGGTTCAGCATTTCGGGCTCAATTCCGAAGGTCTGGCGCCCCATTAAAGACTCACCAGAAAGTTTAAGTAAGACACGTCTTGGCAGGCGCTCGCGACGGGCTTCGGCTTCAGACGTGCTTGCCATGAAACTATCCTTTACTTTGCCAGTTGTTCAGCAACCTCAGCGGCGAAGTCTTTCTCTTCCTTTTCGATGCCATCGCCCACCTTGCACAGCACAAAGCCTGCAAGCTTGATAGGTGAGCCAAGCTCTTTACCGGCATCTTCGACGACCTGAGAAACCTTGCGCTTGGTATCGTCCAAGAGGAACAGTTGTTCGCTCAACACAACTTCTTCGAAGAACTTGCGTACGCGGCCCTCAACCATCTTCTCAGCAAACTCAGCAGGCTTACCAGATGCAATGGCCTGCTCTTTGAAGATGCTACGCTCACGCTCAACCACAGCTGGCTCAACATCAGCAATGTTTAATGCAATCGGGTTAGCAGCGGCAGCATGCATTGCAATGCGCTTTGCAAGCTCAGCAAGCTTTGTTGCATAAGCTGCGGACTCAAGACCGACCAATACACCAATGCGACCCAAGCCCGTGCCAATGGCATTGTGGACATAAGCTGCTACGACGCCTTTAGAGACGCTGACGCGGAAGCTACGACGCAGATTCATGTTCTCGCCAATCACCGACACTAGTTCAGTGATTTCTTCTTCAGCTGTTTTGCCAGAGGCCATTTTTGTAACCTTGAGGGCATCAATGCCACCCTCAACGCTCAAGGCAAGATTCGTAACATTGCGAACATAGTCTTGGAACTTATCGTTACGGGCCACGAAGTCTGTCTCAGCGTTCACCTCAACAACGGCACCAACCGTTCCATTAGCAACAACGCCAACTAACCCCTCGGCTGCTGTACGCGCTGCTTTTTTTGCAGCAGCAGCAAGACCCTTTTTGCGCAGCCAGTCAACAGCGGCTTCCATATCGCCGTTGTTTTCAGCCAAGGCTTTTTTGCAGTCCATCATGCCAGCGCCAGTGCGCTCGCGGAGCTCTTTTACATCAGATGCGGAAATCATAGTTTTCTCACTTTTCTCAATCTTATGCGTTCTTCGTATTATTCAGCAGCTGCGACAGCTTCTTCTTCAGCAGCCTCAAATTCAGCTGGAACAGTCTCAGAACGACCCACATCAACGCCAGCTTTACGCATTTGGTTTTGCAGACCTTCCAGAATAGCGCCAGAGAACAAACGCGCATAGAGCTCGATAGAGCGAATAGCATCGTCGTTACCTGGTACAGGATAGTCTACGTCATCAGGGTTGCAGTTAGAATCCAAGATGGCCACAACAGGAATACCCAAGTTGCGTGCTTCCTGGATAGCAATGCGCTCTTTAATAGCGTCAAAAATGATAATGATGCTTGGAAGACCAGCCATTTCCTTGATACCACCAAGCGTCATTTCAAGCTTTTCGCATTCACGGCGAAGGCTAAGAATTTCTTTCTTGGTCAAGCCCTCTTGTTGCTCTTCGATGAATTTCTCGAGCTCTTTCAAGCGGCTGATAGAGTTAGAAACTGTTTTCCAGTTGGTAAGCATACCACCCAACCAGCGATGGTTCACATAGTACTGACCACAACGCTTTGCAGCCTCAGCGACTGGATCCGCAGCTTGACGCTTAGTGCCAACAAAAAGCACGCGCCCGCCGCTGGCAGCAACATCCTTGATAGCTGTCAAAGCCTGACGTAGCAAAGGAGCGGTTTTATCTAGGTTAATGATGTGAACACCGTTGCGAACACCGAAAATGTAATCGCGCATTTTAGGGTTCCAGCGACGTGGATGGTGACCAAAGTGAACACCAGCGTGCAACAAATCACGCATGGAGAAATTAATAACTGACATCGTTTTTTCCTTTTTTCCGGTTCGACCTCCGCAGAGGGAGCGCGATTCGCGCACCGGAGCGACCAAGGGAACCTTAAGCCGCATCTCTGCGTGTGTGATACTGCAGTGTCTAACATTAGTTAGTACCTGATTGCAAGCCCTCAAAGACTCAGGCAATCTATGAAATAGAATAAATGATTGGGCAAGGCTAAAACTTGATGCTTGTTTCGCGGGTGTTTTCTCGAATTGTATGGCTTGTTTTGCTTGCGTGCGTAACATTTGCGAACGCTTCTCCACCAAATGATAGTGACAACAGTATCCTGACACTTAAAGGGGGCTGGTATGCGTGGGAGCCCTATCAATATTTAGAATATACTTCGGGCCAACCCCAGCTTGAAGGACTTGATATCGATCTGCAGCGCGGCATCGCAGCACTTGCGGGTGTTAATATAGAGTTTGAAGAAATTAGCTGGGACAAACATATCGCCGATATTAAATCTGGCGTGCGTCAAATTGGTGCGGGCGCTACCATGACGCCAGAGCGTGAAGAATTTGCTTACTTTACAATCCCTTATCGTCGTGAAACCAATGGTCTTTATACTTTTCGCGGTCGCGAAAGAATTGTGCCACGCCTGCCCTTGAATTTGTTCTTTAAAAATCTTACCGAACACAAGGGTAGACTTGGAGTAATTCGCGGTTTTCGCTACGTCTCGCCTGAACTTAATGCCTTTATTGACGATCCAGCACATCACAAGTTCATCGTCCCTTTTAATACGGTTTTTGACATGATCAATGCTCTTGCTGCCGGCCAAATTGATGTAGCAGCCAGCGATCGTCTGACGGCAGTGACCCTTGCATGGCGCATGGGCAGTCGCGACAAGCTGAACGAAGTGGTGATTGGCTCTGTTCCTATTCACATCATGCTCTCGAAAAAATCGGTTACACCCGATGTGGTTGAAAAAATGAACGCGGCAATTCAACAATTCCGTACTTCGGGTGATTATGGGCATATTGTGCGCACCTACGCCTTCCCTATCCTGATGATGCAAACCATTGATCGCCCTTGGTTTCTTGCCATCGATATTTTGGGAACCATAGCTTTTGCTATTTCAGGTCTCTTCATCGCTTGGCGCGAGCGTGCCACTCTGTTCACAACATTTGTCTACGCCAGCCTTCCTGCAATTGGCGGGGGTGTTATTCGTGATTTGGTAGTGAACCGAGTGCCCCTTGGCGCCCTTCGAAGCCCACTTTATATGTTTTGCATCATCGCCACTGTCTTAATCGGTGTCATCGTCTTCAAAATCTTGCAATACAACCCCAGTGAAAAGAACCGCCAAAAAAGAAAGCAAGTCTTCGAGCGTTGGGTACAGTTTTTTGATGCGCTAGGACTTGGCGCATTCTCGGTCATTGGCGTGAACGTTGCCGTTTCAGCAAAACTGAACCCCCTGTGGCTGTGGGCCCCCATCATGGCCGTACTTACCGGCGCGGGCGGAGGGATTATCCGTGACCTGATGACGAAAGAACGTCACATAAGCGCTTTTAGTGGTGATCTTTATGCGGAAATTGCCATCGTTTGGGGCGCTTTTTTAGGCATCTTCCTGATTTTCCAGCAAGATCGCCTTAACCCCGATGAAATTTTGGTGGCGGTCATCGTGACCATGGCTGGCGTGGTCCTAACCCGGCTTGCAGCGCTTCACTATCGCCTAAAAAGCTTTAGTTTTACCCCGAAACATGAAAAATAAGGGCAGAGATAGGTCGTAAAATTATTCTCGGCTCTAGCGATCACGCCTTGATTCCGACGAACGTCTCAGCCTCAGAAAAACAAAGCCATGACACTGATGGAGACTACGTTTGAGATCAATGGAATTTCTGACCTTAAAGAGACCCATCTTTCTTCCCTTAGTACTGCCAAAAAGCCGCATTAACAAAGGTAAAATTAGAGAAAACCATGAAGTTGGCGGCAATCTCTTTGCCATGGATGTCGAAGTTATGACGACCTTAAGCTCGCGGGTGGATTAGAAGGCCGCGCTTTAAAAGCTCAAGGCACCAGACACTTTAAAGGCCCCGCACAGCTTGAAAGCGCTTAATGAGTTAAGCTAAGTCATTACAAGCGATGTACGGATGTGGCGAACCAGGCAGTTCTTTTGTTTTCATAGCGGATCTTCGTGAACTGCCAAGTCGCCTGAAGGTTCCTCGCAATGACAAAACTTAAGAGGTATTGCCTATCTCTAAGCATCAATCGCAGATTATAGCTCACCCTAAGTTATCATCATAATCTATCAATCGCGCTACAGAACCTACATATGAATGGCCTTAGACCATGCCGCAAGGGCTGCTTCTTTTAGGGCTTCAGGAACGGTTGGATGGGCATGGCATGTACGCGCGATGTCTTCCGCAGAAGCGCGATATTCCATAGCAAGACCGGCTTCTGCGATCATGGTGCCCGCTTCGGCATGAATGATATGCACGCCAAGAATCTCATCAGTGGCAGCATCAGTGAGGACTTTAACGAACCCTTCGCTATTGCCGTTGGCTCGCGCCCGCCCATTCGCACTGAACGGAAATTTACCAGCTTTGTACGCAAGACCTTGTTGTTTGAGTTCTTGCTCGGTTTTACCAATAGAGGCTACTTCAGGAGAAGTATAGATCACCCCAGGAATGAGATTATAATTCACATGAGGTTTTTGCCCCACAATGCGCTCAACGACAGCTATGCCCTCTTCTTCTGCTTTGTGTGCCAGCATCGGGCCACGCACACAATCTCCGATGGCATGGATATGAGGAACTGGAGTTTGGCAGTGTTCATCGACCACAATAAACCCTCGGTTATCGAGACTAAGGCCCACAACATCTAAATTCAAGCCTTGGGTTAAGGGCCTGCGGCCTGCGGAACACAAAACAACGTCTGCGGTTAAAGTCTCGGCCTTGCCCTCACCTGCACCAACAGACTCCACCTTAACCTCAACCTTGCCTTTGCTCTTGATGACACCAGCAACTTTGGTATTGGTGAGGATGCGCATACCCTGGGTTTGCAACGATTTAGTAAGAGCTGCGCTCAGTTCCTGATCCATAGCGGGCACGATAGAAGGCGCATACTCCACTATGGTGACATCGGCACCCAAACGCATCCACACTGAGCCCAACTCGAGGCCAATATAGCCGCCCCCAATGACAATCAAGCTCTTGGGCACCGAAGGAAGGCTTAAAGCCCCTGTTGATGAGACAATTTGCTGCTCATCAAACTCAATCCCTGGAAGGCTTGCTGGCTCAGAACCGGTGGCTATGATGATATGGCCAGCGGTCAGCGTGGATACTTCACCTTTGTCATCCTTAATTTCAAGCTGGTGTGCGTCCATGAAAGAGGCAGTTCCTTGTCTAAAGGTAACGCCATTTTTTTTGAACAAGAATTCAATGCCTTTAGCGTTATCTGTGACGACTTTGTCCTTGCGGGCCATCATCGTCTTCAAATCAAAGCTTACACCCTTCGTGCTAATACCATGCTGAGCCAAATCGTGCTGCGCTTCATGGTATTTGTGGCTAGAGACTAAGAGCGCTTTTGAGGGAATACACCCGACATGTAAACACGTCCCACCCAATGCGCTGGTTTTGTTGATGCACACAACTTTCAAACCCAGTTGCGCCGCCTTGATGGCTGCGACGTATCCGCCAGGTCCTGCACCAATGATTGCCACATCAAAGTCATATTCCGCCACAGTGGTGTATCCTTCTTGCCTCTATTAAATTATATGCCCAGCAGCAAACGCTCAGGATTCTCGATGCATTCCTTAATGCGCACCAAGAAAGTCACTGCTTCGCGCCCGTCAATAATGCGGTGGTCATAGGTAAGGGCCACATACATCATCGGACGTGCCTCAATCTTGCCATCCACAACAACTGGACGCTGTTGCACCTTGTGCATGCCCAAGATACCGGACTGGGGAGGATTCAAAATGGGTGTCGACATCAAGGAGCCAAACACACCACCGTTGGTGATAGTGAAGGTACCACCCGTCAGATCTTCCATAGATAGCTTGCCCTCGCGAGCTTTCTTGGAAAGATCACCAATAGTGGATTCTATTTCCGCAAAACTTAAATGGTCAGCATTGCGCACCACAGGTACCACTAATCCTTGGGGAGCAGCCACAGCCACACCAATGTCATAGTGATTCTTGTAAACCAGCTCGTCGCCATCGATTTCAGCGTTGACGGAAGGTATCTCTTTCAGCGCCAATACCGCAGCGCGCACGAAAAAGGACATGAAGCCTAAGCGCACACCGTATTTCTTTTCAAAGGCTTCGCGGTACTTGTTACGGGCCTCAGTCACATTAGTCATGTCGATGTCATTAAAGGTGGTCAACATGGCCGCGGTGTTTTGCGCCTCTTTCAGGCGCTGGGCGATGCGTTGGCGAAGGCGAGTCATTTTGACACGTTCTTCTGATGCCGAAACTTGCAGGCGAAAGGCATTTGTTGCAGGTGTTGTCACAGGAACTTCAAGGGATATGGCAGGGGTGCGCTCAGTGCGGCGATCGGCAGTAGCAAAGGCAATGACATCGCTTTTCGTAACTCGTCCGTCTTTGCCAGTACCCTCCAAGCTTGTAGCGACAATTCCTTGTTCGTCAGCCATTTTACGGGCTGCGGGTGCCATCTTTATTTCAGGTGTGCTATCCACCTTAGCAGTTGAAGAGGAAGCAACTAGGGGTGCTGCCGCAGGCGC
>CAYRKI010000014.1:0-22685 GCA_964424815.1 uncultured Thiotrichales bacterium | reverse complement strand
AGCCCTAAAAGGTCACCCACAGCAACGGTGCTGCCTTGGGGGGCTGATACCTGGTTCAAGAATCCCGCCATGGGCGCATTGACCTCAAGGGTAACCTTATCGGTCTCGAGCTCAACTAAAGGTTCATCCTGACTTACAGATTGGCCAGGTGTTTTCAACCAGCGAGCAATAGTAGCCTCAGAGACCGATTCACCGAGAGCTGGAACTCGAATTTCTTTTATTTGCGCTGACATGACGTCCTCTTCTTTTCCTCGTTCTTAGGCTTTGTTTAGCTTGAGGCGTAGAGCCTCGGTAATAAGTGTTCGTTGTTCTTCTTCATGGCGGCTATGCAATCCCGTAGCAGGAGACGCCGCTTCAGGGCGCCCAACGTAATGGGGCCTTGGCTGTTTCGCCTTGATACTCAGCAAAACTTTTTCTAAACGGCGGTCGACAAAGGTCCAATAGCCCATATTTTCAGGCTCTTCCTGACACCAGAGGAATTCAGCGTGGGCATACGGCGCTAATATCTTCTCAAGTTCCCAGGCTGGGAAAGGATAAAGCTGTTCAAGACGAATAAGGGCGACATTTTTGAGGGCTGCTTGCTGGCGCGCCTCATAAAGATCATAGTAAACCTTGCCGGTGCATAGCACCACGCGGGAGACGTTTTTGGCCTCAATCCCTGCATCCACTTCAGGTAGGACGGGCCGGAAAGTTGTACCCTCTGCCATCTCACCCAGGCTTGATACAGCCAAACGATGACGTAGCAGCGACTTTGGTGTCATGATCACCAGAGGCTTGCGGCAGCTCCACGCCAGCTGGCGGCGCAAAATATGGAAATAGTTAGCAGGCGTAGTGCAATTGGCCACTTGCATGTTGTTTTCAGCGCACAATTGTAAATAGCGCTCAGGCCGTGCGGATGAGTGCTCGGGCCCCTGGCCTTCCATGCCATGGGGAAGAAGCATCACCAGGCCACTCATGCGCTGCCATTTAGTCTCACCAGAGGAGATAAATTGGTCCACCATGACTTGAGCACCATTGGCAAAGTCACCAAACTGAGCTTCCCACATCACAAGCGCATTAGGATCTGCCAGCGAGTATCCCAGCTCAAAACCTAAGACAGCAAATTCTGACAGCAAACTATCGACAATTTCGATTTCAGCTTGACCAGATTTAATGGAATTAAGTGGCAAATAGGGAACGCCCGTTTCTTGGTCAATTAAAACCGCATGGCGTTGCGAAAAAGTACCGCGGCCACAATCTTGACCACTTAGGCGCACCGTTTGTCCCTGTAATAAGGTTGCACCGAAAGCTAAAGCTTCAGCGGTTGCCCAGTCGAAACCCTCTTCAGTTGCAAACATTTGATCTTTTTGCTGAAACAAACGCGCCAGCTTGGAATTAAGAGAAAAGCCTTCAGGCACCTTGGTCAACGCTTGCCCAATCATCTTGAGCTGGGCTTTATCAACACCGGTCGAAGGCTGCTTTTCAAAATGCTCTTGGGCACTGATGCCAGACCATGCACCTTCCAACCAATCGGCTTTAGCAGATGTATACTTTTCGGCTGCCTTAAACTCGTTCTGCAGATTATTTTCAACGGTTTTTTGTATGGCATCAACATCAGCCGCCTTCAACACGGCCTCTCTCATCAAACGCTCAGCATACAGAGTGCGGGTTGAGGGATGACTCTTGATGGCTTTGTACATGAGCGGTTGCGTAAAGGCAGGCTCGTCCATCTCGTTATGGCCGTGGCGGCGATAACAAACGATGTCTAGAACCACATCCTGTTGAAACTGCGCGCGATACTCGGCAGCAAGTCGTGCTGCCCACATGACAGCATCCGGATCGTCGCCATTGACATGGAAAATGGGCGCTTGAACAGCTTTCGCTACATCAGTGCAATAAGAAGATGATCTGGAGTTTACCGGGGAAGTGGTAAAGCCAATTTGGTTATTGATGACAATATGCAATGTGCCACCAGTACGATAGCCGCGCAGTTCTGACATGCTGAGGGTCTCGCTCACCACACCCTGACCGGCAAAAGCCGCATCACCATGAACGAGAACACCCATAACTTGTGTACGCGCACCATCACCCCGCATGGTTTGCTTGGCGCGGACTTTGCCGACAACGACAGGATTAACCGCCTCAAGATGGGATGGGTTCGCCGTTAAAGAAAGGTGAACCTTCTTGCCACGAAAATCACGGTCATTCGAAGCGCCTAAGTGATATTTGACGTCGCCGGAGCCTTGCACCTCATCGGGGGAGGCTTCATGGCCCTGGAATTTCGCCAAAATATCACGTGCAGGCTTTTGCAAGATGTTCGCCAGCACATTAAGGCGTCCGCGATGAGCCATGCCGATAATGACATCTTCAACACCCAGTTCGGCAGATGATGAGATACATTCATAAAGGGCTGGAATAAAGCTCTCACCGCCCTCTAGACCAAACCGCTTAGCACCTGGATATTTCACCTGTAAAAATCGCTCAAAACCCTCAGCCTCGCTCAACAAGCGCAGGGTTTCCTTCTGTTGCTCTGCGGTGCGCACGCGGGAGGAATTTTCAAATCTGCGCTGAATCCAATCTTTTTGTTCAGCATCTTGGATATGCATAAACTCAACGGTGGCAGTTCCACAGTAAGTCTGTTGCAGATGAGCCATGATTTCGCGAAGGGTCGCTTGATTACGGCCTAGAGCACCTCCCAGAAATATTGGACGATCCATGTCTTCAGGCGAGAAGCCATGATGGGCTGGATCCAGTTCAGTGTGAGGACCACGATGATCAAGCCCCAACGGATCAAGCTTGGCATTTAAATGGCCTCGCACACGGAAGACACGAATCAGCATCATGGCACGGATAGCATCCATGATTGCTTGAGGATTGGGTGCAGCGCTCCCATCACCAGAATGACTCTCGCGGGTGCTTCTAGCTGCGCTCGTTGGTAACTTCGTGACCGTTGCCGAGACCTCTTCTTGAGCCACACGCGGTGCCCAGCTTGCACCCACAGCGAGCTTCAAAATAGAGGGCACACCATCACCCAACGCGCTAAAATATTGGGCCCAAGTTGGATCAACTGAAGCTGGATTTTGGACATAGGCAGAATAGAGATGCTCAAGAAACGTCGCGTTTGCTCCGTCAAGAAAAGTTGACGCTTCAAAGGATTTTGTATCCATTTCGTTATGTCCTCAATGCACAAGGCACGTTTATTGCGCCCTTTTTCAATCTTGTTCCTGGTCTAAAGAGCAGTATTAAAAAGCTCTCGATGCCCCCTTACTTAGAGCTTCCAGCAGGCATCTCTGCGCCTATTGGCGCCTCTCATCAAAAGAAGATACTGCAAGTAGTCGCTTGAATTAAGCACCACCTGCAATTGCTCCCGCATTTTGCTTCAAGCGCTTTGCGCTTTGGTACCGCTCATCGCTTGCAGCATGGTTACGCCAATCTCTGCAGGGGAATTAGCAACCATAACACCAGCTTTTTTTAGGGCTGCCATCTTCGTCGCAGCGGTTCCCTGCCCGCCTGAAATAATGGCACCAGCATGTCCCATGCGTTTGCCTTCAGGCGCTGTTGAGCCTGCAATAAAGCCCACGACTGGCTTGCGAAGTTTACTGTTAATGATGTATTCAGCCGCCTCTTCCTCAGCGGAGCCACCAATCTCACCGATGAGGATAATACCTTCTGTTTGCGGATCATCATGGAACAGCTTCAAAACATCCACAAACGTTGTGCCTGGAATTGGATCGCCACCAATCCCAACACACGAAGACTGGCCAAGCCCCACCTTTGTAGTCTGCCAAACGGCTTCATACGTTAAAGTACCCGACCTAGAAACAATGCCAATGCGACCAGGCTTATGAATGTGGCCTGGCATAATACCAATCTTGCATTGACCTGGGGTGATGACGCCGGGACAGTTTGGGCCCACTAAGCGCGAAGAAGAAACTTCAAGAGCCCGCTTGACCCGCACCATATCGATCACAGGAATGCCCTCTGTAATACAAATGATCAGCTCAACCTTAGCCTCAATAGCTTCAAGAATGGCGTCTGCCGCGTATGCAGGTGGAACATAGATTACACTGGCATTTGCACCTTCTTGCTGCACAGCATCAGCCACGGTGTTAAATACGGGAAGACCTAAATGAGTCGTGCCACCTTTGCCAGGAGTTACTCCGCCGACCATCTTGGTGCCGTAGGCAATGGCTTGTTCAGAGTGGAAGGTACCTTGTGCCCCCGTAAAGCCCTGACAAAGGACACGAGTGTTGGAATTAACGAGAATCGACATTATGCAGCCTCCTTTACAGCCTTAACGACCTTTTGGGCCGCATCACCCAGATCATCTGCAGTGATAATGGGCAACCCACTGCCAGCAAGAATTTTCTTACCCAAATCTACGTTGGTTCCCTCAAGGCGCACCACCAGCGGCACGTTAATCCCTACGTCTTTCGCTGCCGCCACAATTCCTTCAGCGATGACATCACAGCGCATGATGCCGCCGAAGATGTTAACAAGGATGCCTTCTACATTCGGATCGGATAAAATCAATTTGAAGGCGGTCGTCACACGCTCACGCGGCGCACCTCCACCAACATCAAGGAAGTTTGCTGGCTCGCCGCCGTAAAGTTTGATCACGTCCATGGTGGCCATGGCAAGACCGGCACCGTTGACCATGCAGCCAATATTTCCATCCAGCTTGATATAGCTTAAGGAATTGCGTGTGGCCTCAGTTTCCATGGGATCTTCTTCATCCAGATCCCGCAGCTCCTCCACCTCGCTTTGACGATAGAGACCATTATCATCAAAAGTCATTTTGGCATCTAGCGCTACTACTTCACCATCGTTGGTGATCACCAATGGGTTGATCTCAACCAAGCTCGCATCAAGGGCGACAAACGCCTTATAAAGCCCCTCAAGCATGCGTGCTGCAGCACCTGCCGTTTTGCCATTAAGACCCAAGGCATAAGCGATTTTACGCGCATAAAAGGACTGAAAATCCATAATAGGATCAATGGTTTGACGAATAATTTTCTCAGGGGTATGCGCGGCCACTTCTTCGATATCCATACCACCCGCAGCAGATGCAATCATGGCGATACGACCTGTCGCCCGATCGATCAGAAAACTGACGTAAAGTTCTTGTGCAATTTGGGTGCCAGATTCGATATAAACGCGACGCACAACCTGACCTTCAGGGCCTGTTTGCGGGGTGATCAGCGCTTTACCCAGCATACCATCGGTATAGGCTCTTACCTCATCAAGTGATTTGGCGATCTTAACGCCACCACCCTTGCCACGGCCACCTGCATGAATTTGTGCTTTGACAGCCCACACACTTCCCCCAAGGGATTGTGCAGCCTCCACCGCTTCAGCTGCTGAATAGGCAACCTTGCCTGAAGCAATCGGCACGCCATAGCGCGCGAGAAGTTGTTTTGCTTGATACTCATGGATCTTCATAAGATGGCCTACCCTTCTTCGTGTGTATTATCGCCATGTCTTTGATTTGACGATACTCTAGCATAGCTGGCGCCCCACCTAAAGGGGGCATACATAATTGCTAAGCTGCCCTTCCCTCAAGTGACTTTACTGCAGCAACCAGCTCTTTAACGGCGGCAACCGATTTATCTAGCATGGTACGCTCATCAGCATTGAGCTCAAGCTCGATCACCTTTTCAACGCCTTTAGATCCAATGACTACCGGAACGCCAACATAAAGATCTTGAAGGCCATATTGACCGGTCAGCCAAGCAGCACAGGGCAAAATACGTCTTTTATCGAGAAGATAAGATTCAGCCATTGCGATTGCTGAAGCTGCTGGCGCATAAAAGGCTGAGCCCGTTTTCATCAGCGCCACAATCTCTCCCCCACCATTGCGGGTGCGCTCAACAATAGCATCGATGCGATCTTGGGTGGTCCAGCCCATCTTGATACAGTCAGGCAAAGGCACTCCGCCCACTGTAGAATAGCGTACCATCGGCACCATAGTATCACCGTGGCCGCCCATAACCATGGCATTCACGTCTTCGACGGATACATTAAATTCTTGGCTTAGAAAGTAGCGAAAGCGCGCAGAATCTAGCACACCTGCCATACCAACGACACGATTATGGGGTAAACCACTGGCCTCGCGCATCAGCCAAACCATGACATCGAGTGGATTGGTGACGACAATCACAAAGGCTTGCGGGCAGTATTTGGCGATATTTTGCGCCACATCACGGATAATTTTTGCATTCACCCCCAGCAAGTCATCACGGCTCATCCCAGGTTTGCGCGGAATACCAGCTGTAACGATGACTACATCAGCGCCTTGAAGCAGCGCAAAATCCTGTCCACCATGGTAAGCGCAATCGAATCCCTCAACAGGAGAAAGCTCGGCTAGATCTAATCCCTTACCCTGCGGAATGCCTTCCATAACATCAATGAGGACCACATCACCCAGTTGCTTTTGTCCTGCCAACAGGGCGAGTGTACCCCCAATATTTCCCGCTCCCACTAAGGCGATTTTCTTGCGCGCCATTGATTTTCCTCTCTATTTTTTTAGCTTTAGTAAAAAGCCAAGCCCATAAATCTCATTTATCATTAAGTAATTTAGTTAAAAATTCTTGACCTAATTCTAATCCTTTATCATCGATACTGTGACCTAAGCCTTCACACACAAAAGTTTCGACAGGGACTTGGAATTTCTCAAGGGTATTTCTGGCAAGAGCCATAGCTCCTACATCAAGAACACTATCTTGATCACCATGAATGAGACACACGCGAGGCTTGCTTAATGGCTGAAAATCCTCTTGCGTCAAAAAAGCGCCTGAATAACCAAGGACTCCCGCAGGTGCTTCATCCATTGATGAGGCCGTGAGTAGAGAGACCATCGTGCCCTGGGAAAAGCCAACAAGGACCACCCGATCCATGGTGAGATTAAGACGTTGAAGATCGCTTTGAATTTGCGCACGTAGAATAGAAGCTGCTTTTTGCGCGCCTTTAAAATAGGCACTTTGGATACGACGAGCCTCGGCATCATTCCTTATAAGAAGGCTTGGCTCCCATCCTTCGAGAGAAAACCACATACGGCCAAAAGGCCCGCCCTCAAACGGAAAAGGCGCATGGGGTGAGAAAAATTCGGTGTGCGGCAGGGTTTCCCGCCAAACTTCTGCTAAATCAATCAGATCGCGCCCATCGGCGCCATAGCCATGGGATAAAATCACAAGCGAATTTGTGCGCCCTGAGGCTGAGCCGCGGCGCGGTCCATCGAGATAAATCAAAGCGAATAGCCCCAATTTAATTAAAATTATTTATAACCTACCCTATAAGAAAGCAGGGACTTCTCACAACCCAGTTTTTAGTTTTTTTGCTCAATCAGAGCAGAAACGAAGAGATATCGAAATCATGATGCAACGATGCGCAGAAATGATATCACTCATCAAGAAGCTGCCATGCTGTGAGGTGCCACCTCGCGGGGTAAAATTCTGAAAAAGCCTTTACGAAGTGCCTTTTGCCATGAGGAACTTAGGCCTTATGGCTCTTAATCTTTTTTTTCAGTGCCCTCTGAGAGATCAATTTCATCATCGCTTTCCTCCTCATGGAATGAGTCAGGCTCAAGAAAGGTCAAAACACTATTTCTGTCATAGTATCCCTTGACACGAATAACCTCGCTTAGCTGATCAAATTTTTCTGAAAGTAATGCATCAAACTCCTCGTCTTGAAGCTGACTATTTTTGAGTTTCACATACGAGAGAGTACTCAGCATGCATGTTAACTCGCCCCTGCCCCGGCAGGGTGCAACTAAGTCATACTGTGCGAATAGAGAAAAAATATGGGAGATATGATTTTCAAGATAACGGCACTCGATAAATAAACGGTGCAAATCTTGACCAGAGGCAAACGCACTTAGGAGATCGTGCTGCTTAAGCTCGCTCATAACGATTGTAACAAGATGTGGATTTTTAACACACAACTCTAAAAGTCCATCGACCTCCTCTTGCTGATGACATATGTCTAGAAATTGATTCTCAATAAATAAATTAAATGGCTCTAATAGATCGCGGCAAATCACCCCATGAAGCACGCGATAAAAATCAGCAATTAAGTCATGCTTGAGGCTTACATACTTTTTAGCCATTGCGTATTTCAGAGCATTAGACGGAGCAACACGCATTTTTTTTTCGCCCACATCGACATGTATCATCTTCTGCTGTTCATCCGTCTTTTCGCCAGCAGGAACCCCACCAGACAACAATCCTTTTGCATCATCTTCAGCAATGAGGGCCTCATCAGCAGAGTAAGAAGTGAGGTACTGCGGCCGCAACGGCAAGTAATGGCACATGCGCAGCCAGGATTTTAATTCATCTGCTGGATCCTGCGGTGCATTTGCAGGCTCGTTATCGGGTGAATCATCCTCAAGCTGAAAACTTCCAGATAAATTGATGGGCTGGTTATCTTCTTTTTCTTCCTTAGACTTTGATAATGAGGATGTCACATTTTGAACTTTCTCATCAAGGAGAGCTAGGCGCTCAATTGCATTTTTCAGTTCACTTTCAGGAGTCACAATATCAAAATAAGAGACGTATTCACTGCTGCTATCAACATCAATAGAAGACGACCTATCTTCCAGGTCACGCTCTTCATAGCGAAATAAGTAAGCGTGTTTAGGCCGACCACTGTCACTTACTTCATGACATGAATCCTTATTGAGCGATGATGCTATTGCAAGATTGATAAATATGGGAATTAAAGCACCTAAAACTATAATCTTGGTCATTAGAACGTTCCTATAAGTTAAAATGTGAAATTACATGTTTTGATGATAACGGATTGGTGAAGCATGAAGAGCGCAGTAAAGCCTTTATTTTCCGGCGTTGTTTCTACTTTGTTTTTTTACAGGCCTTGATCGCCATAAGTGTTTTAAATCTAGAATAAAATTAGAAGAAATTTAGGACTTTTAAAAAAAAATCACCTTAATTAAAAAGTATAAATAAAAAAAACCCTGCTAAACATAACAGGGTTGTTTTTGATTGTTTATCTTTTATTGCCGAGTTTTCACATCAATGATACCCAACATTGAGAGCAAGGCTTTTGCAGCTTCAAGTGTCAGACCTGTTGGCTCTCCCTTTTCATTGGTTACCACATATTTATCTTTATAAGTTCCTTCATCCACATCAAAAGCATCGCCTTGCAAGAACTCATTAATCACACGAATGGTCAAATTCTTTTGCCCTGCTGCGATGTGAATGGTGTTATTTTTGAGCATGTCGTGGGTAATTTGAATCACGTCCTCGACTTTGTAGTATTGATAGAACATATCAAGCATCTGCTGCTTCGACATTTGACGGACCCGTTGGCTTACCGCGTGGGCGTGGATATCAATGGTTGGTACTTCGCCATCCATAAGCAAGCCCACTTCACTGCCGATAATACCGCGAATGTAGTAAATATCGTGGGGATCGGCATTTGGTAGCTTTAAGCCATTGCGCAACATCATTGAGATAGTCGCCTCACGTTTGCGGCGCAGCTCCTCTTTGAAGTAATCCACGATTTCTTTTTTAAAGCCCTCAGTGCCTAGGACACTCTCGTCCAAAACACGACCTTGGTTCATGTAGATATAGCTGTGCGCAATGCCATTAAGCTTTCCTGTAGGACAGGTTTGAATGTTAACCAACAGTTGCAGGAACGTCGCGAGATTGGGCCCTACTTCACCCTCTTCCCGCAGCTGAGTCGCGCTCATACCACGGATATTCTGTAAGACTTCACGCAGCATTTGGCTGTGGGCCGAGACATTTTTTGTTGCTTTCAAGCTTCCTTCGGGATCAAGCAACCCCAAGATCACCTCGCTGTTACGCAAAGTCATCAATTGATCGATGGGCGCATTGCCTAGCAGTTGGGTCAAGGCCTCGCGATCGGTTTGCCATGCTTTTTGCAATTGGTTAAACAAAGAGTACCACACGTTTACAGGCATAAAGATGGCCTTGTGCGGGCGAGACTCTTTGATAATATCCAGTTTGTGTTGAACACCCGGCGTGAACTGCACCATTTTGTGTTCAATTTGGTCTTCACGTTTTTGCAACATCTCTTGGTGCACCGCTAAAAATGAATTGCGATCATTCACATTGTCATAGCCGATGGCCAGCTGCAGATAACGTTGCGTGATGGGATTATCCTCACCCAACATCGCGATCATTTGTCGAATTACACCTCCACGTAATTGTGGATTACGGATGACTTCGTCGAAATAATTTCGAAGCCTCTCGTCTTCAAGGGGAGTACCCAACGCCGCCACATATACAGCTGGTATGACAGACGCAGCCTGTGCCATCGGCGCAGCTTGGGGTCTTCCTTGCATCACACCCGCCCCTTGAGGGTTTTGCATCATGGGGTTTCCTTGAGGCACTCCACGGTTTACGCCAGGTTGCTGGGGGTTATTTTGTACAGCAGGAGGATTACCTTGCACTCGTCGAATAACGACCCCTGCACCCTGAGCAGCTGGTGCTTGAGGTTGACCAGCTTGCTGCTGTCCTGCAGGTGGCGCAAATGGATTAGGAATCTGCCCCTGTGCTGGTCTTACACCCACTCCGCCAAATACAGGTGGATTTTGCGGCCCTGCGGCACCACCAAATGCGGCAGGAATACCCCCAACAGGCTGATTAGGCTGAGCCCCCCCAAATGGATTGACCAGGGGAGCCTGGAATGGATTGCCCTGAGGTCCTTGTGGAGCTGCAGCGCCAAAAGGGTTAGCATTAGGCGCTATTGGAGGATTCTCACCTGGCCCCTGAGGGGCGGCAGCACCCTGGGCGGCTGGTGCTTGAGGTTGACCAGCTGGTTGTGCTCCTGCAGCGGGATTAGCTGCCGGTGGCGCAAATGGATTAGGAATCTGCCCCTGCGCTGGTCTTACGCCCGCTCCGCCCAATGCAGGTGGATTCTGTGGCACTTGAGGGACACCTAGAGCAACAGGATTAACCAATCTTTGTTGGGGCGGCTGGGCACCAGCTTGGACGCCTGGAGCAGCCCTAGCAGGGTTCACTTGTGCAGGATTAACCAATCTTTGCACTGGCTGCTGGGCACCGGCCTGGCCTGCTGGACCAACCGGCGCAGGATTTACTCGCGGTAGTTCCAGAGCCCGAGAATGATCTAAGAGAGTTGTCACACTCTCAACACCCTGCTCTTTAAGAGACTTAAGGATTTCTGGCAGAGCATTATTGTATAGTTCAGGCGCTTCCCGACGGAGGGCTGTCAGTGCAGACAACCATAGCGATGATTGACTTTGAAATGCTTTAGCGCTTTTTAATACAAATATCTTAGCACCATGCATCACAAGCTCAACTGGATTATTTGTCTTTAAAATTTTAGATAATGACCTTAAGTATTCTGCAGCCGGAGAATCATCACTATTTACATAATAACCATAATATAATAGAGTGGGTTTTAGTTTTTTATTATCAATTTTATTATTTTTAATAAACTCAACTAAATTAATTTCTCTCAACCAGTCTCGTAATATAGCCCAATTTTTTCCTGTTTGCTCTAAACGAGGCAGGATTAATCTGGTTTCAGCTAAACTTGGCTTTAGGTCCAGCTCAAACAACATATCAAAAAATTCTTTTTTCTCAGGACTTAACCTCATCAGAGAGGATATAATATCACTATCTTGCGGTTGACTTCCCACGGGAACAGGCTTGTTAAAAATAGCTTGTTCAATAAAATTTTTACGGGCTTGATCGTCGTTGAGAAAATCAATCATCCACCCATCGCCATCACGCATTCCGCTTAGTACAGAGATAAAATGTTCTTTGCCATGGTCTCTCTGGGCAAGAGCATCTCTAACGTCTTTAAACTCAAGGATTGACTGAAGATACTTAAATTGCTGCGTGGATAAATTGTCTATCATCCTATAACCGTGAGCATAATCCTCAAAAATAGGTTTGTTTTCTGAAGTTTGTAAACTTTTTACCCAAGCTAGCCGTGCATCAGCGTCCTCAGGCAAACTTTTTTGATTCGGGGAAAACGAGCCAGATACAATACTTCTTAAATAGGAAGTCAAAATATTATTCTTTAATAACCAATCAAGCTTAATTTCTCCATTATCAGGATTGCTTACATACAGCTTTATGAATGGTAATACTGAAAAATCTGAAATTTTGAATAATTCACGACTCATTGCATAATGCTGCATTTTTTCGAGGAGAGATTCCTTATCCCACAGCAATCCCATTGTATTTAAAACATTCCATGAATTATCTGAGATAGAACCCGGTGCCTGGCTCATCCAGCTCAAGACACGATTGGTATAAGAGGGGTTTTTAACAATGAGTTCTATTAACAAATTAATATCATGACTCGAATAATATGTATAACTAGCAGGCGTCGAAGTGCCCACACTTTCAAGGTGCCTCTCAAAAGGTTTCAGTAGTTTGTATTTGACAAATATCTCTCTGATTTGCTCCATTCGCATCCCATGTTTTGTATAATGCTGAACAAGCGTGCTATAGAACCCGGAGAGCGCAAACTCAATGAGCCTCTCTCGAGCATAAGGCGCAGCCCAGGCCACCAAGCTGTTGGCGCGTTCATCAGGCGCGGTCAATGCATGATACTCTTGCGGCCAGCTATATTCAGAAAGTTTGGAAATATGGCTCAAAAAGACAGGAAGAAGATTTTTATCCTGATAGAATTTGACCCATACCTCGGCTAAATCCTCGTTTTTAAGGTAAAAACCCATCAAGCCAGAGATCAATGTTGAATAAGACTGATTACCCTCGTACACGAAATCAAATAATGCATCTTGAATGTTATATCTGTTTAAGAGGGCTGAGAATTTATCACGAGACTTACCCAATGCCATAGCTTGCTTAATTAATTTAGGCGCAGCATGACCTGAATTGACCTGCAATATATTGTTCCTCTTAAGAAATTTTAGACTACTCTCAAAACCTTCAATGTCCTGAAGTGCACCTTTGAAAACTTGCAGAATGTTATTACCTGTCAAGTGGTAATCCCAAAGGTTAGCTTTATCGGCGATATTAAAGAATTTAGCTGTTTTTTCTGGAGAATCTGCCATGGCACGCAAAAACTTTATTCTTGTTGCAGGAAGGGTCAGGGTCTCCATGAAACTGCCCCTTCGCATATATCCCAGAAGGTCCCCAATTTGATCTCCTGCTAATGAATGGGCTTCTGCAAGTCTTAAAAGTTGGGAAGAATTATTAATAGATAAGATAGGAGCCTTCATGTAGTTGTTTTTAAGAACGAATCTTCTTTGACTTCCTCCTTCTGGGTGCATCAATAAATAGGCACGATTCACCTTGTGCGCGCGGGTGGCGGTATTGGTTTTTATTGTAAGACCTTGCTCAGATAACCATTTTGCAACTTGTGCAAAATTACCTTTTAAGTCTCGATAATCGCAGAGGAGGTTATAAACGTCGTCGGAGCTGTTACACGTTAATAAGTAATTTGACTCGCGAAGCCACTTTTTTACTGTATCAAGATCGTTTGGCGCACCATCAAGTTGGCTGAGAACTGTGAGAAGCAAGCCTATGCTTGACGACCTTCCAAGGCGCTTGAAAATTTCAGCATCATTTATCCAGTTTTTGTATGTCTCACGTTTATCACCCAGCTTCTGATACATGGTGAGTACTAGGTGCAAGTCATCCGCTGTTTTATGGATAAAAGGATAACGCCCATAAAAACTCGTTGCCCATTTAGTTGCATTTTCCACGTCCTGCCCAAGAGAGGAAAATATATCCATAAAATGGGTCATTTTATTACCTTGAAGGGAGGCGCTGATACGCAATCCCGTCAGCCATTTGACAGCATCAGGCGCTTTATCTTTGAGGGTGTCAAGGGAGGTGAAAAGGGTTTCATAGTCTTCTTGAGATCCAAATGTTTTGGAGAGGTTTGTCTTTAAAAGAGAAGCCAGCGCATCCTGAGCCTTGACATCAAGGCTAGCATAACGGTTTAAAAGGTTCGAAAATCCTGCTTCATCTCGCACCTGAGAGAGAACGTTGGAATCAACAACGAATTTTTCAAATTTTTTACGACTGCGCACGCCCTTTTCTGCAAACTTATTGTCCAGAAAGCTTTGATATACGGGTAACAGTTCCGGTCTTGCGCTGAATTTTTCTTCCAAAACCAAAGCGGCATCATTACTTTGTTTAGTTTTCCTTTTGGCTGAAGACCGGGAAATTTTATTTTGACCATTTGACTGAACAATCTCTTCCTGCGCAGTGGCAAATGCCGATGTATTCAACGCCAGCAATGCAGTCAATGCGCGCAAGCTATTCCCAAGAATTTTAGATCTTTTTGTGCTAACCTTTACAAAGTGTGGTTTCTTTTTCATTCTTGTCGTCCATATTTACTTCATTCAACACCTTGCTATTTTGACAAAATAATATTAACCATGGGTAAATTTCGGCATTTGAGAGGCGCATGATATTTTTGCGTGATGATAAAGAGTCACAGCTCAAATTCGGGCCTCAGCCCTGAATCACTTTGAAATTTGATGCTTTATTGCACCTCACTTCCAATTATGGCAAAGCTAGCAAAGCCGCAAATAATAGGGAGAAAAGCCATGACCGCAGACCTTAAAAAGGGCATTTATCAACATTATAAAGGTCAAAGTTATGAAGTGATCGGTATTGCCCGCCATTCTGAGACACTTGAGCACCTGGTGGTTTACAAAGCCCTTTATGGTGATTACGAGCTATGGGTCAGACCCCTTACTATGTTCCTTGAAACCATCGAATTTGAGGGCGTGGCTCAACCCCGTTTCAGATTAATTGAGGAAAAAGCGGCCTAGTGCATCATTATTTTACAGCGCGCCTTTACCACAGATGCGCTGATTCTTCTAAAACATTGCAACCTCAGCTTTGACGTGAGAGCCAGACTCGGGTTAAATAGATATTCAAAATGTTCAACCTATGACTGAGACCCTCATGAACTCCTTATCGCCATCCCCTGCTGCACTTCACCGAGATGAACATAAACGCCACCTTCGCCACGCGGTTCTTGGCGTTAATGATGTGCGTATTCTTGAGCGTAAGGCCATAGATGCAGGTATCAGCGAAGTTCGAATGATGCACAATGCCGGACGCATCGTGGCTGATCGCATTCAAAAACACTTTGACCCCTGCCCGACACTCGTGCTCTGTGGGCCTGGCAATAACGGCGGTGATGGGTATGTCGTCGCACAACGCCTTCTCGAAAAAGGCTGGCTTGTCAAGGTTGCAACCCTGGATGCGAAGGCACCCATGCCAGCGGCAGCAGCACACCATCGCATGTACTGGCAAGGCATCACTGTGGGGATGCATCCTCAAGAGCTCAAAGGCGTGACCTTGGTGATCGATGCGCTTTTTGGCCTGGGGTTGGACCGTCCGATCGACGGCCCCTACAAAGAAATGATCCAAGCCGTCAACGAATCTAGACTAGACGTGATATCCATCGATATTGCCAGCGGTGTCCATGGAGACACTGGCGCGATCATGGGTGCTGCCATTTCAGCAGACATGACCATCACCTTTGGCTACCGTAAAAGAGGGCAAATGCTGATGCCTGGTCGCCATCATCAAGGGGAAATTATGGTGGCTGACATTGGCCTCGATGCTGTTGAAGATGCTACCTGCTTTGTAAACCATCCCGATCTGTGGCTGAATCATTTTCCTTTTCCATCGTACAAAGATCACAAATATACCCGCGGTCATGCCCTGATCTTTGGCGGCGATGAGATGACCGGCGCCTCGCGTCTTGCAGCTCAAGCATCAAGACGCAGTGGTGCGGGACTGGTGACCCTGGCATGCTCAGAAAAAGCCTACCCCATCTATGCCCTGAGCTTGTTAGGAACCTTAGTCGCAAAAGCCGACACCCCTGCCGCCATTGATGCCCTTTTAAAGGATGAGCGCATCAACGCGGTGTTAATTGGCTGTGGTCTTAAACCTGATGCCGAGACACGCACTAAGGTCAGTCAAGTTTTAAAACATAGCAAAGCCTCTGTCCTTGATGCTGGCGCCCTTTCCGCATTCGAGAGCGATCCGGGAGCGCTTTTTGCATCGCTCTCGCCAAGATGCGTGTTAACTCCCCATGAAGGTGAATTTGAACGCTTGTTCCAGGACTCAGGCGATAAAATGGTGCGTGCAGCAAAAGCAGCAACGACTTCAAACGCGACTATTGTCTTGAAAGGCCCAGATACAGTTATTACTCAGCCACAAGGCACCACACTTATCCAAGACTTTGGCCCCCCATGGCTTGCTACAGGCGGTACTGGTGACGTACTTTCCGGCTTTATTATCGGCTTCCTAGCTCAAGGCGTGCCAGCATTCGAAGCCGCTGCCATGAGCTGTTGGTTTCAGTCAGAGGCTGCCCTTCACTTTGGCCCCGGCTTGATTGCAGAAGACATTGCTGAATCCTTCCCCAAAGCCTTACGAGATTTCATGAAGCATTTTAGAAAGTAAAATTTAATTATTTTCATGGCATATAAAGGTTTTTAAAGAAATAATGAAGGCCCACTAAGGCTACACATGATGTTTTTCAAAAGGTTTTCTTTATTTATCATATGCCTATTAATGATTAATGCACCTGTAAAGGCATCTTCTTCAGATGATTTGAGCGGCTCAACTGCTGATGAAGAATTGGTGAGTTTTCCGATGCGTTATTTTCCAAGCAAGAAACACGCGAAAGAAGCGGAACAAATCCCCGAAGTGAAACTCTCCTATCTTCAACTCCAAGAGCTCAAGCACCACTTTTATTGGTTTCTAGAAAATAAGCGGGTTGCAACGCCAAGGTCGCAACTTATCTTTCGATTTAACGTGGTGCGCAAGCTGCATCGATCTGGCTATTTTTGTGGTCTACGAGAGATGCCCCGCTTTCCATCTTCAGAATACAAAGCGAAATTTATGAATGAACGAGGTATTGATCTGAGACTTGAGCAAAAAATTCTGTGCGCGGAGTTCATCAAATATCTTTTTGACGTGCTAGAAAACGAGGTGGAGACCACCACAGGTTCAGATTCCACCTCCTCATCTTCCACGACAATTGATGTTGATCTTGATTCTGCTACTTCCGCGCTATACCCATTCTTAACGTACAGAAGCCAGAGAAAACCTCACTTTCAAAAAATTATGCCCGCAAGTTTTTCAGATACTCCCGGAACCAGCACATCTGAGCACATGACAGCAGAGAGCTCAGATGACGAAGTTGATATAAGCCCTCATAGAGTCATGTATCCCTCAAAAAGCATGCCCAATTTGACCGAGCTAAAATTAAAAAATATGCAACACATGCCTCGGACCGCCACAACTCTGCAAGGCTCAGTTTCGACAAGCGCACTGCAACGTAAACCCATCATTCCTGCCCTCAATCTGCAGCCACTTCTTGATAAACGAGGGCCGTGGAATCCTAAGACACTGCCACAGTCGCCTCTTTCACAAAATCAAAGTTATGATACATACTCCACCTCAACAGAAGATAGCCCTGGCACATCAGAACTAAAGTACATTATTAAAATCCGCGCCCATGAGCGCAGTGGACAGGCCAAACCTAGGACTTTTGATTTTATTCAAGCTAAACGCCAAATTGAAAGATTAGTCACAACCCTCGATTTGGGAAACTTAGATCTGCTGCACATTATCGCTGAATATGAGGAAGATCAGAAAAGTCTCAAACTCGAGTTCAAAACGGCATCAGGTCCGCAAACCCCAAAAATGCGCAGCATCATTGATTATTTTCCTCCCATTTTAGAGTTTCCTAAGATTGATAATTGACGACTTCACTGCTGTGGGCGATGGTTCTTTAAAAGAACCCCTCTCTTAAGGAGCTCACAGCCAGATGAACGTCACTTTTCAGGAACTCTCCAATGCCATACGCTTTCTTACTGCTGATGCGGTTGAGCGCGCTCAATCAGGTCATCCCGGTATGCCTCTTGGTATGGCGGATGTAGCAACAGTCCTGTTTCGTGACTTTCTCAAATTTGATGTTCAAAATCCCATGTGGCCTGACCGTGATCGCTTTGTACTGTCTGCAGGCCATGGCTCGATGCTGCTTTATGCCCTTACTTATCTCACGGGTTACAAGGGCATGGATATCGAACAACTTATGAACTTCCGCCAACTTGGATCCCATACTGCTGGTCATCCAGAGTATGATCCAAACCTAGGCATTGAGACCACCACCGGTCCCTTAGGTCAGGGAATTGCAAACGCTGTGGGTATGGCGCTCGCTGAGCGTCTTCTTGCGGCACAATTTGGCCAAGATATAGTTGACCATTATACCTACACCATTTGTGGTGATGGTTGTCTTATGGAGGGGCTAAGCCACGAGGCCATTTCCTTTGCTGGGCATTATGGTTTAGGTCGTCTGATCGTCTTGTGGGACGATAATCACATTACCATCGATGGCAGCACGGATCTCAGCGTCTCCGACCAACAACTGCAACGTTTTGAAGCCTGCCATTGGCATACCCAGTCAATTGATGGCCATGATGAAGAAGCGATTCTGAAAGCTATCGCCGTGGCAAAAGCTGATCCTCGGCCCTCGCTGATTGCGTGTCGTACCCAAATTGGCTTTGGCGCCCCTACCAGGGCAGGAACTCACCATGTGCATGGCGCGCCTTTGGGGCAAGATGAGCTCGCCAAGATGCGAGAAGCCCTCAACTGGCCCTATTCTGCCTTTGAGATTCCTGATGCTATCTTGTCTTCATGGCGTGCTATCTGTCAGAAGGGACGCAGTGAGTATGAAGCTTGGTCGCTTAGGATTGCCTCAATGGAGGCTGAACAACAAGCTGAATTTGAACGCCGCCTGGCAGACCACCAACCTCCTCGTGGGCTAGATGAGGCTACCCGTCTTGCTGTCGCTCACTTCCTTGAGACGCAACCTACTCTTGCGACGCGGCAAAGCTCCGGCAAAGTTCTTGAATTCCTGGCCCTGGCGTTGCCAGAGCTTTTAGGTGGATCAGCAGATCTCACCCCTTCGAACAACACGAAAGTCAAAACTCATCGTGATGTAAAGCCTCACTTGCTTGAGGGAAATTACATCCACTACGGGATACGTGAGCATGCCATGGCGGCCATCATGAATGGCTTGAGCGTGCATGGTGGTTTCCGCCCCTATGGCGGGACCTTTCTCACCTTCACCGATTACGCACGTCCTGCGATCCGTCTTTCAGCCCTGATGAAACAGCCAGTTATTTATGTCATGACCCATGATTCCATCGGGCTTGGAGAGGACGGTCCCACCCATCAACCGGTCGAGCATCTTGCAAGCTTACGCGCTATTCCCAATCTCATGGTGCTAAGACCTGCTGATGCTGTTGAGACGGCTGAAGCGTGGGCATGTGCCTTAAAAAGCACCACCACCCCTTCCATCCTCAGTCTGACGCGCCAAAGCGTGCCAGCCCTTCGAGCTGAAGCCAGCACCGACAACAAAGTCGCACACGGTGCTTATGTGCTTCATGAGGGAGGCGAGCACGCCAATGTCACGCTGTATGCTTCGGGTTCAGAGGTGTCACTAGCCATGAACGTGATGCGCAAGCTTGCGGCTCGTGATCTCACCTGCAGCGTCATCTCAGTGCCATGTTTCGAGCTTTTTGAGCAACAAGATAAAGCCTATCAAACCTCAATCATTCGCAAAAAAACATTGCGTGTTGCTATCGAGGCCGCCATTAAGCAAGGTTGGGAACGTTTCATTGGCGAAGATGGCCTTTTCTTTGGCATGGAGGGCTTTGGCGCTTCAGCGCCTGCCGGCGATCTTTATGCGCATTTTGGCCTGACGCCTGATCAAATTGCTGCTACTATTCTCACATCACTCAAATAACACACAGATCTCTTTTGGAGGAGACGATGACACTTCGCGTTGCAATCAATGGTTTTGGTCGTATCGGACGCTTAGTATTGCGTGCCCTTTATGAACAAAATAATCGAGATCTGCAGGTGGTTGCCATCAACGACCTCAGCGATGTGACCAGCAATGCCCACCTCTTCAAATACGACTCCATTCACGGCCGTTTTCCAGGTGATGTAAAAGTTTCTGGAAATACCATGGATATGGGCTTTGGTCCTATGACCGTTTTGTCCTGCGCTAATCCTAGAGAACTTCCCTGGAAAGATATGAACATCGACATGGTATTTGAGTGTTCTGGACACTTTACATCTAAAGAAAAGGCCAGCGTTCACTTGCAGCAAGGCGCAAAACGTGTCCTGATTTCTGCCCCTGCAGAGGGTGTCGACCGCACCGTTGTGTATGGCGTCAATCACGAGCAATTAACAGCTGATGATTTGGTGGTCTCGAACGCATCATGTACCACCAACTGCCTTGCGCCTGTTGCCATGGTTTTGCAGCAATCCATAGGGATTGAGCGTGGCTTTATGACCACCATCCATGCCTATACCGGCGATCAACGTTTAGTGGACAGCATGCATAAAGACATGCAACGCGCCCGCGCCGCTGCCATGTCCATGATTCCCTCCACTACTGGTGCTGCAAGAGCTCTAGGCCTCGTTCTGCCAGAACTTAAGGGGAAGATGGACGGCACTTCTATCCGTGTGCCAGTCGCCAATGTTTCCTTAATAGACCTCACATTTACCAGCAGCAAGCCCACCACTGCTGAAGAAATCAATGCCGCCATAACTAAAGCCGCTCAAGGGACGCTAAAAGGTGTTCTGGCAGTCTGTAATGAGCCTTTGGTCTCCTGCGATTTCAATCACTGCGCTGCAAGCTCAACTTTTGACCTTAATCAAACACAAGTGATCGAGGAACGCTTCTGCCGCGTACTCGCTTGGTATGATAACGAGTGGGGCTTTTCTAACCGCATGCTAGATACAGCAAAAGTCATGGGGCGTTTTCTATAAAGCCCCCTTGGCGTGACTGTAAAGCTCAGTTACTCTCGTTAAATATACACCCATAATCATACGGGAGTGGCGTTGAGCGATCTTATTTTTGAACTTGAAATGGTGCCCCAGGTATTCATTGCCTTTCTTTTGGGCGCCATCTTAGGCTGGCAGCGGGAAATTGCAGGGACAGAAGCCGGTATTCGTACCTTTGGCTCGATTGCCATTGGCGCCTGCGTGTTTGGCTTGATTTCAAAACATGTGGGACCCTTAGGTGATCCAGGGCGTATTGCGGCTCAAGTGGTCTCAGGCATCGGCTTTATCGGCGTTGGCATGATTTTTCGCGAAGGACTGCATGTGAAGGGTCTGACTACGGCTGCTTTGCTGTGGACAACAGCTTCAATTGGCCTTGCTGTAGCCTTTGAAATGTACATCATTTCTCTTCTGACGACAGCGATCATTTTTGCCATTCTCACTCTATCCCGCACGCGCTTGTGGCTTTCCATATCAGCTAAAAGCAAAGAGCGTGAGCGCGAGTACCAGCAGGGATTTGGCGATGACTCTTAACTTTTGCTGGAGGTGAAGTAAATTAGCTTAACTTTGAGTTAAGCGATACTTAATAAAACAACTCAAGTGAGCAAAACATGACAAAGTATTTAAGGTTTGCTCTAGCAATAGCTGGTTTCATGGTGAATGCATCAGTCATTTCTGCTCAACAAACTAACCTGCCATTAATAAGCAATTCAGCACAAATATTAGTAACAAAAGACAAAAAGGAAGCAACCATGAAAGTTTGCATTCTCTATGGATCAACGCGGCCTAATCGCCTTGGCATCCGTGCTGTGCGCTTTTTTGAAAAGCAATTGATGCAAGGTGGCCATCATGTGACCATCGTGGATGCTCTTGAAGAAAAGCTGCCTATCCTTGAAAAACGTCTCATAGATTACGAGCGCGAAAGCATTCCAGCAAGACTCCTTGCTATGCAACGATCCTTCCATGAGGCAGATGCTTTTATTATTGTCGCAGGCGAATATAACCACACCATACAGCCAGGGCTTTCAAACCTGATTGATCACTTTCAAGCGACAGATTTTGCTCATCGCCCCGTGTTGCTTGTGACCTATTCGGTTGGTGCCTTTGGGGGAATCAGGTCTCTAGAACACGTGCGTGCCATGACCTCAACCATGGGTATGGTCTCTATTCCAGCTACCCTTGCAATTGCCAAAATAGAAGAAGTTTTCAATGAGAAAAATGAGTGTCTAAATCCAGGATTTGCCGAGCGAAGCACTAAAAGCCTGGCACAACTTCTCTGGTACGCCCAGGCTCTGAAGAATGGTAAAGAGAACCTGGGCACACCCTAACCCAGCAGAACAGCGCTTGTTTTAAGATATTGGCCGTGATAATTTCTGCTCGGAAGGTCAAGGCGGGCGAACGCCCGGTGTAATGGGTCAGGTCCGGAAGGAAGCAGCCCCCGCTGGTCACGATCGGGTCGCATTTGGCCTTCCACCCTCAATCAAGCGAGATTAAAATATGTCGCCTACTCGTCTTTTTTACTTCGCTCTAAGCTTTGTTTTCGCTCTGACTTCCGTTCTCGCCCAAGAAATGACAAAGGTGGTGGAAGCTGTTACTCTCAAGCCTACTGATGTTATTCAATCAGCGACGTTTCTCGCAGAGCTCAAGGCCAAGCACACAACTCATCTAGTGGCAGAAGTTCAAGGTGTTGTCGAGAAAATCCACGTTAAAGCAGGTATGGCAGTTAAATCTGGCACTGTTCTGGCGCAACTTAAAAGTGCAGAACTTTCAGCGCGCTTTAAAGCGGCTGATGAGGCTGAAGATCTTGCTAAAACCCATTTTGAGCGCTGCCAGCAATTACGGCGCTGTTGCAAAAATTTAAGCTCCTATGCTTTAAAGTGGAAAGTGAGGAGA
>CAYRKI010000013.1:17036-49541 GCA_964424815.1 uncultured Thiotrichales bacterium | reverse complement strand
AAGCGCTCAAGAAGCAAGGATGCTGCAACTAAAAGAAAAAAACGCTCGCTTGTTCTGCGTTGAGCACGTCTGAAAGCTTGGTGTTGAGCGTTAATGTTAAAGAGGGAATTTGAGTTTATCTGCACGTTTTGCTTGACCAAGTTCGTATAAAATGTGCAGGTATTGTGCGCAAGTTTCAGCTTTCCGACCAGAGGCTTTTTGGGTTGGAAAGATTTAGAGTCCAAAAGAAAAAGCCCCCTAAAGGGGGCTTTTAGAGTTCACCTTGCGGTGGTTTTAAAGCTTGTTTGCCTCAGCTTCATAAATGCTCAAGTCCTCTTTAGGCTTGCTACGGCTGAGCAGCACATAGAAAGCAGGGACGATAAAGAGGGTGAAGAGCGTACCAAGGCTCATACCACCTACCACGGTCCAACCAATGGGTGCCCGGCTTTCAGCGCCAGCACCTGAGGAGATGGCAAGCGGAATGGCGCCCAGGACCATAGCAAAGGTGGTCATCAAAATCGGGCGCAGACGCAGGCGACAGGCCTCAATCACTGCCTCCTCACGGGACATTCCCTTTTCTTTAAGTGCATTGGCAAAGTCGACGATCAGGATACCATGCTTGGTAATCAAGCCGATCAAGGTGACTAGACCAATTTGCGAGTAAATGTTGAGCGATTGCCCGGTAAGCATCAAGACCAACACCGCACTCACAAGTGACAGAGGCACCGAGAGCATGATGATCACAGGATCAACAAAGCTTTCGTACTGTGCTGCCAACACCAGGAAGATGAAAATCAACGCAAGACCAAAGATCAGTGCGATGTTGGAGCTTTCTTCCATATAGCGGCGGCTTTCACCCGCATAGTCTACAAGGGTGCCCTCTGGCACAATGCTTTGCGCCTTTTCTTTCAGCGTGGCAAGTGTATCACCCAAGCTTGAACCAGGCTTTAGCTTGGCGCTGATAGTTACCGAACGCAGGCCCTCAAAGTGGTTAATCTCGGTCGGTGCTAGACGTTTGGTGATGGTGATCAGTTCTGCTAGAGGAATCATGGATTCCTTGTTATCCCTTGATCCACGCACGAACAGTCCACTCACGTCATCAGGGCTTTTTCTGAATTTCTCATCTACTTCCACTTTGACGTTGTAGAGCTTGTTCTCACGCTTGAATTTATCGACCGCGCGACCAGAAATTAGTGTATCCAGTGTCTCAGCGATGGAGCGTACATCAACGCCCAGGCTTGCGGCTTTTTCGCGGTTGATGGTGACCTGGAATTCCTGGCCTTCTTGGTTGTAGTCGGCTTGGATGTATGACAAGTCCTTGTTAGCCGCAAAAGCGCGCATCACTTGGTCAGCAATCTCAACCAACTCATTAAACGGCTTGGTGGTCTTGATCACGACTTCGACGGGCGCTTCAGAAACGCTGGAGACCAGAGCTTTACCTCCTATACTAGGAGTGGCACTGATACCTGTGATCTCATCCAGGGGTTCACGCAGCGATTCAACGATTTGCTGAGACGTGCGCTTGCGTTCTTCCCATGGCTTGAGCAAGTTCAACGTGCTTGACTCGCCAGGTACGTTAACAAGGGTAAGGCGCTTTTCGACTTCGGGAACTGATTTCATCAGATCATCCACTTGGCGCATGTATTTGTCAACGAACTCAAGGTTAGCCCCATAAGGAGGTATGGCACGGATGTTCACCACGCCTTGATCTTCACGGGGGACCAACTCGCTGGGCAGCTTATAGAATATAAAACCACCGATGGCAGAGATGGCCACAGCAGCTGCGATCAACAAGTTGCGGCGATCAAGGGCATAACGCAACGCATGGGCATAGCGGATATCAAGGTTATCTTGGAATTTATCCAACTTGACAGAGACCGCGTGGAGTTTATGACGCCATTCCGGTAAGGAGGCTGGAAGCGTCTCGTGCTTGCCGTGGGGGCGCAATAAACGTCCGCACATCATGGGTGACAGGGTGAGTGCCACAAATCCTGAAATCAATACTGCACCAGCAAGGGTGAGAGAGAATTCAGTAAACAGGCGTCCCGTCATACCGGTTGAAAGCGCGATCGGGGTGTACACAGCCGCCAGCGTAATAGTCATGGCAATAACCGCAAAGCTGATTTCCTTGGCGCCCTTGAAAGTGGCCACCATCGGATGAACACCCTCTTCAATATAGCGGTAAATATTTTCTAACATAACGATGGCATCGTCCACCACCAATCCAATGGCAAGAACAAGGGCGAGCAGGGTCAGGGTATTCACGCTAAAGTCCAAGGCGTACATAATGCCCATGGCCCCGATAAGAGAGACTGGAATGGTAACCACTGGAATCAAAATGGCGCGACCCGAGCGTAAGAAGGCCAAAATCACCAAAATCACCAGAAGGGTTGCTTCAAACAGGGTGCTGTACACCTTTTGAATGGAGCGTTCGATGAAGATGGTTTTGTCGTTGGCTACTTCAAGCTTCATACCTTTTTGCAGGTTTTCATTCAACCTGGGTAAAGAGCGCTTAAGTTCATTGCCGATTTCCAAGGGGTTGGCAATAGACTGCTTCACTAGACCAATGGCAATGGCATTTTGGTCATTAAAGCGTACGCGGTTACGCGTGTCGATTGCTTTGAGTTCGGCCTTGCCCACATCAGAAAGACGCAGCACTGTGTCCTTGCGGAAGGCAATGATCATGTTGTTGAAATCTTTTTCACTGATCAGCGGGGCGCGAGTCGTGACCACAATTTCGCGATCAGTGGTAATAATATTACCCGCAGGCTTTTCGACGTTGGCGCGTTTAACTGCGTTGGCTACGTCATCGGCGGTAACCGCGTAACCCGCCATTTTAACGGGGTCAAGCACCAAGTGCATTTCGTACTCGCCGCCGCCGTATATATCAACGGATGAAATCCCATTGATAATTTCCAGCTGGCTTTCCAAAGTTCTAAAGGCGTAATCAGCCAGCTCTTCCGTCGAGTGCTTATCGCTGTAGAGTGCAAGGTACATGAAGGGAAGAGCATCGGCATCCGCCTTACGGATGCGTGGGTCTGTCACATCGTTCGGCAGCTTGTTACGAATACGACCAATACGATCACGAACGTCGTTGGCAGCGTCTTCGATGTTACGGTTGAGCTTAAAGGTCAAGGTAATACGGCTTTCACCCACGTCACTGCGCGAGGTCATCAGATAAAGACCCTCGATACCACCAAGAGCATCTTCAAGGATCTTTGTGACTTGTGCTTCAATAATTTCAGGGCTGGCGCCTTCAAATTGGGTCATCACCGAAATTTTAGGCTCGTCCACGTTGGGGTATTGGCGCACTTGCAAACGGCTAAACGCCACGACACCCAACATCACGATGACAAGCGACATCACGATGGAAAGGACGGGACGTTTGATACATAACTCTGTCAGTTTCATTGTTGCGTCCTATCCTATTTTTGCTCGTTTGCGTCCGCTGCTGAGGCAGGCTCATCGGCTTTAGGCTGCTCAGGTGACGCTATTTCTTCAGCCTTTTTTTCTTCAGGCGCAGCTGGAGCCTCAGCATTCTTTTTAACGCGCAGGATTGAGTCCTTTGGTCCCTCACTCTGTTCTGCTTGAGGAGGTGTAATACCATATCCACCCTTTACACCGTTCAGGGTGTAAGTAACGGGCACACCATCGCGAATCTTTTGCTGACCGACGGTGACCACGATATCCCCAGCGTTAAGGCCGCGGGTAATTTCAGTGTTGTCACCCTCGCTCAAGCCTGTGCTCACAGGAACCTTAAAGGCAACACCGTCAATCACACGGTAAAGAAACTCCTCTTCCGCGGTGCTTTCGATGGCAGAAGTTGGCACAATGATGGCATTATCTTTTGAGCCCACCACCAAGTTAACACGGGCAAAAAGGCCGGGCTTTAACAGGCGGTTCTCGTTATTGATGCTGGCGCGAATAGTGACGCTGTGCGCTGTGGGGTCTACCTTGGCATCCACAGCTTCAACTGTCGCTTGGAATGCTTCCTCCCCAAAGCCATCCACAAGCACTTCAACGGTTTGGCCTACACTAACCGAGTGTAAGTATTGAGAGGGAATGCGGAAATCCAGGAGAATCGGGTCCATATCAACGATCGTGAAAAGATCACTATTAGGACTGACTGCAGCGCCCACGCTGATGTTGTTGATGCTCACCACACCTTCGAAGGGGGCTTTGATTTGAGTGTTGTCAATTTTAAGGCGCGTTGCTTCAATATTAGCCTCAACTGATTGAAGTTCAGCCATGGCTTTTTGTTTGTTTTTTGCCGAACCAAAGTTGCGTGAGTGAAGAGCTTCAGCGCGATCAAAGTCAGCTTTTAAAAATGCGTAGCGTGCCTGCAGCTCTTTTAATTCTGCCTGATAGGTGCGGTCATCAAGAGTGATAATCACGTCACCTGTTTTGACTTCGGTACCACCTTTGACATTAATTTCGCGCACCAACCCTGAAACTTCAGCGCGTACGTCGACCGTCTGATTAGCGACCAATGTTCCCACTGCATTGATGCGACGACTAAGAGACCCGGAACGAACTTCCTCGACCTCTACGGGCACGCCGCGGGCCATGCGCTTAGGTTTTCCTGCGCCCCCTAATTGGGCAACTGCGAACCAAATCGCCAAAATGATCACAACGCCACCCAAACCAGCCATCAGGGGGTGCCGCACAGCATAATGCTTTAAATCTTCGATTTTACTTAGCATCGTTTATCCTAAATTTGACTCTACCATTATGGTTAAAGTATATCTCGTTAGTAGTTAATTTTGCGTGAGTAATTTTTTGCCTATTACATCTTACAAAATTTTACAGGTGCTCCCTAAACTCTCGTCCGGCGGAGTAGAGCAGGGCACAGTTGATATTGCCAAAGCCCTCGTCGTCGACGGTCACAGCGCTTATGTTGCGGCCCAAACGGGAAGACGTTTACCACAACTTCTTGAAAATGGGGCATATTTTTTACAAATGCCATTGGACCGCAAAACTCCTTGGTCTCTTATCAAATGTCGCTTCATGCTCGAGTCACAGATCAGGCAACATCAAGTCCATATTGTCCATGCTCGTTCCAGGGCGCCAGCTTGGGCTGCCTATTATGCAGCAAAAGCAGCTGATGTGCCCTTTGTGACAACCTTTCACGGAACCTATAATTTTTCAAATCCCGTCAAACAGTTGTACAACAGTATTATGGCTCGTGGCCAGTGTGTCATTGCAATTTCAAATTTTATTCAAAATCATATCATGACGCATTATGGACACATTGTCAAACCAGAACAAGTCGTTCTTATCCATAGGGGTGTAGATACGCAGCGTTTCGATCCACGAGCCGTGAACCTGGACCAAATCATCGCGATGCGACAGAAATGGGAGGTGCCCTTTGATCTTCCCGTAATCCTGATGCCGGGACGCCTTACACGCTGGAAGGGTCAGCGGGTAATGATCGAAGCACTGTCTCACATGCAAGCCAATGCGGCCGTGGTTTTCGTGGGATCAGATCAAGGTAGAGCTCATTATACCGAGGAACTCAAGGCTCTTGCCAATGAGCTTGGACTCTTACAACGTGTGTTTTTTGTGGGGCAAGAAGATGATATGCCAGTCGCCTACAGGGTTGCTGATGTAGTGGTGCACGCGGCCACTGAGCCTGAAGCTTTTGGTCGTGTCGTGGCTGAAGCCGGAGCGATGGAACGTATCGTTATTGCCTCTGCTTTGGGTGGTCCGTGTGAGGTGGTGGTGCCAGAGCAAACTGGATTTTTAACTGCTGCAGGTGATGCACCAGCGCTGGCGGCGCACCTCGATCATGTTTTAGGTATGTCTCCTGATGTCAGAAGAAAAATGGAGAAAGCGGCGCATCAGCATGTATGGGCTTATTTTTCGCTCAAGCAAATGGCAGCAAAGACCCTTGATCTTTATAAAACGGTCATCGACGAATGGCGCTACAAAGTATAATTTACATTCATGATTCCCTGGTCTTGGCAGGGCAATTCAAATAAGTCAGAACAATAACCAAGAAACAGGGGGAGAGAACATCGATGTTTGGGATTGTCGTGGTTAGTCATGGACGTCTAAGCGAAGAATTTGTTGCGGCTGCTGAGCATATTTTAGGGACTCAAGAGGCTTTCAGGGCCATTTCTGTTGTTGATGGCGAAGATTTAGATGCTATCCGTGCGCGCTTGCGTCAGACTTTGAATGATATTAATCAGGGTCATGGTGTCGTGATGCTAACCGATATGTTTGGGGGTACTCCATCTAATCTGGCCATATCTCTTTTGGAAGAAGCTCAGTATGAAGTTGTAGCAGGGGTTAACTTGCCCATGATCATTAAGTTACTGCAAATCCGGGGGACCACTCCGTTGACAGAGGCTGTTTTGCAGGCTCAGGAAGCGGGACGTAAATATATCCATGTAGCTTCCAAACTCTTAAAAGCCCATGGCTAATTCAGCAGAAGTAGCAGAATTTAGCATTGAAAGCCCATTGGAGCGTCAGATTGTTATTCAAAATCGCAAAGGGCTTCACGCGCGCGCGGCCGCTCAATTAGTGAAACTTGCCGAGAGCTTCGACGTTGATGTCCAGGTTTGCTATGAGAATCACACTGTTGGGGCCCTTTCGATTATGGGCCTGATGATGCTGGGGGCAGCCCAAGGTGCTACAATTTGCCTGACCGCCAGAGGAAGAGATGCGAAAAAAGCTATTGATGCCATCGAGGATTTGATCCATAACAAATTCTACGAAGAATTTTGACGAATATGGATAATAATGACACAAAGCCCCATTCTGGTTGAGGTTACCCGCGGCGCTATGGTGGAGAGTTTTCATCGCGGCCATGTGGCAGTTGTCGATCACCAAGGAGGGGTCAATTTTGCGCTTGGTGACATTCAGCATCCCGTTTATCCCCGATCATCTCTGAAGTTCCTTCAAGCTTTGCCTCTCGTTGAAACCGGTGCAGCGGATGCCTTTAAGCTCTCAGCTGAGCGGCTTGCCCTTGCTTGTGCATCCCATTCGGGTGAAGAGACCCATGCCGTACTGGTGCGAGAGTGGCTTCAGGACATCGGTCTTCGCGAGGAAGATTTTGAGCTAGGTGTCGCAACTCCTATGTCAAGCCGTGCTGCTAAGGCGCAAATTCTCACCGGGAAACCGCTCACAAAAGCTTACAATGCGTGTTCAGGCAAGCATGCAGGTTTCATGACCACCGCCTTGCATAAAGGTGAGAGCGTTAAGGGTTATGCAGGGCTGGGCCATCCCGTGCAACAGCGGGTTGCTCAAGTGCTTGATGAGTTAACACTTGTCAAGTCAGTCCAGCGTGCATCAGGCGTTGATGGCTGTAATGTGCCGGTTTGGGGTTTGGGGCTTCAGGAGTTGGCAGGCATCATGGCTCAATTTGCAACGCCGTCTTTAATGCCCTCGTCAAGAGCTGAGGCTATGTCTCGCCTAGTCTCCGCGGTTCAACAGCATCCGTGGTGCCTTGCAGGTACTAATCGTTTTGATACAAAAGTGATCGAGGCAACCCAAGGTGCTGCTCTGGTGAAAATGGGCGCTGAAGGCGTGCATGTGGGCATTTTGCCCAAGCTAGGTCTTGGTATCGCCTTGAAGATTGATGATGGTGCGGGACGAGCGTCCGAAATTGCTATGGCAGCTGTGCTTGAGAGACTTGGAATCTTCAGCGATCTAGCTGCTCATGTTCGCTCTTCGCTCGTCAAGCCTCGTATTGAAAACCAAGTGGGCTTGGTGGTGGGAGAAATGCGCCCATCTACAGCGCTGCGTGCGGCGGACACCACACAGGCCACAAGTTTTTGGGAGCCAAGCCCTACCCTCTAATGCTGCGGATGGGAGTGGCATAGCTTTTAAAAATCCTTTCTCAAGAAACAGAGCGTTGAGTCTCTATGGTAGCCAAGGCGCTCAAACTCAACGTTATATTCTAGCCTCGATAGAACCGCAGGGCTTCCCACTCCATGGTATTGATGCTGTCAAAAAGGTAGCTCTTATCCTTACCCATGGTTTCCATGCACTCGACAAGCTCTCATCCCCAATTTTGCCGTCGATAAGGCTCGGCAATCCAAAGCTCATCCATGTAGATGCAGCCGTAATAAGTGATGCCATGGCGTCCACCCGCAACGCTGTTCTGGGGGTGCGTCACAAAAAGCATAGCGCTCTTTTGTGGGAAATTCTGCTCACGCTTCAATATGTGATAACCAAATATTTAGAGTGCGGTGCGATTTTACTGCAGACTAATATAAACTGGCGTTTCTGTGGCGCTTTAAGGGGGAAACCTCCTCTGGAGGATCATTTGGCATGTGGTGCAGCACGATCTTGACATCTTGCAGGCAGCGGCAAGCATGAATAAGGTCTGACTTTTCTGGATTAATACTGAAAGATAAAAAGACGGAACGCTGATGAAGGTACGCATCTCTTATAAGCCTAAAAATCCTGCAATTCTTGAAGAGGGGGTGCCACGGTGTTTGTGTCAGCCACAAAAGGGTGGCTTTTGGAGCGCTGTCGAAACTTTGCGTGAGGGTGATCATAGAGACAAGTTCAGGCATTGAGGTGTATTGGGAAACTAAGTTATGCACCTTTAGGAGATTAAGTGTATTTTGAGGGTTCAATTCAGATTGGTCTTTTGATTTTATAGCCTCGAATAGATGGTATGCCTCATAGGTGTGGACAAAATGTGCGTCATACTTCAACTCATCTATAGATTTACTTTTCAAAACATTCTTTTGTTGTTGAAAATATGTCAAAAAATGTTGAAGATTTTCGAGTTTGTTCCTTGCGTTCCAAAAACTTTCCGTTGTCTTCGGCATCGCTTGGCTGATGATTTCAAAAGGTGGGTGGGGTCGGTAGAAATCTCCTAGCTTGAGAGCATCAAAAATATCGAGAGCTTCACTTAATATATCCATATGTTTGTGAAAATAAGATGCGGCGTTAATAATCAAGACCCGATAGGGTTTTAAGAATTCTAGGCGAAGATCTTCAAATATAGCTAGGCTATGTGGAGTGTTTGGGCTCATATTGTGAAGTGAAATAACAAAAACAGCAAGCTCTTCAACTGTCATTCCTTCACTCAGGTATTCCCGCTTTACAAGCCATGAAAGGGCTTGATCTGGGTCTTCGCACGCTGCATATGCTGAATAAAGTTTAAGACCATACTTAAAGTTCATGCCGTCACTTATGATATGGTAGCGCTCCATCCAGCGCTCAAGAAATTTAATTTTATGTGGGGCGCAGCAAGCGCGTAAGAGTTGATGAAATTCTCGCGCTGAGCTCACCAAGGGGAAGAGTTTGCTTTTGAGAGCTGCATCTAAGGCTAATGGATGCTTAGTTCCGTAATGTTGTGCGTGTACAGCAATCTTCTGCTGATCTTTGCGGGGCAAAGAGAGAATATGCGGGCGTGAGAGCCAGGACTGCTCTTCAGTTGTATCGCTATCAGAATAAGCGGAGTGAGTCTTGCCAGAGGATGACCTTGTTTGCTCGTCAGGGAAGAAATTTTCTTTGATTTCGCTTGCATCGGTTGGAAGTATCGCAAGAGACTTGAAGCCTGTGAGGGCTAGGAGAACTTTTAAGATTAATGCAAAGGGAAGAGAATTTATCATGGTTTGCTTCCGGGACGCTTAATCAGTCAATTATTTCTAATCACTTTTTCAAAAGCAATAAGTTAACTAAGTTGAGATAATCCTCCGTGGAATGCCATCCAGCTCAAATCAGTATATAAATGAATGATGAAAAAAACAGCCGCAAGTGCGGCTGATGGCGTTAATATTGAAAAAATCAAGATATTGTTTTTTTATATTTTAAATAATTACGAATTTTTCTTTCATTGATATTCAATTCTAGGCAAATTTCGGTAATTTTTTTTTCTTCGTGATGAAGCCTATCTATCTGTAATTTTTGTTCATCGCTAAGTTTTAGATATTTGATTTTTTTTCTAATTCCCAGATTTTCAAGTATTGTGGACACATATTTTCTTGCAGTATCACAATGAAATTCAGGGAAAACGATTTTAGCAATATGTCCTAAATTTATCTTTTCATTATTATCTAAGAAAGTTTGTGCCATTTCGCGTGTTGCATTGATTGTTTCGTTATCAAAATGAATCCTCTGCGCTTGGTTTTTATTTATGTTTATTGCGATATAATTGTTAATAGTGCTTTTTTTTATTTTTATGTGGAATTCTCTCTCAATTATTAAAGCTATATCGATAAAATTTACTTTTTTATTTTGTTTTTGCTGTTTGTAAATCTGCTCAATGCGCTCTTTCATTGCAGGTGTGAGTATCACCTTTTGTTTTTGCTCAGGCGCGCCTGAGGAGCTACTGCTGGACTCTTCATGAATATCATCCTCATCAAGATCCATGTCATCGTCTGAGTTCTCAACAATCGCTGAGCTCGGGGTCGCGTTGTCGGTTAATTTTGCGCGTTTTGGTGGGGATATCGCTTCAGAAGTGGTTGAAGCGGTGCTGGATGGGTGCTCGTCATCATCCTCGTAAATAACCCTCTTGCGTTTACGCACGGCTGCTTGTGGCTTTGTTGCTGCTTCTAAAGGCGCTATTGCAGGATTTGTGTCAAGCTCTGCGTTGGTGGAAGTGTGCTCAGCTGCTGCCTTCTCAAGGTCTCTTTGCTGTTCGAAGGCCTCGCCTAACAGAGATGCGCGCACTTTTTGAAGGTTCCCCATAAATTGTGGGACATGGTCACCCATACCTCGCTTGCGAGTTACGCCATGATTTTGCGGCACTCGTATTTGATTTTCTTTGTTATGTGTATTCTTTTCAGTCTCAGCCAACAGCTCTTGGGCGAGAGAATTTGCTGTTTCATCGTCGATGCGTAGATCAGGCCGGTTACTAATGCGTGGACGATAGTGCTCGTTGACCAGCATGTCGACCATCAACAGTTGCAGATGTCCAGTGTAGCGTCGCATCGAGGCAAAGTAATTGAGTTTCTCCCATGCGCTGTCAAGCATTTGGGCGCGATCATAGCCTTCACGCGAAAAATGACGCTTGACGATTAAAGCGCCATAATAGAGGGCTGCATGGGCGGTTTCACGCTCTGAGATGTCATAAGTATTTTGTTTATTTCCTTTCAATCGAAAAGTGTTCACGCGACGGTACATGGCCTCTGCAACGCTGGCAACCGCACTCTTATCGGCTGAAAGAGAGCTAAATTCGTTCAATGTCAAAAACTTAGCCATGCGAAAGAGGTTAATAAGGCGAGTTTGTTGATGGCCCTGATCGAATGCAACGTCGGCAAGGATTTTTGCAGCCTTAAAGCCTTTACTAAAAGCCTGCAAAAATCCTGATCGAATGCAACGTCGGCAAGGATTTTTGCAGCCTTAAAGCCTTTACTAAAAGCCTGCTCTGTAGTGTTGAACAGGGAGAAATCTCTTTTCTTGAGCACATTCTCAAAAGGAAAAGCCGTGGCCTGTGCAATTTCTTCAGCAGTGTAGCGTTGATGTACTTGGGCTTGTTCAGGGGCTTCATGAGCTAAGGGCATGACTGTATGTTGTGCTTGGGGTGCAAGGAGGGCTGTATCTACCTCCATGTCGTCTGCTTGGATGGGGCTGGCCTGCGCGGGCAACAAACTGCATCCAAGTAATAGCGCTAAGACGGCTTCACGATAAAAACGTTGAGATAAAAAGGTATTCTTCATCTACTTTAACTTATGTTCCATATGGGTAAGTATTAGAGGTAATAAGTAATCATGGACTTTTTGTCAACAAAATATTGATTGCTACTCAGGGTTGCTGATAATGGGAATTCACAGGATTTGCCTGGATTTACAGCTAAAATGTGCGCAAAAAAGCCAGAAAAAGTTAATTTTTATAGATTTCAATGAAAGCAGCTCAGGGCCCAACAGCACCCTGAGCTGGAGATTTCAATTTAAAACAGTCATTATTGAAGGTGAGCGCGCAACATCCAGGCTGTTTTTTCATGTTCCTGAAGGCGTCCAATCAGGAAGTCGATGGTGCCCTCATCCTCGGTGTTTTCAATGCCTCTCAAGGAATCGCGCAGCATGGCGATAATCGCTTCATGATCAGCAAGCAGAGTTCCTATCATCTGATCCTCGCTTAATTGCTCACCGCGCTTGAGCTCGACCACCTTTGAGAGCTCAAGAAATTCATGCATAGAGCCAGGTGATCGAAAGCCAAGTTGCCGGATGCGCTCAGCTATATCATCAATCGCTTCACTCAGCGCCTCATATTGTTCGCCAAAGAATTCGTGCAGCATGGCAAAACGGGGGCCCACCCCGTTCCAATGGCAATGCTGTGTCTTAACTGCAAGAACATAGGTAGAGGCAAGGAGAACCTCTAACTCCCCAGCAACATTCCGCCGTGCATCTTCGCGCAAGCTAATAAAAGACGTCATGACTACCCCCCAGATTTTCTCTTATCTAGGGAATAGTCTAACACTTTTAAGCCGCGTCTGGCAGATCCATCATGCGTTCAGGAAGCTCATGGTCTGAAATTAAAGGATAATCTTTGGCGCGATGCAGTTGATAATGCCACCACTCATTTTCGTAAAAATCCCATCCAGCTGCTGTCATAATTCCTAATAGCAGGAAACGATTACGCTGAGCTTCAGCTGAAATTTCAGTGCAGCTGTGGAAGGAAAGTGGCGTAAAATCATCAAAAGGTGTGCCCATATCCAGCTGTGTTCCATCAGGCAGCGTGAGGGTGAGGTCCACAGCAACACCACGTCCATGGGGTGAGCCTTTACGGGGGTCTGCTACAAAGCGAGGATCGGGGCAGACTTCCCACAATTTCCACTGCGCTTCTTGCGGGCGCAGGGCATCGAAAATAAGCATATGCAGCCCAAGTGGCCGGAGCAGGGCTCCTGCGCGCTCAAGGGCCTCGAAGGCGTTGCGATGCAAATAGCAATGGGCATGGCGATAGATGGGTTGCTGAGTAAAGTTATGGGGTGTTGCATAGGCCAGATCAATGCGAAGATCATGGTCAGGGTGCAGGCGAACAATGCTCATTAAAAACTCCAATTTATATTGACCGGGACGTGGTATTGTTGGCACATCTCATCAAAACAACCACATAGATCATAGTGAGTCATGGTAATTCTTGCATTTGAATGTGCCAATTTTTCTTTTTCAGGTGCGCTCTTAAATGAAGATCAACTTTATCTTCGCCATTTTCCCGACCAAGATCGAGGGCAGGATGCTGAGCTTTTGCCCATGCTACAAAGCTTGCTAGGTGATGCTGGCATTGGATTTCAGGATCTCGATCGTATTGTGACGACCCTTGGGCCTGGATCTTTTACGGGTTTGCGTACGGGGCTTGCAGCGGCTAAAGGCCTTGAAATGGCTCTGCCAAATGTAGAAGTTAAAGGCATCGACTGTATAACACTGACCGCACAAGCGTGGATCAAGGAGCGTGCGGGTCGAGAGCATTTCCTTGTAGCGCTTGAATCGCGCCGCGCTGAGCCTTTCGTGCAACATTTTGACGCAAAGGCGCAGCCTCTCAGTCAGCCAGAGTTGGGAACGCAAGAAATGTTGAAAACCTTGCTACAACAAGGGCTGCACTATGTTGTTGGTGATGCTGCCGCAAAGGTTGCGGAATTAGTTGATGTTGGTCATAGAGTGGTGGATCCTTTTAAGTTTCATGCAGGACATTTGGCGCAGCTTGCAGCCAATGATGAAACCTGGAAATTATTTGATGACTTGTCTCCGCGCTACTTACGCGAAGCCGAGGTCAATTTGAAAGGTGTATGAAGGCATGATTCCAAGGCTCATCACCCTGGCTGATGTTGAGGTGTTGGCTAAGTTGCATGTTGCTTGCTTCAAAAAGCCATGGCCAGCTGAAGCTTTTCAATTTTTGCTTGGTGAAGGGCGCGCTTTTGGATTTTTAGTTGAAGTGGATACTCATCATTGCCTTGGTTTCATTTTAGGGCGGATCGTTTTGGATGAGGCGGAAATTTTGAGCCTTGGTGTTATGCCAGAATACTCGCGTCAGGGCGTGGGGCAGCTCTTAGTCGCAAAGCTGATCGATCATACCCAAAGCTTAGGGGTTAGAGAGATCTTCCTAGAAGTGAGCGATGGTAATCAGCCTGCGTTGAACTTGTACAACAAATTTGGGTTTAATACCTGCGGGCGACGTGAGAATTACTATAAAGAAGGTGAATTTGATTCACCTCATGCTCTGATCATTCGCAAGAATTTAATGTTGTGAAGAAAAATTAAAAAATTATCTTGAATAGGACTACATATTCGTCTAGAACCTAAGCATAGTCAAAGTTAAGTCGTAATTTGCATTATGCAAATTCAGATCAGGCCTAAAAAAAATTCAATCTAGGTCTTTATCGTTGAGAAAACAGAAGGAAATTTGAAGATGATCAATCCATCTAAGCCAGCAAATGACTCGTTTAATAACGAGTTACTTGAAATGACGACCGATGTTGTTTCTGCGCACGTCGCAAATAATACCGTTGATATTGCTGACTTGCCTCGTTTAATTAAGCAAGTTTACAGCACTTTTTGTGAGCTCGCTGGTCAAGTAAGCGTTGCAAGTGATCGCCCAGAGCCTGCTGTGCCAGTCAAGAAGTCCGTCCAGCCTGATTATATCGTTTGCTTGGAAGACGGTAAGAAATTGAAGATGTTGAAGCGTCACTTGATGACCGCTTACAACATGACCCCTGAGCAATACCGTGAGCGTTGGTCCTTGCCATCTGACTATCCAATGGTTGCCCCAAACTACGCGACTCAGCGCAGCACCTTGGCTAAAAAGATTGGTCTTGGTCGCAAGCCAGGTCAACGCAAAGCTGCTTAATTAAGGCTTTTTTGTCTGATTCGAGAGGGGCGGGGTTATCCCGCCCTTTTGTTTTAGACAAAATTTCGTTATGGTGATCGGCAAATTGAAACTCTCTCATGGAAAGCACTATGGATAAAAACGCCAAAAAAGGTCTTTTTATCAAGACTTACGGCTGTCAGATGAACGTTTATGACTCTGAGCGTATGGCTGATTTGTTGAATCCGCTTGGCTATCAACTAGTCGAGTCTGTGGATCAGGCTGATATGGTCATCCTTAATACCTGCCACATTCGTGAAAAGGCCGCAGAAAAACTCTATTCAGATTTAGGTCGAATCAAGCCGTTTAAAGATGATAAACGTAGTGCTGGTGAAGAGCTTTTAATAACGGTTGCTGGTTGTGTCGCCCAAGCTGAAGGTGAGGAGGTGTTGCGTCGTGCTCCTTACGTAGATATGGTGGTGGGACCCCAAACCTATCATCGCTTGCCCGAGTTAATTGCCACCGCTCATCGTAAAGCCTCACCTGATAAACGGGGTGTGGGTTTGGTTGACGTCGATTTTCCTGCCGAATCTAAATTTGATGCTTTTCCTGAAATGAGCGCGCCGCAGGGTTTTAGCGCCTTTCTCTCTGTGCAAGAGGGTTGCGATAAATTCTGCCATTTTTGTGTTGTCCCGTATACAAGAGGTGCGGAGTACTCAAGGCCAGTTGCCGATGTGGTGCGTGATGCTAAGGCTCTTGTCGCCCAAGGAGCTCTTGAAATCACGCTTTTGGGGCAGAATGTCAATGCGTATCATGGCCAGAGTTCCCAAGGTGGCGAATGGACGTTGGGTGAGCTAATAATTCACCTTGCTGAAATTGATGGATTGCAACGCTTGCGCTACACGACATCCCATCCCCGCGATGTGGATCAAACCTTGATCAACGCTCACCGAGACGTTGACAAGCTAATGCCTTACTTACACCTTCCCGTGCAGTCGGGATCTGATCGTATGTTGGAGGCGATGAACCGTAAGCATACAGCTGCCTTTTACCTGGATTTAGTAGCTCAGTTTCGTGAAGCCCGTCCAGACCTGGCCTTTTCATCGGATTTCATTGTGGGCTATCCCGGCGAGACAGAAGCGGATTTTGAGGCAACCCTTGAGTTGGTTCGCAAGGTGAATTATGCCCAGGCTTACTCGTTTAAGTATTCAGCGCGCCCAGGCACGCCTGCGGCAGCACTGCCAAACCAGCTTTCTGAAATGGTAATGGATGAACGCCTGCAAGCACTTCAGGCTTTGCTGCGCGATCAGCAGATGGCTTTTAATGTTAGCATGGTGGGTCGTACACTGCCGGTATTGTTCGAGAAGAAAGGGCGTTACCCAGGCCAAATTATCGGCCGAAGCCCGTATTTGCAGTCGGTGCATGCTATGGCTAATGAGCGGTTATTAGGTCACATTGTTGACGTCAAAATTATCGATCATGGATTCAACAGTTTGACAGGTGTCATTGCAACAGGTGAATATGGAGAAGTACCTGCAGCATAGCGGAAGACATAACAACAAGGAGGCAGGCGCCTAGCGCCATAATTGAATGGTCAATCAGCCACAAACAGCACTCGAGCTGGAATTTGATGATAACCGGTTATTGCCGGTTCTCTTTGGGGATAAGGATCAATATTTGCGACGTATGGAGCGCGCCCTCAATGTCAATGTGGTAGCGCGGGGTAATCGCGTGTTAATTGAGGGCTCGTCTGGCGATGCCGCAATCGCCCACACGGTTCTCAGCCGCCTCTACGACCGCTTGCGTCGCGGACTAGTGATCTCGAATGCAGAAGTCGATGCCGCCATTCGCATTGCTCAAATGAATACATCAGGCGGGGCTGCAGCGTTGAGCTCTTCCTCAAACCAAGACCTTGATATGTCGATCACGACACGCCGTCGTGTGGTTACGCCGCGCACCCCTGGTCAGGCACATTACATTCAAGCTTTACAAAGCTATGAGCTTGTCTTTGGAATTGGGCCTGCTGGAACAGGGAAAACCTACCTTGCCGTTGCAACTGCAGTGGCCATGCTTTTAAGTGGCCAGGTCAGTCGTATTATTCTCTCTCGTCCCGCAGTTGAGGCAGGCGAACGTTTAGGCTTCCTGCCAGGAGATCTACGGGAGAAAATTGATCCCTATTTGCGCCCCCTTTATGATGCCTTGCATGACATGCTGCCAGCCGAGCAAGTCGCGCGGCGCATCGCCAGCAATGAGATAGAAATCGCCCCCCTTGCTTTCATGCGTGGGCGCACACTTGCCAATGCTTGCGTTATTTTGGATGAGGCGCAAAACACCACAATTATGCAGATGAAGATGTTTTTGACCCGCCTTGGTGAAAATAGCCGCATGGTGGTTACCGGGGATTTGTCCCAAGTGGATCTGCCTTCTGGCACACCATCGGGGCTGCGCCATGCCCTTCAAGTGCTTGAAGGAGTCGAGGGAATCGGTGTTTCATATTTCAATGAAGCAGATGTTGTAAGACACCCCCTGGTCGGACGCATCGTATCAGCTTATAATCGAGCCGATGCCAAAGCTAAAGCAAAGGATAGTGTCTAGAAATCCATGAACGACGATAACCCCAGTCGAAGATCTATTGCTGAAATCGATATCTCTTGTCTTGCGGGCCAGTGGCCCCAAGATTTGGAATCAGCGCTAAGTCATGCCGTGGAGTGCACATTGAGAACGGTCGCACCCAAAGCGCATGGTTTGGAAATCTCGCTGGTGCTAGCTGATAATGCCATGGTGCAAGAGCTCAACCGCCGCTATCGCAGTAAAGATAAGCCCACTAATGTTTTGTCATTTCCAGGACAGCAATTAGATCCACATAATCTTGAGGACTTAAATGATGTCCATCTAGGTGATGTGATTCTCGCCCATGAAACCGTGGCAGAAGAATCAGTCCGTGATGAAAAGAGTTTTCAAGCTCATGCTATTCACCTCGTCGTGCATGGCGTGTTGCACCTTTTGGGCCATGATCACGTGGAAGAAGATGAAGCTACTTTCATGGAAAATCTTGAAGTGAAAATTTTACAGAATCTCGGTATCAACAACCCCTACATACATGTGGAAGACCGCTAATGTTTCGTACTTTGGTCGAAAAATTCTTTCGTCGCAGTGATGTTAACCTGCGCGAAACGATTAATGAGCTTATTGAAGAGTCCACTGCCAGTGAACCCTCGTTGTCCCATGATGAGAAAAGTCTTCTTAAAAACGTGTTGGACATGCGGGATACCACCGTGCGCGATGTCATGGTTCCGCGTGCTGAGTTGCAGGCTGTGCCCGTTGACGCCAGCCTTCCTGAAGTGCTGGAGGCCATCAAAGGGCGGACCCATACAAGGGTCCTGGCATACAAAAAGGATTTAGATGATTTAGTGGGCTATATTCACACCCGCGATTTACTGCAATTTGCGCAAAAGCCCGATGATTACAAGGCTGATAAAATTATTCAGAAGGTTTTGTTTGTGCCGCAGGCGATGCGTCTTTTGGATCTTTTGCTGCGCATGCGTTCGACCCGCATTCCCATGGCTGTTGTGGTCGATGAATATGGCTGAGTTGATGGATTGGTCACTCCCTGGGATATTAACAATAGTCTCTTAGGTGAGTTGGAAGAAGAAGACGCCACTGAGGAAGAGATGATCTGTGAACGCCAGAGTGATGGGACGTTGCTTGTGGATGCGCGCGTAGATATGGAAGAAGTCGAGCGTGAGTTAGGCGCTTTTATGACCCAGGAAGAGCGCGAAGAAGAGTTTGAGAGTATTGGTGGGTTAGTGCTCTATCTTGCTGGTCGTGTGCCTCATCCAAAAGAAGTGATAAGCCACTCAAGCGGTATCGAATTTGAAGTAGTTGAGGCTAATCCCCGCCGGGTCACGCGTCTTCGTCTGCGAAAGCCTGTAGAATGAGACCTCGAATCATGGTCCTAGCTGCTCTCTCAATGCCAAAGCTCTATGCTTTAGCGTGTCTCCTAGGGGCGCTTAGTGTTCTTGCGTTTGCGCCTATCGATTTCTATCTAGCTCTCGCCATCGGTTTTTCAGGATATGGTATTCTGTTCTGCTTGCCGCAATTAAGGGAAGGGCGGAGGTCATTTGCACTTGGATGGTGGTACGGTCTTGGTTTTTTTACTGCAGGACTTTATTGGATTGTCCTCTCGCTTGGTGTGGAAATTGAAAAATTTTTCTGGCTGGTGCCGTTTACCGCGCTTGGTTTACCTGCCTTGCTCTCTGTTTTTACTGGCTTCGCAACCTTTGGGGCTGCCAAGCTATCGGGTAGACCGCTGATTCAGTTGATGTTTCTTGTGCTGTTTTGGTGCCTGGGAGAGATTGCCCGGGGTTACTTGTTAAGTGGCTTTCCCTGGAATCTCATGGGGTATACCTTGGTGCCCTTCACAGGTCTATTGCAGTTAGCGGCAGGAGTTGGGGCTTATGGTTTATCGTTGGTTGCACTAATCGGTGCCATTGTGCCTGCTGTGTGGTTTTTGGAAACGCGCAAAGTTGCGCTTCTTTACACAGCTGTGGTGCTTAGTCTTGCAGGTGCCTTTCACCTGCACGGCACCCACCGCGTTCATCAAGGGCAACTTCATCCAACGCCAGGTGTAACCCTGCGTTTGGTGCAGCCCAATATTCCCCAAAAGCAGAAATGGTTGCGCGAGTTGGCCGATCAACACTTCCTCAAAACTGTGCATCTTATCAAGGCCATTCGCTTTGAGAAAGTCACGCATGTTATCTTGCCAGAGACCGCTATTCAATTTGACCCTCACCATGACCGCGAGCGTCTTGCCTTCCTCCGTAAGGCAATCCCCAAGGGCGGCGCCATATTGACCGGAGCGCCACGTTGGGAAGGTGACGAGGATAATCAGCATCCTTTTACGGTATGGAATAGTTTGATGGCTATTCAAGATGACGGCAAGATAACTGCTGTCTTTGATAAAGTTCACTTGGTGCCGTTTGGTGAATATGTGCCTGGGCGCGCTTTCCTTCCCGACTCTATTCACAAAATAACAGCAGGGGGTGTGGATTTCACGCCAGGGCCTGGACTACGCACCCTCAACGTTTATGGTCTTCCACCTTTTTCTCCGCTGGTTTGCTATGAAGGAATTTTTCCAGGTGCCGTAGCCCTTCGCGGCGAGCAACGTCCCGCATGGTTGCTGAACGTCACCAATGATGGATGGTTTGGTCGCTCCTCAGGACCCTATCAGCACCTGGCCATGACTCGTGTGCGCGCAGTGGAAGAGGGATTACCTATGGTACGTGTGGCGAATACGGGAATTAGCGCTTTGATTGATCCTTTTGGCCGCATTGTAGCTGCAATTCCCCTTGAGCAAGAGGGGGTGCTTGATGTGGCTTTGCCGCAACCATTGCCTGCCACTTCTTATGCTCAACATGGCAATGCGACGTTTTTAGCGTTGTGGACCCTCGTGTTATTGTTAATGTTTGGGATCAGAGCTCTTCTTGCAAAAGCGGCAAACAGACACGAACGCTAAGGCCCCCGTGAGTTCGGGACGTATCAAGTTCAATGATACCACCGTGGCTCTCAACGATTTCCTTGACAATGGCAAGCCCTAAGCCTGCGCCTCCTGTTGAAGTGTTGCGTGAGGCCTCTACGCGATAAAAGGGTCTAAACACAGCCTCCCTTTGATGGGTGGGGATGCCAGGGCCGTTGTCTTCAAACAAAAGCTGGAGCTCTTCATGTTTGCAGGAAGCGTAAACCCATACCTCAGGTGCATACTGAAGGCCATTTTGTACCAAATTGGTGACCAACCGTTTGAGGGCTTGTTTGCGCCCAAACAGCGCATGCCCCTTTAAATTGTTGTGCTGGAAATGAAGCCGTTTCGAATTGAACTTCTTCAACAGTTTTTCGAAAAATGGCAACAATTCAATGTCTTGTGCTTTTTCGCCTTCCTCGCCACGCGCAAAAGCCATATAGGCATCAATCATGCGGCTCATTTCTTTGATTTCATCCTGCAAGCTGCTGATGTCTGTTGAACTTGGCATGAGTGCGAGCTGCAACTCCATACGGGTCAATGGGGTGCGCAAATCATGTGATACACCAGCCAACATCTCTGTGCGTTCCCGCAATTGGCGCTCAATGCGATCCCGCATGTCCAAGAAAGCCTGGGAAGCCAGGCGAATTTCGTAGGCACCACTGGGCCTGAAACGTTGACCTCGCGAGCCCTTGCCGAAGGCTTCTACAGCTTGTGCCAGGCGTCGGATGGGGCGGATTTGATTGCGCAAAAAGATGATCGCAATCAACAGAAACAAAATTGGGGCACCTGCTGACCACCAAAAAAACACGGGTGTAGTACGACTGAAGAGCCGCTTGGTTGTAACTTTTAAGTAGAGTAAGCCCTTTAAAGTCGCTACCCGCACAGTGATGTATTCGTCGTTAATGTGCAAATGGAACGGATCTTTAATGTGACTCGAGAGATAACGATAGAGAATTTGTTCTCGTTCGCTCAAATCCTGCTGCGGCTCGAACAGCATATGAGGGACCTCATTTTTAAGCTTGAGCGTCAGTCCATAACGAAGCTGTGCGTAATCTTTGAGTTCATCCCAGCGTTGCCCTAAATCGGGTGTAGACTGTACCAGATCCACAGTGGCGGCCATCTCTCCTGCAAGAGAGCTTGCGAGCATTTTGGTAAGTTTAGCTAAGTGATTTTCAACAAAGACGTAAGTGGTTGTAAGCTGTACAAAAAACACGGGTAACACGACGATAAGTACCGCGCGCCCAAAGAGAGTTTGAGGGAGTATTTTTTTTAGATACTTGAATGGCTTAATCATGGGAGGAGATCCGGTTTAAGTACATAGCCTTTATGGCGCACAGTTTGCAGGTATTTAGGTTCTTTTCCGTTATCTTCTAAACGGCGCCTGAGACGTGCCACCTGCACATCAACGGTGCGAGGACTGAGGGAAACACCCCCCAGCTGGGCCAATTGATCACGGGTCATGTACTGTCCTGCGTGGGTTGCAAAGATATGCAGCAATTCCATCTCAAGAGGTGTTAAATACTGACGCTCCTCACCGCGGGTTAGGATTCTATTACTCATATTGTAGTTAAATTCTCCAAGACGAATGATGTTTGGCTGAGAAGAGACAGGCACAGAACTCAAGCTGGCACGCTTTAGGATACTTTTAATGCGAAGCAGCAATTCCTTGGGTTCAAAAGGTTTTGCGAGATAATCATCAGCACCTGCTTCTAGACCATCAATGCGATGCGTGGTTTCGCCGAGTGCGGTGAGCATCAAAACCGGGATATTGGCCTGTGCTGAAGTATTTAGACGAAGGCTTTTAACCAGCTCAACACCAGTCTCACCAGGCATCATGACATCTAAAATGATCAAATCAATTTTTTCAGACTCTAAAACCAGGCGTGCTTGTGCGGCGCTTTCAGCACTGATAACCGCGAAGTCATTGTTTTCCAGGTACTGTTGCAGCAACTGGCGCAGCTTGGTGTCGTCATCTACAACTAAAAGACGCGGTTTTTCGGTACTCATAGGGGTATTTCTGCAATTTCTTTCTTGATCATACTATAGGAAGGTGTTTTCACTAAACTCAACAAATTCATTTTTGGAGGGTACTTTGGCAGATTCATATGATCTCGTGGTCGTGGGTGCTGGTCCAGGTGGTTATGTGGCCGCAATCCGTGCAGCGCAACTTGGGAAAAAAGTGGCTGTGATAGAGGAAAAACACTTCGGCGGCATTTGCCTCAATTGGGGATGCATTCCCACAAAAGCCTTACTGCGTTCAGCAGAAGTATATGAGATGATGAATCATGCCGCTGACTATGGCTTAAAGGCCGACAACATCAGTTTTGACCTGCAAGCAGTGGTTAATCGCTCTCGCGGTGTAGCTGGTCAGCTTTCAAAAGGAATTGAGCATCTTTTTAAGAAGAATAAGATTACCAGCATTAAGGGTCGCGCCAAATTAACTCGCAAAAAGAATGACCAGTTTACCCTTGAGGTTTCTGGTGAACAGAAACAAACCCTGACAGCCGCCAAAGTCATCCTTGCCACAGGTGCCAGGGCAAGGACGCTTCCAGGTCTAGAGGCTGACGGGAAGCACATCTGGACATACAAAGAGGCCATGGTGCCTGATGTGATGCCAAAATCCTTGTTGGTGGTAGGCTCTGGGGCCATCGGTATCGAGTTCGCGAGCTTTTACCGTTCAATGGGTGCGGATGTAACCGTAGTTGAGGTCATGGACCGCATCCTCCCCAATGAAGATGCTGAAATTTCTGCTCTTGCTCACAAGGCTTTTGAAAAACGCGGCATGAAAATTCAAACCAAAACCACTGTCAAGTCCTTAAAAGTTAGGGATAATAACGTCACCGCCACTCTGGATGCTGCCGGCAAAACTCAAGATCTTTCCTTTGATCGGGTTATTTTAGCCGTGGGTATTGTCGCCAACAGTGAAGACCTTGGGCTAGAGCTCACAGCTGCTAAAGTTGAAAAAAATCATGTTGTTGTGGGTAGCTTTGGCGAGACTGCTGAGCCTGGTCTTTATGCTATTGGTGATTTGGCCGGCGCTCCTTGGCTTGCCCATAAAGCCAGCCACGAAGGAATCTTGGCCGTCGAGCACATGTTTGGTCTTGCCCACGGCACGGGGCTTATCCGTAGTCGTATCCCAGGCTGTACCTATAGTCATCCGCAAATTGCTAGCATTGGCGTGACTGAAGCACAGGCCAACGCCCAAAAACGGGAAATAAAGGTTGGGCGGTTCCCCTTTGTGGGTAACGGCAAAGCCATTGCGCTCGGTGAGCCTGAAGGCCTTATCAAAACCATTTTTGATGCGAAGACAGGCGAGCTTCTTGGGGCCCACATGATTGGCGCTGAGGTGACAGAACTTATTCAAGGCTATGCGATTGCCATGAGCGCTGAGGTGACAGAAGGAGAGTTGATTCATACGGTATTTCCGCATCCAACGCTCTCGGAGATGATGCATGAAGCAACACTCTCAGCCTATGGGCGCGCGATTCACTTTTAGGGTTTAAGGAGGGGGAGTCCTCATGAAAGGCAAGTTCCAACCAAAGACAGAACCACTTAAGAAACCCGATTGGATTCGCGTTAAGGCCCCTGTCTCACAAGCTTATCAAGATACCCGCGATTTGATGCGGCAAAGTAAGCTTAATACAGTCTGTGAGGAAGCGTCCTGTCCCAACATTGGCGAATGCTGGTCCAAGGGACACGCAACCGTCATGATTTTGGGCAGTGTATGCACCCGGGCATGCGCGTTTTGTGATGTTAAAACCGGCCGACCCGATCAATTAGATCCCCATGAGCCGGAGCGGGTTGCAGAGGCTCTCGGCAAGCTTGGTCTGAAGCATGTGGTGATTACTTCGGTCGATCGCGATGATTTAGATGACGGCGGTGCTACACACTTTGCCCGCGTGATCACCGAGATCCGCAAAACGTCGCCAAATACAACCATTGAAGTGCTGACGCCTGATTTCCTGCGCAAAGAAGGTGCCCTTGAGATTGTGGTTACTGCACGCCCTGATGTTTATAACCATAATCTTGAAACGGTCCCGCGGCTTTATGCATCGGTGCGTCCAGGGGCGCGTTATTTTCACTCTCTGAATCTTTTAAAACGGGTTAAAGAGCTTGATCCCAGTATCTTCACCAAATCGGGTGTCATGGTTGGGTTGGGTGAGGATAAGACCGAAATTTACCAAGTTATGGATGATATGCGTGCAGCAGATGTGGACTTCCTCACCATAGGCCAGTACCTGCAACCTTCGCCAACACATCACCCTGTGATGCGGTATGTTGAGCCAGTCGAATTTGAAGATTACGCTAAAATGGCGCGGGGTAAGGGCTTTATGCTGGTTTCATCCTCTCCGTTAACGCGGTCATCCTACCACGCAGATGAGGATTTTGCCCGACTTCAGGCGGCCCGCGACGCGAGTATCAAGGCGCAAGCTAATCATGCCTAGCTACGCCGAGACTCGTACTCTGCCCTATGGGCAGAACGATCTTTTTGATTTGGTCGCTGATGTCGAGAGCTATCCTGAATTTCTGCCATGGTGTGTGGGATCCAAAGTGTTTGATCGCAATGAACGCCAGTTCTTGGCAACGCTTACCATCGGATATGGAGGGCTTCGGGAGGATTACACGTCACGCGTTGAATTAAATCCCTATTCAAGCATCAAGGCAACGGCCGTTGAAGGGCCATTTAAATACCTCATTAATTCCTGGACTTTTGCCACAGCGGGGCATGACCGTACTGCGGTTTCTTGTGTCATAGATTTTGAGCTCAACTCTTGGTTGCTCAGTAAAGCACTGACTCCAGTTCTCAGCGTTGCATCAAGAGAGTTACTGGCGGCTTTTGAAATGCGCGCAGCCAAAAAGTATTAACTTTGTTTTTTTTACTATTTTTTAAGTCCCATCTTGCAGGATGTCATTAGTTATCATTTAGCATAGGGTCTTGGCCATGTTTAACAGTTTGTCTTTACGCCAAAGAATGTTTTACGCGCTATGCGCAGCAGGCGCTTTGCTGGTGATTAGCAGTTGCGCCCAACTTTATGTCAGCGCACGCTTAAGGTCGAACTTTGATCTATCGCGTGTGACTTCAGAGATTTCGAACCACGCTCTGTTTGCGGATATGATGCATGATGCAATACGCAGTGATGTCATGAAAGGACGTTTCGCAATTAAGGATGCCAATCACAATGAGGCTCAAAGTGCCCGAGATGATTTGCAGGAACACGGTAAGAACTTTATCATTAATCTAGCAAAAATCGAGGCCACATCGCCTTATGCAGATATTGTCTAACAAGCAGCGAAACTTAGGCAAGAGGGTGAAGGATATATCAAGTCTGGTCTTGATAGCATCGAATCTAATATTGATTCTGAGAACCTTAAAACAAGATTCGAAAAATTTGAACAGGCTTTTGGTTTGCTTGCTGAGCAGCAAGAGGTCTTTCAGGAAAAGATTCGCAGCAATCATGCCGAGGCAACACAAAAAGCAATTACATTTGAAAAGCAAGCCTCGGTCCTTAATATTGTGTTTTCAGCACTCACTCTGTTGTGTATGTTCATAGCCTTCTACGTTGCCATCAAAATGACGATGCAACCCCTTGCAAAAGTGATCGATGCGCTTGAAGAAGTAGCTAAGGGTAACAAAGATGTCATCGTCAGTGGTTCGACACGTCAAGACGAGGTCGGTCAAGTTGCTAGATCCATAGAGTCTTTCCGGCGCTTAATCCAAGATGTGGCGGATGCTAAGCTTGAGGCCCAAGTGCAACAAGAAAAACTCCACAATGCGATGCAAAATTCCCCCCATTTGCGTGCGCTCAAAGACGTGAAGTATACGGTCATTCAAGCTGTTCAAGGTCTTGAAAAACTGGCTGAACAAAGTCGTGAACTATTTTCTTTTGCAAATCGCAGTGGAGGAGGGGCAAACCAAATCTTTCAAACTGTGCGCCAGGCCAACAGCAGCGTAGAAGGTGTTGCGGCCGCTGCTGAAGAGCTCTCTATTTCCGTACAAGAAATCGGTCGTCAGGTGAATGACTCAACGCAAGTTAGCCGTGATGCCGTTGAGACAGCTGCTCAGACGAATGAGGCTGTGCTCAACCTTGCAGCTTCTGCAGAGCGCATAGGTGAAGTAGTCCGTTTGATATCTGACATTGCAAACCAAACAAATCTCCTTGCACTGAATGCTACCATCGAAGCTGCACGGGCTGGTGAGGCAGGTAAGGGGTTTGCGGTGGTGGCGGCTGAAGTAAAATCTCTGGCCAACCAGACCACTAAAGCTACGGATGAAATCGCCGCGCAAATTGGTAGTGTCCAAGGCGCTATACAAAGTTCTGTCTCAGCTATTAATCGCATTACTGAAACCATAAGTCGTATTGATGAGATCACGGGCACTATTGCCTCTGCGGTCAGGGAACAGGGTGCTGCGACCGCTGAGATTAGCCGTAATACTCAGCAAGCTGCAGCTGGAACTCAAACCATGGCCACTAAAGTTGGCGAAGCTACGCAAGAGACGAAGCAAATTGTTGAAATGTCTGAAAAGCTGCGTGAGGAAATTGTTAAGACTTATAACACTCTTAAGGTTCTTGACGAGAGTCTATCTAACGTCGCCTAAGTCTATGAAACTTGGGGCAAAGCCTTTTCACAAACGATTACACCATCTTTTTTTGAGAGATGGTGTTTTTCCGAGACGACTGTCCTCTTCCTCTTGCCGGTGGTTGCATCTCGTCTTATGCTCGTGCACGTCAAGAAGTGAAAATAGGGGATACCGTTGGCCAAGCTCTACTTTTATTATTCCGCGATGAATGCCGGCAAAACGACTACCTTGCTGCAATCGGATTACAACTACCGCGAACGAGGCATGGATACGCTTTTATTCACGCCCAGTATCGATACCCGTGCCGGCCAGGGGCGAATTGCTTCACGTATTGGTCTTGAAAAAAATGCGCATAGCTTTGATGAAGCCTTTGATTTTTATGATTTTATCCACAGCTATCTTCAAGCCCATGAATCCCTAGCGTGCATTTTGATTGATGAGGCGCAGTTTCTCAAAAAAGACCAGGTCGAACAATTGTGCCGCGTCACTGATGAATTAAATGTGCCGGTATTGGCCTATGGGCTTCGTACCGATTTTCGTGGTGAGCCCTTCGAGGGATCAAAATATCTCTTATCTTGGGCGGAAAATCTTTATGAAATCAAAACTATCTGCCACTGCGGCCGCAAAGCGACCATGAATGCACGCGTTGATGCTGAGGGACGCCCAGTATGGGAAGGTAATCAAATCGAGATTGGTGGCAACGAGCGTTATATTGCTTTGTGCCGCAAACATTTTTTTAAGGATAAACCACGCGCGTCACAGGGAAAGGCTGCTTAATCATGATTGATCTCTACACCTGGCCAACCCCCAATGGTTATAAGATTCCGATTGCCCTTGAAGAAATGGGTTTGACGTACAAGGTGCATTTAGTGAATATCGCCAAGGGTGAACAATTTAATCCAGATTTTCTGAAGATTAGTCCCAACAATCGCATTCCTGCCATCATCGATCATGGCGCCGAGGGTGGGCCATTGAGTCTTTTTGAATCTGGGGCCATCCTTTACTATCTTGCGCAAAAAACAGGCCAGTTTTTTGGTGTAACCTCCGCCGAAAAAGCAACGGTTATGCAGTGGTTGATGTGGCAGATCGGTGGGGTTGGACCCATGTTCGGTCAGGCTAACCACTTCCACCATTATGCCCCTGAAAAAGTGCCCTATGCGATGGAGCGCTACCTCAATGAAACCAAGCGCCTTTTAGGTGTTTTGGATAAACAATTGGGGATGCAGGATTATGTCGCAGGTTTTTATTCCATTGCCGATATGGCGTTATATCCGTGGATTAAAAACTCCGAAAAACTTAGCATACAGCTTTCTGATTACCCGAGTGTTGCCTCATGGTGTGGTCATATTGACACACGTCCAGCTATTCAGCGTGCATGGGCTGCTCTGGGGTAACTGTTTAAAATTTTAGACTTTTTTTACTTAACGGCATCGCTTATAGAGTTGCAGCATAGTGTAAAAAGACTTGCTGTGGTTTGCAGCAAGACAACATGAGGTTCGTTGATGCTGCGCGTTGGTAAAGGGGTTTATGCCACTGGTCTTGCCTTATTTTTTTGGGTGTGCGCGTCTGGCTTCGTTTTGGCAACAGACGATGTTGAGCAAGACGTTGATGCCAGTCTGGACCAGTTCCAATCAGCAAAAAAGAAGCCAAAACTGTACGAGACGTCTTCTTCGCTGAGCCGTTTTGCAGAAGAATGTGTCCATCCTGAGTATGCCTTCACACCTCTTCTTGGTGGCAAGGCGTTGCGCCATAAAATTGAAGAAGCCAATGCGGGTGATCGTGAGGCCCAAGATCTTATCGCGCTATATGATTATTACGATTTTTTACCTCCCGCATCATGGAAATATGTCTCCTTTGGACAAGATATTCCTGATGACTTGAAGGGCGGGCCTTGCCTCTGGGGCCTTAATTTAAAAGAGTGGGTCGCAGAAGACCTTAGAAGATGTAGTTTTGTCCTAAACGGTTTGGGTTGCTTATTGCTGGGGCACCCTGAGATCATGTCCATGATCACCCAAAAGGCACTTGAGGATAGAGATTCCGAAGCTCTCTTCCATCTCTGTTTGTTCGCTCAAGAAGGTCTGATAGACGAATTGGGTGACGATCAAGAGGCACAACTTAAGCTTATCCAAAAAAGTTTAAATGAGGCTGCCAAACAAGGGCACCCAAAAGCCATATATTACGGGTCGTTTTTGAGGTCGAAAAGGGCAGAACTATTGGGGCCAACTCTGATGGAGGCATGGCAAGACTATCCTTTGATGGCCAATAATGCTCTTGAAAAGGGGTACCGTGCTGCCGCATCCCTTCTGGCAAAATGGTATCTTAAGGGTCAAGGATACCCTCAAGATTTAAGTCTAGCTTTGAATTACGCCCTTTTAAGTACGGATTGTCAAAGGCTCAGCACTTTTTTCCTTCCAGGCGTTAGAGATGATGCGCTCCCCAATAGCATTGAAAGAAGTCAGGGTGTTGCTCTTTTACGTGCCAAGCTTAAAAAAATTGCAGATCATCATTCGCGAGATTTGATGGTGCCAGAAAGTGCAGAGCAAAACGATGGGATTGACCAATTATCGCAGCGTCTATTGCAATATCTAGAGCATCTGACCAGTCCAGGTTTGCTGATCAATATTGTTGATCTGCAGCCACAGTGGCATCAGTGGAGCATGACTTTGCCGGTCACCTCTGGCTTTGCCTATCATAAGTGGCAGATCAGGGGGCAAAGTTTATTTTTCTGTAGCTTTGGTGAAGACAATGTGACGCGTGCTCACGAGATAACCAATCTTATCACTCACCAAGCAGCCATGTTTCATGCAGAAGGTAAAAAGAATAGTGCAGATCTTATCCAGGCCTTAGCTTTGAGTTATTTAACTCATACACCAGAGCGTAACATGGGTTTTCGTGCAAGCAACAGGTGGGTAGATTGGCTTGATGAGGAAGATAATAGTGAAGAGGGTGATTCCTCCTCTGAATTTGAGAGAGATACTGGAGATGAGGGTATGCTCTCATCAGAAGAGGGCGAGCTATAAATTCTTTTCTTTGTTAGAGAAGAAGGGGTTATCTCAAACCTTCATTGTTTTGATGCCCAAAGGTTAAACCTTGATTATCGTCAGTGTTTTGCGCCAAGATGCTATTGCAAGGGTCGGATGGCGGCTTGAGACATCAAGAGGAAAGTCCGGGCTCCACGAAACCAAGATGCCGGATAACGTCCGGCTGGGACATCCCAAGGGAAAGTGCCACAGAGAATAGACCGCCGCTTTGCGGTAAGGGTGAAACGGTGCGGTAAGAGCGCACCGCGCGGCTGGCAACAGCAGCGGCACGGTAAACCCCATCTGGAGCAAGACCAAATAGGGGCGGCAAGCCACATGTTGGCGCGCGGGGTTTCGCGCGGCTGCCCGGGTCGGTTGCACGAGCGCTCGCGGTAACGCAGCGCCGAGATGAATCGCCATCCCTGAGCAATCAGGACAGAACCCGGCTTATAGACCCTTGCATTTTTTACCTTGATTTCTTTTGTTCGGATGCGTCGTTCCTGATTGAGGTCTTGAAAACCATAGAAATCCATGAGGTCAATGTTCCCTATCTCACTGGGGGTCCCCTAATTCTCGTATGTTTCTTAAGAGACTACATAAGGCATCATCGAACCATGCCCCAAGAGATCTTTAACTATTAAGTATCTAGTAGAATGTAAATTCATTTTGTGATGAAAAATATCTATTGATAAATATAATATAAAATTTTAATTAAAATATACTTTTTATAATATTTTATTTGTCTGATTGTGAATGTCGATTGTAGTTGAAATATAATTTTAATATGTTTATTCATATAAATCATGAATTTCATTAATATTAAATTATTTTCTATATCTGTGATGTTAAATTTCTTGTGCAAAACATGCTCGCGTCGAGAGCTAATTAAGTTAGGCGTAGGGCTGTGGGCGGCTATTATTAGCATTTCTTGTGCATGGGCTTCTTTTGATTTTCCGGAATCTAATGACAATCACAAGGCATCTTGCGTGCTCAGCAATGAAGAATTAGTTCTTTGTGCGATTCCTGATGAGTTGTTGAGTCAACTAGCAAGTTACGCCTCGCCCGATGTGCTGAAAAATCTGGCGAGAACCTCAACATTTTTGCATCGAGAAGTTTTTAGGCTTTTGCAAAATCGTACAGTTACTTTTATAGATTTCCACACCTCAACCGGCTCAGCGCTCGATAGCTTTTATTTATATTCTCAATGCTCGAAGAGGTATGGTTTCAAATCCGCTATAATGCTGCCAGAGATGGATCTTGTTTCTGAGCAAAAAGTAGAAAAATTTATAAGCTCACTTCAAACGTTGCGTTTGTTGCATTTGCGTTCTCTAAAAATGGACTTTCAGGAGAAGTGTTTTTCTTCGCTTGCTCACCATGCGCAGAGTCTCGAGGTGCTCAATATCCAATGGCCTGATGCTCTGTCGTTTAACGATATCAGTGCTTTAGCCGCGTGCAGAAAGCTTACTAAATTGGATATTAGCCTTGATTTGATCTGTGGCAGATCTGATTTTGTGGGGTCTCATCTCATTGAACTTTACAAGGGAGGATCGCAGTTAAGATCACTCTCTCTTAGGTCATGCGTGAGGTTGAAAAGTGAAGATTTTACAGTCCTTGGCCGCTTTATGCTGCTGCAAGACTTAACTTTGGAACGTGCTGCCATTGATGGCCCCAGATTAGCTTTTTTATTGGGTAAATTGTCGCATCTGCAGAGTCTTAGCCTCGCTTATTGTAATCATCTGGAGGTTAGCCGAGATGTATTCGCTTACCATAAACCTAATCAACAATTGAAAAGCCTTTACGTGAATAATTCACCTCTCAATGATCTTTTTATTCGGGGATTGATGCGCACGCTTGCGCAACTTACAAGTCTTTGTATTAGTGGCGGAAAGACAGGCGATTTGTCGCCCATAACATTGCTCACAACTCTTCAAACGCTCTCGCTTGTCGGCACCGGGGTTGCGGGGAGCCAGATTGGGCATTTTATGGCGCTGCTGACGCAGTTGCGCACCCTCGATATCAGTGAAAATGATTTATTCTTGGAGGATGAAAAAAGATTAATCGCGATGGGGCCATTGTTAACCTCACTCACAGGTCTCACACTTGATGCGTCGATTTTGAGGGGAAAATTTTTATCTCATATGGTTGAAGTTTTGCCTAATCTTCATCATTTGGATATGGCGAGAGTGACAGTAAGTCATCCCTCAGAGTTTACTCAACTTACTAAACTTGGGTCGTTGTATACACTCAATTTAAGTCATACGCGAGTTGATCCAGCTATTTTAAGAGTGATTTTGCAAAATAATATGCGAATTCATGAGGTTAATATCTTTAATTCCTCCTTAATAACTGAAGATGATTCATTGGATTTGATCAAAGAATTCGATTGTGTTGATCTAAAATTCTAATTTTTTCTCTCTTATTTAGAATGTGTCCTTGCTTCCGGGTATGAATTTCTGAGGAAAAAAGAAATAAGTTGGTAATCTTTCCAAAATTTTCCTTGAAATCTTCTCGACGACTCTCTATAAAGTTCGATGGGCAAGTGCATATTTGGCAATTTTGATGCCGCGTACTGCCGACTAGAATCGCAACAGAGCGTCAATCGAAGTACTTAAGTGTTTGATGTGGCGCAAAGTGCGGTGAGGATTCTAGGAGTTGCAAAATTGACAACATAGACGTGCAGAATCAGCATTTGAGGCGGATGC
>CAYRKI010000013.1:15343-17026 GCA_964424815.1 uncultured Thiotrichales bacterium | reverse complement strand
AAGTCTATAAAGGTCAAAATTGACAAAAAGGATACGACCATGTTGAGTCGCTCATTATTACTTGTAAGCGCTTTTTCTGTTATCGGTGCGCAAGCTTATGCAGTTGAAAAAGATTTCGTCGAGCATGACGTCGATTACACTCAGCCATTATCACGCGTTATTCCAAGCATCCATTCCCCTCTTGAACTAAAGCATGAGCTTGCAGTCTCGGGCTTTTTTGATGAGGATGAGTTTCGGACTTTCAAATCCGCTGCACGCGGTCAATTGTACAACAACCTGTTGTCAGACGTTAACCTGTTGTCAGACGTTGGCGGGATTAATCCGGTTCAGACAGCTGGAGAGGCTGAACTTTCAACTTATAGTGCGCTCAAGTCAAAAGTTGAATTGGAGGTGATGACTGAGAGTCTTAAATCGCCTCAAGCTCCAACTATTTCAAGCTTTAGTGACCTTGGGATGAGCTTTGTCGACATTGACAAGGCTGAGTTCACGCCAAAGGTGACTGCAGTGGCAGGTTCCCCCTATACCGCTTCACAGCTGCTTACGCTTCTTGACTATGCTGATATGGCTTATGTGAAGCCGAATGATCTCAGTTCTGCTGCAAACTTAGAGACGTTTGAGCTAATTGAGGCTGCACAGCGTCGAGGTGAGCGTGTTCTTTTCTTGGGTAATGAGATTGAAAACGTGGGCTTACTCTTTGTTAAGCCGGACGGATCAGTTGTGGTGGCTATCCGTGGTACAGACTTTTCTAATCCACATCAAGTTGGGATCGATTTAGATGCGGCTTCGATGGAGTGTTCAGTGCTTGGTGCCCCTGTTCATAGGGGTATGCTAAGTGATGTCAAAACCATCGAGCCATTATTGAACGCCTATTTGGCTGATATCGCTCGGGCGCAAGGAAAAGCATTGTGTGATCTGGATGTAACCTTTGTGGGGCATAGCCTCGGCGGTGGTGAATGCACGCTTATAAGTGCTCGTGCGTCTGAGAATCTTGGCTTGAAAAACGCCAAATTAGTTACTTTTGGTGCGCCGGTTGTTATGGGTTCTGAAGCTGCTGAGCTCTTTAACAAAAGCCAGATTTCAAGAAATTCTTATGCTGTGATTCAGGATTATGATCCTGTGCCAAAAGTAGGTCTCAATGTATTTGGTGGATACCAAATAGGTAATGTTATTAATATTCAAAAGAAGAATGGGGCCACACCACATTTTGTAAACAGCTACAGAGAACTCTTAACTGCCCTCAGTCAGCTTGAAGCTCAGGGAAAAGATCATGGAGTTATGGCTAAAGATGGTACAAGAAATGTTTTAGATCTTGAAGCGAATGCTCTTGAAAATCATAAAAGAATGAAAGCAAAACGAGCAGAAGAAGAGGTGAGCCAGGGCTGGTTCTCTCGCGCTGCTAGCAGTGTAAAAAACACTGTAAAAGGTTGGTTTGGCTGGTAATTCAACTATAACTAACTTTGACTAAACCTAAAGGCCGCATTCAGCGGCCTTTTTTGTTGTCTTCTCAATCTTTTTCTGCAGCCTCCTCGATCAAAGAGCCGGCTTTTTGAGGATATGCGGATGTGTCTGCGGATTGATAATCAAGGTGAAAAAAACGTGTTTTGACCGAAGGATAAAAGGTCTGCATGAAAGTGTGCATACTCTTAAGGTGATGGCGTTGGTCGTCTGTGTAAAAAAGGATTT
>CAYRKI010000013.1:0-15293 GCA_964424815.1 uncultured Thiotrichales bacterium | reverse complement strand
AAAGTGCTCTTGCAGCATTTAATTTATTGTTGTTGGGGCAAAAAACTATGCCGTTATAAACATAGCCGCAAAGCTCCTTGTCAACTGAGCTGTCCTTTTGGACATAATGCAGATGGTAGGCGATGGGCCTTGCAGGGTGGAGGCTCAAGAAAGGGTGACGCCCATGATCATTTGTCACGCTTTCGAGCATTTCTTCACCTGTACATTTAAATGCTTTAAGATTGTTGTTCTTATCGTTGCTTTTGACCCAACGGGCTGTAATAACCATCTGTTTGATATTGAGTTCTTTTAATTGATGTAGGGCGCTAAAAGTGGTTTCACCTTCAAGCAGAGTCTCTGTGCCTGTTTGTGCAGTTTTAGATACGTCTGATATGACCTGGTCCCAATCCCATAAAACCAAGATTTTGGGGTGATGATTGTTTGGATCGCTCAAATGATTTTCGACATGTGTCCTTACGCGATCTGTAACTTTTGTGATGGTGTCGATTTGCTCGTAAGAAGGGTTTTGGCTTGGGCAGGCGTGACATAGGCTGCTTGATAAGAAGGTCATTGCATAGGTGGCTTGATGCAGCTTCATTGGTTTCATTGTCTATTCCCATGTTCTTTGTGGGGTGACCATACCCATGTTTGCGAGTTCTCGTAAATATTTAAATCACATGCGGTGAGTAATTTTTGTGGATGAAGTAGTCCATGTCTTTGAAATTAAGCAATTCTGGGCATCATAGGTTGCGAGGATGGTCAAAATCCTGTGGATAACTCTGTGCATGAAGTTATAATCCCATCATTTATCCATTGATCCCCGTCTCATCCCGTGATATCCCATATATAGGCATGGGAGACCATGTCAGTGATTGCGCAAGTCATGAAAAATCGCGGCGGAAGTAAATGGGACTTTTTCTGTCCACCTATATTCACAAGATAGATAAAAAGGGCCGTGTTTCGGTTCCTGCAAGCTTTCGCGCGACTCTAGCCAAAGAATCTTTTCAAGGATTTATCACCTTCCGATCTTATCGTCTGCCAGCGCTTGAATGCCTCAGCCAAGGCCGTATGGAGCGCATGAGCCAAAGTCTTGACACCATGGATTTGTTTTCAGACGCCCGTGAGGATCTAACCGCTGCTCTCTTCGCTGACGCCGAGCCCATTCCTTTTGATGGAGATGGTCGTGTGGTGCTGCCGCGCGCCTTGCTTGAACACATTGGGGTCAATGAAGAGGTGGCTTTCGTGGGTCGAGGGGCAACCTTTCAAATGTGGTTGCCGGAAACCTTTGCGACTCATCAAGAGGCTGCCCGCAAGCGCCTGCAGGAGGCAACGCCTGCGCTTAAACTGATTGATGTGGCGGGGCAAAGGGATCGGGGTGATCTATGAACCAAGGATCTTTCTCAACTCAGGTAGAATCCTCATCGTCCCACATCCCTGTCATGCTCCGCGAAATTGTTGCGGGTTTACAGCCCAAGGAGGGTGGGCTTTACGTTGATGGCACTTTCGGTTTTGGCGGTTATACTCGGGCTATCCTCGAAGCAGCTGATTGTCGGGTGATTGCCTTTGACCGTGATCCTGATGCCATAGAAGCTGGGCAAGCCTTGCAGCGTCACTTTGGCGAGCGTTTAACCCTTATTCACGCCCGTTTTAGTGAGATGGCTGCCCACTTGACGGAGGCTGAAGGCGGGCAAATTGATGGTGTAGTTCTTGATCTGGGGGTCTCTTCCCATCAATTGGATGAAGCGTCACGCGGTTTTTCTTTCCGCTTTGATGGTCCTCTTGATATGCGCATGGAGCAAAGTGGGCCTTCCGCTGCAGATGTGGTGAATCATCTCGAAGAACAGGAGTTAACGCGAATTATTGGTGAGTTGGGCGAGGAGCGGTTTGCAAGATCTGTGGCGCGGGCCATAATTAAAGCACGTGCCGAGGCGCCTATCACAACAACCCTGCAACTTGCCGATATCGTGCGGCGCGTTGTGAGGCGCGCTCAAGATGGGATTGATCCAGCAACGCGAACTTTTCAGGGATTGCGCCTTCATGTGAATGATGAGCTGGGCGAGCTCAATCGTGGTTTGGAAGCAGCAAGCCACATTTTAGGCCCCCATGGACGACTTGTCGTCGTGACTTTCCACTCTCTTGAAGATCGCATTGTTAAATCTTTTATGACAGAGGTGTCGAGCGTCAATGATGGGCGCTCGCGGCATTTGCCACCTGCGTTACATCAGAAAAAACCAGGATTTCAATTAGTTACGCGAAAAGCTGTTACGCCAACACCTGAAGAAATCAAAAATAATGCACGCGCCCGTTCAGCAAAGATGCGAATTGCTGAAAAATTAAGTATAATACCGGAGAAATAAAATTATGCGTCGCTCGGGTTTTTATTTTGTGTTTTTTATCATAGCTTTATGTGCGCTGACTTATCAAATTAAACAACAAGTCATGGACTTGGACCGTGAACTTGCGTCCTATGAACGTGAAATTTTTACCCTTGAAGATTCTTTGCATTTGTTGCAAGCAGAGTGGAGCTATCTGACCGAACCGTCACGTTTGCAGACATTGGTGCAAAATTATGAGTTGGCTGTACCGCTTTCGGGAGTGCACCTTGTCTCCCTTGAGCAGCTTCCAGAGCGTCATAACACAACAGAGATGACGCATCTTGTTTCTGCAACCCAGACGCATGGCAGAATTAAACTGTTGAATTTGAATGGGAAAGAATGAAGGAAAGCTACTTTGATCCAGCACTTCTTCACACAAAACCTGCGTCTTTCGACCCCAAGCTGAAAGCGAGCCTTGAGGTTGCCCGCAATCGCCTGCTTGTTTGCCTTTTGTTCTTTGTTTTTTGTCTTGGCATCATTGTCTTTCGTCTCGTTGAGCTGACCCTTTTTACCCAAGCTGAAGATTCGCTGCTCTCACGGCGCAATATCGACCAAGGTGTCGTCACTGGTCGCGCAGATGTGGTTGACCGGAATGGTCAGTTGTTGGCGACCACCATCTCTACCTCATCAGTTTATGCCAATACAACCAAGATCCTAGATGTGAAGGAAGCCACTGATAAGTTAGCCACAGTACTGCCGCATTTAAGTCGAGAAGAAATTAATAAAAGGCTCTCTTCCGGAAAAACCTTCATTTGGCTGGCGCGCCATCTCACGCCATCCCAGCAAGAGCAAATCCTGCGTCTTGGTCTTCCTGGCATTTCCTTTGTGCGTGATCAACGCAGAATTTATCCCCACGGACGTCTGGCTGCCCATGTTCTCGGTTTTACTGACGTGGATAACCGAGGTATTTCTGGCATAGAAAAAGGGCTTGAGGATCGGCTCAGTTCCTCGTCACAACCGCTGCAACTGGCAATGGATGTGCGCGTACAGCACATCGTACGCGATGAACTGTTGCGCGGTATGCGGGAATTTGGTGCAAGAGGTGCGGCAGGCCTGGTTGTTGATGTCAAGACTGGTGAAGTCTTGGCCATGGTGTCCCTGCCGGATTTCAACCCGAATGATCCAAGGCGTGCTTCTGATGATGAGCGTTTCAATAAAACGACCCTTGGTGTTTATGAATTTGGCTCGGTGTTGAAGGTTGCAAATACGGCCATGGCTCTTGAAAGTGGCCAGATTAACCTCAACAGCAGATTTGATGCTACACAGCCTTTAAAGGTTGGGCGCTTTAAGATAACTGATTTTCGGGGACGTAACGCTTGGTTAAACGTTCCTGAGGTGTTGGTTTATTCTTCTAACATTGCGGCTGCAAAAATGGCCCTTCTTGTTGGTGGCGAGGGGCAGAGAGCGTTTTTGCGAAAGTTAGGTTATATGGAGGCTCCGCAATGTGAGCTGCCCGAGTCTGGGGCGCCAATTATTCCATCGCCTTGGGGGGAAGCCACGATTATTACTTGCTCCTATGGATACGGCTTGTCTTTTGCGCCCTTCCAACTGGTTAAAGGGATCATGACCATCGTTAGTGGAGTACAGCGTCCGCTGACGTTGCTGCGTCGTGCAGAGGCACCTCAAGCTCTGCCCCGTGTGATCAGCGAAGAAACCTCAAAGCGCATGCTGCAGTTGATGCGCTTTGTAATAACCCATGGCACTGCTGGCAAGGCTAACGTTCCCGGCATGTTTGTGGCGGGAAAAACTGGCACTGCCAACTTGCGCCAAGGTCGTGGTTATCAAACAGATCGCGTAATGACCTCTTTTGTGGGGGTTTTAGGGGCATCATCAACAGAGCCACGCTATGCCTTCTACACCCTGTTAGATGATCCCAAGCGGCTGCCATCAACGCATGGTTTTAATACCGCCGGCTGGAATGCAGCCCCTGTCGGTGGGCGTATTATTGCCCGCGTGGGGCCCCTATTAGGTATCTACCCAAAAGCTGATTATCAAGATACCATTGACCCTCAATATCAAACCGCTAGCTTTATCGTGGAAAAAAATGCCCATTAAGGATGCACTGCAATCTTTGCTACCATGTCCGCTTGGGCCTGATATCCATGTCACTTCCTGGGCGCAAAACGTGGATGAAGTCAAACCAGGCGCTCTGTTTATTATTTTACCGCTTTTGAAGGGTGGCGACAGTCTGCCTTTAGTGCGTGAGGCCATCGCAAAAAAAGCTTCTGTTATTGTTATGCCAGAAGGGTTTAAAGAGCGATTGAATATCTTTGAATCAGATGGTGTGGTTTTGATTTCTCACGCACGGCCAAGACACCTCAGAGCGCTTCTGGCGGCAAAACTCTATCAGCCCCAACCAGAAAATGTGGTTGCCGTGACCGGGACAAATGGCAAAAGTTCTGTTGTTCATTTCTGCCGTCAGCTTTTTGCTGCGCTTGGAATGCCTGCTGCAAGCATGGGCACCTTGGGACTGCACTTGTCCGACGATATGAGCACTGAGGGGATGCCTGAAATCAAGCTTACATCTCCTGATCCCATCACGCTGCATCGGGCCTTGCAGCAATTGCAAGGAAGGGGAATCAAGCATGTTGCTATAGAGGCCTCAAGCCATGGTCTTGATCAATATCGCCTAGAGGGGGTTAAAATAAGGGCAGCAGCCTTTACAAACCTCACCCGCGATCATCTTGATTATCATGGAACCATGGCGCTTTATTTCGATGCTAAGGCAAGACTGTTTTATGAGCTGCTTGATGCTGAGGGAACAGCGGTGGTGAATGCCGATGATGAATATGGTCAAAAATTGCTTGAGCGCTGCTATAGTCGCCGTTTGAATGTTAAGACCTTCGGACGTAAGGGCAGGGATTATCGCATTTTGGCAATGACGCCCACCGCGCAAGGAATGGAGGTAAGCCTCGATTTAGCTGGCACCATTCACCACGTGCAGCTTCCACTCTTAGGTCATTTTCAGGTCAGTAATGTGTTAGCCAGCCTTGGCTTAGTGGCTTCTTGCGGAATGAGTCCATCCGACATCATACACCATTTTTCAAATCTTGCTGCTGTTCCCGGGCGCATGCAACTGGTAGGTTATACCCCTAAAGGTGCAGCTGTGGTTGTGGATTATGCCCATACGCCGGATGCGCTCAGCACGGTCTTGAACAGCCTGCGACCTCATACTGCAAATCGTTTAAGTGTCGTGTTCGGTTGTGGCGGTGATCGTGATCCTGGTAAGCGCATTGAAATGGGTATGGCGGCCAAACTTGAGGCCGATACCGTGATTGTGACAGATGATAATCCGCGCACGGAAGATCCCGCCCATATTCGCGCACAGGTTTTAAAGGGTATTCCTGACGCACAAGAAATTCCAGAGCGTCGCAAAGCTATTGAAACTGCCCTTTATCAAGGGGAGGCAGGTGATTGCATTGTGATCGCTGGTAAAGGGCACGAGCAAGGCATGATCATCGGTGATCAGGTTCTGCCGTTTGATGATCGCGCTGTAGTCGAAGAAATTTTGCAAGAACTTTAGGTTTTGAAGAGGCATTTTATGAATTTTCTCTGGTCTTTCTCCGATGTCGAACAAGCAACTCAAGGTCAATTGAAGGGAGCAGCCTTCAATGCCAAGCGGGTTGTCATCGATTCGCGGATTGTTGAGCCAGGGGATCTTTTTGTAGCGTTAAAAGGTCCTGTAGCTGACGGTCATGATTATGTGGCGGATGCTGCGAAGCGCGGTGCTGCTGCAGCAGTGGTTGCGCGTCACGATAACTCCATTTCTCTGCCGCAAATTCTCGTCTCTGATACTTATCAAGGGCTTTGTGATTTAGCGCGTTTTGCCCGTGCACGTACTCATGCGTGTGTTATTGGGGTCACGGGAAGCTTTGGTAAAACTTCTACCAAAGAAGCGCTGCGGTTGATGCTCCAAGACCAAGGCCAAGTTACGGCCAATGATCGCAGCTTTAATAATCATTGGGGCGTGCCCTATACTCTCGCTAATTTGGGCGTCGAGGATGATTACGGCGTTTTTGAAGTGGGTATGAACCATGCGGGTGAAATAACGCCCCTTTCCATGATGGTGCAACCCCATGTGGCACTGATTACCACAGTTGGTGAGGCACACATCGAAAACCTTGGATCGCTTGAGGCCATCGCCGATGCCAAAGCTGAGATCTTTGTAGGTATGGAATCAGGTGGAACCGCAGTTTTAAATGCAGATAATCCCCAATACGCTCGTCTTAGCTCTAAGGCAGATGCTCAAGGCTTGAAGATTTTAAGTTTCGGACGCGCCGAAACCGCTGAGGCACGTCTACTTACTGTCACTCATTATGAAGATTATCAGCAGATTCAAGCAGAAATTTGTGGAGAGCTCCTCAATTTCAAGCTTTATGTGAGTGGTGATCATTGGGCCCATAACATGCTGGGGGCGCTGACTGTAGTCTGGGCTGCTGGTGGTGATATGACACAAGCGATGAAATCTCTTGAATCTTTTCGTTTACTTTCAGGCCGCGGTGAGCGTCATCGGGTGAACGTGCATGGCGGCGAGATTCTTGTGATTGATGAGAGTTATAACGCGAGCCCCTCTGCTATGCGCGCGGCTATTGAAGTTTTGGGTAAAATAGAGGTCAAAAACGTTGGTCGTCGTATCGCGGTCTTAGGCGATATGCTGGAATTAGGCGATGAAGCAGAAAATCACCACCGCAACGTGGCTCAAGCCTTGTGCGATTTGAAGATTGATGCTGTTTTCACCTCAGGTCCCAAAGCGCGCGTCATCCATGACCACGTGAGCTCAGCGATGCGACAGCTTCACCACGATGATGCGGGCGAAGTTGCAAAGGCTGTTGCAGCATTTGTAAAGCCAGGTGATGTGGTGATGGTGAAGGGATCAAGAGGACAGCGCGCATACGAAGGACGCATGTCGGCAGTTGTCAAAGCTGTGCTTGCTTTACACCAGGAATCAGCGCAGGTGCGCAGTGCATAGTCGTTACAACATAAACAATGCAGGGAAAAGGGTGCGACTGATCGATGCTCTATAGTTTTCTTTATCCATTGGCCCATCAGATCGGCCCCTTTAACTTGTTTCGCTACATCACCTTTAGGACTGCTGGCGCCATTTTAACCGCGTTGTTCATTAGCCTATGGCTGGGTCCCAGGTGCATTCGCTGGCTTAAGTCGCGGCAAAAGCACGGCCAGCCTATCCGTGATGATGGACCCCAAAGTCACCTTCTGACAAAAGTTGGCACCCCTACCATGGGCGGAACCCTCATGTTGCTGGCCATTACCGTCAGTACGCTGTTGTGGGCCAACCTCAGTAATGGCTTTGTCTGGGTGGTGCTCGCCGTAACCATTGGTTTTGGGGCACTGGGTGCGATGGATGATTATCGCAAACTCACTAAGCAAAGCTCAAAGGGCCTCTCCGCCAAAGGCAAGTTCCTGATTCAAGTTTTGATTGGTGCGATTGCTACTTATTTTATTATGTTATTCACTCAACACTCTCAACCAACAGGTTTGGCGCTGCCGTTTGTGAAAGATTACATGGTAGAGTTGGGTGTGTTTTATCTACCCTTTGCAACGTTAGTCATGGTGGGGGCATCCAATGCGGTCAATCTGACCGATGGGCTTGATGGGCTTGCAACCGTTCCGGTGTTATTAGCGGCTTTTTGCTTTGCGGTCATTAGTTATCTTGTGGGTAATACGGTCTTTGCCAATTACCTGCACATCAACTTCATTCCCGGAAGTGGTGAATTAGCCGTGGTGTGTGGTGCTATCGCCGGCGCATGCCTTGGCTTTTTGTGGTTTAATGCGCCACCTGCCATGGTGTTTATGGGTGATACAGGATCCCTGGCTCTAGGCGGAGCGCTGGGATCTATTGCTGTTATTACTAAGCATGAAATCGTTCTTGCCATCGTTGGCGGTCTTTTTGTGATGGAAACCGTCTCGGTAATCATGCAAGTGCTTTATTATAAGGCCACCAAAAGACGCATTTTTTTGATGGCGCCCATCCACCATCACTTTGAGAAAAAAGGCTGGGCCGAGCCCACAGTCGTGATCCGATTCTGGATCATCGCTTTTGTGTTAGCTCTCTTGGGTCTTGCAACGTTGAAGTTAAGATAATGCTTACCATTCCTGGCATCGCTGGACGAATTTACGCTGTAGTTGGGCTTGGCAAGACTGGGCTTGCGACTGCGGACGCTTTGCGTCGCTCGGGGGCTAAGGTTGTTATGTATGATGATCATATGCATGTAGATGATCAGGATTTCATGATGCCGCAAATGATGCCTTGGGAAAGAGTCACAGCGTTGGTGTTGAGTCCTGGGATTCCTCATGCTTTGCCAAAACCACATCCAGCTGCTAGCCTGGCGCAAACGCATCATGTGCCGATTATCACCGATATTGAGTTATTCTTTCAAAATAAACCCAGTGCCAAAGTGGTAGGGGTTACCGGCACTAATGGCAAATCGACGACCACTGCACTCATTACCCACGTACTCCAACAAGCTGGCGTTCCAGCAGTGATGGCAGGGAATATCGGCACCCCCATCCTCGGCATTGCGCAGCTGCCTGATTCTGGCATTTATGTGCTGGAGCTCTCTTCATACCAACTAGAGCGCGCGCCCAGCCTGAGTTTGGATGTAGCGGTTTTCCTCAATCTCTCTCCTGATCACTTAGAACGCCACGGATCGATGGAAAACTATTGCGCTGTCAAAGAGCGGATTTTTAAATCACCCCCGCCAGAACAGGTTCGCATCATTGGCTGCGATGATGCGTGGGTGCGGCAGGTGTACGAGCGTTATGCATCCGACCACGCTTTTAAAGCCATTGCCGTCAGCCATCAGAATTTGCCCAGTTGCCTTCAGCAGGTGCAAGATCTTAATCCTGCCTTGCGCGGTACTCACAATGCGCAAAATGTGGCGGCAAGCTATCATGCGTTAAAGGCTTTAGGCTTTGCAGATGATCTCATTTCTCAGCACATGAAGAGTTTTCCGGGCCTTCCCCATCGCTTGGAGCGTGTGGCTGAATGTTCAGGTGTGCGTTTCATTAATGACAGCAAAGCCACCAATGGCGATGCGGCAGGCCGCGCGTTACACCTGTTTGAAAATATTTACTGGATTGCAGGGGGGCGGCCCAAAGAGGGAGGCCTTGCTGATGCACTGCCCTATCTTCAGGGTGTGCGCAAGGCTTATCTGATTGGTGAGGCTGAAGATGCCTTTGCTGCTGAATTAACCACTCATGTGCCTGTTTCAAGGTGCGTTACGCTGGAACGAGCAGTGCAGCAAGCCTTTGCTGATGCCAAGTCATCAGATGCTGCAGACCCTGTGGTATTGCTGGCACCGGCGTGCACCAGTTGGGACCAATATAAAAGTTTCGAGCATCGCGGTGAGCATTTTAGAGCTTTAGTGGCAGAGCTCTGTGCCAAAGAGCGAGGTACAGCATGAGTCTTTTTGCCCGTACCGATAACAGTGCTTTAGGACGATGGTGGTGGACCGTTGATCGTTGGCTTTTGGCAGGGATTGGCGTGTTGATGATTCTGGGGCTGCTCCTTAATATGGCCGCTGGATCGGCTGTTGCTGAGCGGATTCACTTAGAAGCCACTTACTTTGTGAAACGCCATTTTTTCTATTTGGTGCCCACATTGGCGTTGATGATTGGCACATCGCTGCTTTCGGGTTATGACGTGCGACGAGCAGCTATTCTGCTTTATGGCGGGTGTCTATTGTTGTTGCTGCTGACGCCTTTTGTAGGCACCGAAATTAAAGGGGCGCGTCGCTGGATGAGTCTTCTTGGCTTTTCCATCCAACCTTCTGAGTTTGTCAAACCTGCCCTTAGCGTATTGGTGGCTTGGATGCTGGCTGAGGCCAAGCGACAGCCCAATTTTCCTGGGTATGTTGCCTCATCTATGCTCTATGCTGTCGTGGTTGGGTTGCTATTGCTACAGCCTGATATGGGCCAGTCCATTTTAATTACAGCAGTGTTTTTGTCCCAGTGTTTCTTAGCTGGACTGCCCTTGTACTTAATTGGCGCTGCAACGGCATTGGGCGCCGGTGCTTTGGTTGGGGCTTATTTTCTGTTCCCCCACGTGGCAACCCGTATGGACCGTTTTTTGAACACCGATGGGGGCGATAAGTTCAGTGATCGTTATCAAATCACCCAATCTTTGGAAGCCTTTGTGAGCGGTGGTCTATGGGGGCAGGGACCAGGGGAGGGAATCGTCAAAAAACATCTTCCTGATGCGCATGCTGACTTTATTTTTCCAGTAGCCGCAGAGGAGTATGGCTTAATTTTGTGTGTGCTGATTGTGGCGCTCTATGGATTCATCGTCTTACGCAGTCTTAGTCGCGTTTTGCAAGACAATGGCCTTTTTGCATTATTGGCGGTGTCAGGCCTTGTGGTGCAATTTGGGTTGCAGGCTCTCATTAACATGGCCTCTACCTTGAGCCTAATTCCCACCAAGGGAATGACGTTGCCATTTATTAGCTATGGTGGATCATCCATGTTGGCGCTGGCCATTGGCATGGGTTTTGTGTTGGGCTTAACCAGAAGACGGACACGCGGGGAGGTTGATCTCTAGATCATGGCCTCAAAAACATTCGTCTTAGCAGCAGGGGGGACCGGAGGGCACGTGATGCCAGCCCTTGCGCTTGCTGAAGAAATGATCAAACAGAATCATATACCCACTTTGATGACAGATGAGCGTGGCGCGCATTATGTGCAAGAGCCCCGGGCCATTGGCATTAAGCTCATTGACACAGCCCCCCCAAGCGCAGGTCGCTTGAAATTTTGGGCGGGGCAATTTATTGGACTTTTGGAAGCCTTGTTTTACCTGCTGCGCCATCGCCCGCGCGCTGTAGTGGGATTTGGTGGCTACCCTGCTATGCCGACGTGTATTGCTGCCATACTCTTGCGCATTCCGCTGATTTTGCATGAGCAAAACGCTATTGTGGGGCGCGCGAACCGTTTTTTGCGTCCGATGGCGCGACAATTGCTGTTAAGTTTTCAAAATGCCCGTATCGATGTGCCGATTCGACAAGGGCTTGTCCACTATCGCAAGCAGCGCTATGTGCCATCTAAAAACCAAGATCCCTTCCAAATTTTGATCACGGGCGGCAGTCAGGGCGCGACTGTTTTTGAAAGTCTAATTCCCCAAGCTCTTGCTTTGCTTCCCTTAAATTTGCGACAGCGTTTACGTATACATCATCAGGTGCGCTCCAGCCAGATTGAGACTCTTGCCGCATTTTATGCGGGAAATTCAATCGCCGTTGAACTAAAATCATTTTTTGCCAACATACAGGACTTGCTTGCCAACTGTCATTTAGCTATTTCTCGTTCAGGAGCATCAAGTGTTGCAGAGGCGGCGATGCTGGGAAGGCCTACCCTTTTAGTTCCTTATCCTTACGCCGCAGATGACCATCAACGTGCCAACGGACGTGCTATGGCTGACAGTGGGGCAGCTTGGATTGTAGATCAGTCAACACTCTCGCCCGCGCGACTGGCGATGATGATTGAAAAGCTTATGCTTAGCCCCGGTACCCTCGTGGGTGTTGCACAAGCTGCTCGCCACCTGGCTAATCCCCATGCGGCTGCAGAGATGCTAGATGAAGTTTGGCGCGCAAGCGCTTGAAAATTTGAAGTTTATTTTAAAGGCGATTAAAGACTCATGCACGTGTCACCTCAGTCTGTTGGTATTATTCATTTTGTGGGGATTGGCGGAATCGGCATGAGTGGTATTGCCGAAATTCTCCACAGCTTGGGGTACTTAGTGCAGGGCAGTGATCTTGCCGAAGGCGCCAACGTCAAGCGTTTAATGGCAAAAGGAATCAAGGTTCACATCGGTCATGCGGCAGAAAACATCGAACATGCTTCCGTGATGGTGGTCTCTTCAGCTGTGCGCCAAGATAATCCAGAACTGGTAGCGGCCCGCCAACGTATGCTCCCTATCGTGCGCCGTGCTGAAATGCTGGCCGAGTTGATGCGGCTTAAGCCTTCTATTGCCGTTGCAGGAACACACGGCAAGACGACGACAACATCGCTGGGTGCGACCGTGTTGGAAGAAGCAGGATGGCAACCCACGGTGGTCAGTGGTGGCATCATCAACTCATTTGGTACCAATGCCAAATTGGGCGCCGGAGAATGGGTGATTGTTGAGGCAGATGAGTCCGATGGATCGTTTGTGAAGCTTCCTGCAACCCACGCCATCATCACCAATATCGATCCCGAGCATATGGAACACTATGGTTCGGTAGATGCGCTGCATCAGGCGTTTATTACGTTCATTGAAAACATTCCGTTTTATGGTCTAGGTATTGTCTGTGCCGACCACCCTGGGGTGCAGAAGATTTTGCCGCGTTTGACTGATCGTCGCTTGATCACCTATGGTTTCGGCCCTGCTGTTGATGTGCGTGCCTCGAATGTGCGCCTCAGTGCAGAAGGTGGCACATTTGATGTCACCATTTCCGAGCGCATGCACGAGATATGCCCCAGAGCCGCCCGTTATAACGGGTTTAAGGATTTGCGCGTGCGAGTGATGGGTGAACACAACGTCTTAAATGCGCTTTCAATTTTAGCGCTGAGTCTTGAGCTTGGATTGAGCGAAAATGAAATTCGTCAGGGCTTTGGTGCGTTTACCGGGGTGGGGCGTCGCTTTACAAAAACAGGCGAGGTAGGCGGTGTCAGCATTATTGATGATTACGCCCATCATCCGGCTGAAATCAAAGCTGTACTGAAGACGGCACGGGCCATTTCGCCAAAGCGGGTCATAGCGGTATTCCAACCGCACCGTTATTCGCGGTTTAGCCACTTGTTCGATGAATTTTGTGAGGCATTTGAGGATATGGACCATTTGATGGTTACCCCCATTTACTCGGCAGGCGAAGATCCAGTTCCAGGACTCAACCACGAGACTTTTGTTGAAAAAGTGAGGCAATGCTATGCGCAACCCATTGAAGCTGTTGGGTCTGAGGAGCATCTTGCCAGCCGGCTGGCTGAGGTTGCTCAACCAGGTGATATGGTCATTTGTATGGGAGCTGGGAATATCACCGCATGGGCTTATGCTTTGCCGCAAAAGCTAGAAGATTCTCTGGGAAATTCGTTTAAAACTAAAAGGGAGGCCGCACTATGAATCCAAAGCAAGATTTGATTTCGATCCTGCCCCATGTGCGCGGCCGTTATGTCGAGGGCGCACCCCTTGCCCAATACACCTGGTTTCGCGTAGGCGGGCCAGCGCAAGTGCTCTTCAAGCCGGCTGACGTGGCAGATCTTGCATTCTTTTTACGTCATCGTCCTAAAGACGTGCCTATTTACACCATTGGTGTCGGCTCAAATCTTCTGGTACGTGATGGGGGCGTTCCAGGTGTGGTGATCCGCCTTGGTCGTGGCTTTAGCAACATTGCGCTTAAAGGCAGTGATATCGAGCTGGGCGGTGCTGTGCTTGATCGCACTGCATCTCTCGTTGCCCGTGATGAAGGGATGTCAGGCCTTGAATTTTTGTGCAGTATTCCAGGTAGCATTGGCGGGGCGCTGCGTATGAATGCGGGATGTTACGGCTCGGAAATGCGTGATGTATTGCAGGTCGCCATTGCCCTTGATGAGCGTGGCGAGCTTCATAAACTGACCACAGAAGATATGGGTTTTTCCTATCGTCATTGTGCTATTCCCGATGATTGGATTTTTGTGGGAGCCCGTCTTAAAACGAAGCAAGGACAAGTCCAAGAAATATCAGAAACAATGAATACTATGCTGGCCCAGCGCGATGAGTCGCAACCGACGCGTACCCGCACCGGTGGTTCCACATTTGCAAATCCTAATGGACTGAAAGCATGGGAACTGATCGATAAAGCAGGATGCCGTGGTCTTACCCGCGGTGGTGCCATGATTTCTGAAAAGCATTGTAATTTTCTGTTAAATACGGGCGAGGCAACAGCTGAAGACCTGGAAGAGTTGGCCGAGGATGTGCGCCGCCGTGTCTTTGCTCAAACGGGCATCAGCCTTCGCTGGGAAATCCAACGTATTGGCCAAAAAGCAGCTTTTATGGCTGTTCAGCATCCTGAGGTGAAAGCAGCATGACACAAATAAAAACAAAAAAACGTGTAGCTGTTATCGTTGGCGGCTTATCCTGCGAGCGAGAAGTATCACTGACCAGTGGTGTTGGTGCTCTCCAAGCTCTCACAGAGCAGGGTTATGATGCCTACCGCGTCGAGTGGACTGAAGATTTTGATGCACTGCGGGCAGCTTTAACGCCAAAGCCCGATTGCGTATTTATGGGCGCTATTCATGGGCGGTGGGGCGAGGATGGATGTTTGCAAGGTTTGCTTGAAATCCTTGGGATTCCCTATACCAATTCAAACGTGTTGGCCTCAGCCCTTGCCATGGATAAGGCCTATTCACGCAAAATTTTTGATGTGATGGGCCTGCCAATTGCAAAGGGAATGCGCGCTCACAAAGATCAAGTGATGGCAGGCGGTGTCATGCCAACGCCCTACGTGGTTAAACCCATTCGTGAAGGCTCTTCCTGTGGTGTTGCCATTGTGGAAGATGAGGCCCGGGATCTTGCTAAGTGCGAAGAGACTTGGAAATTCGGCGATACCGCAATTGTTGAGGAGTATATCCCAGGAACTGAACTGTCAGTTGCGGTCATGGGAGATAAGGCGTTGGGTGTTTTAGAGCTGGCACCTAAGGACGGCTTTTACGATTATGCCGCAAAATATCAAGATGGTCTTACCGAGCATTACATGCCGGCGCGGGTGCCTGAGGCCATTTATGAAGAGGCGAAAAAAATTGCACTTCGCGCCCATCAAGCCCTGGGCTGCGAGGGTGTCAGCCGCGCAGATTTACGCTACGATAACACCCAAGGTGAGCCTGGGCGCTTAGTTTTGCTTGAAGTCAATACCCAGCCCGGTTTGACGCCTTTATCAATCGTGCCGGAAATTGCAAACTATAACGGCATTTCTTACGGAG
>CAYRKI010000012.1:19081-49928 GCA_964424815.1 uncultured Thiotrichales bacterium | reverse complement strand
GTAATATACAGACCTTTTTAATAATATTGGTCGGGATAGCAGGATTTGAACCTACGACCCCTTGCACCCCATGCAAGAAAAGCCAAAAATAAAACAATTAATATCAGTGACTTGCATCGCACCTGTTACTCATATTCGTTGTTTTACGGCACAAATGCGGCACACTTACGTCACACACTGTTTTCAGTGTGGCGCAAACATGACACATCACAACAATCTAGCCTCAGCTTCACGACGAAGCACCAATCCTTTTAACACCTTCCCACGCGCACGAATCCAACGTTTGATCTGGTGCTGCGCTCCATCCCAATCTTCCACATCAACCCTGCGCTTTAACGTACTAGCACGGTATTGGCCGATACCTAAGTTGAACACAAAGTCCGACAAGGCCGCTAACCGTTGCCAGTTATCAGGGTCATTCAGTACAGGCGAAGCATCTGCCACTTGGTCAAGCGCCATAAACATATCGGCTTGCAGTAATGCTTCCGCCTCGTTCATGCTAATAGGCTGCCACTGCGACAAATCAGCCCAAGGTTGCTTGCTTAACAGATGCCCGTAACCAATCGTTGGGTAGCCTACCGGGTCATGGTACGGCTTTAATGACAACCCCTCGAAAGGTTTGGCAATCTTGAACGCAAGATTAAGCGCGTCAATCATTTTGCATAACCACTGTGCATATCGCGCCTATCAAAGACGCGCGACAAATACCAAAACGAAATGATGCTAGAGAAAATTGCCATATCTTCTTCTTGCCAAGCCAATGCCATCGCCTGAACCCAGCCATCTTCCTGCACTGCCATGACAATCAACGTTGTTTTAACAGCAGCGTACAACAACATAAACCAATAAGCGATAACAGGTCGAACGCTTGCAGATAAAGCATCTACCCATCTAATCCCCGTTTGTTTGGCTTGCCCTTTCAACGCCTCAGTCAAAGCTTCAAGCCCTTGGCCGTAAGTGCGCTCCTGAGCAATAGCGACTTTACTATCAATCGTCAAACGCTCCATCTCAAGCTGTTTATCAAACATGGCTAATTCATGCTTGCGCTCATTGTCGCGGTCAAAGAATTTCAATACTTCTGGGGCAAGTCGGAACAAGCCACCCATTAAACCACCGGCAATCGTTTCTAGTACCATTAGTGATTAACCTCATCTTCTTCATAAGCCACGTTGTTCAACAACGCACCAATCTGTATAAATCGCGCATGCGTCCACTTAATCCATTTCAGTTCTAGGTCTCGTTTATGGATATACTCAACCACACCCATGCCATATACTTCACCATCTGCCTTCATTAACGGGAAGAAGTAAATAGATTTTGTGCCGTGCGCAGACAAGAATTGGCCTAACGTATTTAGCGATGGGTCTTTTTCAACGGCCTCGTTTAGATCGGGAAAGCAAATGTTTTCGCCTTCCATTAATCGCATGTTAAGTGAAGCGAACATACTGGCTTGCACTTTCTCCAAGTGAAGCATCACCGAACTAACATCTCTTGCTAACTGCTCATGTGAACAACTGTATTTAAGAAACGGAACACGCGCTAACGAGTATTCACCGTTATGCAACTGAACGATTAATACCCGACTTGCTTGCAGGTCATGTTTAATTGTGCGCAAATGCTGGGTAATATCAGCATCCATCTTGAGTTGTGGGATATAGTCGTGCTTCTTGGGTTTATGAAACTTAGCCCATTCATCCTTGAATGTGTTTAGCCCACGCATAATATCGCCAAGCTTTGAAATGATAATCGCAACAATCGTTGTACCCGCGACACTAGCACCAGCAACCCAATGCCAACTACCCGTTACGCCGGTGTCTGTTACCGTTAGCAACTCGTTCATCTAAATCCCTTACTTAATAATCAAAGATTCAATCGCTTTTGTTTATTTCTTGACTATTCATGAACTCTGCCTGCACTGGATTTAACCCATATAACAAACCACCAGACTTCATACCAATTGTTTCTTGTCTTAGCCGTGCCATTTGCTTATCAATGTCAGCAATCTTTTTTGCTCTTTCTTCTGGTTTTAAGTCTCTAGGAATATTCTTCCTTTCTTCTTCCAAAAGTTTAAGGTTATTAATATTAATATCTTGCATTCGCTTAATATCAACAGATGAAAGTCGGCCATCTTTATGCGTATACTCTTTAGCGCCATATAGTCGGAAGTTGTTATACTCATCTAAAACTTGCTTGTTAGCTTCTAATATTTTTTGCACCTGCAAGCTGTTGTGTTGACTGCTGTACTTACCCGCCAAGTATGGTAAATCACTTTCACTAACAGGCACTTGAGTATATCCATCACCACCAGTAACATACATGCCATTGCCGTCTTGAATTAAAAGACCTTTTGCTATCAAGCCATGTTTGGCAACATTTGGTGTGTACTGGTGCGTCTGCTGCACACGACCGAGTTCTTGCAGATATTCAGGCTCAATCCCATTCTTAGCCGCAATAGCGTCAATACCACGCGCAAACTTCAAATCTTCTGCGCTTGGCTTACTGCCTGCTTTATCCCTAGCCATCAATGCGCGAATCGTTGCATCAGCACGAATCTGAGCCGCACGCTCAGTTGCACCGGCTGCAATTTCAGAACGAATGATGTTCGCTTCCATTTGTTTAAGCATTTGTTCATTGCGCTGGTCGGCAATCTTTTCCTGTGATGCAAGTCGCTTTTCGGTTAGTGCCTCTTGCGCTGCCAAACGCTTATCCTGCAACAACTCTTTTACCAACTCACTGCGAGCGGCCTGCTGTTCTTTGCGCGTTAACTCTTGTTCATCCGCTTGTTGCTTGCCGTAAGCAGACAAGCCACTGCCAATACCTTGTGCTAATCCAGCAAGCAATAAACTCATGACTATTAACCTCGACTTTGCATAACCATTTCACGGCCAATACTGACCGCATTTTCAGCAAGCATTTGGATTTCTTCCTGCGACTGCTCAACAACACCTTGAGCGGCCAATAAACCAGCAGCAGTAATCGCAAACTGATAACCTACCGACAACAACACTTCATCGCTCAGTTGCACGCCTTTAGCGCCTGCGGCCTGTGCAATACCTTGGATTACTTGTACTGCCATTGCTGCAATCGCTTGCGCTGGGTCTTGCTGTTGCGCTGACTCAATCAGTGCTTGAGTGTTTTCACCTAAGAAACCAAGCGCTTGTTTGACCGCTAACATGAATTGCTTTTCTTCCGATTCTGTTGCTTGGCGATTCTGAGAGCCTTTTGGTTTTTCACGACGCGACTCGCTATCCATATACTCCGCTTCTGCCGCTTCATCTTCTGGCATTGCGCCTTGCTGCTGCATTAGCGCCTGACGTTTACGCGCTTCTTCATCCATATACTCAGCCATTACGCTACTCCATACTTACTCGTTGAATAAACACCTTCACTATCGCGCTGTTTTAAGCGAATAGGCTCTACCGATACGACGCGAGACAAGCTATCGTCACGCGCATACTTCTGGTTAATTAAGTCTTTTTGTGCTTCAATTTCAGACTGCTTTGACAAACCACCAGCAATACCCTGAATTGTGCTTCCGGCCATCTGCATTCCGCCCGGTGTTTGAATGAAGTCGCTAAATGAACCCATCAAACCTTTACCTGTACCACCAATACCGCCACCAACCGCAGTCGAAGGTGCTGACACCGTGTTAGCGTAATTACTACCACCAAAGATAGGCGCAGATGAAGCCGCATTCGCACCAGATGAAGTCACAATACCCGGTGTTGCAGAAGCAAATGCAGTTGAATTGCCCATACTTCCAGCTAAATTAGCAGCGTCCGCAGCATCAAAAGCACTAAACAAATTGCCTGCGTCATCTGCTACATTGAAAGCGGTATTCGCTGCTGTTGCACCGGCACTGGTTGCACCACTGGCCGGATTAATAAACCCACCAGCCATACCACCAGCATAAGCACCACCAATCGCACCAATAATATTTCCTAACTGCTCATTGCCAGTTATCTGACCAATCAAAGCGCCACCCACTTTCGCTACTGCTGTACCAACCAAGGCTGACACCACAAACGGAGCTGCTGCTGCCATATCACACCACCCTATAAAATGTTAAGTCTGAATCGTTGTAACCGTGCTTACGCATCAGTCGCTTGTAAACATCGTGCTTATCCGGGAACGCACTAAACCCTAATTGAATCTCATGCGCCCCATGCTCATGCGCCCATGCAGTAAAGTCATCAATCAATTCTTTACCGCAGCCCGCTTCAACTTGGTAGGTAATATTGGCCGCAGTTATGCAGTCGAAAAAAGGATGTTCGGCCATGCCTGCGCACAACACCCCTTTAACCTCGCCATCTGCAAACGCACCAGCACAATAAATCACCATAGGCGCAGCCAGTGAAGCACGAATGTAAACCCCAACCACATCAGGCTTAAAGGAGCGACCAGCATATCTAGGCTGGTTTGCTAGGCGTTGAAACAACCACTGAGATACTGGCTCAATGTCTGCTTCATTCAATGGTCGGATAGTTAAATTTTTCATAAGTGCCACAATATCAACTGATTGAAAAGCAATCTATTAAACCCTTTTAATAAACTGATATAGTTATAAAAAAACCGCCATAAGGCGGTTTGATAGGAGTTATGCTACTATCAATAATTATTATTGTTATCTAGCATAGCGTTATACACTTGATCTTCTGCTGGCTGTGTTGGTGCACCCTCAACCTGCCATGAATAAGTATCAGCAGCTACCGCCCACTGGTCTTGCCAGCCATTGGTTGACTTAAACAGTCGGTTTGCATTGTCAATCTGCGCTTGTGCTTGTGCTTGGATATTACGAATCGCAGCTTGCTTCTCCTCATAAGGCATCGCACTTGAATTGATCTGCTGCACTTGCTTCGTTGTATCTTGCTGGATACGGTCAATCATTGTGATGTAGTTGGTTTGCGTTACGTCACCGACCTTCATATCGTATTGAGCCTGCGCGTTGGCAATACCTAAATCATTATTTAGTCGAGCTAAACCAGCACTATTTTGGAAATTAATTTCGCCTTGCAATTTGGTTAGCTGTTTGTTGTAGTCAAACTGCTTTGCGTCACGCTGGTCGGTGTAATAAGCTGCTGTGTCAGGCGCAGCAATCTCTAAAGCCTTAGCAATAGCTGCTTCTTGGGCTGCTTGCGTTGCCATGCTTGAGTTCAAAAGCCCTCGACCATTCATTGACTGCATTGCACGCGCCATTGCTTGACGAACAATAGGATTATTTGAGTCGGCAATCGCGGCTGTTTTTAACTCATTCACATTAAAGTCTGTGTTTGACATTGATGGAGTTGCTGATGTAGATTGCTGTTGTTGCTGCTTCCACTTTACTTGATCTAGCGTTAAGCCTGCATTGTTTCTATCTTCCATAATGGCACGCTGCGCTTCACCAAAATAGTTGTTTCCACTAACACCATCATAGCCAGCACCAATATCATTATGAACACCGCCTGACATATAGGTTTGATTACCAGAACCAGAAGTGTTGCCGTACTTCAAAATAGAGCCAACTGTTGGCGCACCGCCCAAACCGGCCTGCTTTGCTAATTCTGCCACTGCATCATAGCCACCAGCAGCATTGAACTCACTAGTAGGCACGCCAGAAATCATAGAGCGCTCAATCATGTCTCGCGCTTGTTGTGGTGTTAATGAAGCCGAAGTGTTAGCCGCAGTCGATGCAGCAGGATTGTATATTGGTGCGCCATTAGCCCAAGCTGCCTGATACTCAGATGATTGACGAATACTGTTGGCTACATCACTAACATTCATCCCACTGTTAGCCCAATATGCTGCACCTTCTGCATCTGGCGCTCTACCCAACAAGTTATTGTAAAGACTATTAATATCTTCAATTGTTAACGCCATAACTTATACTCCTATACTCTTTTCACAATGGTTCGGGTCGATATGGTCAAGTAACCAGCATAGCCAACAAGCCCACTTTTCGTTGTCTTTATGCCTACCAGCCCTAGAGCTAATAGTCTCATCCTCTCTACCATTAAAAGCGGCATTAGCTAATTGGTCTGCACTAACAGCTAAACGCCATGCCTCACTTGGTTTAACCACCAAGCACCAAACAAACTTAATAACCCACCAAGCCAGTGCAAGCACTAGCAAGGGGAATAGAAGGATTAGGTATAGGCGTTTCACAGTCCCAGCTCCGCGCGCTTCGCTTTACCATATTGCCTACACTCCTCAACATAAGCACCAAAAGACATTAATGCCTCTTGTTCCCCTTCAAGAAACACATAAACACCTAAAGCAGCGCCAACCCCTATACGGGCAAAATACTGCTCATCTTCCAAGCTATACTTATTGCGAATGAGTTTTTGAACTTCTTCCGTGATTAATTGCACGGCTCTCGAATTAGCCTTAATTGTTTCACGCAAAGCGTCTGTCATGACTACTGGTGCAAAGTTAATCGTAGTTGGTTGTTCACTCAAAACATACCCATCTGGCACACTTAAATAAGTAATACCACCTATAGTGCAGAGCTCTAACGGCTGCGTATCACCTTCGCTCCGAACAAAGTCAATAACCGTGCCGTTAGCGCCTGCTGTTATTTGTTTTTGATATTGATAAATGGTAGCCATCAAATACTCCTAGTTGGGTTTAATAGTGAAATAGGTAAAACGATCGATGCCGCAATAGCAGCCAATAACATACCTGCGTAACTTGCAGTTGATTTAGCATGACCTAGACAACTGATAACGCTTTCCGTTTTGTTCGCCTTAACAGCTCTCTTAAAAGTTAGCATGGCGTGCTTTCTAATAAATCGCGTTTTACGCCAAGTACGAAACCCGCAAAAGTTAATGCCTCGTTTTACTTGAGCGATTCGAAACTTAGATAAATCAAGCTTTAAGCGACTACTCAAAAAATACTTAATCTTTGTTAGCATCAAATGAGCTTCGTTTTTACTCAAATCAAAAACAACAAAGTCATCAACATAGCGGACATATTTCTTAGCACCTAAATCACGCTTTATAAAATGATCTAGCGCATTCAAATAAACCAACGCAGAAAGCTGACTCATTAAATTGCCAATCGGTATTCCTGTGCCTTCATATTCTGTAAAGGATTCTATGAGCTTTAAGACTCGATCATCTTTAATCTTTTTTCGCCACAAGTTCATCAGAATATATCGGTCGATTCTATAAAAGAACTTTCTAATATCCATTTGTAGCGTATAACTGTCACTTTCAGATTCCCGTAAATATTGCTGAACCTTATCAGCCGCGCGATGCGTGCCGCACCCAATTCGACAACCGAAACTATCTACGGTAAAAGTTTTATCCATAATCGGATAAAGTGTGTCATACATAGCACGCTGAACCACTACGTCACGAAAGTGTGGCGCATGAATTAACCGTGGTTTTGGCTCTAAAACCTCAAAAGACTTGTAATCCCTTGGGCGATATTCACCAGAGTGCAACTCGGTTAATAGTTGCTGCAAATTAGCTCCTAAGTTGCGCTCAAACTCCATTACACTGTATTTACAACGCTTACCTGTTCTGGTTTTGGTATAAGCAGAGTAAAGTGTTTCGAGCGTAAACATGGAATCAAATAAATTCCCGACACGTTTAGGCATGATTGACATTCTCCGAAGGTACTAGAAAACCAGCCAAAGCAGATTTCGCCATAATGCAGGAAGCGTATATCCCTATGTTGCCAGTGTGCTCATTAAGAGTTGTCAGGAGTTTGGCAAAATAGTCGGAGCACCGAAAGCCAATGTTGTTGTTGTCATTCGAGCGGTTGTTGTTCCAGTTACGGTAGAACGCACCCGCTTTCGCGGCATTGTTCCAATTCCCGGAGGCAAGCAAGTTACACATTTAATACACACTCCCTATAAATCACTGTCTTTTTGAGACAGTGATTTAATCCATCCGCCAATCATCGAGCCTAGTTCATTAACCAGAATCGACACGGCGGTATATCTACGCAAAGCCTCGCTTTCGCTGCGCTCGCGCTTACTATCTTTATATTGAAAATAACCAAGTTCATACGACAAGTTAATCAATGTCCTTAATTTCTCATGCTCAATATCTAACTTAGTCAAACTGGTTTTGTTTTGATACTTTTTATGACACTCAACCAATCCGGCTAAAACCGCATACATAGAATTTCTTACCTGTTGGGCAAGTGCGTATTTTTCATGGCGAGGAAAATGCTGCAAATTAATATGCATTTGCTTAATCATATCTCTTGCCTTTAGCATTATTTGAGCTTCATGATTGACTTTCATTTACTGTCCTTTAATGCGGCGCTATCGCGCCGCTAACAAGTTACGATCCATAGGCGGAGCACCGAAAGCCAAGGTTGCTGACGTCATTCGAGCGGTAGAAGAGCCAGTAACGGAAGAACGCACCCGCATTCGCGGCATTGACCCAATACCCGGAGGCAAGCGGCACTTGATTCGCACACCCGTATTGGTAACACCCATCACTGCCGAACTGATTAGTTCCACTCGCCGACATTCCTGCCAAAGCACCAATACCGCAGCACGAACGCAAGTAATCAGTGCCACTGGTTGCGCCGCTAAAAACTTGCGTAGCTCCATTACCAAAATAGACCCATCCTGATGTGCTAGTCCAAGGCTCAAACCCTGTAATCGCATCAAAGTTAGTGGCCAGACTACTGGTTGTACCCCAAGCATCGTTAGTGCTGCCAAATCCGCCAGTTAATACACGATGCGCTGCTGTGCGCTTCAATACATAAGCATTGCCTGTCGTGTTTTGCGTTGTATCTGTTGCGCTTGTGCCTGCCATCGTTAGACCTATCAACGCTTGATACATAGCGCCATTAATATCAGCCACACCGCATAACTGTCCGTTGTGGGTTGTTTTAGCTAAATTGCTTGCGCTACCAGTTTTCGGTTTAGCACTCGTACCCGCATCGCCTGCGGTAATGAAGGTAACACTCGTATCATTCACATCTGCTAATGCGCCGTTATTGCACCCTTTAGGGAAGTTAGTTGTTCCAGCAGCGTCATACCAAGCGCAATAAGTGGCGCTTGTAGCATGTTGAGCATGGGCTAGTGACAATTTAGCTAAAGCATCAGCTTGGAATATCGACTCACAATTCCAGCCTGTACCGCGAGCACGAGATAAAACGACTGCATCAGCTAAAATACCAGTACAACCCATCATGCCGTTTGAATTGGTGTAACTTGTACTCGTTGTCAGTGAAATAGGAACGCCTAGCTTTACTGACTTACAGCTACTTGTGCCATCTTTACTAGCTAAGTATTTATCAATAAAGAAACCGGGCTGTTCAATACCGTTATCAATGAACGCGCGATGCAATGCATAACCAGCTACGTTTGCCGCCGCCTCACCGCTAAAGGTTTCAATGCCTTTAATAGTGAGTGTGTTAGCACCATAAGTACCAAAAGCCGGATCAGCCGCATCACCGAATTTGTAATAGAATTTAGGAATGAATACCGACACACCGCCGTTAGTGTGCTGATAATTACCATAGTTTTCACTGGCTTTATCGCTAGTCCCAGCCATAGCAGTTAAACCTAATTCCGTTAACCATGCAGCGCTCGGACATTCACTTACGCCAAATGCTTGAGCGCCTGCCTCTCCGACTAAGCCGCCAAATATCGCTTTGGTCACAAAGCTAGTAGGTGTTGACCACTCAGAACTACCGTTAGCAGCACCGTTATAACGAACGCGCCAAAAATAGGTTTGGCTAACTACTAAACCGCTAACAATGTAAGTAGTCTTATTGACTGCATCAGCAACTACGTTAGCAACTAAGTTAACAAATCCTGAGTCTGTCGCCACTTGCCAGTCAGAACTAGCGTGAGTGTCAGATAAACCAAGCCATTGAAATGCGCTAGCGGTTAGAGTTACTGAGCTGTTCTGATCTGTTGCTCCATTAACAGGAGTCGTATTGACAGGTCTTTCAACCCCTGCGCCTAGAACATCAATAGCAAACAATGTTGACGCACCATCTTTAGTAACGGTTAAAGCAACACTGCCTTCAGTAGCTGGCATAGTGGCTGTAATCGTACTACCGCTTAACGAAACGCTGCCTGCGCTAATCTGCACTATGTAATCACTAAACGAATTATAGTCCGTTATTTCGAATGTGACTATTTGTGTAACATAGATTGCTGATTGTGAGGCGGATAGGTTGACGCCAGAGATAGAAATATCCCCACTACCTAATACGCTTTCACCGTTAATGGTTTTGATGTTAGTGCCAGAAACAAGGGTGCTTTGTTTGGCAGCCAACTCAGTTGAAACCTTGTTACTTGACCACGTTTTAATTGTGCTAGTAATATCGTCATCGATAACACCAGCAGTAACTATACTGGCTGCCTCTTGCGCCCAATACTTAGCAGAATAGCCACTGCCATCCACTGTGCCTGTTGTCTTTTGCGCCCAATCACTAGCCAACGTTGCGCTTGTAGCAGCATTAGTTGCTTGTGTTGTGGCTGCATTAGCTTGATTCGTAGCAGTTGTTGCAGCATTGCTTGCCGTTGTCGCTGAATTAGCTGCATTAGTAGCACTTGTAGCTGCTGCTGTAGCACTGTTAGAAGCGTTTGTAGCCTGTGTTGTAGCTGTTGTAGCACTATTAGCTGCACTAGTAGCACTAGACGCTGCATTAGTGGCTTGTGTAGAGGCTGTAGTAGCACTATTAGCAGCATTTGTAGCAGACGTAGCTGCTTCTGTTGCTTTAGTTGTAGCAATGCCAGCTTGTGTTGTAGCTGTGTTAGCACTTGTAGAAGCACTGTTAGCACTGTTAGCACTAGCGATTGCACTATTTGCAGATGCTGTAGCACTGTTTGCAGAGTTGGTTGCAGATACTGCCGCAGCACTAGCGCTGGAAGCAGCAGCATTTACAGGCGCAGTAATATCATCGGCATAACTGTAAAGACTGATATTGCCTGAATTATCCCAACCAACAATCTTACCTTGTCGCGCTGCAACATCTGTGCCTGTTAAGGTTGCATTGCCAGACGCATCAAAGGCCAATAATGAGTTTTGCCGTTGCGCTGCCGTGCTTGTCAAAACTTGATCTGTTGTTGTACCAATAGGCAATTTAATAGCGCGTGTAACATCAGCCTCAACTAGCGCCATCCCTTGCTCAATCAAATCATCGGTATTATTAATCTGCTCGGCACGAGCGACCTCATAAGGCAAAACCCGATTCGGATTGTTCGCGCTATCGAAATATTTATTGCTCATCGTTTCATTCCCAACATTGTGTAGTGAACACCAAACCCTTGCAGGTTGTATGGCGCTTCAATTCCATCACTTACAAATAAGACTGACATATCGCGCCCTACCCCTTGGATATAAGCCTCAACACCACCGATAGCAGGTTGCGACCAGTAAAACTCATTCCAATTTACAGCATCAAACAAACCACCGAGCGCAGGCGTTGTAATACCTTGATAGATTCCTGTTTCGTAGTCACTGCTCATGCCATCAAACTGCTGCTTACTTCTAATCAGTACTGGCTCAGTTGAATCTAGCTCAAGTGTAAGTTTCTTAAACCGTTTTTTCTGCGAAAATGATTTATAGTGTTGATAGTGCAAGCGACAAATTGCCAGCACGTTTTGACCATCGAACGAGTAGCCTGAATCTAGCTTCATGACATAGCCATCATCTGTACCAGCCAGCAGCCATTCATCTCGCCAGAAGTACCACAAGTAAAATTGTGCGCGTAATTAAATTGAGAGAAACCGACCTGCATATTGCCGTTGACCGCGCCAAGCATGGTCGCAATAATCCCAGAACCGCCACCTGTGAATACGCGATATTGCGACTTGACCTTAACCATAATGGCAAAGGAAGGACTCACCCGATCAATCAGCGTTTTAATGTCACGAGAAATAACACCGCTAGAAAAGTCACCAAAAGCATTAACCGCTTGCATCGTAGTGATACCAACATCATCAAAGAAGATAGCGTCACCAACTGTTTCACCCAGTGTATCAATCAAGCAACCGCTAGACGGACTGAAAGTATCCAAGCGCCAATCCAGTGTAGATGCACCATAAAGCGTGTAAATGCGATTACGGCAGAACACGCCAAGCACGCCACCCTTTAACGACACTAAGCCAGTCAGCTCATCGCCAACACCGAACAAGCCAGCCGTACCATCAACACCGTACTTTAATGGCTCTCCTAAATCCGAATGTTGCAACTGGCCGTTCTGATACCCAAGAAACAAATGCTCCTTATGTGCTGCAACCATGTAAGGCTTGTCGCGATAATCCTCATGGCAGATTAGCCAGTCAGTTGCAGCCGTTGCATCGCCAATCGCATCCACATTCACTGTAACGGTTTTAGCTACCTTATCGTATGCGGTAACAGCGCCCTTCATGAAAATAGCAGCGTTTGCTTTTGAATAAGCAATCAACCTATCTCCAACAACCCACGAGCGATCTAACTCAGCAATCGTAAATACTTTGCTACCCGTAGCAGGTGTTAGACTGGTTGCGCTAGTGGCCTCACTACCAAAAATAGGGCTTGCAACCGTGACAACGCCATTAAGGTATTGAATCAAGTTGTTGCGGCCATCAACGCAATAAAGCGCCATTGTGCGTGCCGTGCCTTGGAAGTTATGACGCGCAAACCGCCAGACACCATTAGGCAATAAGCCACCATGCTTTTTCACCCAGCCGCCAGCCGATGACTCATAAATCGCTGCTGTTTTGCCATCTGCCTCGTTGCGCACTGCGACGACCTTGTTGCCGTAAATAGCAACACCCAAAACACCACCAGAGCCGGGAACAGTTTGAGTTAAGTTGCGAACCACATTAAAGGTATTGTTGCGCTTAGTAATGTAGTCAGTATCATCAATCGCGCCTTTTAATGGCGTGCCAGTGACCGTACCAACTGTAACTGCATTGATAATCACATTACCAGATGAAGGAATAACACCAGACACATTCGTGACATAAAGCACGTCGTCAGCGTAAGACACCACAAGGCCAGAAGATGCACCAATAACAAACGCATCACCAGCAACAGGGTTGGTTGTGATAGAAACAGGAACGCGAAAATAAACAGAAGAAGATGCTAATGGGCGACCGTCGAAACGCTCATAGCCATCTAAACGCTTAAATCCATTGCGACCATTTACAATCTCAAAATTAGATAGCACCATAGCGCGACCTTCTTTAATCGCGATTGGGCTTTGAACAAGGTCTAAACCGACCCTTAAAGGTGTGTATGCTACCAGAGTACCCATGGATTACCCCAACGTGAAGAAGCATTGATATAGGTCGAATCAAGTGCTACATACGTTTTTTGGGGCTGTTCGCGTTGCGCTAAGTCAAGGCGCGCCATCCAGTTATCGTAGTTACGCATTGCATCTTGGAATAGTGCCACAGCTTCGTCGTTGGCTGCGTACAAAGATAGCGCCTTAAAAACAATCGCCATTTGGAATTGCTCAGGAATTAAAGGCGCATCAGTATTCTCTACCAACTTATGTACGCCTCGATGATACTCAAGCGTTAAGTTGGTTAATGCTGCTGGAACAGGATACAGCTTTAAGTCACCATTCGGAAGAATAGCAAACTTCTCTACTGTACCCGCAGGCTGGTTTGCATAAAGTTGATCTGCATTTTTCCAGTCATCAATCTGAACCACACTGCTGCCCAGCATTAAACGCGAAATGATGCCAACATCAGTAACACCATAATCCGCTAAGTGAATTACTTGGACACCAGCCGGAATTGCTAAAGCCGCGCTTGTCCAAGTAAAATCCCAAGGCTTTAAGTTAATAATTTCTTGATAGGCTGTCTGCACCCAATCGACAATCTTTTTATCCATGCCAATTTGCTGCTTAACTGATGCAGCACCAGCACCAGATAAACCAGCCTCTTGATGCACACGTTTAACCAATTCAAGAAACGTCATAATCGTTACGCCATAGAAACAGGATAAGAAGCAATCAAGCGTTCTGCGCCCGTTTTAGGGTCGAACACTGTTGTCTTAGAGTTAATCAAGTGCTCATAAATATAACGTGGCACTGCAACCACTTGGTCGCGCTGAAACAAAAACGTCACACCGTTTACACCAACAAAAACATCAGACTGGTCTTTTTCAGTTGACGCAATAATGATGTTTACACGCTCATCAGGGTTGGCTTTAGGTTTGGCTGTTTTTGAGGTTTTGGCTACTGGCGCAGCAACGTCATCAACAATCGTTTCAATATCTGACATTAGATTCTCTCCTGTTTGTCTTTGCATAACAGTCAACGCGACCGTTATGGAAAGACAGGGGCTTTCACACCCCTATCAATCACTTATGGTTAAAGCGCAGTTACAGCAACTTCAATACGAGCCATCCATGCTTCATTCAAGCGAACAGCCGTGTACCAAGTTTTCCAACCAACTGAACCTAATTGACCTAGAGGGTCGCCACCGCGAGGAGTGTTAGGATTCAATACCATTGGGTGTACTGATTCTGAACCTTTCAAGGCAACCGAACCCATCGCGTCTTTACCCAATACAACAATTTGGTAAACGTCAGCATTCGTGCCACCAGTCGAAACCATTGAACCTTTCAAACCACCAGCATTGGGCAATGAAGCAAAATGACGTGATAGCACGAAACGGATGTTTTCAACCTTACCGATTTCAAACGGAACAGCTTTAGCAGACTGGCCGTATTGCTCAACAGGCGTAAAACCAGTTAAGTTGCGAATATCAGCTTCCAAGTCGGTATGACAGAAGGCAAAGAAAGCCTCGCCTACTGCTTCGGTTTTGTAGTTAGGTGAAGCAGCCAACATTTCGGAAATTGGTTTAGCACCGTTAGCACGCAATGAACGAACTACTGCACGTAACTTGTTGACACTAATCGCAGTGTTTACGTCGGTACGAGCCGTGCCGTTAGCGTAGAACACGTTAGTGCCACCAGTCGCAACACCAAAAGCAATCTTCTCAATGGTCTCACCAGCTTGCTCACCACAAACAGCCATCATCTCTTTCAAGATTGGATCTTCGTGCATGTCAGCAATTTTGTCGGTAATCTCAACAAAGTCACCGTATTGGTTTAACTGAGCAGTGTAGTCAGTCTTGCTGATAGTCTTACCGCTTGGTTTAACACCTTCGGTCAAAGGGGTTGTTGCAGCCGCAAACGCAGAGTAACGACGGAACTTCATCGTATCTGACTTGTTTTTTGGCATAGGATGGTTCTGCATTACACGAGGTAATACAATTTGATTTTCGGCACGCTTCAATAATTGAGCAGTAGCCATTACACCGGTACGAGGGCTAATTGAGCCGTAGTCTGAAAACGCCATTTTCACTTACTCCTGTTAGGCATTTTGATACGCATAGGCAAATAGCGCGTCAGGGTCTGATTCCCCAACTGGCTTGCCTGTTTGTTTCACACCAGCCGATTGCGCTAGTCGTTGGCTTTTAGCCTGTGACTGCACTTGTCGTTGCTGGTTTGCCAGAGCCATGTCACGCTTGAACTGCGACAATAGCCAAATGTTTTCGCTAGGGTTTTCACTCTCAGTCAGGATGTTTTGCACCGCTGCTGGTTGTTGATCGAACCAAGACTTAAACACCGGTGCATTGACAATTTGTTGCCAATCAGGATGTGCTTGCGCTACCTGAGCGAGTCCTTGTTGACGCTGCAAGGCATAAGCGCGTTGCTCGTTCTCCAATCGCATCTGCTCTAGTGGCGTTAGCTTCTGCTCAAACGTGCGTTGCATCTGCTCACGTTCGTGGGCTAATGCACGCTCAATCGAGTTGCCCAACTCAGGAAATTCCTCCTTTAGCACATCAAGCGGGTTAGGCTCATTGGCTTCTGGTGCTTCCTGTTTTGGTGCTTGACCTTCCTGTAACTTGGCTTGCAATTCAGCGATTAACGCTTCCTGCTCCAAGGTTTTCTTGGTCAATGCCGATACTCGTCCGTGGTTTGAGCGCCAATCCTGTAGAATCGGGTCTAACTCTTTTCTAGCTTCATCAGGAACAAGATCAATCCAGTGTTTTGGTTGCTGGCTTTCGCTGGCCTGTTGTGCTTCCGGCTGCACGTCTGCGACTGGCTGCTCAATAGGTGCTACTTCAACTTCTGCACTTTCTTGGCTTGTCTCTACTAAGGGTTGCTCGACTGAGGCAGGTGCGTCAGTGATTGACTCATCGTTAAAGGCTTGCTCAAAAATCTGATCTTCGTTCACTTTGTATTTCCTGTTTTAGCGGAGGCTTGCGCGTCCATGAGGCCACAATACAAAGTGTTGAAAAATCAATCTTCTAAAGTGTTTTATAGAAATAATTAGTTTGAATTTAGGTGTAAAAAAACCGCCCGTAGGCGGCAATGGTTGCAAGAGGGATTATTGTTAGTAGAAATAAGACGCAGGTTGTGGTGGCTCAGTTGATTCAGGTGTTTGTATCACGGCTGGCATCGCCAACACTTCACGCAAAGCATAAATCTGGCCGCGAATAAACTCAGAATCAGTATCACTCAATCCCTTGCGCTCAAGGTCATCGCGCAAAACTTCAACTAAAGCACGGCAGTTATCTTCCACCGTGCGCCATGTTTGTGAGTGTGTTTCAATCATAAGCCGCTACCTGTTGCTAATTTGATTTTCGATTCAGCCATAAATAAGTCGGTCTCATGCTGGCGTTGCTCTCGCGCATTAACCAACTGCTGCTGCACTTCTGCAATACTAATGTCACGCTCGGCAGCCAGTTTCATCATCTGAGTTTCACGCTCAATCTGACGTTCTTGGATTTCACCTTGTGCTTGATATTGCGCTGTGTGAGCACGCGCCATATCTGCTTGCATACGTGATTGAGCAACCTGCGCATCAATACCTAATTGCTGCTGCTTCAACTGCATTTCCAACTCAAGCGACTTGGCTTCGAGTTGTAGCTTCTGCTGTTCAAGTTGCAGTTTGAGCATTTCTGGGTTTTGTTGCTGCGGCTGTTGTTGAGCCTGCTCCTGCTCAGCCTTGATTTCTTCATCAGTCTTGATAATGTCATCAGGGTTGATACCGATTGACTTAGCTAACTTGCGATACAAGTCAGGGAATTTAGTCATCTGAGCCAGAATAGGATTAGCGCCTGCCATTTGTAGTGCATTCATTAACGCACCGGCAGTCTGTTCTTTTTCAAGCAATGCACTTGAGCCGTTAGCAATAATGGTAAAGTCGCCCTTAATGCTCTCGTCTGGGTTGTATTGCATATTCCAATCGTAGAATCGACGGATAATTGGTTTAGTGATACAGTCATCAAACCGCTTCACCTTTTCACGCATAGGCGTTAAGGCCGCACCCATGAGCATACTCATACCTTGTGCCGTCTGATTATTTACTTCTGGCGTGTTCATACCTTGAGCAATTAACGGTATGCTCGCTTCTTCATCAATCAGTTTGCGTGCTTGCTCGAATATCTGCCCCAAGGCTGGCAAGTTAGATGCAATCGGAATCGACACAAATGATTCCGCTACTGGCACGGCTCTATCCAGTCGCTTCCATGATTTACCCGGTGTTACGTGCGGCGAACCATCCATAGGCGCGATTGCACGGTCATCAATAATTGTTTGCGGTAAGACTGAATGAGCAGCATTGTCCAATACCATGCGCCATGACGCATTGACCACACGTTGACCATGACGGGTAAGGTAAGGAACACCAAAACCAAAAATTCCTTCATCATCGACCTCATAACAGAACACACTAAACGGCAACTCACCAGAATCAAGCGGGTTTACTGCGGCCTTTAATACCACCCCATTGCATACCCATGCCACGGCTGGTACTTCGTACAACTCAGCCAATGGTGAATCGCTTGGCACTTCACAACCTAGCAACGCCATCTCATCAGTGGTTAGTGTGCCGTGATACTCCCACACCTCATAAATCTCACGACCAACAATGGCGTAAGTCTCAGAACGCATGGTAATCGTCTGGCTAGTGGTTTCCTCACCAGAACCCAAGGCAATGGCCTTCGCCACCGCTTCTGGGTTAAATCCTTGCTTGGCTAGGTCGCGCATCTGCTTCTTGCTAAAGCGATGACGCTGGAATGCCCACGACGCATTTTCGATCTTAGTTGCACCGGCCATATCTGGGAAAAAATCCCAAGGCGAAACACTTTCGGTGACAGGCTTGTACTCAGTGACACGCTTCATGACGTGCGACACATTGCCGAACATATCACTGGTTTGCGTCCAAATAGTTTTGGTTTCACCGCGAATCGCCACACCTTTCAAGATACCCGTACCATACAAGGCAGCGTTATGACAAACATCACGCACCTGCGCATTATGGTCGCACTCAGCAAGTTGGTCATGGATTGTCGTTTCCATGCGCTTGGCCTTTTCTTCAACCATCTTAATAAGTTGAGCCTGCTGTTCTTTAGGTGTTTGCGCATACTCATCTGGCAACGGTGAAGCGTGCATACCCCAATTCATATCATCGGTAGGTGCTACCATTTCAGACAAGCGACCTTTAGCAATGTTTGTTTTAGGTCGAGTTAAGTTGACAAAGGCTTGTGAGCGTCGCTGGTTAGCTAACTCAGCCTTGGTGATAGGGTCATATTCCCCGTTGTATTGACGAAAATCCTCAGCCCATCGTTTTTCCAATTCGATCTTAGCTGTTTGCGCTTTTTGCGCTAACCCTTGCAGTCTGCCACCAATGGCTGCAATCAGCGCATCAGTTTCCATATCCTTTTCCGAAATATCCATCATGTCACAACACCCCTTGCTTAATGCTTAGAGTGTTGCAAAACAATGGTTTATGTTCTTCTAAAGGGTTTTATTATTGGTTGTGGTAGAATTGTTGAAAACATGGAGGAGTTAACATGGAAACTTTGAAGCCTATTATTTTTATTGTTATTTGCTTTTTTGTGGGTCTTGGTGTCTGGTGGCTAAGAAACAGATCAAGTATTCCCGGTATTGGCAAAAACAACAGAACTAAAAAAGGAGCAAAAAAATGAATCAAGCAGTCACCTTATCTCGTTGGATTTTTTTTATTCCTGCTGGCATTCTTAGTGGATGGCTGGCGTATATACTAGCAACAATCTGGTTTTATGGCAGTCATTTGTCGGAAATGGGAAGTGGTCCAAATATTGTTTCATGGATAGCGGGAACAATAGGATTGAGCGCTGGATTTTTCTATGGCGCATACTATGTAATGCCTGTTAAAAAAAAGAACACGATTTGGATTTTGTTTTCAATATCAGCGTTAATATCTACACTAATGATTGTAGCCTCAATTATTCAAAGCAATTGGTCAGCCATAACTCAAGGCGTGCTATTCATTCTCATAATACTCTTATTAGCGAGTGAACAAATTAAAAAGATTGACAAGTCTTAATGCCAATGCTAATCTAAAACTGCACTGTAAAAAACAGTGTCGGGCTTTGGTCGGCTTGCTTTTTCCAAGGGTGCAAAACAACCCCTGATGGGGTTTTGTTGTTTTCGATGCCTATACTTCTATGAGCGGGGCTGTTTGGGACACCTTCGGGTGTGCCAGCCTTGGACTGGTCGACCAACCCGAGCAGCCCCACTCGCCTAATCTTGGTCGATTAACGAGTGGTTTACCTACACATCCAAGGAAACCGAGTTATGACAACTGCAATTCAAGTGTTATTCAACAATCAAACAATCACCGCATTCATGCACCACGATAACCCTGTTGTGGCAATGAAGCCTATTTGTGAAAATATTGGTGTTAACTGGGACGCTCAACGCCAACGCATTCAGCGCCATCCTGTCATGTCAAAAGGTACGGTTATGATAACCGCACCTTCAAACGGAGGCACGCAAGAGATGCTATGCCTACCTCTCAAAATGCTCAACGGCTGGTTATTTGGAATTGATTCAAGTCGCGTTAAACCAGAGCTAAAAGATAAGGTCATTGCTTATCAAGAGAAGTGCTTTGACGTACTAGCTGACTATTTTGGACTAAGCACACCTAAACGCATCACCATCGACACCAACCAAGCGAGAGCCATTCAAAAAGCCGTCAACCGCATCGTGAAGCAAACTGGCAAAAGTCATCAAACCGTTTACCACGACTTAAAGACGGTTTTCAATGTCGCCAAATACGACGACTTAACACCAGAACAATTCCCTTCGGTTTGCAACTACCTTGGCTTCACTTACGAAGGAGAACTCATGCCACGCCATGAAACACCAGCCATTCCCGAAGGCATGGTACTTGTTCGCAAGGACTTGTTAGTGGAAACCAACAACATGATTCACATGATTAACGAACGCTTTAACTTAATTGAAAAAGCAGAGCACGATATTCAGCACGCATTCAACCTATTAAGCGTTATCACCAGCGGACACATGAAACAAGCGAGTGACGCTATCCGCGAAGCCCGTTACCGATTAATCGACCCGATCAAACACGCTAAGTCATACAGTGGCCTAATGCTGCATTAACTGCCAACTTATAGCAACCCCGTTATTTGGGGTTGCCTTCCTTCTTCTGTAATCTTTCAATCTCTAGGCGCAAGGCTTCTTTTTTATCAATAGCCTTAGCCTCTCTTAATTGCGGCAAGGCTTCTGCATACTTAGCGTTACGTCTCGCTTTTAACTCGTCAATCTCTGCTTGCAAAGCCACTCGTTCATTAGGCTTATCCGTCTCCCTGCGCTGTTTATCTAAATCAGCAATCTCCTTGCGCAACTCCCTATTCTCATCTTCAATTTTCTTAATCATCGGCAGCAAACTAATTCGCTCCTTGTAGCCATCTTCAAGCTCATTAGGCGCTAATTTACCCTGTTCGTCATACTCTTTCAGCTTGCTTTCCGCATCCTTAATCTCATTCACAAGTTCACGGAAAGCATCTGAGTAACGTCTATCATAAGCATCTTTATGCGTCACCACCGATGAAACAATTGGAACATCTTTAGTGGTAATTTCATCGCCATTAATTGATTTAGTCATAATCCGACCAATCTGCTCAATAGTTGTACCAAGACCGCCTGTGAACAATTTGAACGTACTCTCAATAGCAGCAGGCGTTACCTCAAACTTACCTTCTGTAATTCCGTCGCCACCTGATGTTTCACTGATTGTTTTTGCAATCGTGGTATAAAGCGTGTCGCGCTTCATATCATAAACTTTTTCACTGTCTGGCGTGTCGTTAGGGTTGTATTTGTTTTCAGGGTATAGCGAATTGCCAAACGCATTTTTGTTAGTCAGTACACCCACAAAAGAATCCAACAGGTCTGGCGATAACATCATTAATGAAGCATCATCATCACCAGCAAACGCTTCAAAAAGCTTCACACCACCAATGGGGTTGAAATGGTGGGCAGCACCAAATAACAAATCATTAAACGCTGTTTCAACATCAATACCCTGCTTGCCTTCTGTTAGTTCATAGCGAATCATCTGACCTATCTTTTTACCAAAATAAGCAGCAAAGCCTTGCAAACCGTACGCTTCTGGCAAGCTAATCTCACCGCCACCCTCCAACATAATCGTTGTCGTACCTAGTTTTTTATATTCATCCACCAGGTCAAAACGATTGTTGCCGTTATCATCCTCGCCCCACTGCATAGCAGCAGCCAGACCATAGGCGATGGTTGCCAAAAGCCATGCAGCTAGTGCAGCCTTGCGCTCACTCGTTGTTACCGCTTCTTTGTATTTGACCAGCGAGTTAGTAGCAGTTGTGTAGAACACGGCAAAATGTTCAATCTTGCGATTTAGCGTGCCACGTCTTGCATAGTTGACTGTTAAGTTAGTCGCCAATTTAATCGAGTCTTGAACTGACTTTCTGGCTAAGGCAGCATCTTCTTTGGTTGGTTGCTCACCATTTTTAAGCGCTTCACTAACACGCTTTTTAGCCTCCTTAATCATTTCCTCATGCGCTCTAAATGCGGCTAATTGTGTTCCGTTATCTACCGCTGCACCAAAATCCTCTAACAGTTTCAACACCGACAACAAACTATCGCGCATATACAAGGAAATTTTCAACGCCTTTCCTTTGCCATCAAGGTTTTTGAATTTTGTTAGCTTAATAAAGTCTTGATTTAGCTTGCGCTGCACGCCTTCCAAAGTTCTCATATCGCGAAAACCAGTATGACCACCAGCTAAACGGAAGCGGGTTTGCACCCTATCCCATTCTTTTCGATATTCGGCACTGGTTGCATGGATGCCTTCACTTGTTACCTTGTCACGCTCATAGCGCCATTGAGCACGCATAGCACCGTAAAGATACTGACTCATTAGCAATGCACCGCGAGCACCCAGCGATTGATGTGCAAACATCATCGCCTCTTTGGTGTTACGAATAGGTGACGTGAATAACTGGAAAGCCACACTCCATTGAGTAATTGAGCGCTTCCAGTAGGACAACAATTCATCCGCTAATGTGTAAGGGTCTTCGTTAACTCGCGCCAAAGCATCAACTAATGGTTGGTCATTAATTTGAATACTAAACCGCTCACCGTTATAGAAAAAATTAACCCCTTGTTTTCCTGCTGGCAACTCCCCTTTCATCATACGCCACAGTTGACCACCGTTTTCCGTCGTTGCATCCTTGTGACGAGCAACCAAACGCGCAGTAGTTAGGTTTACTTCATTCTTTTCAGCGCGAACAATAGCGCGTTCTAAGTCAAATACGATATGCTCGATAATGTCTTTAGCTTCGGTTACACGACCTTTACGCTTGCGAATCTCGCTACCTGTTAGGTTAAATTTAGTGCCAGTTCCGTTGAATTGACTGATAGGCGTAACACCATAATCACCCTCATAGGTTGCGCGGTCTGGCGTTCCGTTTTTCATCGGCACATAGTTTGGATAGCGCTGTTTAAGTTCATTCTTTAACTCCTCGCTCAATGTGCCTGCTTGCACGCGCATATCAAGGCTATCATCAAGCATTTTGCGCCACACTTGCGCGTGTTCTTTAATTGTTGGGTGCATTTCCTCAAGCGTAGCAATCACATCGTTAGCACGACTGGTTTCCATTCCTGAACCAGACACTGGCACTTCAATGCGTCGATCAATTTTTTCACGCTCTTTTAGCAATAGCTCGCTGTATTTCTTCTCAATGAAAGCATCTTTTGTTTTTCCAGAGCCAGACAATTCCGCCTGCTTCTCTTGCTCTAATCGCGCCTCCGCTTCTGCATAAGCCGATTCTCGTTCTGCTGTGTATTTGTTAAACAGGTAATTATTAACTTCCTCAGCCGCGCGAGCGTACAAATAAAGTCCGATTTCTTCTTTTGAAATATCGTCTTTTGTTAGCCCTTCAATGGCGTGCTTAACATCACGATTTAAGTCTTGCACCTTAACGGCCGAACGTCGTCTAAACGTATAGATAGTCTGCTCAAGGTCGATAGCATTTTCTTCACCAACCTTTTCATTAACCATCTGTTGCACTTGACGCACACGCTCAAGGTCATTAACAAATGACTGCCTAAAACTGTTGAGCATACCAAACACATCAGCAGGCTTCTCTAGCTTCTCTTGAACTTCAACAGCATCACCAACCATCTCACGAGGCGCGATTAAATTGTCTGCTGGTTGTGTTGTGCCAGCTTTTGAATAGGCCACATTACCTGCCAATATGCCAACATTGTCGCTAACATCATTCTGTGCTACATCACGCATATTGCGTTTAGCAATCGCCACCATATCAGCACCAGTAAGGTTGGCAGTATTGAGCCAGCCGATACGGTTAAATGATGCTTTAATGGCAGCAATAAAGTCGCTCATCCAATTAGCTAACGACTTAGACACCTTAGCTACCGTATCAATCAAACGCGAATCAGATAGCGTATATCGTTCTGCACCAACTTGGTTAATCGCTTCCTCGACAATATAGGCTGCTGCTTCTTCTGCGTTACCTTGAACATCAGCATCAATCATGCGCTGTTCTACCGCAGCATAGAAGGCTTTGATCTTATCGTTGCCATACTTGCCCTGGTTGAGTAGTTGCACAGCACGCTTTTCAAGCGCTGCTTTCTTATCGCTATTCGCCTTAGCCCACCACGCATGAACACCGACCTCATGCACAAGCACACCATTGATTGTGTCGGCAGTCAGCGCATCAGCAACCAGATAGGTTGTGTCGGTTGCAGGGTCGAAGAAGCCTTGAATGTTGCCGTCTTGTGAGAAACGAGTCTGCAAAGGGTTTCTTATCATGTTTTCAGTATATGAATAGTCCTTGTTCTTTCCTGAATTTAACACAAAACCAAAGCGCTTATAGAATCGCTGCTGACCTGCTTTGCTTCCACCAAAATCACCGTTAGCAGTAAGAACGATCTTTAGATTGTTGCGATCAGCATAAGCAATGATTTTATTCATAACCTCAGAGCCAATGCCTTTACCTCTCATTTCAGATGGCAGCTTTATAGAATTAATTGTGATAACAGAATCGCTAAATGTTATGCTTCCATCCAGAGCATCGCTTACGCTATTAATATCATCAACAATCCCATCACTAGCATTACCATAGGATCGAATTGACCGCTTTGCTTGCTCCAACACATGAGCAGGCGCTTCATCAATACTGCCAAGCACTTTAACCTTGCCGTTTTTCAATAGTCGCTTACCGTCAGCATCTCGTGAAATAATGTCGGTTGCAGCTTGCTTGGTTAGCGTTTCTGGTCTTGGTGCATAGTCTGCACGACCACCATCAAAGCGCACAATCTGCTTATCACTTGGCACATCTTGCGTTGCGCTTGGTGCAGTTAGCTTGCGCTCCTGTGCGTTCATGCCTAAGCGTTTCTGCGTGTTACGGGCTTCGACTTCGCCAGCGAGTCGTTGGTATAACTCAAACTTGTAGCCAGCCATGCCATACTCTTTAGTAGCACTAGCAACATCCCACAAGTAATCGTTATATTCATCCTCGGTAATCTTGCCAGTCACATAGTCATTCAGTTTACGCTCATAAGAAGGCAAGCCCATATTCATGGCTTCTTGCTCAATCTCATTGATTGCCGCTTGTCGTTGCTCATGCGACAAAGTAGATGATGGACCACCACGCGCGAAGTTTTCTTCCTGTTGAATTGCGTGTTGGATTTCGTGCATCAAGCTAGACTTGTCAAAGACAATTTGACCTGTTCTTGATGACCTATCAAGCTCATTTAGCTGTTGCTCAAATTCTGCCTCTTTTTCAGCAGTTAACTTGCCTTGTTCTTGCAATAATTCAGCTTCACGATAAATAGAATCCTCTTGCGCCTGAATATCTTTTTCATAATTTGACACATCTGCAATACGAATATGATTGCCTGTAATGTAGGTTTTCTTGCCTTTTGAAACAAAAAGATTTTGCAAAGCTGGATAAGCTTCAAACAAAGCATCATGCTTTAACACATCGCTTAATTTATGCGTCAAACCAGTATCTTTAACTGGCAATGATTCCGCCCCACTATCATCAATCTCAAACCGCCACTTACCGTCTACACCTTCATACCAGCCTGTTTCTTGACGCACAACCTCAGCATCTTCACCAGCGGCAATGCGTGTTTCTGCATTAGCAAGATTGTCTAGGTTAGCGGTCTTGGCTTTGCGACCTGCGAATGAATATTTAACCCCATCATCCGCACCCCTTGGCTGTGCTTGATCGTTTAACGTCACTGGCTGAGCGTTATCTGGTGCAAATGGCGCATTGATAGCATCACCATAACCAAGTGCATCAGGCGTAATTTCAGCCGCCTTAGCTTGCTCAAACTCAGCCATGCTTGCACGAATATCAGCCGCATCAGTGTTGCTATAATCCAATGCTTTAGCCACCAACCCTTGCCAGCGCTTACCTAACTTTTGACCTTTCAGTGAAGCATCAAGAGCCGCTTTCACTTCCTCAGCAGTGTAACCATCAGCAACCAATGCTTGAGTAATTGGATGATTCATTGACTTGGTGCGTGTCATTTGTTGGCCGTACTCGTTACCATCACCACCGGTATAACCCGTACCAGCAACAGGTGCTAACGACACACCGCCGCCTTTCGTGGTATTGTCGAACACTTCACCAAGAACCACGCGATAGGCTTCATCTAGTAGGCGCTCATCAGCAAAGTTTTCAGGCAGCTTAGGCGCATAAGACTCAGCTAAATCAGGTGTAATCGCCATAGGTAACTCAGGCACTTCCACGCCTTGCATTTCCTCAATGCCTGCTTCAACCAATCGTGGGTTGCCAGTCGCCATAATCTCTTGACGAATCGCCTCTTGAGCCGCTTGCTTGGCTTCTACTTCCTTAATCGCATTACTTAGCTTATCGCGCAATGCGTTATTACTGACTGGCGTTGTGCTTTGCAATAGGCGTAGCTTTTTATGTTCTTCATCGAGCGCCCGCAGTTGCGCTTCAACATAATCCAATTCCTTTTGACGTTCTAACTTGGCATCACGCTTACGATAGGCTGCTTCAATTTCAACTTGCTTTTGCGTATCAATCGCGCGATCAAGTACCTGCTGGATTGGATATGGCTGCGGTTGACTCGGTGTGACCTCAACAACTGGCACGCCTTGCGCTGCGAGCGCTTTCAATTCCGGGTCTTGTGGTACAACTTGCGCACGCTCAATCTGCTCAATCATGCCAAGGTCTTGCATCATGCCTTGCAACTGGCTATCAGTCTGCGCCATTTGGTTCGCAGTCTGCACGCCTAGCATCTGGTCAACACCAGCAGATGCTTGACCAACGGCAGGTAATGCAGCAGCCGCTTGTGCTTTAGCTAACTTCTCGTCGCGTTGCACCTTTAATTTAGTGATTTCCTCAGTCAGCTTAGTCTTAGCTTGCGTTGCACGACTTGACGCAGCACCAGCAGCACCCATAGCACCACCAGCCGCCATACCGCCAATCAACCCTTCACCGAACGCCTTGCCTGTGCCTTCCATGTAGGTTTGGCTTCGGTCAATGTTATCCATGATTGCCACGTTAGCACCGACCTGCTCAGATGGGCTTTGCAATGCTTCCTCACCACCTTCACGCAACATAGATACCGGAATCTTGGCAGCAGTCATCTTCCCTGCCAACAAGTCTTGCTCGACTTTGCCACCGCCTGTTACTTTAGTTGCGAGTGCAGACAAAGCACCCCCAACAACTAAGGCTGGTAATTGAACCTTACGCGCTGTTACTTCAAGCGCTTTATCTTGGCTGCCCGTTTCCATGAATGCTTGCTGGTAAACATCAGACAGTTGCGCCATAGCTGCATCATCTTTAATGATACGATCTACTGCTTCATTGGCCGCAGCACCGCCACCCATAATGGCAGAAGCACCCAATGCTCCCGTTGTTGCTGTTAATGGTAAAGATACCACAATAGAGCCAACGCCCTGCGCAGCAACATCGCTCAACTTAGCTGGATTGTTTAGAATTGCACCCGTGGTTGCTAACGCATCTGCTATCTCAGTCGGAACGCCAACCGACTGAAAGCGGCCAGACAAATACTTGCTGTCATCTTCCGCCTTTTGGTTCTGCACCAATAACCCAGCAGATTTGACGCTATCCAATGCGCCAGACACATCATTGCGACGCTTGTTAGCTTCAACTGCACCCTCAAACCCGAGCAACGTATTTGCCGCACCGATGACCGCTTCATTAGCGCCAATCATGCCTTGAGCAACACCAAGCCCCATATCCTTAGCCGCCTGCCCCCACGTACGTTCTGGCTTAGTAATCGCTCCTGCCTTGTACGCTTCTGCTGTTACGCGATTGTCAAAAGGCGCAGCCTCAGCAGCTTTATTATCTGGCTTGACGACTTTAACCCGGCCTTTGCTTAGGTTGTAAGCGGCTTGCATAATCTGCTGCGCTGTATTGCCCATGTCAGGTAACGCACTAGCTGCTTCCAAAATCTGCTCAGGCGCAACACCGAATCGTTGAGCGGCAAACTCAATCGCCTGCTCAGGCGTGATACCAAGTGATTCTAGTGTTGGTTCTATTGTGCTTGTTGTGTCGTTACCGAACTTGATAGGCATGATGCAATCCCCGAATAAAAAAGGCGTTATCGTGATTGTCGGATAACGCCTATTCGGTTGCTTCTAAAGTCCTTTATTGCATCAATACCCTGCTGTTGTATCGCCTGCCCAAGCGCCACCGCTACCAAAGAAACTACCGCGCTCATCATCAACTGGCGCAGCTTCAAACAACTGCGCGAAAGTCAAAGCCAAAGCATCAGCCATATCGGGTGAATGTTCGCCACGGGCTTTCAAATCATCTTTACGTTCAAGTTTAATCCTGCCGTTTGAATCGTAAGAGTAACGCAAGCCAGTCAACTCTTGCGCTAACTCATCAGAATCCGGCAGACTCACACCCATTTCATCATCAAGCCAATCACGCATACGCGCCCACATTTCAGCACGCTTATTGACATAACGATCAAACTCCTCGGCTTTTGCACCCGCGACCACGGGTAAAACATTGCGATGCCCAAGCTCAATTAACCTATCGTAAACACCAGCACCAATACCAACGGTATCGACAAACACGTATTTAGGCTTCCAATCGCTCATCACGCGACGCACCAAACCTGCCACCTGCATTGTGTCCTGCTGGGCATATTTGTAAATCTTATGAACCTTACGCCCTTGTCGCACAACAATAGCCGTCATATCGCCACCAAATCGCGCAGGGTCAACGCCAAGGCAGATGTAGCCGTTTGGTCTTGCCTCCTTGTTGCGCATTGCTAGGCGAACTTTAGCGGCTTGAATCAGCACATCATCGGTTGACGTTTCAAAGGCTTCTTCTGGTGTGTTTGGATACTCGCGCTTGAACTTGAGCACATCACCACCCATGTTCGCAATTTTCTTTTTGCGCCATTTAAGGTGCGGAATATCAATACCAAACGCCTTGCCAATTTCGTAATCTTCTTCTTCCAGCTTGACGCTATCATCATTAATCGTGTACTCATCCTGCCAGAACCAAGGCAAGAACACGGCCAGATAATCAGACTCACCACGGCTGGCCTGCTTCCACATTCGATAATAAAGGTTGTCCGTACCGTTAGCAGTTGACTCGACAATCACCTCAGAACCAATCTCGTCAGGCACGGCTTCTAGCATACCGATAGCTGCTTCATCACTGGGATAAAAAGCAACTTCCGATAGGTGTAGTTGCTGAATTGTGCTTGAGCGACCAGAACCCCTATTGCCTGCGGTAGCTACTTTGTAACCGGAATCGGTTGCGGTAAAAGTCAACTCCTTGGCATTATCAAACGCAGTCGGTGGCCGATAAAACTCAGGCATCAACTGGTGGTATCGCTTGACCATCTCGAACAGGTTGTCTGTTGCTTGTTGTTGGTGCGTCATAATAAAGGTCTTAATGCCTTCGTTGTAAATCGTGCGCCAAAAGAACCTTGCGGCAGTGTAAGTCGAAATTCCTTGTTGTCGGCCTTTCAAAATTACAACGCGAACCTTACCTGTTTCTTGCCGTTGCTTCTCAATTAAATCATGCAGATACAGTTGAGCCTTGTTTAATTCAAACTGCTCAATAGCACCGCTTTTAGTGCGAATCCTGAGTTGGCTTGTGAAGGCTTGCAAATCCCTCATGTAAGATAAAGTCAAGGCTGCGGCTGGGGTCATAAATCAAACCCATGCTGCATACACTCAGGCAATGGAACATCCTTGCCATCACAAATATCACGCACCATTTGAGCCGACAATCCAAAATGGGGCGCGACCAAGTACGGGTGCTGACCTTCTTCAATTACCAGCTTGCGAACCAGCTCATTGCGCCTTGTGCGCTCATATTCATCAATCTTGGGAACGTAAAGAAAAGAACCACCAAATCGCTTCATAAATAACAGCGCAGTCAAATGGCTGCGTTCTGTTTCATCGGTAGCCATTTTACTGGCTTCCTTACTGGCTTCACTCAAATTCCAATAAACTAACTCAGCATCTGGGCGCATGATTACTCCTCGTAGGTTGTGCTTGTGGCGGTACGAACTTCTGCTAAGGCCTCAGCAAAGTAGTTTTGCTGCGTGTTGTTGTTAACAACTGTTGTTGGGTTTTGTGCTTTGCGTGTTGGCTCTAAGATTCCAGTCGCTTTGTCAATTGTTTCCATAAAAGCCTTAACACCCATCATTGAATCTTGCTCGGCCAATAACTCCATTGCCTTTTCAACACCAGCCGCAGCCGCTCTATCAATAACCAACGCATAACCTGTTTCGTGAGCAGCAACAGCAATTACGGAGGATTTTGCTCCGAAACTCTCCGAAACCTCCGAAACTTTACGCACTGCATTAACCAAAGCATCCTTTGCGTGCAGCAATTCCGGTACTGGTTCTTTAATCCCACGCTTCTTTAACTCCTCAGAAAGTCTGCCGGACGAACACCCATACTTGCGCTCAACTTCTGGCCTTGGCATACCTGCCCTTACCATATTGGTAATTTCTTCCCAGTCATACTTAGCTGGCCGAGCCATGATTACTCACCCACCATTGCTTTAACTTCACATAAAACACGATTGAACACCGGCATAGAACGCTCAGTAATCACCGCCATATTCACGCCTTGACCTGCTATAGTGCTTGCCACTGCTTCTGCGATAGCCGCCTTTTGAATGACATATCCCATACTGGCATCACTCAAATCATCATCTTCTCGAATCAACGCCTGAATTACCCGCATCGCAGCCAATCGTTTCTTATAGTCCGTAGGGTTCGCTATGTAATCTTTTAACTCGCTCATTTACCATCATCCATTTCGTTAAGACTTGTTTCAGCGTTTTCTACCAGCACATTAATCGCCTTGGTAATATCTGCTAACGTGATGTTATCCTCGCGCATCCAGTCGGTTTGATTGCGTTTATCCTCCCCAGTACGCCACCGGTTGTAACTCTTAGCCACTTTGATTGCCTGCTCGATTTTCATTTAGCCCCCTTAATCGTTATTAATCCCAAGCGAATCCAATGCTTGATTGTTTTATGCCAAGCACGCATCAAGTCATCTGCGGTAAATTCCACCTTACTGCGGCCATCAATAGCGTC
>CAYRKI010000012.1:18833-19061 GCA_964424815.1 uncultured Thiotrichales bacterium | reverse complement strand
AACAGGCAAAACACGCGCAGAAGTCATCGCGCTTCATGCCCATGCCTTTTTGCCCGATTGGTAAATGCGCCAATACCGTTGTTTCTGGGTTGTGATTGCAGCACTCAAGGTTAAGTGTGCATTGCTGACCTTTTGCGCTGCTGCGTAGGGTTTGTGATGTGACGGTTGTTGGCTTAAGGAAATCCATTACCAGTAAAACCCCATATCTTTAGGTTGCGGAAGTGTGAT
>CAYRKI010000012.1:10454-18813 GCA_964424815.1 uncultured Thiotrichales bacterium | reverse complement strand
ATGGTTAGCAGTCTGCTGAATCGCATCAATGAACTGTCCGTATTCCTCTCTGTTTAATGTTGATGTGCTGCGTGTTTGCGTGATTACCTTGCCGCCTGCAAAGTATTCCTCAATCAAACCAAGCGCCACTTTAATACGCACTTTTAGCGCCTCTGGGTTGTCACCAACCTCTTTAGCAATAACTCCGATACAAGCATGAGCATACTTTTCCTGTTGTCTAGTCTTGGCTGCCTTTGCTTCCTTGAGCGCGACTTCGATCACCTTACCTGCTGCTACCTGAGCACGTATTGACTGCCCTACTCGCGGCATAATCTCAGCGATATTGTCGGCACGCAGCCAGAATGTGTTGGTCATATCGCTTCCAACTCCACTGTAATCAAGCCACCTTTTATGTTCTGCCCAATCCGGTAATTAGCGACGAAACGGTTATCATCAACCTGCATTGCGTCTGCAATTCCATCACGACCGGCCTTGAATGACGCGAAAATATTGTCATCGTCACGCGCACGATTGTCTGGTTTGTGGAATGTGACATTGAAAGCAAACTTACCATCATGGTTAATCCTGAAATCACGCAGCGCTTCCAAGCCTAATTGCCGCCAAACTCTACCCATGCACTCTTGACGATAAGCCAAGGTGTACTTGCGCTTAATAGCCCAGTGCAATCGCTTGTTAGGGTTTAGCTGTTGTGGTGGAAATGGCAATGTAAATTTCACGCCGCTACCCCCAATAAATCGCTTTGCTGCATACTTACTAACTCAGGCGTAACAAACATATCAACTTGCTTTTGAGCGCCCTCAATGCGACGGCAAGCGATTTCAAAATATTTCGGCTCTCGTTCAATGCCGATAAACTTGCGCCCCATTTGAACAGCCGCAACACCTGTTGTACCACTACCCATGAATGGGTCTAGGATAGTTTCACCAGCCAATGATGCCCGTTCAACAAGTCTTTTCCATGATTTCAGCGGCTTTGGGCATGGGTGGTTTGTGTCTCTATCGCTGTCATTGCACCCTTGAAAGCTGTCAGGGGTCAAAGTCCCTTGTTTTGGGTCTTTGCCGTAAAACAAAATTGGCTGCCAAAGGGCAGGTCCCCAAGATGACATAACTGTTGTTCCAGCACCATACTGAAAACTACCAACGTGAGAAGGCTTTGGGTAATGCCACATAGCCTTAAATCCGCAAGTCAAAGCAACGCGACCAAATTTGTCAATACAAACTTGAATCGCCGGAATGACGTTATCAATCACGTTTTCCAGGCTGTCAAAAAAACCTTCATAGTCTGACTTGGCAATGGTTGATTTTCTTAGGCCGCTTTTTTTGCTTGTGCCAGTTCCATAAGGCGGATCAGTAATCACCGCATCAACCTTCCCTAATGTCGGAAAAACATCCATGCAATCCCCAAGGTATAACTCAGCGTTTCCGATTACTACTTTTTCCATCACGCCGCTACCCTCGCTGCTTTGTACTGCTCATTAGCCTCGTCGCGCGTCAACGTGCCTGCTTCAATTTGCTGCGCTAACATCGCTTTGAACGACTCAAGCGTTACTGGTTTGTTAGCCAACTGCTGACGCTTGCGGATAACTCGCCCGTAAGCCGTGCCAATTTGCTGGTGCGTCATGGTTGTCGGGGTTTGGTTAAGCACGCAACATCCCTCGCAGCAACTCATTCATTTTCAGAAGGTTGGCATGGCGTTCTTCGTCGCTCATTTTCGGAGCACCAATCTTGACTAACTCTTTACGCTCAGGCAGAACATCCATGAGTGTTTTAGGCGCTGGAAAGCGATCAACACGCCCCATCAAACGCATAAACGCATCTTGCAATCTCCATACGTCAGCATCCCTTTCCCATCCGATTGGCTGTTGCCACAACACCTGCGCCCAAGTCTTAGCCGTTATTGGCAGCACTTCCATTGCCGGAGTACCTTGCAGCGAAAGCGAGAACATGGCACTCAATCCGTCAACGATACAATTTTCAAACCATGCGTCTGGTGTTTTGCTTTTCATGACTCAGCCCTTTTCATTCCCTGCAAGAGTGCGATTCCTTGCGCTTGTCGGCTCATTGGTTGCTGTTGTGATCGATAGTTTTGCATTGGTGCAACCGTTGCTACTGGGATTGCTTTTTCCCTGTTTGCCCACCAGTTAGCGTCAAACGTCTGCCATCCCTTGCTGACTGCGTAAGTGAGCGCCTGCTCAAGTGTCATGCCTGCTTTTTCAGCTTCTGTTCGATTGTTTGTGATAACTAGCGGAGTTGGTTTCTTGTTCCTGACTGTTAGCCATTCACGCCATACCTGATCGCTTACATCGTCTGGCTTTGAGGCGTATTCTTTCGGCTGTGAATTTGATCGTTTTTGTTTTTCAGGTGTTGGGGTTGCTGTTGCTTGTGGCTGTTGCTCGCCTTGCGCGAGTAACTCACTAGAATTATCGTTAGATAATTCTTGGTTAATGGTTCTTGGTTCTTGGTTCTTGGTTAGGGTTATCTGTGGGTTTTGCTCAGAAACCGTTTGGGTTATTTCTGGGTTTTCTTGCGTATCCGATTCGGTTTGTTTTCGTGGGCGACCACCTTTAGCACCAATAACCCGATTGGTTTCTGCTTTCGCGTGATAAGCAGCTATTTCGGTATCGCAACGCTTTTGATGCCAGCCATCAGACTCAAGAACAAAAAAGTCGTTTAATACATTTTCAACAGCTTCAATTTCTTCGCTTGAGCGTGCACCTATCTTGCGTGCCACCTGTTTAACGTCTGCCGGGAATGGACACTCATTAGTGTAATAAGTGTCGATCATTAGTGAATAAACACCATGTTCAACAATACTTAGGTGACGTGTTGCAGCAGCATAATCACCGATATTGCGTTTGTAGTAATTCATGCTGCACCACCTTCAACTTGATATGGGTGCGCTCTCTTGTTGTGCAAGTCATGAATTAGAACCATCAGATCAACAGGAGTTGTTGGCACTTTGTTGCGATTCACCCAGTCAGTAATTTCGCTATGCTCAAAGAAATTTTCCAAATGACCAACTGAAAACTTGATCATTTCTACTGCAATACATGCTGCCTGCTCTGCGTCGATGCCAATACTTTCTCGGCCATTACTAATGACAAACCTATCTCTAAACGACCACACCGTTACTGGGGCAGCTTCAAAGCGAGAATGAAAGGTTTTTGCTTTTGATGCCATGATTACACCCCCAAAACTTCGTTAGTTTTAAGGGTTATTGCATCATATTGCTCTTTCGGCAATATCGCTCTTGCTATTTTCACAAACGCCTTTGAAAATCTATCTTTGTTTTCATATCTGGCTTTTTTCTCAGCAAAATAACCAGCTTTTCGCGCATTCAATTCAATTGAAATTTCATACATAGAAGCACGTTTGTGACGCAAAGCCATTCCTGCCTTAACAACCCAATCGTCACTGCGAGTTGGATTGATTTTGTTTGCATCCAACTGGTTTGAAATATCAGTAATTTCTCGCATCAGGTTTGCAGATAACTGCCTTAGCTCAACATCGCTCATTGATTTAATATCAACTTTCATATCAACCTCTTTTATTAGGTTTCTGCTATTCACTGGCCGCAGACTTAGCCAATTCGATTACAAGACTCTCACGACCGCTTAGACTGCACTTGCGTGACTGCCTGCGCACCACTTTGCCGTCACGCTCAATCTCACTTACACGACGTTGAACGGTGTAGTAGTCGATACCAGACTTGTCAGCCAACTCTTTAGCTGTGCAAGGCGCGTACTGTTTTATTGCAGTAAACACACGCGAACGGTCGCTATCAATGACACCAACGGTTAGGCTGGACTCGTAGGCTTGTAATGACGTTGCTCTCATACCAACTCACCCTCAAATAAAAATGAAACCACCGTGCTAGAATGAAGGTGCAAACTTTTATTAACTAACCTGATAGGTGATTTCATGACTGATACAACTACCCTTGTAACCGACTCAAAAGAGCGTGTAGCTCTGGAGTTAATGGAAAAACTGCTAAATGCTGATTCTGCGCAAAACCCTGATGTTCACAACAATCCTTTGTATCTTGCTTCTCTTTACCAGTCTTGTCTTTGCTTGGTTCGTGGCGGTTCAGTAGAAAGCTGTGGAATAAAGCAGCTTTTGAAACAATAAACCCGGCATCGGTACTTAATCCTGCGTCTTTACTTGCAAGGCGCAGGCACTCTAAACGCAATTCTTGATCTGTCATCTCATGACTCCTTTTGTATCTGTGGTAAGCCGAATAGGTCGTATTGCATCATTGCTTTAACGCGACGCGATTCAATCTCTCGTTCTACTAATTCACGAATCCAGTTGCTTGTATCCGTACCATCAACCGCTGCTAAACCTGCAACAAGGCGCTTGCCTTCATCGGTACAGTGAAATGTGATCGTTGCAGTCAGTTTGTCAGCCATAATCACTCCTTGGCCTGCTTGCACTTAGGAAACAAGCGACGCGGGTAAATGTCGGGCAAAGTCACTGTAGGGTGAATCCCGAAATGGTCAAAAATAGCAATAGCAATTTCAGGCGGAACAGCAGTCCTGCCATGCTTCATGTTGCTAACGTAGGATTGAGAAATCCCAAGTTTTTTTGCCAGTATGGATGTTGGCACATCATTGAAAGTCTTCATGGTGCATAGTTTACTAATTAACAAACTTATTTGCAACATAAAGTTAGCTAATTAGGAATTTACTAAATAGAAAAGTCAGACCACAATTATCAAAGAGGTAATTTGTATGTCACGAGACGAGTCACAGCGAGTAAAAATCCGCAAAGAAAAGCTAGAAGAAGCCATAAGATTAGTTGGCAGTGCGGCAAAACTATCACGCTTAACAGGTATGTCAGCGTCAGAAATCAGCCAAATGCGAAACCCTGAGCACCCGCGAAACGTTGGCGATATTGCTGCTGAAAGAATTGAGTCCGCACTTGGCTTGCCGCACGGCTGGATGGATGTACTGCATGATAATGAAGCCATGCGCGTTATCAATGGCGACCCGATGTTACCACCACCTAACTTGGTGCAAATGCCAGTTAGACGCAAAGCCCCTGTCATTAGCTATGTACAAGCAGGAAACTGGGGTGACTTGGTTGACCCCTACCCTGTTGGTACGGGTGGTGAAGAAATTGAAATTGATGCCAAATGGTCGGCCAATACCTTTGTGTTGAAAGTGCGTGGCGATAGTATGGAACCAACACTCATGGAAGGCGCTTACATTGTGGTTGACCCTAATGTTGAATGGATGCACAACCGCATAGTCGTCGTGCGTCAGAATGGCGACACAGAAGTAACAGTGAAGCGATTAGTTAAAGACGGTGATACCTATTACCTAAAGCCAGACAACACCAACTACCGACCTATGGAAATGGGTAAGGATGCTCATATTTGCGGCGTAGTGGTTGAGCTGGTGATGAAGTTTTTGTGAGGATTTATGGTTGATTATTTACCGCTCATTCAAGAACTTAAATCACAGATTGACTTGCAAAACGATCAAATAGAACGCCTGTATGAACACGCTATTAATAGCAATGACAGATTAATCGCTACACGTATGGCACTAGCTTGTGCTATTGGTCGAATGGATAAGACAACAATCGACAAGGTATTTCAAGATTTGGATGAAATCAGCCAAAGCCTAACTCAAGGTGATATGTCTGAGCAGTTCAGCCTTATCAAAGAGTTAGCCTATGCAGTGCATAAAGAGGGTGTATAATGTCGAACATTACCAATATTGCAAAAAACCAGATTAATCGTTCTGGTGTAGGTGGTGGAGGCGGAAACATGGAAACCCGATTAGCGATTGTTGAAACCAAGGTTGATGGTCTTAGCGTGCGCATGGACAAGCTAGAAAAGCGCATGGATGGGCTGGAAGTAAAAATGGACAACCTAACCAAGGAAATGCGAGATGGTTTTAACAACATATACAAGGAAATGTCAGGGCAATCACGCTGGATGGCAGGCATCGCCATAGGAATCGTGAGCGCCAATATTGCGGTAGGTATCGCCTTGGCTACTTACTTAAAACAACCAGCCCCACAGACCGCAACACCACAACCGCAAGTTATTTATTTGCAGCCAGCGCCTAACACACCCTCCCCTTAAACAAACAACCACCCCCTTCAAAGCCCCGCTAGTCGGGGTTTTTTATCGCCTAGTGAAAAATAATTTACTAATTAGCAAATAAGGTGTTGACATCATTGTTTGCTATTTAGTAAACTACACCCATCAAGCAAACAACTTGATTGCTCGGGTGGCGCATAGATCACCCACCTCAGTTAAGTGGGGCGCTGCGGTTAGTGTAAAGCTAACCAGTTATCGGTAGTAACGATGGCAAGCACAAGCAATATCGGCTTGGCTTTCAGCGAGGGGCTTTAAGGTTAACGCGGCTGACGATGTTCAGTAAATTGGGTAGGCGTTAACTATCCCGAGAACCCGACCTGTTGCTTAACAGGGGATAACAAAATAAGCAATCATCTGGAATGGCATTGTCTTTACTGGAAAGTTTTGGAAGACATAAGGCTGGCAGTGTCATTCACAGATGCTTGTGCGACCAACTACATTTTAACGAATGTATCTAGCGTGTAATTGACAGGTCGGAACAGACGGCAAGTGCAAGCGTCATCATCTGAAAGTACATTAAATAGTGTATTTTCAGATGGTTGTATTTAACCCTTAAAAAAGGTAAAAACTAAACTGACTTGGCAGGGGAAAGAACTGCCGACAACCATCAACCCCAAGCGTCTGGCTTTTTTGGTAACACGTACTAAATAAAACGCTCGACAACAGGCGCTTGGTTTTATCCGTGTGCTGGTTCACGTGCCAACTGGTTACAGTTAAGAAGCTATATGTGGTGTATTAATTTTTAACCGAGCCAGCACACTGATGAGACTGTCCTAGTACCTCCATTGCCCACCGTAAAACGTGGGCTTTTTTATTTTCAGGAGTCCTTAAATGAAAACACTAACGCTAACTGCAACGCTTCTCTTTTCACTTTCAGCGCAGGCCTTCACTTTTCCAGACCAGTTATGGGTAAAGCCCGGATTGCTTTGTACCGTCATGGACAGCAGCGGTAAATACTTCTGCCAAGACCAAGCGCCTAGTCAGCCGGGACAGGCCAGTGACGTGTTAATTCTGAGTTTTGATGAATTGGTCAAGATGAAAGCCATTCCCATGTTAGCAGTTAAAGGAGCGCCAAAATGATGCTAATTGATACACGCCCAGAGTACCCGCCAGAGTGGGATGATGCGGATGACAAAGAAGAATGGGTGAATAACCGAAAGAACAAATTGCTTGAAGGTGAATGCGACCCTTACGACCCAGTCAATTTGGCTGATTTTATCGGCAATCTTGACAGTAAAGTCGAGGATGAAAAAGCCCTGCTAATTAAGCTTCGAGTGCTTATGTCAAAGCATGAAGAGTTTAAGCCGATTCTTGAAGCAAGCTGCGACTATTGGACAAAAGAAGCCGAACGTATGGCAGAGCATGAGTTTGATTCAGGCGAGTTTTTTGACGAGGACTGATTATGAAACCGATAACAGTGGCCTTGATTGTTTTTCTGCCAACTTTTGTCGCCCTAGCCTATCAAGAAAAACAGCGTAACGAAATTCCACCCGTTGAATGGTACGGCATAGAACGCGACAAGCCGATCAAACAAACCAAACTCAATCCAAAGTTACCCGATCAACTCGAATGCCTTGCCCTTAACGCTTACCACGAAGCCCGTGGCGAAGGCGTGAAAGGCATGGAAGCAGTAACGCAGGTTGTACTTAACAGAACGCGTCACAACAAGTTTCCTAGCGACGCTTGCAGTGTTGTCTACCAGCCCAGTCAGTTTAGCTGGGTAGGAAAAGCCACAGACATTGACGATGAGCAAAGTTACAAGCTGGCCAAGCAAGTAGCTAAAACGGCATTAAAAGGCAAGCTACCTAATCATGTAGGCGATGCGGCATTTTACGTCAACTTAGACAAAGTTAACTTGAAAAAGCACCAATGGATTAACGGACTACAACCGGTTAAAAAAATCGGAAGTCATCAGTTTTACAGGGAGAAAACAACATGACACTAGAGCAAGTTGAAGCCGCTTTAATGTTTGTTTTGATCGGCCTGATTTTCACAGGATTATGGTTGTGCTGCACCTGATGAAGTCGAAACGCTACCAACGGGATGCCCTGATTGACGAATTGAACAACAGGGCTAACCGACCACCTTCCCCACCATTAGAGCCGTTAAGCGCAACACACAAAGGCGCTTACTGCGAACATTGTAACCAACGCAAACCACGCAATCACCTACCCCAGCGCAAAGGCTGGATGTGTAGTGCTTGCCTAAAGGAGAAAAAACGTGACACAAGAATTACCCCAGAAACTTA
>CAYRKI010000012.1:0-10444 GCA_964424815.1 uncultured Thiotrichales bacterium | reverse complement strand
CATGAGTGATGCAGACTACGGCAAAGCAGCCGGAGTACGCAAAAGCCAACTCGACCTGTTAAGCATCAGCCCGGCAACTGCACGAAGCGGATTCAAAGAGCAAACCGAAGCCATGATTATGGGTTCACTGGTGCATTGCTTGGTTCTGCAACCAGAAACATTTGCACCGCAATACGCGATTGAACCGATTGTTGATAAGCGCACAAATGCAGGCAAGGAAGAACTGGAAGCCTTTTTGATTGCGAACGACGACAAGACAACCATTAGCCAAGAAGATTACGACAAGGCGTTAAATATGCGTGACAGCGCGTTAAACGTAATAGGCGACTTCTTGGATATGCCAGATGCAATCATCGAACACGCAGCCTTTTGGAAGGACTCGCGCACAGGCACGCTTTGTAAGTGCAAGCCAGATATTTATATTCCCAGTCTTGGCCTAGCTATCGACCTGAAAACAACCAGCGGTTTTGCAACAGCCGACGATTTTGGCAAGTCGGTTAAATCATTCCGCTACCACGTTCAACAGGCTTATTACACGCAAGGCTTAGAAGCGAATGGATTTGCGGTAAATCACTTCTTGTTTGTACCAGTAAGCAAAGGCAGTAGCGCAAATTGCCGAGCCTTTCGCTTAGATGAAAGCGTTGTTGAGTTGGGCAAGAAGCTATTAACAGACGACCTAGACCTATGGGCAGACTGCGAACAGTCGGGAAACTGGATGCGCAAACCTAGCCAAATCGAAACCATCAAATTCAAACCTTGGGAGTATCCAAATGAATAACTTAACAGCCAACCCCTTTCAAGCACCAATCCAGACCGCAACTGGTAGCAATGCAATGGTAGAGCAAGAATCACAACGCGCAATAGCAGAAACACAGGCAGCTATTATGCTTGCTAAACGATTTCCTAGAGATCAAGCTGCTGCCTATGAACGCATCATGAGAGCTTGCGAAAGACCTGCTTTAGCAGAGACAGCAGTTTATACCTATGCTAGAGGCGGTGCAGATGTTAGCGGAGCAAGCATCCGTTTGGCTGAATCAATCGCGCAAAACTGGGGAAATATTCAGTACGGCATTAGGGAACTAGAACAGCGAAATGGAGAAAGTACAGTAGAGGCTTTTGCATGGGATGTTGAAACCAATACGCGACAAGTAAAGGTGTTTCAAGTACCGCACGTTCGCTACTCTAAAAACAAGGGAAACACCAAGCTAACCGACCCACGAGACATTTATGAGTTGGTCGCAAATAATGGCGCGCGTCGATTAAGGGCTTGCATCTTAGGCGTTATACCATCTGACGTTATCGAAGCCGCAACACACCAATGCCAGAAAACGCTAGCAGCAAGCGCAGACACTTCGCCAGAAGGAATTAAGCGTTTAATTGAATCATTTGAGTCGATTGGTGTTACTCAAAAAATGATTGAACAACGCATCCAACGAAAAATCGAAGCTATTACACCAGCTAATATCGTCAACTTAAAAGGCGTTTACCGCTCAATTAGAGATGGTATGAGCAGTGTTGCAGATCAATTCGAGACAACAACAGAACAGAAGAAGCCAGACGCTTTGACCGCGAGAAGTTTTGAAAAACCAGAAGGCACAACACCACCGCTTGAAATGGTTGACCCTCAGACTGGTGAATTAATTTAGCAATGCAGTTGCTTACGCCCAGCCGCAGGTGGTGCATAACAGCGGCAGGATAATATGAGTTATAGGTTAACCAGCGTTATTCCTTTCCGCTCAGGATTATCCCCCACCTGCTGGGGTTTGCGGCAGGATTAATGCGCATGGTGGCTGTCCATTGAGGTTGTCTCGGTGGTGAATCGACTAGCTAGTACAGTCACCAGTCGCATTAAGAGTTCGCCACTCAAGGCAGCAACAAACTTCATCCATTGGAGAAACAAAATGATACATTGCAAAGTCAGATTCAGAGATGCATTTGGTAGCAGCCTTATTGAAGATGTGCAATATCCATTAGCAATACCAGCGATATTACCTATTGGTTCGAGCCTTTTTATTCCTAGTTATGATAGTGATAGATTTTTATTTAACATAGTTGATTATGGTTATTATGTTGCGAAATACACATCAGAATTGGTTGTTTTTGTTTCCGATGACCAGCACGAAGGGTACGAATTTAATGACAATGATATTCGTGCATTAGTTGAAAACGGATGGGAATACATTGCAAAAGAAGATAGTCGAATTGATGCAGAGTTTTTTGACTTCCTGACTGTTCGCGTCCAATATGCGCTACGCAATGCAGGCATAAAAACAGCATCTCAACTAACTGAAATGACAGAGCAAAGAGTTCTTTTAATACCTCTAATCGGAGTGCAAGCCTTAAAAGAAATAAAGGATCAGTTGGCTAGATTAGGAATGAAGTTAAAAAACTAACCTTACTGAAACAACAATTACATAACCATAGCCCTCATAACGATGGCTTTTTTATTACCTAAAGGAAACCGCATGAAACTATCTGTATCAGAGCAAATTATCTGCGAATTACACACTATGGGAGCTATCAACGAACAAACAGGCTTAAACGGCAAAGAGGTCACTGAGCTAGTGAATAACGCCAAAGCACCGTCACGATTAGCAGAATTACGCAAAGCTGGTTACGTTAAATCATCCGACCGCAGTACAGGTGCAATGCGTTTTTGGCTAACACCAGCAGGCGAAACTTACGCTATTGAGTTGAAGCATTATGCTAGTGAGTCAAAACACGATCAAGCAAATAACGCAAGTGAAAACAATGTGTTAAGTGATGTTGGCGACACGAATGTCGCTGACAGTCAAGCAAATTCAGAAAATGTCTATCAGGATGAAAATTCAGACCAATTAGACGAAAAGTTAGACATTCCACCGCCCCAATACAACCCCGATGACGTGGCGTTTAAGAAAAGCGATACAGTGTTTTGGTACACAGTGGACGGAATCAAGGAAGTCTTTGAGACATCATCAGACGCTATTCACGCTGCGCAAGAACTGGTTAAAAACCGGAAAATTGTCGCAACTATTCACGCCGTTGCTAGTAAACCTCACGCCATTATCAAACCCGTTGTCACAACCGAACTGGAGTATTTATGAGTCGTAGTTTTAAGCCTAAAGCACCCGTCATTAAAACGTCGTGCGATTCCTATATTCGCACGATTAGCGAACTAAGTCACCAACTGGAAGACTTAGAAAAGCTTTATCAGGCGCAAAAAGAGCATAACAAGCAAGAGGTATTCTTTTTGCGTGGCGCGATTGCCATTGCGCTAGGCTTAGGCTTTGTTGTAGGAGTATTAACAAAGGGGCATCTATGAGCCGCAGACCTTATTCAGAAGCAGAACACGCAAGAATTGTTGAAATGATTGCCAAAGGCAGCCCAACGGTTGAAATAGCAAACTTTATCGGTCGGCCAGTGCAATCGCTGTACGCTTACATTCAGCGCCACGAACTGAAAGAGCCTGACTTAAAGAAAGCATTATCCGTATCGCCAGAACACATTGAGAAGCTAAATGCAGCCATTAACGATGTTCGCAAAAACGGCCTAAGCTATGCGCAGGCGGCCAACAAATACGGCATTAATAGAAAGACACTACACGCCGCAGCCAACCGACGCAAAAGACAAGCAGAAGCAGCACAAGAAAACAGGCCAGCACCATTACCTATTCAAGATTCTAGGGTTCTACAAGCATTTAACCGTTTATTCATAGCGCAAGCCATTACAACCAACCCTTACAAGTTAGCAGGTGTTTGATGCGACCACAGAACACAACAAGCAAAGCCATCTTAGCAGCACTTAAATTCCTTGATGAAAACACCACCATTGAAGAAGCGGTACTCAAGTCAGGTAATACCGTTACCTATACTGGGCTATACCAAGCAGCAACCAAGCGCGACATTCCATTTAGGCGCAAGTGTCGTGGCGCAAAAGCAGCAAAAGCACCGCCGGGAGCAGTCGAGCGACTATTTGAGTTGCATAAGAAAGGTATTCCGTCAGGGAAAATCCCATATTACTTAGCTGACGAGGGAATGTCAGTCAGTGCAAGTTGGGTGTATCAAACACTGTTACGCGCTGGAATCAGCAGCAGGCGTAAAGCCAAACCAAAAGTTGAACAGGTTGTGAGCGAGCTAGAAGAATTGCTGGCTAATGTTAAGTCTGAATTGGATTTAGACAAACTGTACCGCTATGTAAACACCTTAAAGCAAGAACTGCAAGACAGCAAACACCCGAACACAAAGGATTAAAGAATGAAAGCCGAATTGATTGATTATATGGGCAGCGACTTGCGTGTTGTTGATGCTGCACGGGTTAGCTTTAACAAGGCTAGCGAATGGGAAAACGAATCGAGCGTTGAATTATTAGACTATGAGCCAAAGTTAAAAGAATCAGACGCAAAACTGATTAACTACTTAGCAAAACACGATCACTTCACCCCGTTTACGCATTGCATGATTACATTGCGCGAAATAGTGCCAATATTCGTGGCACGTCAAAGATTTAAGCACACTGTTGGCTTTACTTATAACGAAGTCAGCCGCCGATATGTTGACGACCAACCAGAGTTTTACGTACCAGACGAATGGCGCTCACGTCCTACAGGAAGCGTTAAGCAAGGAAGCGGCGAATTGCACCCGCAAAGCGGATTAATCGCACGTTGGTATGATGACGCTTGCACTAAGGCGCTATTAGACTACAACAGCCTAATTGATAACGGTGTTGCACCAGAACAGGCGCGAATGTTTTTGCCGCAAGGCATGATGACAAGTTATTACGTAACAGGCTCACTGGCTGCATTTGCAAGGGCTTATAAGTTACGAATTGACCCGCATAGCCAAAAAGAGATTCAAGACCTTGCCAAACAATGGCACGATATTATTAGCCCATTATTTCCTGTAAGCTGGGAGGCTTTAACATGCAACTAAACATCCAAGCAGTTAGAACCTTTATGGCGGCGGCAAATCAACCAGAAGGCAATATCGAAACCGCCAAACTATATAGCGAACTGATTACACCAGAAGAGTACCGAGAGCGCACGGACGCATGGCAACTGATTAAACTAGACCCGTTAAACAAACGCCATCAAATCGAACACCTAGACGGTATCATTGATTCTATCTGGTGTTTAATCGCTGAGGGTTTGGCTATGGGTTATGACGTGGAAGGCGCTTTCAATGAAGTCGCACGAAGCAACATCAGTAAAATTAGTAGCAATGGCAAAATTATCAAAGCGCCAACCGGCAAAGTAATGAAGCCTGATACTTATTCACCGCCTAACTTAGAGCCTTACGTATGAAAATCAAACCCCTAACCTATAAAAACCAGCATGGGGAAATCACACTGCACCCATGCTACACCCGCGGCGAAAACGGACAGATTATCCCGATGACGACCTCCGGTGGCTACCAGTTATACGCTATGCCCGGTGGTGCAAAACACACTGAGCGCAAGTTAGACGTGATTATGTGGAAAGACTACCGACGCGCAAAGCAACAAGGCGTTAAAGACCCTAAGGCTGTTACGCTAGACAATGGCGCGGTGAAATGGGTTTTTGAGCATCATTTGGAGAAGGAAAAATGATTGCACTACCCTACTCACTTGAGAGAGTCGATAGCCTAAGCACTAACCATCTTGTGGCTCACTGTTTGGCAAAGTCCGGTAAAGGAAGCCCAACTTTAGAAGCAGACAACAGATACCAGATTGACGGGCAATCGCTTCCCAACTCACAGGCTTTGGCTATGCAATTAATGCAGACTTATCTCATAGGGGTAGAGCCAGATAACGGAGTGTTCATGGCATACGACGTTAGAAAACCACTTGATGTGCACCACTTTTCGGTACAAGCGGAACGGGCAGTGTTGTGTTGCTTCTTAAAAATGGATTTGACCGATCACGTTATTTTAAGCGTGAAACAGCGAGACCAGAACTTCAGAGACTGGAAACGCAAACTAAGGAGCAAGCGAAATGATTAAACCTTGGGTGCTATATTTTGCTTCGATACTAATGAATACTGGAAACGTTATCTTTTTACCTAAAGGTACATTGGAGTATTCAACCGCTATTATCTTAGCTTTTATGCTTATGTGCACTGGGTTTATTTTAGAGAAGTTGGAGCAAGCGAAATGAAAACAATCACACTAGACGGTATCGAATACCAACTGATGCCTATTGCAACAGAAGCACCAAAGCCTGTGCAGTGGGAACCTAAGCGGGTTGAAAGAAATGAGAACTATTTTGCGATAAGCTTATCTGGTTTTGTTACAGAATGCAGCGATACCCATGATGGCTATGATGCTCCACGCGCATCATTCGGCAACTACTTCTACACCAAACAAGAAGCCGAAGAAGCATCTAAACAAGTAAGGCAACTACTACGTTTACGCGCCTATGTTCGTGAGTTCGCACCGGGTTGGGAGGCGGACTGGAATGACCCTAATCAAGAGAAATGGTTTATTTACATTGACCACCATGCTGAAGAATGGAACGCTGGCTGGAATTATTTGTCGGAAAGCTTATATGTTTACATGCCAAAAGAAGTATCCATCGAACTAGTACGTAAACTTAACTCAGGTGAGGTAGTGTTGTGAAAAACCGCAACAAATCAAAATATCAAGCACCCGTACCTAAGCCAAAACATCGCGAACGCGGCGAATTAGTCGGCGGTAAAATTTGCGTAAGGAGTGGGAAATGATTGAAGTAACTAATGAGATGCTTTCCTTATTGCGCGAGTATCAAATGGGTGCTTATGGAGAACTGGATGATGATTGTGATAAGCGCATGATTGCGGCTTTAATCGAATTGTATGAGCAAGACAAGCCGAAGCCTGAGCCTGTTGGCTATGCTTTAGTGCGTCAAGGTGGAGACAGAGACGGACAAATTTATAAAGCGTTCAATACTGAGAAGGATGCCGAAAAACATAGAGAGTTGGTAATTTTTCCACCAAATGAATTTTTGGATTTATGTCCACTATACACCACCCCACCAACACGAGAGCCGTTGAGAGATGAACAAATCAGCCTAATGGCACACAATGATGATGAAGGCGATTGGAATGATCTTAACTATAAAAAATGTTGGTATAAAGGGTACGAAGAAGGCTTTAGAAGAGCAGAAAAAGCCCACGGAATAGGAGCAACCAAATGACTGACCTCCGACTAACCCTAGCCGCTCAAATCCTAAGCGGCATTTTAGCTAATCCCGAACGCAAGCAAACGACTGAAATCGCAGTCGATATTGCACTAAAACACGCGGACGAGTTAATCAAGAGAATAGCCGATGACAGAAAAACCACCTAAACCATTTAACCCAACCCTCATTTATCGCAAAGACAACGACTTCTACGCCTTTCAGTATATTCAACACCTAGACTACCCACAAGCAGAGCCAACACTTAAAGCCTACGGCTGGGAACACATAGACACGCTCGACACCAACGGCTGGATTGAACGCAAATACAAGCAGCAACAGCAAGTCACTGACTGCTTGAATCGCGCTAAAGATGCCATTTATCAAACCATTCACGAAAGCAAACTAGACGCAATGCCACCAGCCGCATTAGTCGATAGCTTGCAGGAAATCCAATGGTTATTACAGGAGGTTAAATATTAATGATGGGACACCCAGCAGATGTGTCGGCAGCAGTCGGCATGAAACACGATGAAACCAAGCCAAGGTTTGACCTAATCCCACCCATAGCAGAACTTGAAGTCGCTAAGGTTTTAGAGTATGGTGCAAGAAAGTATGATCCTAATAACTGGCGATACGTTGAAAATCCACAAGCTAGGTATATGGCCGCAGCACGCAGACACATTAACGCATGGATGCAGCACGAATCCTATGATGACGAATCAGGATTGCCGCACCTAGCCCACGCCATTACCAGCCTTATGTTTATTTTGGAATTAGAACTGGAGTCATAACAATGAAAACACTAACCCTACTACTCACCCTAGCCTTTAGCCTAACCGCTCACGCAGTCGAAACCTACCAGATGATTGGCAATACCATGTTCGGCAGCGACGGCAGTTACTACAACCAAATCGGTAACACCACTTACGGCAGCAATGGTTACACCGCAACACAAATAGGCAATACCACCTTTTACGGTAACGGCCAGTCTAGCCAACAAATCGGTAACACCACCTACTTTAACGATGGAACAACCTATCAGCAGATTGGTAACATCACTTTTGGTAGCAACGGCCAGACCATTCAACGTATCGGCAATACCTACTTTGTGAACGACTAACAAAGTCATCCACAGAAATTGTGCATAACCCGCCTTAGTGCGGGTTTTATTTTGCCCGTGCTGGTGGTAGGATTGGTGTTTCTATTGCCAGAGGAAAATAGCATGATTAAGTTGCTGAGAACATTGTTAAGTAGAGGCGTATATATAGTCGCAATTCTAGCAATTGCTGCTGTAATATACCTATCATATGACTCTCAACAAAACGACAAAGCCATCAAAGAAGCCACTAAATTTGAACTTTGCTCAGAGCCTTTACTGGAATCAAAAAGTTATCTGAACAGTGAGTTAACAAATTGGTCTTGCGGCCACCGACAATCAGAACCCGAAAGGTTTGAAAAACACTGTAACAGAATGCAAAGGTGTTCAGACTACTATAAAATCAACACAATTATAGATGATTTTAAGTACAACAGAAGATCAATAAAAAACAACGATATGGTCACAGTAGAGCATGAAGCAAACATAAAATGCTTACGGTTTAACACAGCTAATTACAATAGCAATAGCTTACACAATATTGTCTGCAAAATAACTATGGAATCAAGCAAATCAGATTACAGAGTCAACAGAATGCTTTTTGATTTTAAGTCTGATGCCTATGATTTTCTAACAGCAATGGAAGTAACAAAAGCAAAAAGACTTTATTTATCAGAATGCAAAATGTTCAATGCTCGCTACTCTCGCTTGGCCTGTGAGAAATATTCCATCAATGATATTGGTGATTAACACCAATAAAGAAACTTATTACAAATGCAATTAACAAAATCAAACACGCCAAAAGCTACACTGGCTTGATGCTTAATTAACCAGTTATCAAGTTTTACTTTACAACTCAGCCCCTACCAAGGGGCTTTTTTATTGGGAGCAATTCATGAACCCAAACGACATACTCACCCCTTCCCAAGTAGCGCAAATGTTTCAAGTAACAGAACGCACCGTGCTGGATTACTTGCGAGCAGGCAAGATTCGCTGCAACAAACTAGGACGCAAATGGCACATAACAGGCCAAGCAATTATTGACTATCTTAACGGCAAGCATCACAATGAATCTGCGATGCAAGCCACCGACACAATATCGGAGGTGACATTATGCCAATCTTTGAAAGGAAAGGCACATGGTACATTGACTTCGTTGCACCAAACGGAAAAAGAGTACGCCACTCTACTAAGACTTCCGACAAGCGGCAAGCGCAAGAGTACCACGACCGCATAAAAGCGGAATGTTGGAGGATGGACAAGCTAGAGGATAAGCCAGAATACACTTGGAAAGATGCCGTTGTGTACTGGGCAGACGCTAGAAAAAATAAGCCATCATTTTACAATGACACGCTAGAGTTAAAACGCCTAGACCCAATCTTAGGAAAACTAAAACTCAAGCAAATAACTACTGAATTAGTCGAACGCATTAAACGCCTGCGCATGAAGGACGGAGTATCACCTAGAACAGTGAACGCTACCTTGCAATGTGTTAGGTCAGTTATGCGAACTGCTAAGGATTTAGACTGGATTGAAAGCCTGCCGTCATTCAAGTTGCTATCAGAACCCAAACGACGCATCAGGTTTTTGTCAGTCGAGGAAGAAACCAGACTGCTTCATGTTTTACCAGAACACCTTAAGCAAATGGTTCGATTCAGTTTAGCAACCGGATTACGGAAAAGCAATGTCACCGGATTAACTTGGTCACAAGTCGATGTTAGCAGAAAATGCGCATGGATTCACCCAGACCAAGCCAAGGCCGGAAACGCAATCCCAGTACCACTAAACTCAGAAGCCTTGACCATTATCCGCGAACAAATGGGCAAACACTTAACTCATGTTTTCTCATTCAAAGGTGAACCAGTTGAAGAACCAGCAGGTCGCGCATGGCGTAACGCATTAGTGACAGCCAAGATTGATAATTTTCGCTGGCACGATTTACGGCACACATGGGCAAGTCGATTAATTCAGAAAGGTGTACCACTTCATGCTCTCATGGAAATGGGAGGCTGGACGGATGTGGACATGGTACGTAAATACGCTCACTTTTCTAGCAGTCACTTGCTAGAATTTGCCGAGGTATTAACCACCAAAAATGACACCAATGGCACAAATATGGCACACGCTAAAAGCGGACAAAAAGAAACCGCTAAAAAAAGCGGCTAATTTCAACAAGTTAGTTGGTCGGGATAGCAGGATTTGAACCTACGACCCCTTGCACCCCATGCAAGTGCG
>CAYRKI010000011.1:37137-50831 GCA_964424815.1 uncultured Thiotrichales bacterium | reverse complement strand
GATGAGGGCTTGGGCGCGAAGACTCACGTCACCTTGCTCTCCCAAAAGATTTAGTGCGCGCAGATACCATTGGGCGTGATCCTTCACCTGATCATTGGTATAGCGTGCATTGCCGAGACCGATGAGGGCTTGGGCAAGGCAGAAGGGGTCGTTTAATTCTTCTGCAATTTTGCGGGCACGCAAAAAATACTCAGCTGCCGCCTCGTCGCGGCAGGCTTTACCCTGAAGTAAAGCTCTACGAAATGCCTCGCGACGCTCATCCACGATGAGGAAGCTTTCTTCCTGCATTCCGTGATCTTGACCGGCGAAAGGGCGTGACTCGTGCTCATCGACGGTTTCCTCATCAAACTCTTGAGGGGCGCCAGAAGGGGGAGTTTCATCCACTGTAGGGCTGTAAGGGGCGCTGTAAGGTTCGTAGCTTGAGCTACCGCTATCTTCCTCCATTGGCTCGAAATGAGTATGGGGATCATTTGCCGCAGAAAACGGTGTGTCAAAGGAAGAATCCTCCTCCAGATCATGGGTTTTACGGCGCTTGGCCTCACTACTGATGCTGGTATTTTGCGGGGAAACAGAGGCGTGACTACGCCCAAAATAGGAGGATGGCTGGTGGGCAACTGGGAGACGGCTGAATCTTCTCGGTGCGGCTTGCGCATTAAGATTGTGCTCAACACTATGAGAATTGTTCACTTTCTGGACCAAATGATTGATTTTGACTTTGGTCGCTTTATTTGTGAGGTAAAGTGGATGCGCTAAGTTGTTTTCCTGGATGGATGTCGCGGTTTGTTGAGTGCGCCGCTTCGTCAGAAGACTTTTGCCTGTTCGTTTCGGCGCACTGTGTTCCAGCAATTGCATGGCATGGTGCAATGCTGTTTCAGCGTTGAATCCTCTGGGGATAAAACCGTGGTCGATGATCATTTCTGCAATATCAATACAGTAGGATCGGGTATAATTTTTCTCAATATGATTAAATGCGTCGTAGGCTTGCTGATAAAGGCCTTGTTTTTTCAGCGCTTTGCCTAAAAACATATGGGCATAGTTCGCATAACGTCGTAAGGTTCTATCCTTTGACTTGTGGTGACGCTCCCTCACGTCTTCAAGAAGTTTTTTAAGATCCTCAAGGTTGGCGTTATGGCTTGAAGCCGCAGGGCAGAAGTCCTGTTCGAGGAATAATCGAGCGATAGCAAAAAGGTAAGCTATGGCCTTTTGGGGTTGATTTTGCCGTTGGGCTCGCTGATATTCTTGGCACAAAAAACCATAAGCATCTATTTGAGATATAGTATGAGCCATTCCAGGCCGACTAAGCAGTGCACTGACTTGAGCAGGCCCAAAATTAAATTGTTCTTCGATGATGATGTCATCTTCGTTAAGATCTTGATTGCAGCTAAGGTCTGCAGCGAGAGAACGTTGGTAAGATTCGGCTTCATTGTGTGGCAAGCTTGCAGAATAGGCAGAGGCTGACGGGGTGGAACGTGGAGCTCCATGAGCATTTCCGCCCGATGATATTACCGGATAGGGGGCAGCAACATTGTTAACATGTTGCTCCAGCAGTTTTAAATAGTGTTCTTGTCGATCTAAAGCCCTGTTTTGCGCTGGCTTATCCTGTATGTGCACTAGACGGCTGAAGTGACGACCGGACCAAAGAGCGTAGAAAGTTTTTTTGAAGGTTAAATCTGGATTTTGCTCTGCGCTAAAAGCGTGTTGATAAAAACGACTGAGACTGTGATCTGACCCAGATTCCCCTTGATATACAATAAGGCGCGCTTTGAGAACATAGGCAAGCGCGGTCAGCAAAGAGACAGATTGTTCATGCAACCGAAGATCACCTGCTGGAACGTTATTCTGGTGAACCAAAAGTTCGCGGTCAGGTTGCGCATAGTAACTAAGGTAGGTCTCAATATCTGCATCGCTAATATGATCTGCTCGCGCAGGTTTTTGCCACACACTATCAAAAATATCTTCCAGTTCACTATCACTCTCGTTAAATATTGCCCATTTAACCAGATTTTTCGTTCGCTCTGATCCGCGGGCAATATGATCGCGAATGCTCTGAATGCCCTCATTACGCTCCATATCAAAGATACGAAATCCGCAGCCCAGCCCTTCGCCTGAAATATAGTATTGATGAAACTGATTTGCTGGCTTTGCAGTCTCAGTCCAGACTGCGTTATTGTCAGGGCGCGCTTGCGTAATAAAAGTAGGTTCTTGCCAAGAAGATTCCGGTAGCTCTACCTCCATAACCTCAAAAGACGTGCCATAAGCTGATGCTGAGGCTAAAACCAACGCCAAAAATGCACTACTATTCAAAAAGCGAGACATCATATTCAAACCTTTAGGAAATAAACATTCGTTTGACATATGGGGTCCTCTACTCATTTTGTCAATTAATTTTTGTCAAAAATGCATCTTTGAATCATTCTAACAAAATGCACCAAAAATAACCGAGGTTGTCAAAACGACAGTGAATCTGTTAAATATCTAACAACTTTTTTAAAATAGGGTGGGTCCACTGCGCCCAACTCATAAGAGGGTAAATACTTTAAATGCCAAAAATGACATTTATTACGCCAAAAGGTGATCGGGTTGAAGTTGACGCACCCAACGGCTTGTCTGTGCTGGAAATTGCGCACCAAAATAGCTTAGATCTTGAGGGTGCGTGTGAAGGGTCTCTTGCATGCTCGACCTGTCACGTTATTGTGGATCCTGCCTGGTATGATGTATTGCAAGAAGCCAGCGAAGATGAAGAAGACATGCTGGATTTAGCTTGGGGCTTGACCCATACCTCTCGTTTGGGATGTCAGATTATCATGAAGCCAGAACTTGATGGCTTGGTGGTCAGCTTGCCTGCTGCAACACGCAATATGATGGTCGATTAAGATGTCTTTGAAGTGGATTGACGTGCGTGACATCGCCATTGCGCTTGACGAGCGCTATCCTGATGTGGACGTCCGCTATGTCCGCTTTACGGATCTGTGGCAGTGGGTGCAGCAGTTGCCAGGATTTGAGGATGACCCGCAACGCTCTAACGAAAAAATCTTAGAAGCTATCCAAATGGCTTGGCTGGATGAACGCGGGTGACAGAAGCTGATTCTCTTCCCTGGATCGACATTCTGCGCCGCTATCTTGAACACCATGACTCGGCCGTGCTGCGCACAGCTTATACCGAGCTCTCTCAGCGTTATCGCGAGGGACGCTTTACGGGATTTCGGTCGTCCGAAGAGCGCCTAGCCTATCTGATTGCCCGGCTACCTGCGACCTATGCTGTGAATGCAGCCGTGCTAAGTCACATTGATTTGAAAGCTAAAACGGTGCTGGATTTGGGATGTGGTCCAGGAACCGCCAGTCTTGCAGCAGCCTCATGGGGCGCCACATCCTGCACTCTTGTTGAGCAAGACCGCGTGATGCTGAGTCATGCAGCAGAATTCTGTCAGTCTGCTCTTGTGAAGGTCGCGGCACAGTGCGGCACCTTGGCAAGGCTTGAGTGGGCGCCCCATGACGTGGTGGTGGCCTCCTATGTTTTAGGCGAACTTAGCGAGATCGCGCAGCGCGAATTAGTCGCGCGGGCTTGGCAAACATGCAATGAAGCTTTGGTCTTGATTGAGCCGGGTACCCCCCAGGGCTTTGCAAGAATAAAAAACCTTCGTCTGCAGTTGCTGGACTTAGGCGCATTTGCAGTAGCCCCTTGCACGCACCGCAATATTTGCCCCCTTTTACAGGACGATTGGTGTCATTTTTCTGCACGTGTGCCCCGCACATCGTTGCATCGCTACCTAAAAGGGGCAGATTTATCTTATGAAGATGAAAAATATAGTTTTTTTATAGCATCCAAAAAGACACACACAAAACCCGAGGCGCGCATTATCAAGGCCCCTCGGGTGCGAGGTGGCCACGTGTTGCTTGATTTATGTAGGGAAGACGGATTAAAAAACATTACCATTGGGAAAAATGATAAGGCTGATTTTCGTGCTGCCCGCAAAGCTAAGTGGGGTGATGGTTGGCCAGTTGTTGAGGACTAGGATATGCAGCATCCCTTCACACTTCAGGGGATAGATAAACCCATTCATAAAACCCGCGTGGTGGTAGCCATGTCTGGGGGTGTGGATAGCTCTGTCACCGCAGCATTGATGCATGAAGTGGGCTATGATGTGGTGGGGCTCACCATGCAGCTTTATGATCAAGGGCAAATGCTGGCCAAGCAAAAAGCTTGCTGTGCAGGGCTTGATATTTACGATGCCCAGCAAGTGGCTGAGCGCATTGGTTTTCCGCACTACGTGCTGGATTATGAATCCCGTTTTAAAGCTGCCGTGATGGATGATTTTGCCGACAGTTACCTGCGTGGGGAAACACCGATTCCCTGTGTGCGTTGTAACCAAACCGTGAAATTCCGTGACCTTCTGCAAGCCGCAGCAGACCTTGAGGGCGATGTGCTGGTCACAGGCCACTATGTGCGCTGGCAGCAGAATGAAAAGGGGCGGGCTGAATTGCACCGTGCCATCGATCCGGGCAAAGACCAAAGCTACTTTCTTTTTACAACCACTGCCGCGCAACTCGATAAACTCCGTTTTCCTTTAGGTGGTTTGCACAAGAGCGAGACAAGAGCTCATGCCGAGCGCTTTGGGTTGCAGGTCAGCAACAAGCCTGACAGCCAAGATATTTGCTTTGTGCCCAACGGAGACTACGCCAGTGTGGTGGCTAAACTTCGCCCAGGAGCCCTTGAACCTGGTGATATTGTCCACATTAATGGCCAAGTTATGGGTCGTCATCAGGGGATTATCAACTTCACGATTGGCCAGCGTCGTGGACTTCATCTCTCAAATAATGGCGGCGGTGAGCCCCTTTATGTAGTGCGTGTGGACGCCCAGAATCATCGCGTCATCGTTGGGCCGCGTGAGGCTCTTGCCACCACTCAGATTAACCTTCGCGAGGTCAATTGGCTTGGCGAGTGCGCTCAACCCGGCACATGCCATGGTGTGGAGGTCAAAATTCGCTCATCTGGTATTCCACTTCCCGCCCAAGTTTTGCTTGATGAAGATCACAAGGCGCGGGTGGTATTGGCAATGCCTGAATATGGGGTTTCCCCCGGTCAAGCTTGTGTGTTTTATCAGGGGGACCGTGTGCTGGGCGGTGGATGGATCGCGCGAGGTTAGGGGCTTTATGCGGAAGCTGCGCCAGTTACCCTTATCTCTTCATCTGATACTGGCGATGGGAATCGTATTGCATTCCCTTTCGCTTTGCAGCGCAACCCATTTAGTTATCCTCAACACATCAAGTGGTTCCGTTAGTCTAAGTGTGGAAATTGCCCAAAACGAGCGTGAGCGAAGCCAGGGACTGATGAAGCGCAAAGAACTCCTCAAAAATCAGGGCATGTTGTTCATCTTTGACCCACCCCGCCCCGCGCATTTTTGGATGAAAGATACTCTAGTTCCACTGGATATGTTGTTTTTTGATGCCCAAGGAAAACTAGTGTGTTTGAAGCCGAATGCAAGACCCCATGACCTTAAACCCTTTAGCTGTCATAAAAAAGTCGCCTATGTACTTGAGGTCAGTGCTGGCACTGCAGCCCAAGTTGGGCTACAAGTAGGGAAACATGTGCTGAACATATCAGGATCATCATGGATTTCGAAACCATCATCAATACCGCCTGGGACCACCGCGACACCTTAAATCCCCAATCAACTGGCGAGGCCCCTGAGGCCATTCGGGCGGCAATGGCTAAACTCAATGAGGGAAGCTTACGGGTTGCTGAGAAAATCGACGGCGTATGGCAGGTTCATCAATGGCTCAAGAAGGCTATTTTGCTGTCATTTCGGGTGCATGAAAACGAGTCTATTTATGGCTATCCTTACGCCTTCGACAAAGTGCCGCTAAAATTTGAGCATTTTTGCGAAGAGGATTTTGCAGCCACTGGGGTACGAGCTGTGCCCGGCGCTATTGTGCGTCATTCAGCCTATGTGGCCCCAGGCGCTGTTTTGATGCCATCCTTTGTGAATGTAGGAGCACGCGTTGGCGAGGGAACCATGATTGATACATGGGCAACCGTGGGCTCTTGCGCTCAAGTGGGCCGCAATTGCCATATATCAGGGGGCGTTGGCCTTGGCGGGGTCTTAGAGCCGCTTCAGGCTAATCCTGTGATTATTGAAGATAATGTTTTTATCGGTGCGCGCAGTGAAGTAGTGGAAGGCGTGATTGTGGAGGAGGGTGCTGTTCTTGGCATGGGAGTCTTTATTGGCGCTTCCACTCCTATTGTAGATCGTGTCACCGGCGAGGTCACTTATGGACGTGTGCCAGCTTATTCAGTCGTTTTAAGTGGCTCCATGCCTGGAAAGCCGCTTACCAATGGTGCGCCGGGGCCTCATTTAAACTGTGCGGTCATCGTCAAACGCGTGGATGAAAAGACGCGCAGCAAGACTTCTCTCAACGAACTGTTGCGGCCTTAAGATTATGGACGTGGTTACCCTTGCGCAAGCCTTGATCCGCTACCCAAGTGTTAGTCCGCAAGGGGCAGGATCCCTTGAATTCGTTGCCGCCTACCTTGAAACCCGGGGTTTTACAGTTCAGCGCTTTGATCGTGGTGCGACGCAAAATCTTTATGCTCGCAGAGGTATCGGAACTTCGGTGGTTTGTTACGTGGGTCATGTGGATGTGGTGCCGCCGGGAGCACAGCATACATGGCGTTATTCTCCCTTTGCGGGCGAGATTAATGAGGGATATGTGTGGGGGCGCGGTGCTGTTGACATGAAAGGCAGTATTGCTGCTTTTTTAAGCTGCATTAATGACCTAAAGGATGATGTGCCGTTGAGTTTGCTTCTGACCAGCGACGAGGAAGCGGATGCAACGGACGGTATACAATATGCGGCCCCGCTTATTTTCGATAATACCCAAAATAGACCAGAATTTTTCTTGGTAGGAGAGCCCACATCGGAAGAGAGGGTTGGCGATACCCTTAAAGTGGGGCGTCGAGGTAGCCTCAGTGCCACATTGATTCTGCGAGGTGTTCAAGGGCACGTAGCCTATCCACATAAAGCTGAAAATCCTATACCGCGTCTTATCAAAGCGTTATGTGTGTTACAGGATTTCAAGTGGGATGAAGGGGATAAGTATTTTGATCCGACACATCTCGAAATTTCGTCCATTGATGTGGGCAATATAGCAAGCAATGTGATTCCAGCAGAGGCTACTGCAAAATTTAATCTGCGTTTTAATACCCATTATCAAGGTCAGCAACTTCACGATCTGGTGCGCGCTCTGTTACAACCCTATATGTCTGAGCGTGATAGCCTTCAATTCCGCCTTTCAGGTGAACCGTTTATCAGCCAGCCTTATGCAAAGCGTGAGGAGATCATCAAGGCGCTTGCAAATGAACTCGGCACAACGCCTCAAATTTCAACTTCGGGCGGGACATCAGATGCAAGGTTCTTGCATGGATACGCCCCTGTGATGGAACTGGGCTTGCGTAATGAGCTGGCGCATCAAGTTGACGAGCGGGTAAGCCTTAATGATCTACGCACCCTTGTGCGGGCCTACCAGTGCCTGCTTCAGGTGCTTACGCAACGTTAAATGGTCTTGCGGCTGCGCATCCAAGCATAAATGGGCACACTGGTTAAAACAAAGAAGGTGCCCAAGAAAACGATTTCAGCGCCCGCACCCCAGACGCACCACAGAGCATACATCATACCCAATGAGGTTATCAAAAGGGCGCGTGCCCATACAAAAGACGACCCCTCGTTTTTATGACGCATAAGATAAAGCAGTTCAGCTGCAGCCGAGTAAATGTAAGGCAGTAAGAATGCAAAAGTGGTGAGGGTGATGATAAACTCAAATTGCTTGATGAGCCCCGCCTCGTAATTAAGCGCTAGAATAAGGGTTGCAAGGATACTTGAGAAGACCACACCAAAAACAGGAATGCCTTGGGGGTTTGTCTTCTTAAAAATGGCAGGGAAAAGGCCATCCTTGGCAGCTGCTAAGGGAATCTGCCCTTGAAGCAAAATCCAACCATTGAGCGTGCCAAAACACGAGAGCGCCGCAAAGCCTGCAAGAACCGGAACCGACCACTCGCCAAACATTAAACGCCCAGCATCAGCAAAAGGAGAGGCGCTGGCCGCTGTACCAGCAGGCGTCAGAACCGACATGACTATAGCTGTGGGCCATAAATAAAGAGCGGCTGCGATCAGTGTCCCAAGAATGGTTGCCCTTGGAATGGTGCGCTCAGGCGTGATCACGTTTTGTGCCGGTAAGGTGGCGGACTCGATACCAAAATAGCTAAACAACGTGAGAGTTGCCGTGGCGTTAATCGCCGTCCAGACGGAAACATTCTCTTTGAGCAGTAAAGGCTGCAGTCCTTCTAAACTAAAATACTTGAAACCCCAAAGCGACACTGCCACAAGCGGTAGCATTTTAAGGATAGTCACCATGACTTGTAAGTTGCTGGAGGCTTTAACGCTGCGGGCATTAATAAGGGTTAAAATCCACATGCATCCAGCAGAACTGACAAACGCTAGTGTGGGTTGCTGTACCACTGCAGGCACGAAATAGCCCATAAAATTTACGAAGGCAACTGCAACTGCGGCATTGGAAACCCAGTTAGCAATCCAATAACACCACGCCATTTGAAAGCCAATAAAATCGCCAAAGGCGTGGCGGCTATAAGCATAAGGCCCACCCGTTTGGGGGTGGCGTTTGGCAAGGCGGGAAAAGACGATTGAAAGCAAAATGGCGCCCACAGTGGTCGCAGCCCACCCCAAAAGGCCGGCACTCCCGTAAGCGGCTAAAAGCGTGGGGGTTAAAAAGATGCTGGTGCCTACCACGTTACCCACCACAAGGGCTGTAGCCCGTGTCAATCCAAATTGCCTACGTTGCGAGGTCATCGCAAAAATTCCTTAGTTCGTCTTCTGTTGTGCTTGTGACGCTAACGTTGATATCGTCAAAAGGTCAATAGTTTTTCATGATGTGTTTAATTTGTTTTGAGCCCTTTGTTGTCCGCAAGACTCCACTTGAGTAAGAGGGACACAGTGATGGCAATCAGCATGACCAATGCTGTGGGCATCATCGAGCCGTTATAAAGCTCACCCACAATCCAAGCTGTACATATGGGCGTGACAATTTCCAACATAGAAATGACCGAAGATGCAGTACCTCGCGCTTTAGGGCATTGATCTAAAGCGGTATTGTTGGAATTGGAAAACATCAAACCAAGTCCAATGCTGTAGGGAATCATGGCAAGCGCAAAGGCCCAAACTTGCTTTGCATCACTTGCCGCAAGGTAAACGAGCAAACAGGACGTCAGGAAAAGACCGCCAAGTCCAACGCGAATCAACATATCGGCACTAGTATAGTTTAATAAATAGCGATTCAAGGTGGTGCCAATAATAAAGTTTACCACACCAAAGGTGTGCAAATAGCCGTATTCAGATGGTGTCAATCCAAGCACATTTTGAAAAAAGAAAGGTGATCCCGCAAGATAAGCCCACAGGCCACCATAAGCGATACTGGAAATAAAGGCATAGCGCATGAAGACACTGTTTTTAAGCACTGTTTTATAGGTGCCCAGCAGTTCTCGCGTGCGCGGTTTTGAACTTGGTTTTGTATGGGTTTCAGGAAGTTGAAAAACCATCAAGACAAGAACGCAGCAGGCAACACAGCCAATAGTTAAGAAGCAACCACGCCAGCCCCAGTGCTCGGCTATGTGACCACCAAGGATAGGACCGATAGCAGGACCAATTGCAAGAGTGGTGTAAAGCATGGAAAGAATAGTGAGTGCACGTTTTTCGGAATACACGTCGCGCACCATGGCAAGGCCGATCACATAGCTGCTAATGCCACCTAGGCCTTGGGCTATGCGTGCACACATCAGCCATTCAAGGCTGGGGGCAAAAGCGGCTGCAAATGTGGCTACCACAAAGAGGCTAAGTCCTGAAAGAAGTAAGGGTCTACGGCCATGGGCATCGGATAATCCGCCGTAGACAAGGCTTGCCACGCACTGTGCAAAAAGATGCAATGTAAGAGTGTGGGTGGCCGCACCCGTTGAAATATCAAGGTCACGTGTAAGTTGCGGAATTGCTGGCAGATAAATGTCCGTTGCCATTTCCGTGATGAGCGCTGCCAAAAAAATAGGCCACACTCGTATATTTTGCGTTCGCATTTTGGAAACTTTTTCGTGTTTTGCTTGATGCACAATTTAGGGGGTTGACAGCAGGGATGCAACTCCCAATCACTACAATGACAAATGATGCAATGAGATAAAGGGTAAAAATGTTAGCTTTTGTATTTCCGGGCCAAGGGGCGCAAGCCGTTGGGATGGGGCGTGAAATCTATGATGCCTCACCTGCCGCACGCGAAGTTTTCGAGGAAGTTTCTGATACTCTAGGTTTAAATCTGACCCGTATGATTTTTGAAGGGCCAATGGAAGATTTGACCCTTACTGTCAATACCCAGCCTGCCTTGATGGCGGTAAGTCTTGCTATGATGCGTGCTCTTGAAAAGGAAGCTGGTTTTAACTTCGGCGATAAAGTCAAATATGTGGCGGGCCACTCACTTGGAGAATACTCGGCACTGTGTGCAGCAGGCGCTTATTCCCTCAAAGAAACAGCTCAATTATTGGCGACCCGGGGCAGGGCCATGCAAGAGGCGGTGCCTGTAGGAGTTGGAGCCATGGCGGCGCTGCTGGGGGCAGATTTGCCGTTGGCAGAGGAGATCGCACGTCTTTCTGTTGAAGGTGATGTATGCGAGGTCGCCAACGATAACGCGCCTGGCCAAGTTGTGATTAGCGGTCATGCCTCCGCGATCGATCGTGCTATTGATATTGCAAAAGAAAAGGGTATCAAGCGTGCCCTGCTTTTGCCCGTAAGTGCCCCCTTCCATTGCAGTTTGATGGAATCTGCAGCCGATGTCATGCAAGTCGCTTTAAAACGACTTGCCGTTGGAAAACTAAGTGCCCAGCTGGTGGCTAACGTGACGGCAGATGTAGTCACTGACTCAAGCGAAATCCCAGTTTTGTTGGTGCGACAGGTCACAGGGCGCGTGAGGTGGACAGAAAGCGTCCAGCGTTTAAAATCTTTGGGTGTCACGCACATCGTTGAGGTGGGAGCTGGAAAAGTATTGAGTGGTCTTGTGAAGCGTATTGACCCTGACCTAAATTGCTTTGCCATCAATGGCCCAGATGATATTGATGCTTTTTTGAAGCTGGCTTAAGGGTGAGGGAAAAATCATGTTCGATTTAACAGGAAAAAAAGCGCTTGTTACCGGTGCCTCAGGTGGTATTGGTGCTGGCATTGTAAAAGCTTTGCATGCTCAGGGGGCTCACGTAGGAATCTCTGGAACCCGTGTTGCGGCTCTTGAAGCTCTACGCGATGAATTAGGGGCTGAGCGTATTACGCTTTTGCCAGCTAACCTTGCCGACACCCAAGAAGTTGAGAATCTTATTCCTGCCGCTGAAGAAGCGATGGGGGGGCTTGATATTTTGGTCAATAACGCTGGCCTTACCCGTGATGGATTGCTGCTGCGCATGAAGGATGAAGATTTTCATGAGGTGCTGCGCGTCAATCTTGAAGCAGCTTTTCGTTTAATGCGTGCCGCCGTTAAGGGAATGATGAAGCGCCGTTATGGGCGGATCATTAATATTTCCTCAATTGTGGGCGTCACAGGAAATCCTGGTCAGGCCAACTATTGCGCTTCAAAAGCAGGTTTGATTGGCATGAGTAAATCCATCGCGGCTGAAATCGCGACCCGCAATATTACTGTAAATTGTGTGGCGCCTGGATTTATTACCTCTGCGATGACCGATGTTTTGCCCGAAACCCAGCGCACCAAATTATTGGAAGGAATTCCCATGGGACGCATGGGATCTGCTAATGATATTGCAGCAGGCGTGGTCTTCTTAGCCTCTGACTCAGCGGGCTATGTGACGGGTCAAACGCTGCATATTAATGGCGGTATGTTCATGGCTTAGGGCCAAAATTAAATTTAGGGTTGGATAAATAGAGCATACCAATATAAAATCAAAACTCTTGATTTGCCCGTCCACCTCTCTTAAAAGCGTGGATGGACTAACTTAAAAAAGGAATTGTTTCATGAGTGCTGTTGCTGAGCGTGTTAAGGAAATCATCGTTGAACATCTTGGTGTTGAAGCTGAAAAAGTGACTGAGTCCGCCAGCTTTATCGATGACTTGGGTGCTGATAGCCTGGACACGGTTGAACTCGTCATGGCGTTTGTAGAAGGATTTGGTGTGGTAGATTATGTTGGTTAGTAGTGGTAGGTGTGAGGTTAGAGGTTTTTTTTTGTTTTGTTTGAAGAAGAATTTGGTGTTGAGATCCCTGATGATGCAGCTGAAAAAATCCGCACCGTGAAGGATGCCGTTGCATTCATCGAAGCTAATAAATCTGCTTAAACAGATCTTCATGCGGGGAGAGTTCTCTTCCCGCATTTTATTTTTTCTTATGAGCATAAGGAGACCCCTATGCGTCGCGTTGTAGTCACCGGAATTGGTTTAATCACCCCCCTTGGTATGGGACGAGAAATCACCTGGCGGAATCTTATTGCCGGAAAATCAGGCATAAGGGCCATCACCCATATTCCTGTGGATGATATACCCTGCCGCATCGCAGGTGTGGTGCCGCGTGAAGAAGGCGTTGAAGGGTCTTTTAACCCTGATCTTTACATGCCTAAGCCTGAACAACGCCGCGCTGCTGATTTTATCATCTATGGTTTGGCTGCTGCCACTGAAGCAATAGAAGATTCCGGCTGGAAGCCTGAAACCGAGGAAGACCGTGAGCGCACAGGTGTCCTGATTGGCGCCGGTATTGGTGGTTTAGATCGCATTTACAACGAATCGGTCACGCTTTTTGAAAGCGGTCCGCGTCGTGTGTCGCCCTTCTTCGTGCCAGGCACGATTATTAACTTAGCCTCTGGCCATGTCAGTATTCGCTATGGCTTTAAGGGCCCCAATCATTCGGTAGTGACCGCTTGCTCGACAGGTGCCCATGCCTTGGGTGATGCAGCTCGCCTTATCCAATGGGGTGATGCCGATGTCATGGTGGCAGGTGGCACGGAAGCCTGTGTGTGCCGCATAGGTCTTGCGGGATTCGCTGCTGCCCGCGCACTTTCTACCGGCTTTAATGATCGCCCGACAGAAGGCTCGCGTCCTTGGGATCAGGAACGTGACGGTTTCGTCATGGGGGAGGGTGCCGGTATTGTGGTCCTTGAGGAACTCGAGCACGCCAAAAAGCGTGGTGCCAAGATTTATGCAGAAATTGTGGGTTATGGTCTCTCCGGTGATGCCTACCACATCACGGCTCCTTCTCCCGAAGGAGACGGGGCATATCGCGCGATGAAGATGGCGCTTGACCGTGCCCAGCTTGACCCAGCAGATGTGGACTACATTAACGCTCATGGCACATCCACGCCTCTTGGTGATGAAATTGAATTCGGCGCTGTTAAGCGTCTCTTTGGTGCGGCAGCAGATAAGCTCAGCATGTCTTCAACGAAGTCTTCTATCGGTCACCTGCTGGGAGCTGCAGGCGGCGTGGAGGCTGCATTTTCAATTTTGGCGATTCGCGATGGTGTCGTGCCACCAACCCTCAATTTACATAATCCCTCAGAGGGCATTGAGGGGGTAGACCTGGTCCCACTCCAAGCGAAGGAACGTCCGGTGCGGGTTGCGCTCTCTAACTCCTTCGCTTGGAGTGGGACCAGGTCTACCCCC
>CAYRKI010000011.1:23100-37127 GCA_964424815.1 uncultured Thiotrichales bacterium | reverse complement strand
GGCTTTGGTGGCACCACTGCGTCGCTGGTTTTCAAGAAGTTTGAATAAAATTAAAGATCTTTGGCGAAGCCTCTCGCGCTTCGCCAAGGTCCTGATCGTCAGTTTCATTCCCCTTTTATTGGGACCTCTTTTCTATGTCGCTAGTTATTATATGCCCACAGGTGATGGTAAGCCCCATACCTATGTGGTGCGTAAAGGCACACCGTTTAATGTAGTGGTCGAAGATTTTGCACGTCGCGATGTGGTGAGTTGGGGTTTCTTACTGAAACTTCATGGTTGGATTGAAGGCGCTGGCGCAAAAATTATCGCAGGTGAATATCAATTCACCCCAGAGCGTTCAGTCGCCTCTATTCTTGAAGATCTAACTACGGGCCATGTCGTGCGCCGGCGCTTTACGGCTGTGGAAGGCAAAACATCCAAAGAAATTCTAGAGGCGTTGCGCCAAACCGAGGGAATTGAAGGGCCGTTTCCCCCAGAGGTTGTTGAAGCCACATTATGGCCGGAGACTTACTTTTATACCTGGGGTGATAGCGGTGCTGACATGATTGATCGTATGCAGGCCTCATTTCGCCAAAACACCCAAAAGCTGTGGGAGGGCCGTGATCCAGCCGTGCCTTTGCAAAATTTGCGCGAAGCCTTGATTTTGGCATCTCTTGTTGAAAAAGAAACATCCCTTGATGCTGAGCGCCCCCTGGTTGCATCAGTATTTTATAATCGCCTGCGCATAAATATGCCGCTTCAATCTGATGCGACGGTGGTTTACGCGCTGTGGCGTGACTGGGGCAAACCCCTTGATCGTGAGCTCTCCCGTCAAGACCTTCTCTATGATTCACCAATTAATACCTATCGTTATCGCGGACTTCCATCGCAACCCATCTGTAATCCTGGTAAAGCCTCCCTTCAGGCGGTCCTGCATCCAGCACAGTCAAAAGCGCTTTATTTCGTTGCCGATGGCACGGGGGGGCATATCTTTGCCGACACTTTGGCCGAGCACCAAGCAAATCATCAGAAGTGGCGTAAAATAAGGGATGGAAAATAGCTTTTCATTTGCCGCATTCGCTGAGTTTTAAATTTTCTTTAAGCATTCTGGCTTACGTTAGGAGAGTCTTTATATTTGCCTTAAAGTTTCATTATGAAAAGGAAAAGAAAAAATGAAATTCATTCCAGCGTTCTCCGCTCTTATGCTTTTGTCTGCAACATGTGCTTATGCTGGTGGCGGTAATCTGGTGGATGCCCACAAAGCACTGTGTGATAAAGCAGGTCATAATGCCAAGGACATTAACCTCATCAATCCCTGGCAAGGACAATTAAAAGCTGAAGCGAAGGCACTAGGCGAGGCTGTAATTCACGCGCTCAATACGAAATTCGGTGCTTTTCTTGATGCTTCTAAACATTCCAGTTTTGAGCTTGAGGTTGCCGTACTTGATTGTAATTCAGGACATAGCCACGGTCCTTTGACAATTGACCTCTCCCAAATTAACTGGGATGCGCAAAAACATACAGGTGCTCTTACAGTCCATCTTAAGCAAGACTCCAGCGATATCGTCGCTCAATTGCGCATCTTAAAGGCGGATGCATTGACACCTGCGGGCGCTAAGTTGCTAGCCGATCACAAGGGGCAAAAGATTACACGTTAGTCCCTCACACGTTTACTCTCAATTTAGGATCGGCTGTCTTTGGCAGCCGATTTTTTTGCGCCCAGAAAGTCAGCACGTAACATCTGTGATAACCCTCAACGCGTGATGAACCATGCAAAGTGATCTTTATGGGATGGAAGGTGTGGGTTTTGAAGTGGTCGGGGCGGAGGGATTTGAACCCCCGACATCCTGCTCCCAAAGCAGGCGCGCTACCGGACTGCGCTACGCCCCGAGTGAGCTTAGATCTACACCATCTTGGTGGGTTGAGGCAAGAGGTGATGTTGGGAATTTTGCAAAGAATTTTGAAGGAGGTGTTGACTGAGCGTCCAGGCCACCAGTGCTAACCCTGCCCCAATGCTGTAAAAGGTGGTCCAGTTTACGCTATCAGCAAGCCATCCCGCGCATGAGGAAAAGGCGATCCGGCTAAAGGATGCAAAGGACGCCAGTAATGCAAAATGAGTGGCTGTGTGGGGTTGCGAGCATAAGCTAGAAAGGTAAGTAATAAAGACGGCTGAAGCAAAGCCTGTGGCGAAATTTTCAAGGCCAAGTGCCAGGAATAAAAGGCCAATATCATGACCCATTTGCGCTTGAAAGGCGTAGAGCATGCACGAGGCAAATTGTAGCATGAAGCACATGCGCATCATCTGAGATAGCGCTACATCCCTAAGAAAACTTCCAGCAGAAAGCCCACCCACAATCATGGCGGCGATGCCAAAGGATTTAGCAACGTGCGCAATTTCAATTTTAGAAAAACCAATGTCTAGCAAAAAAGGCGCCGTCATGGCGTTGAGCAGAGTATCTCCGGCCTTGTAAAACAAGATCAAAGGAAGGGCAAACCACACGCCTGGCTGACTCATAAGACTCGTAAAACTTGCTTGGATTCGTGTCCCTAAAGATTCGCCTGTTGAAAGAACAGTTGAGGGGTAGGCTGGCGGCGCATCAGGTGCCAAAAGTGTCGCCACGATTCCAAGACTAAGACAAGCTGCCATCAAGATATAAACCAAGGGCCAGCTAATCGAGTTTGCAAGATAAAGGGCGCCTGCACCAGAAATCCACATGCCGGTACGATAGCCCACAACAGAAGCGCTAGCGCCTAAGCGCATGAGAGGTGGGCTGAGTAATTCAATGCGATAGGCCTCGATCGCGGTATCTTGGGTTGCTGATGACAACGCCACCATAAAAGCCCAAAAAGCTGTGGCATGAAGCTGATGGGCCGGATCACTGAGGCCAAGTTGAATGAGACAAAAGATGAGGCTTACTTGGGATGCGATCATCCATGATTTTCTGCGTCCCAGGAGAGGTTCTAAAAGAGGAAACCTCATGTGATCAAGCAAAGGGGCCCACAAAAATTTCAATGTGTAGGGTAGTGCGGTGAGAACAAAAACCCCAATGGTGGTCTTATTGATGCCGACCTCGCTTAGCCATACATGTAAGGTCGCAAGTGTTAAAAGAAAAGGCAGGCCACTGGCAAGGCTTAAGATAAAAATGGCCACAATCCTGGGATCGCGATAATCCAGGGCGGTCTTCAGCCATTGCGGATGATGCGTCATCATACCCATTTAATTCCTTGCCTAAGAGGATTGTCATCACTCTTGGTTGTTACAATAGGAGTCTGCCCATGAAAAAGCAAAGAAATCCTTAGCAAATTCTTCTATCTATGGGTGTAAATCAAGAATTTGTGGTGAGTTTTTTGTCTAGTAACCCGAGTATACAGCCATCAATCGCCGTTGAAATGCCTACCTCGCTCGGCTTTTATGCAGCTTTATCATTAAAATAATTCTGCCAATAGTCATAGAACGGTACAATGCCAAGTTCTAGAGGGTCATGGCATGGGCCATATTCTTCTTTTCCGGTTTGATAAAGGGCAGCGCGGCCCTCTTGCATGCGTACACACGCACGGTCATCTTCAGCAGCGGTCTCAAGATAAGCACTCTTGAAAGCCGAGTGGACTTCTTGGCCATTAGCTGTGGCGAGCAATCTCTCGTCTGCCAAGAATTCTACGACATTTAGGCTTCGGTCAGGGGTAATGGGCCAGATAATGCTCACCACCATGTTAAGCGGATAAATCTCGATCATAATGTTGGGATGCAGCGCATACCAGACAATACGGCGGTCTTCTGGCCCTAAATCAAGAGCGTTGAGGCTTTGCATGTAAGTCCTATAATGGACGCTTGGATTAATGTCGGCGTCGGTGAGAGTGCCCACACTTTGTGATGAATAATAGGGGCTAAAATCCCAATGAACGTCACTGCAATTTGCAAATTTACGCAAGCCTGGATGAATGGCGTGAATATGATAAAGATCCAAGTAGGTTTCCATAAAAATCTTCCAGTTATAATCGCAGGTCAGATTTTCTGAGCTTTGGAAGATGAAGTTGCGCTCTTTCAGTGATTCAAAATGTTTACTGTTGTTGAGAGTCATGGCGATGTGCGAGTGATCATTGAAAATCAACCCGTGCCAATTCACGGTGGTATAGCGGTCTAAAGATTCACATTTTGCACCGTCCATCTGAGGCGTGCTGAGGCCTTGACCATCTAAGCCATATTTCCAATGGTGTACGGGGCATACAATGGCCCTTTGATGGCCACGGCCATGGAGGAGTGAAGCCTGACGATGGCGGCAAACATTAGAGATAACTTCAATACCGCTCTCATTGTGCACCATGACACACCGGTTAAAGGTGTTTTCCAATACATGATAATCGCCTACGCGTGGAACTGACGAGGCGTGGCTGTAATAGCACGGTGTATCGTTGAAAATGACATTGCGCTCAATTTGGCACAGTTCAGGATCCGCATACCACTTGAGCGGAATAGGTTGGGGCGTCCTTGAGGGCATGGATTAACTCCTTTTTCTCTTCAAAGGCGCATCTCGCAAGCGAGGTATGCATGCTGTGATCCTACAGTCCCGGGGTTTCTAAGAAATTAATACCTCTAACTTTTATCCAAATTAGGACTGCTATTTTAAGGATTTCTTGCCACGGATGCCTTGCATCCTATAGAAAGAAAGATAAACCCCTATCGAGTATATCAAGGAGACACGATGTCTGAGGCTGTGCAAAAGAAGACTGACTGGGCTGCGGAAGCAAAGTCCCTTTTTGTCGCCATTTTGGTCGCTGTGGTGCTACGTACTTTTCTTTATGCGCCATTCGTGATCCCTTCCGGGTCGATGAAACCTACCCTGTTGATTGGAGACTTTTTGTTTGTTTCAAAGTTTTCATATGGGTTCAGCCATTTCTCCCTGCCGTTTTCACCAAAGCTTTTTGAAGGGCGGATCATGGGCGATGAGCCCAAATTAGGCGAGGTCGTTGTTTTTAGGGCCCCTTCGCGTCCTGACACAGACTTCATTAAGCGTCTTGTCGGCCTTCCAGGGGACCGTATTCAGGTGAAAGAAGGTGTACTTTACATCAATGACAAGGCTTGCCCCTTAGAGCCAGCAGGTGAATTTATTGATGTGGATGATGATGGCCAGGAAGTGACTGTGCCCCGTTATATCGAGACCCTTCCTAATGGCCTAAAACATATGATTCTTAAATCTCAGCGATTTGGTGAGGGGCGCCTTGATAACACCCAAGTGTTCATTGTTCCCGAAGGGCATTACTTTTTGATGGGCGATAACCGGGATAATTCGGAAGACAGCCGCGTGCTGCGCACCATGGGTTATATTCCCTTTGAAAACCTGATTGGGCGTGCGGAAGTGCTATTTTTCTCAACGGATGCCAAGTGGTATCAAGTGTGGCGGTGGCTCACCGGTATTCGTATTGAACGTATTTTTAATTTGATCCGCTAATGCAAGATTGGCAGCAATTTCAACAAAGGTTGGGTTATCACTTCAAAGATCTAGATCTATTGAAGCTAGCCCTGACCCACGCCAGCCTAAAGCACGGTCGTATTAGCAACGAGCGTCTAGAATTTTTGGGTGACCGAGTGGTTGGATTGGTGGTGGCTGATATTCTTTATCGCCGTTTTCCTAAAGAGCCCGAGGGGGATTTGGCCTTGCGCCACGCCCATTTGGTCAGCCGCAAAGGTTTGGCAGAATTGGCTGAAGTCATTGAATTGCAACCCTATATTATGGTGGCTGCTAATGAGCGTAGTGGTGGGCGCGGGCGTTTTGAAGCAGCCCTTCTTGCAAATGCGTTTGAGGCCTTACTTGCAGCCCTATTCCTGGACGGTGGCCTTGAGGCTGTGCAAAATTTTTTAACGCCCTTGATTGACCCCCGCTTAGCAACGATGCATGAAGCGCCCAAAGACCCTAAAACTGCCTTGCAGGAATGGGCGCAAAAACAAGGTTTTGGTGCACCCGATTATCGGATTGTTGGCCGGGAAGGGCCTGACCATGCGCCTGTTTTTAAAGTTCAAGTGAGTCTCGCTCAGCATGGCAAGGCTGTGGCTGAGGGCACCTCTAAACGTGATGCTGAGCGCCTGGCTGCTCATCATCTATTAACGACCTTACGAAAGGCTTAATGATTATGACGACTTCAACCCGCTGTGGCTATGTTGCCATCCTGGGTGAGCCCAATGTGGGAAAATCCACACTTTTGAACCAGCTGGTGGGCGCAAAAGTATCCATCGTTTGCCATAAAGTGCAGACCACACGACGCCGCTTGCTTGGCATTATGATGGAAGACCAAACCCAAATTGTCTTTGTGGATACCCCTGGCATTTTCGAGCCCAAAAAGCCGCTTGAGCGTGCCATGGTGAAAACCGCCTGGCAAGCAGCGCAAGACACCGATGTCATCGTGGTGTTGGTCGATGCCTGTAAGCGCAATCAGGAACACACTGAAAAGCTGATCGACAGAGCCCTGCAGATGAAGCTTCCTGTAGTATTGGTAATCAATAAAATTGATAAGGTTGAACGTGCCGAGCTGTTACCGTTGGTTGAACACCTGACCAAAGGTCGAGAGTTTGCAAAGGTCTTTATGGTCTCAGCAACAAAGGGTAGTGGCGTTGAAGATTTGGCACCTTATCTCAGCACACTGCTTCCTGAAAGTCCCTGGCACTATGACCCTGAGCAGATTACAGATCTGCCGTTGCGCCAGTTAGCTGCTGAAATTACCCGTGAGAAGATTTTGCACCTGGTGCACCAGGAAATCCCCTATCAACTTACCGTGGAAACCGAGCATTATGAGAACTTCGCCAATGGCGATGTGAAAATTAATCAGCTGATTCTTGTTGCCCGCGATGGTCATAAGGGCATCATCTTAGGGAAGGGGGGCGAGCTCATTAAACGCATCCGTGAAGCGGCACAAGTTGAGATTGCAGAGCTTTTAGAAGCGCGGGTTCACTTATTCTTACAAGTGCGCGTTGAGCCCAATTGGCTGGATAAACGTGAGCATTGGCAGGAAATGGGCCTGGAGCGCGAAAGCTAAGGTGTCATGGAGTGGCGGGATGCAGGCATCATTCTGCAAATCAAACATCACGGTGAGAATCACCTCATTGTGAGTCTTTTGAGTCCCCACCAGGGGCGCTCAAAGGGCATGTGGCGTAGTGGCGCCAAAAAGCGTTTGGCCTTGCAACCTCTGAGCATCGTTGATGCTACTTGGCGTGCGCGCTTGCCAGAGCATCTGGGTGAGTGGAAATTTGAGATTTTGCGCACCCCCTTTGCGGCAGCGCTTGATGATCCCCTGAAACTTATCGCTATCAAATCAGCCTCACTTTTGTGTGAACAGTTGTTACCTGAGCGTGAGCCCCATATGCGGGTCTATGAAGCCCTTTTGCTTTTGGCCCAGCATTTAGATAGCCCCCGGTGGTGGCTGTTTTATTTGGATCTGGAGCGGGCCCTTATTCGCGACGCGGGCATTGTGTTGGATTTTGAGGCTTGTGCTGTGAGCGGGGCTACGGGACCTCTTGCTTTTGTCTCACCCCGCACCGGGCGCGCGGTGGTTGCTGAAGCCGCAGGACCTTATCAAGAAAAACTTTTGCCGCTGCCTCAATTTTGGTCAAGTCACGAGGCGCTGAAGGCTTGTGAACAGCCCGCTTTTCATGACATTCTACGAGGATTAGAGTTAACGGGGTATTTCCTTGCACGCTATGCCCTTGATGTTCATCATCTTGGTATGCCTCAACCAAGAGAGGACCTGATTGAACGCGTGCGAGCAAAGGTTGTAAAGGATCATAATCAATCATGAGCAGGACAAGCGATCAGGCCACAAAAATTATCGATACATCTTTGGAAAAAGCCTTAGGCGATCGGTATTTAAGCTATGCCTTGTCCACTATTACAGCGCGCTCGCTTCCCGATGTGCGGGATGGCTTGAAGCCAGTCCAGCGCCGTATTCTCTACGCTATGCGGGAATCGGGTAACACGGCAGAGAAAACCTACCGTAAGTCAGCGAGCGCTGTGGGTTACGTGATGATGAAGTACCACCCCCACGGCAACGATCCGATTTATGAGGCGTTGGTTCGTCTGGCCCAGGAGTTCTCAACCCGTTACCCCTTAGTGGATGGTCAAGGTAACTTTGGCAGCATTGATGGCGATAATGCCGCCGCTATGCGTTATACCGAAGCACGTATGACCAAAGCAGCAGCGGCAATGCTTGATGGTATCGATGAGGACGCCGTTGATTTTCATGATACCTATAACGCCGAAACCGTTGAGCCAGATGTATTGCCTGCAAGCTTCCCCAACGTTTTGGCCAATGGCGCTACCGGTATCGCGGTCGGTATGGCAACTAATATTCCGCCACACAATTTGGGTGAGCTGTGCGAGGCCATGCTTGCGCTTATCAAAAATCCTCAGTCCTCGGTAGAAGATTTGCTGCATATCGTCCCAGGCCCTGACTTTCCCACTGGCGGTATCGTGGTGGAAAGCCCGCAAAGTTTGCGTAATACTTATGCAACAGGGCGGGGGAGCATTCGGTTGCGGGCTCGCTATGAGGTCGAGCAGCTCAAGGGTGGGCTTTATCAAATAGTGGTCAGTGAAATCCCCTACCAGGTGCAAAAGGCTCGCCTTATTGAAAAGATCGCGGAACTTTTGAGCGAAAAGCGTTTGCCGCTTTTAGCCGATGTTCGCGATGAGTCTACCACTGACATTCGCCTGGTGATTATTCCTAAAAGCCGTACGGTTGATCCTGATGTTTTAATGGAATCTTTGTTTCGTTTGACAGACCTGGAGACACGTTTTGCCGTCAACATGAACGTGTTGGACGAAGGCCGCATGCCTCGGGTAATGAATTTAAAAGATATTCTCCAGGCCTTCTTGAAACACCGACGCATTGTCTTGCAACGTCGCACCCAAAACCGTCTCAATCAAATTGCCCATCGTATCGAGATTTTGGCGGGCCTTCGTATCGCGTTTTTAAATTTGGACGAAGTGATCGCCATTATCCGCAATGAGGACGACCCAAAACCTGTGTTAATGAAACGCTTTGAGCTTTCAGACATCCAGGCTGAGGCCATTTTGAATACCAGGTTGCGCTCGCTTCGTAAGTTGGAGGAAATGGAGCTGGCCAAGGAACTGGAAGCATTGCAAAAAGAGCAAAGCGACTTACAAAATCTGTTGGGTCAGGAAAGTTCTCAGTGGCGTGCTATTGCAAAGGAAATTGCTGAAACAAACAAGGCCTTTGGTCAGGGCACACCACTTGGCCGTCGACGCACCACCTTTGCTGAAGCTCCCCAATTGGCGGATGTACCTCTTGAAGCTATGGTTGAGCGTGAACCTGTGACGATTTTATGCTCTCAAAAAGGTTGGATCAGGGTTCTGAAAGGACACGGTCTTAATTTGGATGAGCAGAAATATAAAGAGGGTGATGCTGCAGGCTTTGCTCTTACTGGGTGGACGACGGACAAGTTGCTAATCATGAGCAGCGATGGACGTGTTTATACCATCGGCGTTGATAAACTTCCGGGCGGCCGTGGCTTTGGTGAGCCCTTGCGCTTGATGATCGAGATGCCAAACAATAACCATGTGGTGAACATCTTGGTCATCGCCAATGACCAGATGGAGACGCATTATATCGTGGCCTCTAGCTCGGGACGGGGCTTTATGGTTCAAGGGCGCGATTTGGTTGCACAAACCAAGAATGGTCGTCAGGTGCTGAATTTGGATGAAGGCGAGAGTGCCCAAATCTTCTTGCCAATTATAGGCGATCATGTGGCTGTCGTTGGACAAAACCGCAAGATGCTTGTGTTCCCAGTAAGTGAGCTGCCGCAAATGGCCCGCGGTAAAGGTGTTAAATTACAAGCTTACCGTGACGGGGGGCTCAGTGACCTAATCACCCTTAATTTAGCAGATGGTTTAAGCTGGGCCACAGGCAGCCGGACACGGACCGAACCCGATTTGCGACCCTGGATGGGCAAACGTGCTCAATCTGGGCGCATGGTTCCCGTAGGGTTCCCGCGGTCTGGAATGTTTCGTGGCTAGGTAAGAATTCTTTAACGATATCAGCCTTTTTCTCATTCTTAGGCCGAGCGAAGTGGTCTTAGTCTAAGGGTGATAAAATATGCGTTGTGGAATTTATATTTTTTGGCTCTTTTTAATGGGATGTAGGTCAGAGTCAGCTTTCGCCTGTGAAAATGCTGATAATATCTGGTGGGATCAAGAAGCAGCATCTCGTACTGCTTCCTCGTGGCCCTCAGATTTTATGGACACACCTTTTACTGATTTACCTCAATACAAAGACCCTCACGAAATTCACTTGCCTTCGTTGATTGAACAAAATTTTCAGCAATTTTGTGAGAATTATAAGCTGGCAACACACCTTGGTATCTCGCAAATGGTTGGTGTGGTGAATCAGTGGCTTGTGCACTGTGGACTGCTGCGAAATGCGTCACTTTATTTCCGCACTGCAGCGTTTCTTGAGGAGCAGCGCGAAAAGCTGACAAGCCTTATTATGAGAGCCTATTTCGAATCGGCTCGTTTGGACGCTGAGGTTGTCAAAACAGATCCTTACGTTGTTTTCAATTATCACCATGCGTGCGAGAGAGTGTTGCTTTCATGGCCCGTGCTTTTTGATGACGGCGAGAAGGCGTTGCAAGCTATATTTCAGGTGAATCCAACCATCCTTCTGCATCTTCCTTTATCAAATGAGCGCATCCATCGTATCAATTGTCAGACACAAAAAGAATGCTTGCGCCGATATTCAAAGACTCTACCAAGTGTTGAAGCTGTCGAGTCTTTAAGAGCAGAGATATATTTCGAGTACGCGCTGGGGTATTTTGGTGAAGAAAACCGAGATTTATATCTCTTGGTTCGCTTTCATGTTCTGGGTGACCAGCATCCAGCCTTACGTTATTTGATTGAAAAGATGCCTTATCGGACGCCTGAGGAGTTGCACCAATTTGTTCACAATGCGCGCCTTTCCCTTGAAGAATTTGATGAATTATTTGCGCTGCTATCACGTTTTCGTTGGTTTGTTGCCTTAAAGCAGTGCTCAGAATGGCTTGGTGTTATTGATAAGCTTTCTGAGGGACGGCAGTGTGAATCTGGGGGTTCATCGCGCCAAAGGCGTCCTTCTAAGCTTTATGTGCAGCGACAAAAGAAAATGTTTGAATCTCGAGGCAAGCCTTGCTAATCAAGCCAGCAAGTCAATGGTATGCTTTGAGGTTACTGTGGCAAAATTTTTCCTGTTAATGCTGGTCGTGATGACCCACTTTTTGAGGGAGGTTGGGGCATCTGATCTTGACGCTTCATTCAGGCAAGATGAATCGTTTACGGCTTATCATCAGCGCCACTGCCAGGAGTATATAGACCTCAAGGCCCAAAATGACGTAGAAGGTGCCTTGGCGAGCGCGCGCAAGTGGTTTCAAGAATGCAATGAAGCAAATGACGGCTATCGTTACTATCATGCTGCGCTATTCTTGAGTCGTCAGCAGCCCATGCTTCTCATGCCTCAGAAATCGTAGTGGCATTTTTCAACGCGGCCTATATCCTCAAATCAAGGCCCTCAGATACCTATGAATTTCAGTTAATTTACCGGGATGTCGTTCGGCGCGTGGCCTATAATTGGCGCACGTTGTTTCGCTCCGGGCTCCAGGCCTTAGAGGCCATTTATGATTTATATCCGCCACAGTTGTTGGATTTGCCGCTTTCACCTGAATTATCTCGGCACATTGAAACGGTAACCGCTCAGGCTGCCATGAATTACGCTAATCTAGAAACCTTTGAAGAGTATGTATCTCAAAACAAGTGGCGGATGATGAGCCATCATCAATTAACTTATTTTGGGCCTCAGTCTGCTCTCTTGGTTGCTGCGATTCGCTACTATATGTGTGGCGATCGGGATCCAATAATCCTTGATTACTTGAAGTTTGGGTGGCAGGAGATGACACCGACAAAATTTCTTTTAGAGTGCCAAAATTTGGGCAGTGGCGGGCGCTATAACATTGCGAATATGTTAAGGGATATTCATGTTGCAGCAAAAAATGGCACGGACTCTCCCTGCGATAATTATTTAAAGCCATTGTCTTACAGACTGTATTCTTCAGCGATGCTTAAAGGGCATCGCGAGGCCTTACAGGTTGTTGATGTGCTGAACAGAGCGTGGGCACACGGGGTGGGTAAGAGGATGATTGAACTCAATCAAATGGAAGTAATTGATCATAACATTTTGAGACCCTGTTTGTTATGGTATGGAATGGCGCGTTTTGTGCAAGATTACTGCATTCTTGCTATGTGTAACAAACCCCTGAGCATCAGGATTCGTAAAAGCCTGTATCGCGTTATCAAAGTGCAAAGTGACTTCATGTTGCGTGAGGTTGATGGGCAATACGAGGCGATGCGTGAAGGCTTGGGAGACCGTCTAGCTGACTTTGTGCTCAAGAATAGCCACAGCGCTCAGAGGTCGAACCTTGACATTCTGCGGCCAAAATACGAAGTTGGAAGATAATTCAGTCCGGAAGTGGAGAAAAGAATGTTTCAGGCTAATTTTATACGCGTACGTCAGCTATCGTCTGCAACCCCTTTGTTTTTTATCCTTTTTACTGTTCTTGGCACAGGCGTTTTGACCCTTGCTGCCAAAATTAGCATTCCCTTTTGGCCTGTGCCCATGACCCTGCAGTCCATCACGGTCATGATGATGGGGGCACTCTTTGGCCCTCGTCTTGCGGGGGCAACAGTGGCTCTCTATCTTATTGAAGGTATGATGGGATTGCCTATCTTCCAGAGCGCCAGTGTCGTTCCTTTCTTTACTAAACCTACAGCTGGTTACTTGATGGCCTTTCTACCTTTAACCATGATGATGGGATTCCTTGCGAATCGTGGTTGGGGTAAAACTCACCTAAGTGCCTTTGGCATGATACTTCTTGGGACAGTGTTTTTGGATGTGATGGGCGTGTCTTGGCTGGCGATGATGCTGGGTCAAGAGGCAGCTTTTTCAGGTTGGCTTGCCTATCAACCAGGTGCAGCTTTAAAGCTTGGTCTGGGTACGGCTTTGCTGCCACTGGTGCTGCGTACTAAATAAGTCTGCATTTATTTGAAAGCTTCACGAGGGGCGCAGCTGGGCGCCTTTTTGCATGGATTAAATATTTATATTTTTTCCACTTCCCAATTATGGGGAAAAATTCCAAGCCTGGAATTTAAACACCGATAAAATTGGGTCTTGAATTCTGTGATTTCACGTCTTGTGTGCGCATTCATGTTGATGGCAAACAGTCCTCTTATGGCAGGACTTGATGATTCTTTTTCTGGCGAAATCCTTGTCGTTGGGGGGCAGGGGCGTGGGCAGAAGGATCGTGTGACTCTCAACATGAGCGACAATTGTGATATCCGTTGCTATGGTTGGGATGTCACAACGCTCTCGCAGCTGAAGGCAGAAAAATATCAAACTGTTATCTTTGATCACGTGGGGATGGTGTTTTTTGAGGAATTCGACATTGAAGATGTGAAAATTAACTATGCGCCTCCATCCCTTGGTGTTGCCCTTATCTATTATCAATTGTTAAAGCCAGGCGGCAGCATTGAGCTTTTTTCGGGGCCTAAGTTTTTGCATGATCAAAGCCACCCCGCAACGCACGTTTTTGATGATTTTTGCAATCTTGGTCTTGTTTTTAACTATGATGCCTCACGCCATGTGCTTTTGTGGGATGAGTCTAACCGGCAACACATAGCCAAAAGAAGCTATGAGGGTTCAGGTCAAGATATCCAAAGAGCGCAAGCTGTTTGGCGTGGTTTTGCCGCAGATGCATTTATTATGAGATCCCTAAGCACGTTGTCATCTGGGGGGTTTATTAATCTGAGTTTGCGGCCCGAGGTAACCCAATGTGTTGCAAAACCACAGTCTCCTCCCACCTTGCACATATCGGGCATCAAACCTTCTTTTGAGGCCTATGATGACTCGATCTGTCCAACGCCCCCCGCAAGCCCCATAAGACGAAAGCAAGATTAGAAGCAGCGTGCTTGAGCGTCGTGGGCTGTGAATGAGTTTAAGATTGGCTGACTTTCGTAAAGTCAGCC
>CAYRKI010000011.1:16347-23086 GCA_964424815.1 uncultured Thiotrichales bacterium | reverse complement strand
CATCAACACGACGGCTGAGACTCCATTTGGATGTAAAAAAACTATAACTCATGCCGCTCAGATTGCTGGGCTCTAGGTCGCACGAGCGCACATGATCGGCAAGCTCAGCTGGTGTGATAAACTTTTTCCAATCGTGGGTGCCGCGGGGTAGCCACTTCAGTACCATTTCAGCGCCCACTATTGCAACTGCATAAGATTGGGGCGTGCGGTTGAGGGTACTTAAAATGAGCACTCCGCCAGGTTTTAAAAGCTTGGCGCAGCTTGTTATAAACAAGGGCACATCAGCGACATGTTCGACAATTTCAAGGGCGGTAATCACATCATAAAGGTGTCCAGATTCAGCGTGAGCCTCTATGCTTGATTCAATATAATCGATAGGAAGATCCTGCTCAGCTGCATGATCACGTGCCACATTTAAAACATCAGATGCGGCATCTAATCCTCGTACTTTGGCCCCAAGCCGGCACAAAGGCTCGCTCAACAAACCAGCGCCACACCCCACATCAAGGACTTCTAGCCCCTCAAATGGCCGCGTAGCTTTAGCATCTCGCTGCAGCTGCGCACATACCTCGGCACGAATGAAACTTAATCGCGCAGGATTCATCTGATGTAAAGGACGCATAGGTCCAGATGGGTCCCACCAAGTTTGCGCGAGCTTATTGAAGATGTTGAGCTCTTTGGGATCAATGGTCTGATTGTTGGTCATAAGGTTTCTGCTGTTTTGCTAAATTTTATTATTTTGCAGTATATCGCACTTTCAAGGCGTAAAGGAGAGAGTTGTTGAAAAACCTTGCAAACCTTGCGCAAACCCATGGTCTGTTATGGCATTGGTAATGATTCAGGGTCTGCCATTAGAATTGTCCTGGGAGGCTTAGTTATATTCTTGTTATCATTTTTTTCTAAAAGTGGATGCGATTTAGAATTGTTTATTCTCATCATTAACAAAAAAGGCGAGCTGCTTGTGTCTCGCCTTTTTGTTAAGAGCTTATTTTAGTCTAATTTTCTTTGTTTTCGGGATTAAGGATATATCCCTCTTCACTGTTGATAATGTGGCTATAATTGACAAAACCCCTTCTATTCGTAAAGTACTCATTTGTTAAATAACGAATTCCATTTTTGTAGATGATATTCAGTTGATAGATTTTCCGCTCAATCCATGCTTTGTCTTCAGCGGGAACCTTATCAAGGTCCATTGTTCTTATAACTTGCATGACGTTTTTATGGTTCTTGAAAAAGAGTGCTAGTGCATCGTCTTTATTGGGTAGTCTGGCTGTCCTGTCGGTGCCAGGTTCGAATAAACAGTCGAGGTCTCCTTGGAGCATAAGCAGGCTTTTTGCAAGACTAAATTTTAGCTCAATTTCATGTTCTTGCGCTTGAGTAAAAAACGCTAATAATTTGCTTTCAAGTTTATCTCTAATATAATGAGTATGATTTTGAAAAGCCTTATACTCGCGACTACCCCCAAAACGTACTCTGGAGGACATTTCTTTTTTGTGCTCATGGGTAACTATGTCTTCTAAGAATTGAGCCGCCATATGCAATGACGGAAACAGCGCGTCGCTTTGTTCTAAGATTTCTGCAAGAGGTTCTGTGTAGCCTTCATATATAGCGTCTTTCAAATGTCCCAATGCTAAGCTTTGAGACTCGTGAAATAATTTTTCATCTCCGCTATTTTCCGCTTGCTGAGCGATGAACGAATGCAGTTCATAGCCGAGGTAGCGCAACCGACCCATATTCATTGTATCGCCCATATCTCTTTTTTGAGCGAATATGCATTCATTGCAGTTAGTGAGTAGGCTGAAAGTCTGTTCAGCGGCGCATCTCAGTTGATGGGCACGCTTGTAAGCTTCAAAAAATGCGCGGTAAGCATTTTCATGTTGACGTGCAGCAAGGTACACTTCTCCAAGGGCGCGGTAAGCCGCAAGTTGTTGTTCTGAATCTTCAGGCCCAACCAGATCAATATATTCTCTTACAGATTGGCACCAACTTGAATAAACGTGCATGCCTCTGGTAGCTTTCTTTTTAAGGTCCTTATATAATTTTATGTCAAAAAGGATGGTAAATGCTCGGTGAAGATCGTTGTCTTGCATCGCAATGGAAGCTAATGCGCACTTGGCATCTAGACTTCCCTCTTCTGCAGATTTCTCAAGAAAAATTCGTGCTTCTTGTATAAGCCTTGTTACATCTTCTTCATTGTTTATGCCGGCAACAAACTTGCCAAGTTCCTTCCATTTTCCAGTAGCAATGTAGCTATGTCTCAAGGTATTAGGTTTTGAGGAGGATATGTTGGTTATATCCCAACCTGCAGCATATAGTATGCCGTGCCCTAAAGCGGACATATCGTCTTCCAGTCCCGCGGTGAAACCAGACTCTAACTTCCGGAGAACAGTATTGAGTAAGAGTTCGCGATAGGCTGGTTTACCCTTGCCGAATTCTTTGAATAGAACACGTGCCGCATAGCCATGTCCATGTTGAACGGCTCTTAATAAAGCCTCTTCATTTTCTCCATCAAAGGCGCTCCCCCTGTAAAATCGTGCGGCATGGGAATTAATGTCCACTGTTAATTCGGAAGAGGCTAGCCCTGCTTTTATGTCTTCCAAGTCAGGCATATTGCTGGCCATAGCTGCGATTGAATTTAATAAAGCGAAGGTAAATAATGTTTTCCTCATGGTATCCTCGTAGTTTTAAGGTCGGTGCATTTACGTTAAATAAAGGGCTCTTGCACGACGCTTAAGATTAACAAATAGTCATAATTAATTTTGGTATTTCACATTAATTGATTTTTTCGCCAGCAAAGAGAAGTTTAATTTTTGTTGCCTTTTTAAATTTTCAATTATCTATTAAATAAATATGGCATGTATTAATTGTGGTGATTAAATAAAATTGAATTAAAGTGAGCATTTGTGATTTTAAATCAATCTAAGTATTTTATTGAGTGAAATACCAATGGTTAATTGAAAGATTCTAACCATTCATATTTCGAGCATAGTAGACGACCATCGGTTTCAGTTCTTCCTTGCAGAAACCATCAAGAAACCGCTAAGAAGAAATGGTAAACCTTGATCGTGATACGGTTAGACGCATGGCCCTTATTGTGCAAAAATTCGGTGGTACTTCAGTAGCGAATGTGGCGTGCATCCACAATGCGGCGCGCCGTGTGCTGCATGAAACCAAGCGTGGGCATCAACCTGTTGTCGTGGTCTCGGCCATGGCGGGGGTGACGAATCAATTGGTCGATTTAGTGCGTCAAGTAAATCCCAATTTTGATCCAGCCGAATATGATGTGGTGGTCGCCTCAGGCGAGCAGGTGACAACAGGGCTTATGGCGCTTGCGTTGCAATCACTTGGTCTCAAAGCGCGTTCCTATTTGGGCTGGCAAATACCCTTTAAAACCGATGCAAATTATGAAGCAGCTAGAGTTGAGGCTGTTGAGGTGGCTCAGCTCAAAAAAGACATGGCACAAGGTATTGTCCCTATTATTGCAGGGTTTCAAGGCTTAAGCCCTGAAGGTCGGGTAACCACCTTTGGACGCGGCGGTTCAGACATTACCGCTGTTGCGCTAGCGGCAGCACTCAAAGCTGATCGCTGCGACCTTTATAAGGATGTGACGGGTATTTTTACCGCCGATCCACGCCTGGTGCCCCAAGCCCGACAGCTGCCGCGCTTAAGCTATAGCGAAATGTTGGAATTGGCCTCTTTGGGTTCTAAGGTGATTCAAACTCGGGCGGTGCAGATGGCCATGGCCCATGATGTTCATTTAAGGTTGTTCTCTAGCTTTGAAGAAGCTGATGGAACTCATATCGTGCATGAGGATGAGCTGGTGGAAAAAACGCAAATTTCCGGTGTGGTGTGTAATAGAAACTTGGTGCGCATCTGCTTGAGAGGCTCTTTGAATTCTGGCCTTCTGGCCCAACTGTTTCGCGCTATTGCTGATCAACAAATTGATGTAGATATGGTGACGCAAGAGCTAGAGTCGACATCGGGACGTGTTACATTTGTAGTGCCTGAAGGACACCTTGATCGCCTGCTAAATCTTACTTCGCGGGCACCTTTTGCGGAATTAGACCTTAGCCGTGATAAGAATCTTGCAAAAATTTCTGTGGTCGGTCTTGGACTTAAGGGAGACGCGAGTATTCCCGCTCTCGTGCTCGAGACTCTTGAGACACGCGCGATTACCTCTTTAGGCCTTACAACTTCTGAAATGCGGGTGAGCGTTCTTTTGGCAGATGAGTATGCTGAGCTTGCAGTGCGCGCCCTTCATGGCGCACTGTTACCTGAGTTAAAAGAAGCGGCTTAAATTATTTTGGCGCTACTTAATAGCGTGTTACGCAGATATCAACATTTTCTTCATGGCTTGTATGGTTTATTGATAAGAAGATAATCAGAAATTCCTATGGGGGAGAGCGCCATGTCTGACACCCTGATTCCTGTAAAAGCCGAATTTGCGGCCAATGCCCGCATTAAAGCGGCTGATTACATGGGACTTTATCAAGAATCCATTGAGCAGCCTGAAGTTTTTTGGGGGCGAGAAGGTGGGCGCCTTGAGTGGATCAAGCCCTATCGCAAAGTTATGGATTGCTCCTATGACCCTCACAACTTACATATCCGTTGGTATGAAGATGGCGTTTTGAATGTGGCCGCTAACTGTCTTGATCGGCATCTTGAAAAACGCGGTGATAAAACCGCGATTCTGTGGCAAGGAGATGATCCAAGCGAACACCGTGCGATAACTTACCGCGAGCTCTACGAAGAAGTGGGGCGTGCTGCTAATGTCTTGCGCCAATTGGGCGTTGGGCGCGGGGACCGTGTCATCATTTATCTGCCCATGATTGTTGAAGCAGCGGTGGTGATGCTGGCATGTGCACGCATCGGTGCCGTGCATTCGGTAGTCTTTGGTGGGTTTTCTCCCGAATCCCTTGTTGGTCGCATTGAAGATTCCGGTGCAAAACTTGTAATCACCGCAAATGCGGGCTATCGCGCCGGCAAGAAGATTCCGTTTAAGGCGAATGTGGATGCAGCACTAAAGGCCAAAGACACGGCGTGCGTTGAGAGGGTATTGGTCATCCGACGCACAGATCATGATGTGCCCATGCAAATGGGGCGGGATTTTTGGTATGAATCATTGCGCAACCAAGTCTCTCCTCAGTGCCAAGCAGAACCCATGAATGCCGAAGACCCCTTTTTTATTCTTTATACTTCAGGCTCAACAGGGAAACCTAAGGGCGTTGTACATACCACAGGAGGCTACCTGGTTTATGCCTCCATGACCCATGAGTATGTATTTGATCTTAAAGAAGACGACATCTATTGGTGCACCGCCGATGTGGGATGGGTTACAGGTCACAGCTACGTGGTCTATGGACCGCTGGCAAATGGAGCCACCACCCTGATGTTTGAAGGGGTGCCTAATTATCCTTCCCCCAGTCGCATTTGGGAAGTCGTCGATAAATTCAAGGTCACTATTCTCTACACAGCGCCAACCGCCATCCGAGCGCTCATGCGCGAAGGGGAAAAAAAAGTGAAAAAACACTCTCGTCAAAGCTTGCGGGTTTTGGGTTCTGTGGGTGAGCCTATTAATCCAGAGGCATGGAATTGGTTTTATACTGTGGCTGGCGATCAGCGCTGCCCTATCATGGATACCTGGTGGCAAACAGAAACTGGGGGAATCTTAATCACACCCCTTGCAGGTGCGATTGACCTCAAGCCCGGTTCGGCAACTAAGCCCTTCTTTGGGGTTATGCCGGTCGTCTTAGATGCGCAAGGTCATGAAGTTCAGGGCACGCCTGCCGAGGGTGTGCTCGCCATCAAGTGTTCTTGGCCAGGGCAAATGCGCACATTGTGGAATGCCCATGAACGCTTCATCGAAACTTACTTCAAACCCTATCCAGGCTATTATTTTTCCGGTGATGGGTGTCGCTTGGATGAAGATGGCTACTTTTGGATAACTGGTCGCGTTGACGATGTTATTAACGTTTCAGGCCATCGAATTGGTTCGGCTGAGATCGAAAGTGCTTTGGTAGGGCATGAAAACGTTGCTGAAGCTGCTGTTGTGGGCTATCCGCATCCGATCAAAGGTCAGGGTATCTATGCTTTTGTGACCTTAAAAGTGGAGCAAGAGCCCAGTGATGAGCTGCGCGCTGCCCTGATTCAGTGGGTGCGCAAAGAGATTGGGCCTATAGCCACCCCTGATGTGGTGCAGTGGGCGCCGAGCCTGCCGAAGACCAGATCTGGTAAAATCATGCGCAGAATTTTAAGAAAAATTGCTGAAGATAATCTTCAAGAGTTAGGGGATACATCAACTCTCGCTGATCCATCAGTGGTGGAGGATTTGATTCATGCAGCTCAAAAAATACGAGAGGCTCATCGCGACTAGTGCCTTTGGATGGTGTTTGGCATTTTCCAGTTTTGCGAGTGATCAACAGCTTCATACGGCGGGTGAAGATGAGCATCCCACCCGTCCGGTGATCGCACTCTATCGGGCTTTGCAAACTTTTGAAGCCCATTTGGAAGAAGCTGAAGGGGTTGTGACTAAACTTGCACCGGATGTTGATATAGTAGAGGAAAGTCTTGAAGATTCGTTGATCATCTCTCAAGGTGTGCTGAATTTTCAAAAGTACTTGTTTGTCCTTCAACAGGATCAGAGCGCACTTGAGGTTCTTCGTAAAAGAATTAAGAAGCTTATCTTTTGCGACTCTCCCATGACTCCGCTCCTCACAAAAAGTAACTACCAAAACATTCA
>CAYRKI010000011.1:0-16321 GCA_964424815.1 uncultured Thiotrichales bacterium | reverse complement strand
ACATTCAAAATTTTGAAGATGCGTTCGAGGAGTTCAATCCGCCCTTTATTCACGAACTTCGGCGCCAAGACTGGCGTTATTTTGATGTGAGCCCTTATTATTCAGTGAAGGAGAGCTTGCGAGGCCTGCAATGTCGGGTAAGAGGTCTGCTTCAAGAGCTGCACTTGACGGAATTGCTAGATTAAAAAGGGGAGGGTCCCTTCGGGTCTAAAATGATCTATTTAGCCAAAGGGACTCTCATATAAATGCAAAAAGCTAGGCCTGGGGTTGCTGTGGATAGAGGTCAATAATTTCGTCAGGATGCTTCGAATTGTGCTTCATTTGAATGTACAAATTGCGCAGAATGGTGTTAAGCGCCTTCTTCAGATACTCGGCATCATTGTCCAGCCAGCGCTTGGCGTTTTCTTCAATGCTCATGACGCGAAAAGGAAGAGCCTCACTGGAGGTTAAGCGAAACTTCATAATCGGGGATGAATCATCCTGGCCTTCTGCAAGTTTGCCCTTCCATTTATCTCCTGTCGGATAGAGATCCACATGAAGAGTGCCGGTAATCGCATTAAACTTAGCATCTAAACGGTAGCTAAATTTGATCGTTAAAAGAGCATCTGCTTTTGTTGATTTGCGGGCGTTTTCAATGGCCTCATCGTTGAGCTCTGCGATGTGGTTAATGGCTCCCATATGAAGCCATGCTGCCTCACGCAGGGTTTGCTCTAGCTTTTCCTGGAATTTGGCTTGTAAGCCGTATTGCGTCAATTCCTTTTGCATGTCGCACATGGCATCTTCAGCGCAATTTTGACGATATGTCATAATACCTACATCAATGGCTGCTAATAGCAAGGATCCTGTTCCCTCTGATATGTGGGATGATTCAATTGCGGCCATCATTTTCTTCTGGCACTGCTCGACATAGGCCTCAGAGCTGGTGATGTGATTTTGAAGTTGAGGGGGGAGGGCTACAAACTCTGCTTTTTTTTGAGCGCAGTTAGACAGGGTGAGCGTGGCTAAGGCTATGAAAACGATGTTCTTAAACTTTTTCATGGTCATTAAATCTCTTGTTTCTGTTGATCAACGCGCTGCACACATCTGCAGTGCTTTAGCGAGAGGAATCTAGAGGAGGTGAGACGTTTTTGCAAAGTTAATTGAGGGGAAATTAAAAACCCTGTAATCAGGCCAAAACAAGGATTTATCCCACTAGATTTAAATTCAATTTTTTCAAGCCCGCACGTGGGGCCTTTGAAATAAATTTCTTGCAAATTATCTTTAAAGGGCATACCCAGAGGGGGTGTTAACAACTCAAATGGGCAAGGGTATGAACGGGCGCGCTCAATTTAATGAACTCTCCCAACGTGGATGCAGCTTTCTGGGGGTTCCAGCGCCCATCATGGGCGGCGCCATGACCTGGGTGTCCGACCGGTCTCTAACCTCTGCGATCTCGAATGCTGGTGCTTTTGGGGTGCTTGCGTGTGGTGCTATGACGCCAGAGTTGTTGCGTGAGGAAATACTTGCAACCCGCGCCCTGACGTCCAAGCCCTTTGGTGTGAACCTTATTACGCTGCATCCCAAACTTCATGATCTTATCGATGTCTGTCGCGAGTTAAATGTTGGGCATGTGGTGCTTGCAGGCGGTGTCCCGAGCCAAGAGGCGATCGAGCGCGTTAAAGCATATGGTGCCAAACTAATCTGCTTTGCCCCAGCCTTGGTGATGGCTAAGCGACTTATTAAAAATGGTGTTGATGCACTTGTGATTGAAGGACATGAAGCAGGCGGCCATATTGGACCTGTTGCCACTTCAGTGCTAGCGCAAGAGATTCTGCCACACATTACTGAAGTTCCGGTATTTGTTGCGGGCGGTATCGGACGCGGGGAGGCGATCGCGCTTTACTTGCGTTTAGGGGCTGCGGGTTGTCAGCTTGGCACACGTTTTGTGTGCGCCCATGAATCCCGAGCTCATCCTCATTTTAAGCGGGCCTTTATCAAGGGAAATGCCCGTGATGCGGTGGTATCACCCCAGCTCGATCCGCGATTTCCTGTGATCCCAGTACGAGCCTTAGCCAATGAGGGCACAAAGCGGTTTGTTGAGTTTCAACGCCAGATGATTGAAGAAGTAGACCGAGGTGAAAAAGAGCTGAAAGAGGCGCAGTTAGAGATTGAGCATTACTGGGCTGGAGCCTTGCGGCGCGCGGTGGTCGATGGAGACGTGGATAACGGCTCTTTGATGGCTGGTCAAAGTGTGGGTATGGTCAAGGGTGAGCAAAGTGTTCAAGAAATTATTGATGAATTAGTGGCTGAGGCCATCGCAAGCTTAGAAGCGCGTTAAAACGCGACAATACTAAGAGATCGTTAGGCATTTTAAAACAACAATAAGCCTGATGATTAAGCAACCCCAGGGAGGTTGTTGTGGAGAATCATGCAACGTTATTTCATGCTCGCCAATTGACGCAGCACCACTTGCTGCGTCGTCTTCGTGAAATTATGGGTGGGGCATCCTTAAGTGCCCATGAACGCCTCCAGAAAGTCACGGAGATTACGGCTTCCTCCCTCGAGGTGGATGTGTGTGGAGTGTTTGTCTTGCGCGCAGGCGTTGTGCTTGAGCTATTTGCGGCTCACGGACTTAACCCTGCTTCTATTCATCACACCCGCCTTCGCGTGGGCGAGGGGATTGTAGGGGATGTGGCGGCTAATTCTAGACCCCTAGTTCTTGCAAATGCATCAGCCCATCCCAATTTTTCGCCACGCCCGGAAACTTTTGAAGAACAATATTGTGGCTTTGCGGGTGTGCCCATCCTTCGTGGTGGTCGCGTCTTGGGTGTCCTGATGGTGCAAACGCGGGAAAAGCGCATTCTTCCAGAAGATGCCGTTGATGTGATGCAAACCGTGACCATGTTGTTAGCTGAAATGATCGGCGGCGGAGAGCTGATCCATAAAGACGAAATTTTGCCGATCGAGGGAACAGAGGCCTACACCATTCGCCTGAAGGGTGTCAGTCTCAATGGGGGGCTTGCACGAGGGTCTGCCGTGCTGCACTCACCACGGGTGGCAGTGCGTGAGCTGGTGGCTGACAACATCGATCTGGAATTGGATCGGTTTGAAAAAGCCGTAGCTGATATGCAAGGCGCGGTTGCGCGTCTTGTTGAATCTCCCTCCCTGGTGATGAATGAGGGGCACTCTGTGCTTGAAACCTATCAAATGTTTGCGCGCGATAAGGGCTGGCTTAAGCGCATGCGCCGCGTGATTGAAAAGGGTCTTACGGCAGAAGCCGCCGTTGAAAAAATTCAAGGTGAGCTTCGGGCCCAGGTTTTACAGCAACGCAACTTGGTGCTGCGAGAACGCTTGGTCGATTTTGAGGATTTGGCCAATCGCTTACTGCGTCACCTGGGCTGCAGTGATCAATCCCAGCAAACCACAAACGTACACCAAGAAGGGATCGTATTAATCGCAAAATCTCTCGGTCCTGCCGAACTTCTTGATTATCAACATCTATGTGTTCAGGCTTTGGTCCTTGAGGAAGGTTTGCACACCGCTCACGTTGCTATTGTTGCGCGGGCGCTTGATATTCCTGTGGTCGCACGTGTTCCTGAAGCGCTGACGCGCATTGAGCCTGGTGATACAGTCATGGTAGATGGGGATCGCGCTGAGATTATTGTGCGCCCAAGTGGGGTTGCATTTCATGATTTTTCCGCGAAAAAACGACGCTGGCGTTCTCGTCAGAAAGTTGTAGAACAAGCGCTTTTGCAGGAGCCTCGATCATTGTGCGGGCGTTTGTGTGAGATTTACCTCAACGCAGGATTGCCCCAAGATTTAAGGCTCCTTGCTAACCCCTACATCAAAGGTGTTGGTCTTTATCGCACTGAAATTCCTTTTATGGTGCGCGAGAACTATCCAACCGTGCAAGAACAGCGGGATCTTTATGAGGAGATTTTTGCAAAGTCCTCTCAAAAACCCATCCATTTTCGCACCCTTGATATCGGTAGCGATAAACACCTTAGCTATTTTGCTTCCCACGTAGAGGAGAATCCAGCACTTGGCTGGCGTGCGGTGCGTATGGGGCTTGATCAGCCACAATTATTGCGCCAGCAATTACGTGCTTTGTTACAGGCGTCTCAGGGTAGTGAACTCCATGTGCTTTTTCCCATGGTCACAAGCCTCACTGAATTTAAATGCGCCAAAAATTTATTGCTGAGGGAGAAGCTTGCCCATGAAAATCAGGTAGGGCATGCAGTCAAGATGCAAGTGGGTGTCATGGTTGAGGTGCCCAGTCTTGTTGAGGAATTGGAGCAAGTCATTGATCATGTCGATTTTCTCTCGTTAGGCACCAACGATTTGCAGCAATTTTACTTTGCGGCTGATCGGAATAGTCCCCAGATGGGGGCGCGCTATGATTGTTTGAGTCCGCAATTCTTGCGCTACCTAAGGCGAATTGCCGCGATATGTAAAACCAAAAAATGCCCTGTTACTGTGTGCGGAGAAATGGCATCTAATGCGCTTGAGGGGCTGACACTTTTAGCGCTAGGTTTCGATTCTTTATCCTTGGCGCCGACAGCGGCGGCTAGTTTGTTTTGGAGTATTCAGCGCATTGATCTCGAAAAAATGGCCATATTCCTCCAGGAAAGCATGGAGCGCCATCAGCCAGCCATGCGCAATTACTTGCGACTTTATCTGCAGGATCATGGTGTTAAATACGTTTAAGTCAGGTCATAATCAAAGGACTATTGGTTTTGTTTGATTTTATCAGCTAAATTCGTTTAGCCTGGCCAGTGCAATTCGTGTATGAGGAGGCGCACGTAAAATGGTGCAAACCGCAACTCAAAAAAAGAACAGGTCCAAAGAAGGCCTGCCCCAATTATTAGTCGAGCAAGAAAGTCCCATCATTCATAACGATTCCAACGCTTCCGATGCTGTTGTTTTACCCATCAATGCCCTTTTGCGCGATCGACGCAAGGAGAGGAAGGCAAGCCTTACCAAGGTTTCTGAGGATCTTCGCATTGGCCAGAGCTATCTTGAGGCTATTGAAAATGCGGACAAAGCCCATATGCCTGAGCGTGTTTATGTCTTGGGGTTCGTGCGCAGTTACGCGCGCTACCTCGGGCTTGACGTTGAAGAGGTTGTCTTCCGCTTTAAAGAGGAGATTCTGCATGAAGCAGAACCCAAGCAACTGATTATTCCTAAAGCTGCCAACGAAGATCAACGCCCCAGCAAGCGGGTTCTCATGGGGGCTGCAGTGGCGGTGGTTGCGTGCGTTGTCGTGGGAAGTTTTTGGATTAACGAGCGCACAACACCAGAAGAAGGTGCACAGCTGGAATCCCGCACCACTTCTGAATCGGTTGTCTCCAATGCAGAAGAGGTTAAAGTGCAGGTGCTGGATGAAACTGCCCCCACATCTGGTCTTGCATCAACTGAGGCTGAGGCGGTGCAAACAGATACGCTAAAGGCGCAAACGGCTCTAAAATCAAGTGACACGCTTGCGCAAAGTGCACCCCTAAACAAGGTGGAATCCGCGCCGCGAAACGAGGCTGTTTCGCTTGAGAAGAACACTTCTTCATCGGCTGCGACTCGTGTAGATAATGAAGCCGCATCAGGCGCTGATCAGGCGACAGCACTGCAGGCTTCCGGGAACGTGTGGCTAGAGCTGCGCACACTGGAGGGGAAAGTCTTGCTCTCCCGCACACTTAAGACAGGTGAAAAAATTGAATTACCCGCCCATGCTGCCAAAATGACGGTGGGTAATGCGGGGGCGCTGGCAGTGGTCATGGGCGAGCAAAAGGGCCAACCTCTTGGTAAAATTGGCGAGGTTAAACGTGATCTCCCCCTAGACCCTGAAGCCCTTAAAGGCTATGTTGCAGTCAAGGCATCTGAACAATAAACGAGGATTCTCTTGACCTTTCAACCTGTTCGTGGCACCCGCGATTGGCTGCCAGAAGCGTCACGTCGTTATCGTGCGGTCGTCGAGATGGCCTACGAGACGGCCTACGCCTATGGCTTTGATGAAATCACAACACCCATCTTTGAGTTTTCCGGAGTTTTCCACCGCCTAGGTGAAACATCTGATGTGGTTTCTAAAGAAACTTACACCTTCACCGATCGTGGCGGAGAAGAAATTACGCTGCGCCCAGAGGGAACGGCTGGAGTTGTGCGTGCCATTATTTCCGAGGGTTTAACCCAATCGGGACCACATAAATTTTTCTATCATGGCCCCATGTTTCGTTATGACCGCCCTCAAAGGGGACGCTTACGCCAATTCCACCAAATTGGTGTTGAGTTGATCGGTGTGGCGCAGCCTTTGGCTGATATTGAGGTGATTGCTCTTGCTAATGATATCCTCATCTCATTAGGTCTCGAGGATAAGGTGAAGCTTGAGCTTAACACCTTGGGTGATATGGCAAGCCGCGCTGCCTATCGTGATGCACTGATAGAGTATTTCACACCCCTTAAGCATAAGCTTTCACAAGATAGCCAAAACCGTCTTGAACGCAATCCTTTACGTATTTTGGATTCGAAAGACGAGGGTGACCGCGCATTGATGGACGGCGTACCAGTGTTTTCTGATTTTCTCAATCAAGAATCCAAAGATTTCTTTGCACGTGTGTGTGGGGGGCTTGATCTATTGGGTGTTCACTATACTCACAATCCACGCTTGGTGCGCGGACTTGATTACTATTGCCATACGGCCTTTGAGTTTGTGACAGACGCGCTTGGCGCTCAGGGAACTGTGCTTGCAGGTGGTCGCTATGATGGGCTCAGCAAAGCCTTAGGAGGTCCAGAGCTTCCAGGTATTGGTTGGGCTGCTGGCATCGAGCGGTTGCTCGAACTTGCAGAAACCACGTTTGAAGATGATTTACTGCGTCTTGCAGTTATCCCCCTTGGTGATGAGGCAGAAAGCGCAGCTCTTAAACTTACCCAAGAGCTGCGCGCCCATGGTTTTTGGACCGATTTGGGGTATAGCGGCAACATGGGCAAACGCTTGAAACGGGCCGATAAGGTGAAGGCTGATTATGCTATCATATTAGGTGAAGATGAGCTGCACCAAAGTCAGGTTTTATTACGCAATCTCAAAACCGGCGAACAGATAAATGTTGCTTTTGATGGGTTGCTAGCCTATTTCCTAGAGCTAATCAACGATCTTTAATGTAGGTTCAGCTATGAGTTTTGAGCAAAAATTAGATCAAGTCCTGCAGCATTACCATAATTTGCGTGACCAATTATCCCAAGGTGGATTTGATGCCAGCACTTTTGCCAAAATCTCGAAAGAGTATTCAGACTTAGGCCCAGTTTCGGATGCCATTGCAACCTATAAAAACGCCCACGCTGAGCTCATTAATTTGCAGCAGATGCTGCAAGATGCAGCAACCGATGCTGAGCTGAAGGAGCTTGCAGAAATCGAGCTGCAAGAGCTAAAAGACCAACTTCCTGAAATGGAAAAGCAAATCAAAATTTTGCTTTTGCCCAAAGACGAAGACGATGATCGTAACGTCATTGTGGAAATTCGTGCTGGTACAGGCGGTGATGAGGCAGGGCTTTTTGCTGCCGACTTGTTGCGGATGTACCAACGATATGCCGACCAGCACCGCTGGAAAGTAGAGCTCATGGATGTCTCTCACTCGGAAGTGGGTGGCATTAAAGAGGCGAGCGCTACCATAACTGGGCGCGGGGTTTATGCGCGTCTTAAGTTTGAATCGGGTGTACACCGTGTGCAGCGCGTTCCTGAGACGGAAACCCAAGGACGTATCCATACCTCGGCTGCCACGGTGGCCGTTCTTCCTGAGGTAGAAGAGGTGGATATTGCTATTGAAGAAAAAGATTTGCGCATTGACGTTTATCGCTCCAGCGGTCCTGGTGGACAGTCAGTGAACACAACAGACAGTGCGGTGCGTATTACCCACATTCCCACGGGTATTGTGGTGCAACAGCAGGATGAAAAATCCCAACATAAAAATAAAGCGAAAGCGCTTAAAATTTTGCGAGCCCGTCTTTATGACGCGCAGCGTCAGAAAATTGAGGCTGAGCGCGCAGCGGCACGCAAAAGTCAAGTGGGGTCGGGCGATCGTTCAGAGCGCATTCGCACCTACAACTTTCCTCAAGGTCGCGTTACCGACCATCGGATTGGGCTGACTCTTTATAAACTTGACCAAATTTTGGAAGGCTCCGCCCTTGATGAAGTGATCGAGGCGTTGATTACAGAAGATCAAGCTGCACGTCTTAGCGAAGTCTAAAAGTTGGGGTCGCACACCAATGCTTGGCGGCCCCTCATCATCATTCTCTTTGTATAACACAACCAGACACTTCCCAGGTTTCATGACAGGTGAACGTGTTTAAGTTTGCCCTATTCAATAACGCTCTTGGTAACATTATTGACAAAAAGTTAATTATATTGTAAGAAATGATTTTGCTATAACCAAAAGGATGAGTTGATGTTTTTAGGTCGTATAAAACAGTATGCGGTCATGATTCTTCCTCTTGCCAACCTCAATGCTTATGCTTCTCAACAGGCTATTGATGTGGATGAGTGGCTTGCTCCAGAATCTGCTGTAACGCAAGCAATGGAGGTCGATACTTCTTCTGCAGACGCTTTTCCTGCCAACTCTCACTGCCATTTGAAATCAGAAAATCAGGGGATGACAACGCCCTCTTCTGAAGATGCAACTTTGAGTTGGGCGCCTTCAGCTAAAAGGGCAAAATTTTCCGAGAGTCCTGCGTCCACTCAGTTCCCACACATAAGCATGAGCGTGCCTTCTTATCTATCATCGTCGCAAGGATCTGCGCCTGCAATGCCTTCAATGAATGCGTTTCTAGCTAAGCCAGAAAACATTGATAAATTTCGTTTGGTTATGAACACTTATTTCCAAGCTTTGCGTCAAGCTGGCGTTTCTCAGGGGAATGTCCCGGGCAATTCCCAGCTTTCAAATGTGAAATAAGGAAGCATTCAATGGATTATAAAAACTTAATCTCTGCCCTTGGGTGGCAGCTGCCGCACTCTCAGGATGTGCTCGTCGCGCCCATATGAACAATATGGTGGTGCATGAAAGCAAGTTTGACCTGCAAAAGGCCAAGACGAAATAAGCTAACCGTATCGATGTTGATATTATCTCACGGGGAGATTTCAATAGGCTGCTCACAGCAGCCTTTTCTTTTGAGTCCAAGGGGGTGAAAAGTGGATTTATGCATCACAAAATGTTAGTTCTAAGATGTATAAAATTGAATTTACTCACCCGAACCATAGGCTGACCGTTGGGCTTTCATCTGCACACAGTTATCAATAAACTTCGGCCCATTGCCGGTGAGCAAGTGATGCTTGAGTTACGCCTGATGCTAGCCCATGTTCTTGGAATACAGCCACAAGGCTTGATCTTTCTTGATGAAGTCGAGTTATCACCCCAACAAACTCAGCAGCTTGAGAATATTCTAGCGCGGCGATTGAGGCATGAGCCGTTGTCGAGGATTTTTGGTGAGCGTGAATTTTGGAGTCTTTCTTTTAAAATCTCACCGGCCACTTTGGATCCGCGCCCTGATAGTGAAACCCTCATTGAGGCAGTGCTTAAAACCTATCCTGATCAGGGGCAAACTCTAAAAATTCTTGATTTGGGGACGGGCAGTGGCTGTTTACTTCTGGCGTTGCTGCATGAATATCCGAATGCCTGGGGATTAGGTGTTGATTTGAATCCTGCGGCAGCCTTGATGGCGCTAGAAAATGCTATGCGCTTAAATTTGGCGGGACGTACATCGTTTATGGTGGGATCGTGGGGGCAGGCTTTGCACGCCTCGTTCGATATTGTTATCAGTAATCCGCCCTATATTCCTAGTCAGGATGTTGAGGGTCTTGCCCCTGATGTGCGCCACTATGACCCTCGTCTTGCTCTTGATGGCGGAACGGATGGCCTGCAACCGTATCGCATCATCATTGCTGGTTTGGTACATCAATTGGCTTCAGGTGGTCATGTATTTTTTGAGGTGGGCCATGATCAGGCAGATGATGTGGCGGCGTTACTACAGCAAAATAAGTTTAATCATATTCAGTTTTATCAAGATCTTGCGGGTATTCAACGCGTTGTGAGTGGTCAATTTATCTAGCTTTCAGCGAAATTATTGTGGCCGCGCCATCCACGCAGTGTCCTTGTAAGCTCCACGCGGATATCCAGGCTGTTGCTATTTCTAAAAAGTCCTGTCTCTTAGTCGGTTTGCGAACTATCCCTGGGGTATTAAGGTCTAAAATTAAAGTAAATTGCCGAAAATTATTAAGCCTTTGATTTAATTGATAATTTATATAAATCAATCACTTAGGGTATCATGTTGATATTATTTTAATTTTAACCAATATTTTACAATTTGTTTACAAATAGCTCTCTGTACTGCCTGAGAATCTAAGGTAACCGCCTTAAGATAAACAAAAAAAATCAGGAGGATCCCCATGAGGAGGCTTTTCGCGCTTGCAGCCCTTGGAACAGCGCTTTATTCCACATCAGCTTTGGCCACAACCGCCACAATTACGCTCACACAAGAACTTTCAGGCATCGATGACCTTTCAAAGAATTATAAATATACAACAACCGATGCGGCGTATTTGACTGAAATTTTTAGCCCTTTGAGCGGTAACGAATTTGAAAAAGCCTCTAAAGCTGCGATTGCTGCTCCAACAAGCAACGTCTTTTACTACCTTGACGGCAGCAACTATGTGACTGCATTGAGCTTTGTGGGTAACGCATGGCGCACGTTTAAAGGGGCGACGGGAAGCTTGCCTCTCTCGGCCACTGGTAACTTTGATTTGACCGAGACCACAACGGATGGTAACGCTGCTGGCGGCTCACCTTATGTGCTGCGCTTAGCTTTCACGAAAACCACAGGTGCTAATATCGATGCTACGGCTTTGATAAACTTCTTGCGTGCATCCACAGTAAGCACATTGGCTGCGGCTGGTCAGGCATTGACTGGTGCGCCCACAGGCTGGACCGTGTCGGCTACCATGCGTAATGGTGCGGGTACAGGTGTGGCTGCCACATTAGATCCTGTCGAGTGTGACGAGACGCTAACATGGACACTTGCATCGGGTTCAACAGTTGCGTTGACGGCTCGTCTTCTTGGTTTAGACACCTTCAACTTGGCTACCAACAGCACAACGAAAAAATCAGTTATTTTCATGGGCAGTGGTCGCTATATGAAATTTGATGTGCTGCCTGGAAAATTTGTGCGCACAGCAAGTATTGCAACAGGTGTAGCAACAGCTATCAATGCGTTACCATCACGAATCCTGCAATCAAGTGGACAATTCCTTAATACTCTTCCTTCTGCGATCTCAGAAGTGCGTACCCGTTGTTTCACATCACCCACAGGGGACACAGTAAGAGAGCTTACCACTATTGTTGAAAATATGATCAAAAGCGATAACTATGTTGTCGGAAAGTTTGCCACCACTTTCAATACCAACAAAGGCGGTATTGTGGCCTTCACATCGGCAAACATCACCAACATTACCTGGAGTTCAGATGATCGTACGCTGGTCGCAACAGGTACAGTTGGCACGGCTCCAGCAAAGCAATTCAAACTCAATTGCACTGGTATCACCACCATGCGTGCAGGCGATGCGGCAGCCACCCCAGCTGTAGTTGCTGCAAACCCAGTTCTTACCTTTAGGGCTGATGATGGGGATGCGTTCTGGGTGAAGACCTTTGATACCACAGACATTGATACCAGCTCTGCCACAGGAATTGATGCGACGGATCAAGATACGCAATTTGCGTTGCAATTAAAGGACTTGATCGATGGTATTACCACAATCCCAGCACGTAAATTGCATCAGTTTACTGCTGACCTCTCGTAATTTTGTACCTTCCTCATAAAACTCTAACCCCGGGTCATCCCCGGGGTTTTTTCTTATATAGACAAAAAAGCAAAATTTCTTTCAGTCATATCTCTAGTTGATGGGCTAAGCTGAGATCTCATCACCTCCAAAAATATAAAAAGATGTTTTCGTCGAGGGCTTGCAGCGCGCTTAACGCAGCCTCATAATTATTAATGGTCAAAGACAATTTCTTCATTCGGTGGGATGATCATGGATATTGGACGCTATTCAGAAAAAACCAAAGAAGTCATGCAGGCGGCGCAAACCCTTGCGCAGCGTAGCGCCCATCAGCGTCTGGTTCCGGAACATTTTTTGGCAGCTCTGCTTGAAGAATCATCGGGCACTTTATCGAGCCTCCTTGCCCAGCTGCAGGTAGATCAAAATGATCTCAAACTTGCAACCCAGCAGGCGCTCACCAAACAGCCTCGGGTTGAAGGGTCGGCGGCAGGCCAAGTGTATATGGCGCCAGAAGTGGCCAAACTCTTTGAACAAGTCGAGCGTCTTGCAACACAAAAAGGCGATCAGTTCGTGACTCTTGAGCGCCTGTTTCAGGCCCTAGTACAGCTCTCAGGCAGTGAAGCAGCGCGGCTATTACAGTTGGCTGGCGTCAGCGCTCAAAAGGTTGATGCTGCTATTGATCAACTGCGCCAAGGACGTTCTGCTGATTCGGCCCATACCGAGGAAAGTTATGAGGCGCTTAAAAAATATGCCCGCGATATGACCGCTCTGGCACGAGAGGGAAAGCTTGATCCGGTGATTGGCAGGGATGAAGAAATTCGACGCACCATTCAAGTTTTGTCGCGGCGCACGAAGAATAATCCTGTGCTGATTGGTGAGCCAGGTGTGGGTAAAACCGCCATCATCGAGGGCCTTGCCCAGCGCATTATGAAAGGTGATGTGCCAGAAAGCCTTAAAGATACGCGCTTGATGGCCCTTGATCTGGGCGCCCTCATTGCGGGTGCAAAATTCCGCGGGGAGTTTGAAGAACGTCTTAAAGCTGTCTTGCAAGAAATTACGCATGCGGCAGGGGAGATTGTTCTTTTTATTGATGAACTGCATACGCTTGTGGGTGCTGGTAAAGCAGAAGGGGCTATGGATGCGTCCAATATGCTGAAGCCTGCCCTTGCGCGAGGTGAACTGCATTGTGTGGGTGCCACGACGCTTAATGAATACCGCCAATACATTGAAAAGGACGCAGCCCTTGCCCGTCGCTTCCAGCCGGTGTTCGTGGCCGAGCCTACAGTTGCTGATACGATTTCTATCTTACGGGGGCTTAAAGAAAAATACGAACTTCATCATGGCGTGCGTATTACTGATGGCGCGATTGTAGCTGCAGCTACCCTTTCTAATCGATATATTACCGATCGCTTCTTGCCCGATAAGGCTATAGATTTGGTGGATGAAGCTGCATCGCACCTTCGGATGCAGGTGGATTCCAAGCCCGAAGCGATTGACGAGCTCGATCGTAAAATTATTCAACTAAAGATTGAGCGTGAAGCTCTCAAGCGCGAAAAGGATTTCGAATCCACCAAGCGCCTCGGGGCTCTTGAAGCTGAGTTGGCTGAGTTAGAGGCTGAAAGTGGCGAACTTACTGAAAAATGGCACGCGGAAAAAGATAAGTTGGGCAACGTGCAGAAGCTTAAAGAGCAACTTGAGGCGGCACGTGCCGAACTTGAGGTCGTGCAGCGCCAAGGTGATCTGGCGCGCGCTGGTGAGCTAGCCTACAGCCTTATCCCCGATCTTGAGCGACGTGTGAGGGAATCTGAATCCATTTCGGACCAGACGATGCTGCGCGAAGAGGTGCGTGATAGCGATATCGCTGCGATTGTCTCGCGCTGGACTGGGGTCCCTGTTGAGAAAATGCTGGAAGGCGAGCGGGAGAAGTTGCTGCACATGGAAGAGGTGCTAGAGCGCCGGGTTGTGGGGCAGCATGAAGCCGTGGTTGCAGTGAGCCAAGCCGTGCGCCGAGCGCGTGCAGGGCTGCAAGACCCCCGTCGCCCCATTGGCTCTTTCCTCTTCTTAGGTCCTACAGGAGTTGGAAAGACCGAGCTTTCCAAAGCTCTTGCTGGTTTTCTTTTTAATGATGACACAGCTATGGTGCGTATCGACATGTCTGAGTATATGGAAAAGCATGCGGTTGCTCGTCTTATTGGTGCCCCTCCCGGCTATGTAGGTTATGAAGAAGGTGGCTTATTGACCGAGGCCGTGCGTCGCAGGCCCTATCAAGTGATTCTCTTTGATGAGGTTGAAAAAGCGCATCCTGATGTGTTTAACGTGCTGCTGCAAGTTTTGGACGATGGCAGGCTTACCGACGGCCAAGGTCGCACCGTAGATTTTACCAATACTGTCATCATCTTGACGTCCAACTTAGGCTCGGAAGTGATTTCAAGCCTTGACCCGAAACAGCCTGTTGATCAGGCAAGGGAGGCTGTCATGGCCATTGTGCGCCAAGCTTTTCGGCCTGAATTTCTCAATCGGCTGGATGAGATTTTGATCTTCCATCGCCTGCAACGAGAGCACATGCACGCAATTGTTGATATTCAGTTGCACCACTTGCGTGAGTTACTCAAAGAGCGAGGTCTAGAGCTAAAAATTGACGATAAAGCAAGAGATTGGTTAGCTCAAGAAGGCTATGATCCCGTTTACGGCGCGCGGCCATTGAAGCGAGTAATTCAACGCAGCTTGCAAAATCCATTGGCCAGTCTGCTGCTCGAAGGAAAGATTTGCGATAACATTAAGGTAAGCGCAGATCATAATGGGCTTACTCTTTTAACCTAAAATATAAAGCGGACTCGTGAACTCCGCTTTATCCTTTGAATCCAAGGTAAATCCATATCTTGGTTTCTTCTGATATTTTTATTTAAGTGCATATTGTGTTTTATTTTTAAACTTTCATTAGCATAAGTTAACCCTTATTATTTGGTGACTATAAAGTCCTTGAAAAATATTTTCACAATATGCACTTAAATTACAGGGGTTTTCTAGTTCATGGGCTTCTTCTTGATGCTTATATCTCAAGAAAAACAGTCTCAGTGCACTAGAGGAGATGAGAAGTGTTAAAGAGGGCTTTATGACAAGTGATTTATTTATTAAAACACGCGAGGTAGCCTCTCTTCCACTGGTCTTACTTGATCGGGCCTTAGATGGTTACTTTGTAGTGAGTGCGCAAGGCGTTATTCAGTATGCCAATCCTTCCCTTCATAAATTGGTGGGTGCACAGCACGATCTACTGGTGGGAAAACACGTTGGGGACTTTTTTTCGTCCCTCATTCTGCCCCAAGACTCCCGCATTGATTCAAATGAGATCCTGCCCCCGCAGCGCGTTCAACTACGAACAATAGATGGACAACTTGAGGCTGAAGTTAATATTTCTTCCTATGGCGGCTCTGAAAACCAGAGCTTTTTAGGCTTGGTGACCTCGAAACCCCAAGTGAGCGCCGAAGACAAGCGAGCACTCGAATTAAGTTGTCTCGATAGAGTGTTCACAAATATGGGCGTTGTGCTTGGGAAAATGAGTTTAGATTGGAAATTTGATTATTTGAGTGCCAACAAGGGCTCATTTTTCGGGACCAGTGGCGAAAATTATGAGGAGCATTTTGCTCAGGTCAGAGAGCGTATCCATCCTGAAGATCGTGATATTGCTTTTGAGGTTCCTGCTTATCCGAATGAAAGATTTGTACGTGCGTCCTTTCGTTATATAAATCCTGATGGCTCCATACGTTATTTGTGTAGCTATCGCTCTGTTTATACGGACCAACAGACGCAGCAGCCCAAAATCATCGCTCTCATTATGGATGAGACAGAGCTTATGATGGCCAAAAAGAAGCTGCATGACCAGGAGAGGGAATTGCTGGGGCGCAATCAGCAACTTTTGCAAATTAATCGCGATTTAGAAGAATTTACCTATGCTGCCTACCATGACATGAGCCAGCCATTGCGTATGTTTGATGCTTATTTTGCGATGAATCAAAGAGAGGGCGTGTCTCCGGAAGAGCGCGCAAAAATCAATCTTTATATGCGACAGAGTCTTGAACGTATGAAATCTCTTATCGAAGGTATGCGTCAAATTATCACTATCGCCAAGGGTAAGCAGCCTTGTGAGGTAATCAATATGGAAGAGGTGCTAAATGAAATTGCTCTTCCCTTACGTGGGGTTACGAGTCCGCGGCCATTGCGCCTCATGACTCAAAAATTAGTACCTGTTTTTGGAATGCGGTCCCTCGTTACACAGGTCGTAAGCAACCTGATTGATAACGCCATGAAATACAACCACCATGATGTGGCTCAAGTGGTCATCAATTCACGTAAGTTTGTGGCAGGAACTGTTTTTTGTGTGGCGGATAACGGAATCGGTATTCCCCTTGAGGGGCAGAAAAAAGTCTTTACCTTTGGGGAGCGCTTGAACCCTTCGAGTGAAATTGAGGGCACGGGCGTTGGTCCTGCCACGTGCAAGCGTATTATGGAGCTCCACCGTGGTAGAATTTGGATACGCTC
>CAYRKI010000010.1:53172-54617 GCA_964424815.1 uncultured Thiotrichales bacterium | reverse complement strand
GCATTAAACAGCGCATCTACCGCGTCCTCAGCTCTAAACTGCAACAGCCCCATTCTACTCGCTACTCAATTAATGATATCCAGCTTGGTCATATTTTCCCTATCAGTCCTCATTGGCAATCTGCTCGATCATCTCAGCAATAAGCTGGCTCTCTCGCTCGATCTCCTCTTTATAAGCACAGGGCTGGCATACAACTATGGTTCTTCGCTCCGCAAAATTGCCAATGGATATCAATACGGCTACTCGAACAGATTGCATACAGATGAAGCAATGCATACCATAGGATTCTTCTTGTTGTCTTCGCATTGAACATACTCCAGATTATTTAGAGAAGACGAGTCAGTCGTTCTTACCTTCTATTTCACAGTAACGATGCAGCAGTAATAGTTCATGCTTCAGCGTTTCCTCTGTCACCTTAGAACCCTTTGGTCCAGCAGAAATATCTCGGCGCAATGATTCATAAAAAGCGGGTGGATTGCTAATCACATAGCCTTTAACCGGCGAGAAATTTGGTCGAGTCGGCAGAATTGCGTTGAGAAACCAATTTATCAGTGCCGCCGTTTCCTCGCTCCATTCCGATTTCGTTTCAGCCTCCGGCCCTGCCCCATTAACTACAGCTTTTAACGCCGTCAGATCCCGGCGCAGTATGCCGGTCCGAGCGCGAACACCAGACGGCCCATCATTTATGTCTTCGAGCAGCAATCTATACCAGAGCTTCGGATCAAAGATGTTATAGCCAGACAGTAACAAAAACGGTTTAGTAGGTAGTTCGGCTTGCCAGGCCCAGGCTATTAACCCTGCCATCTCATCATCCCAGCCATCAGCTCTCAGGGTATCCGCAAGCGTAGCTCTGCTTTCTGCTGGTGAGTCCTGCGGCAATTGCAGGCATTGTGACTGTGACTCAGCATCTGTAAATATTATTTTCTGGTTATCCGCCGATTGCCCAAAATCATGCGATTCGGCTATAGAATCGAGCGTGGACAACTCTTCGAGTGTCAGTAATTCAATCTGCGGCATACTGCCTCACTAACTGTTCACTCAAACATGAGTTTTATAACTCCGGTTATGGAACCGCTGGAACCGGTCGTGGAACCGCTTTAAAAATAGAGCGGTTCCATAAAAGCAAATAGCTAAATGTTGTAGTAATTGATGTTATAGTCTCACCTGACAGCATTGGAACCGCTGGAACCGCTTTTTTTGAAAAGCACTATATATAGGCAAATTTTCCATGTGCCATGCCTGCCCTTTCATTCCATAGTTATATATAAGCAATATACGAAAAAATCTTTGTGTGTAATTTTCTCCTATATATAGTGCTTTTCAAAAAAAGCGGTTCCAGCGGTTCCAAACCAGCAAATGAATCCACAACACTAATCGTTGCAATTGGTTACACGGCTCGTTTTTGGAACCGGTATGCTTTTTTAGCGGTTCCGTAAGCGGTTCCA
>CAYRKI010000010.1:41670-53143 GCA_964424815.1 uncultured Thiotrichales bacterium | reverse complement strand
CGACAGCGAGCATCCGAACTGCGCCTATATGTGGATGGAGCACTCGCTCTCGCCTTCTCCCAATCCACAGAAGAGAGGTGTTTCTTCCCTTCTCCCTACTAGCGATAAAGCCTAGAGACTCCAGTTGGCTATAGAGCGTCACGTTACTGACCCCGCCCAGACCAGTGGGCGCAAGCAACCGCTCTACTGACTGCCTCACCAGCTCAGGCAACAGATATGCGCTACCGTCTTCATCCAGCCATCCTACTGTCCGGTCTCTATCTTCAAATTGCGGCTCATTCCCAACTGCCAATAGCAAAACGCGCTTGGCTGCTATTAATTCTCTCAAAGCCGCTAAGAATCTAGTTGCTTCAAGCGCTTCAGCCGTATAGCAGGCCATATCATTCGCAATTGCTAGCAGGCCCTTTTTATGTGCATTCTCGTAACGGCAGGCTATTTCGCCGAGGATAGGATGGCTCTTCAGCACAGCCCATGTGAATTGATTGCTGGCGAGATTGGAAGAGACTCGCAAGGTATTGACCATATCTGGTCGCTTCTTTTGCAGAAAGGCAGCCCATTGCGCTCTCTGCTTATTAAAAAGCGCTGCTGCTTGTCTGGCCTCTTTTGCCCCTTCCTCAGACTCCAACCAATCAAGCCAGACTTTACCTATGGCAGAGAGGTGATGCGCAAGATCATGAGCCTCATACAGATGGCTATTATCCTTTCCCTTCTCCCAGTAGAAAGGAACAACCAGAATTCGAGCAAGGCTTGCTGGATCTTTATCAGGCACATCCTCTCCAGTAGAGATTGGCCAGGCAAAGATAGGCTTATTCTTCCTCAATTCTGCATCTCGATTGAGTCTAAGTTTTTCCCCACCCTCGATAATGTTGTGAATTAAGTTGATGAAATCTCGCTCGCCATAACCGGTGCTCGGTTTGTAATTATCTAACAGGAAGGGCATGTCGTGTGCGTTGGTGGCCAGTGCCATGATTGCATTTCTGGTGATTCCTTCGCCCCACTTGATGAGAGCTGCATCGCTCAAGAATCCAATGCCATAAATACACATCAAAGTCTGACAAAATGAGGTTTTCAGACTTCCGGTGCCGCCTTTAATAAAGATCGCATAGCGTTCATCTCGCCAGCCAGCCAATAGAGCAAGCGGAGCTTGAAACGCAGTAGCAGCCACAACTGTTGTTCTCTCTGGCGTCAGGCTGAGCAGGAGCGCATCCAGCGCCTTTAACCCCTGCTCCAGATTGGCGTTTGGATCTATATAATATGGAAGTTGAGATGGAAGAGTTATCGTTTCATTATCAGACTCTCGGCCTGGAATAAGGAAATGGTCATCATCCCAGCCTGTTCGATTGCGGCGATGAGTTCGCCTTAATCCATTCCCGGTCAGTAGTTTTATAGCTGGGCCAAGATGCTTGGCCATACCTGCTCGTACTGGATCTTGAGCGCCGACGGCTGCTTCCATTGCTGCCTTCAGCATCCTATCATCACTGAAATCCCTGGCCGGGATCTCCACCCTGAAATCGCCGCCCCGAACCGATTTGCCGGCTATAATAAAGATTCTGTAACCTTCTTCAGTAACCGCTTCTTCAACGATCTTAGCATCAAAATCTGCTACTGGAATGGCTTCACTAACAACCCCTAGCGCGGTTGTGCTGAAGATAAGGTGGACAATTCTCCCTTCTTGGACATCATAAGGCCCATAAGGAGGCCGCCCACTATTCTGTTCCTCATTTGGTAGCATTTGATGGCGCTTGGTAGCATTCCTAACTGCCGAGTGCCACTTTCGTATCCACTCTACTCCAAGGCCGAACTCCTCAAGTATGCCTTCCAGTTTAAGAATTTCTGTTCGGGAAAGCAGAGCTGCTGATTCAACCAGCTCGATCGCGCATTCCTTGACTGTTTTGCGATCCGGCGCACTCCCATCGGCTGGCTTCAGTTCACGCAAACGAGCAATGAGGTCAGCAAGCTCCGGCTCAAAGGTCTCTGTATCATTGGATTTGTAGTCATCCGCATTACTCTTTCGTCGAATGGTTTGCGAATGCCGCTCTCTCCAAGCAGGCTCTAAGAGATCTCGCAATGAGTGCCAATCATACTGTTGACAACTATTGTGAAAGCAGTTGAAACCTATAGCTCCATTAGGAAGTTGAGTAATGCTTGCCGTATTTTTGTGTTCAGGATTGAATGGACATATATGAAGCTTCCAAATATAAGCGCCATCCTTCCAGGGAGAAGGCTCTTTTGCATCAGGCAAATGTTCGGCTATCCATCGTTCCAGGTCGAAACCTGTTCTATGGGGTCGGTCTGTAAAGCTGGCAGCTGATTTTGCTTTGGGAGACTGGTTCAGCCTTTTGCTATCTGACAACATTGCAGCCAACTGCTCAAGCTGGTACTGGCTTACAATCTGTAGCTGTTCAGGTATCCCGGATAGAAAGGATCTGCGATGAGGGCGATCTGGAAGATTCTCACCTTTGCAAGCTCTGGAGCCATAAAGCTTAATAATGCGGGATGCGTTATATACTTTCTCATCTATTAATACTTCACCAGAAAAGCGTTCTGATAAGACCTTCAGGCAGGTTTCGATTAGGTTCTTGCCAGCTTCGTCATTAGGTAGATCTATCTTATAGAGCTTATGAGCGCCATTACCGCTGTCGGCTGAGACCGGCTCAGGCCATCCCTGCTCTGTAAGCCAAGCTTGGCATCTGTCTGCTGTTTCAATTGCGGCATTGTGTTCAATATCGTTTGATGAGATTCCGGCAGGACGCGCTGGATCAAAATCTAAATAGAGCCATCTGCGGCGTGATACATCATGGTCGGCTGTTGTTCTATCATCTTTACGAAGATCTTTAACCTTGTTACAAGCACGTCCTAATAATGCCTGATTAATCTCATTAATGGTGATATAGATTCCCGGCACCTTACCGTCGTATTCCATTGCAGCATTAATCAGCTTTTCTCTTTCTTCAAAGCTGAAGTAGCCGCTTACAGTGCCTCCATATCTCGTAGCGTGCGGTATGCGTAGCTCTATTACATCACCGGGCACGAATAGAAGCTCAAGTGCGCGGCGCATTTCGCCCTTTACCGTGCGGCGACGTGCTTCATCCAGATTGATTAGGTTGTCATCTGTGCTCATCGCTCGACCCCCATGAAGCGATGGCCCGTGTTGAAGAGCTATCGACGAGTCAGTGATTAGCTACTTGATTTATCGACTTAATATCGTGTTATTATTAGTCTAATATAGTTTAAATCGCAATAGAAAATCGGCGATAAACAGCGAATTTTAACTGACTTATATATGAAACAAAAATTTCATTAGTGAAACAACAGAACCCTATGGCGAATCGCTCCAAAAACAGGAAGCAAGGCTCAATGTCGATAAGATACAAATGGCGCGGAGATACTTTTATGGAAAAAGCGGCCAAATTGGAAGCAATTGCAATAGTTGGCGGCGAACGAGTACGTGAACTCGAAAGTCGTGGTTTGACTATTGTTTGGAGTAAAGAGCTTGATCAGCTTTTAGAAAGGGTCAGCAAATTAGAAACAGCATTGGAAATTGCTAATCGCGAGCTTATGCGGCTGAAACAAAACGACAGGCAAATATCTTGACATTATGGCTGATCTCAGATATTAATCAGAATAAATCGACTGTACATCGATTATAACTTCTTAATTAGTCTGAATTATTTGGAGGAGGTCATGCCTAAACTCACCAAAACATTATCCCGTAAACAGCGTCAAATCTATGACTTCGCCTGTGAGTTCATAGCCAAACATGGCTATTCTCCAACCACCCTCGAGATTGCCAAGCACTTCAACTTGCGCGCTACATCGACAGTGACTGCGCATCTTAAAGGATTAGAGCAGGCTGGGGCGATCGTTAGAGGTAAGAAATGCTCCATTATCCAACTTCCCCAAGAGCCTCAAGCACCCGAAGCAGCTAAATCAGAATTGGTCCAGATCCCATTTTATGGACAGATAGCCGCAGGAACACCCATAGAAGCGATAAATGATTCGAACGAATTTATCTCCGTGCAGGCTGATCTGGTTAAGGGTGACTGCTACGCCCTTAGAGTAAAGGGCGACTCGATGATTGAAGACGGTATTCTGGATGGGGATACGATTATCGTTCGCCACTGTCAGGAAGCGCGCCAGGGGCAAACCGTTGTAGCATTTGTGGATGGAACTTCAGCCACAGTAAAACGGTTTTTCCGGCGCGGTCATAGAATCTATCTTGAGCCGGCCAACCAAAAATTGCGCCCGCTCTCATTAAAACCTGATCAGGTTGAAATCCAGGGAGTGGTGCTGGCTGTGTTGAGGTATCTCGAAGATTAGAATGTTGGCTCCGTTGATGGTTGTAAAGGAGTGACCTATGCGAGTCTATTTCATAGAGCTAGATGATGACACTGGAACAAGCGGTTATTTCCAAAAGGAAGAGTCCACCACAATGTTTAAGCGAATGCTTGAGCGACTCAGCCCTGGAGAAAAGGTCGCCGTTGTTGGACCTGGTGGAAAAGTTAGCATCACAGCCAAAGAGATATCGAAGCAGGATTTCCAGGCTTTACAAAAACAGTCTGTCGCTTAATTCAAATTGATGCTTAACTTCAAGCTGTATGAATCAACAGGCTGCCACCGCAGCGTACTAAACTTCTTTCTTGTTTTCTTAATCAGCAATAGCAACTCCAAATAGAAAATTTTTCACAATGCACAATTATAAATGGGAAAAAATGGTTAAGATAAACCATTAAATTACAAGCTATTAGCGTATTTTATATGCATGCGTTAATGCATGTGTTAATGCATGCCTTATTATTAATATTAAGGCTAATCTAAAGATAATCCTAAACGTGAATACAAACCCAATGCTAGATGGGAACAGGTTCTGCAAAAGCTCTTTCCTATGCGTTATCAGAAGTTATGGTATACTCAACAAAACGTTATACCCTATATTGTAAAACTTTATTGCTGATGACCGATTGATATGAACAGCAAAGCTAACAGCAAAGCCTCCACCATAGAAAAGCTATGCGAGCGCTATCCTGCAATACAGGATCAACTGATGGAAATGTGTCAATTTGTAATGGACCATCCATCAATCTCAAGGGAGGTTATGGCCCAGCATTTCACCGATGCGCTTGATATTTGTGAGAGAGCGATTCGTGAAAAGTGGAATAACTTTGCAGTTTTATCGAGTCCTGAGCAAGAAGAGACTATAGCTTTCGCTTTACAAAGCTCCTGGTATGACACCACGCTTGCAACGATAAAAAAGCGAATAGAGATTATTACTCCAGATGCGCCCCCAGTATGGCCTAAAATAGTTTTTAACACTGCCTTGAGGGTAAAAGCTATCCTACTGGAAAAGAGAAGAGAAAAAATATTTGGTGAAGAGATTAACTCAGAGAAATTACAAAAGCGAACGGCCAACCAGGCAGCATCAGTTCCCTCATCGCCTTTCGCTCAGAATGGCACAGCAAAAATTCCAACAGGCGCTCCAATGGTAGTAGCAACCCAAAGCTTTATTAACAAATGGCAGTCCAATAAATCGGGCTACCCCTGTTACAGATTCACCTTTAGAAGCGATCAGCAGCAGAAACGATATATTGAAACTTATATTATCGATCCAGCCAGCACTATAGAAGAGCCAGCAGCTTTACAAGGAAGCGCAGCCTGGGAACTGGTCAACAGATTTGGAGTTATGCATGCCTACATTCATCTGTTGTTAGGCGCATATGCGATGCAGCAACCCAATCCGTGGCAAGGAAAATTCCAGATTACTGGCCAAAATCTTAGTCAATCTCTACATTTGCATAAGCGGCGCACGGATCTCAGTGTCGCTCAACGACTGCGATTACTGGTTCAGATCTGCAAAGATATTGGGCAGGTTGGAATGGATATTTACTGGCCTGGGCAAGGACGGGATTTCAGCGTTATGCAGAGCCGCGTCTGGCATATGGATTTTCGATATAATGGGCAGTATCGACTATATGATCCAAAAGTTGATTTAACCGACTTTACGGTTTATGTAACATCCGGCGCTTGGGCTGAAAAGTTCTTAAATCCAGATGGAAATGAAAAGGGATTGGCTCTATTTCAATATGGAGTGCTTACAGAAAAGATTCTGTTACTTGATCCAGTTCGTGACGAAAGACTGGTAAGACTGGCGCTACATATAATGTTCAGCGCAAGAATGAGACAAGAGCCGCGCACTGATTACACAGTACCGGAGATCCTTTCTGTACTGTTTTCCGAGGAAAAGCTGGAGCGCGCAAATACAGATCGACGGTTTCGCAGTCAGGTTACGGAAAAATTCCATCGAGATCTCTTGATGATCAAGGAACGTCTTGATTTTCAGGTTACATTTCCTGATTCTTTTCCAAGTGATCTACTTCCAGTATGGGCAAAAAGGCAAGATATTGTGAATAGTGAAGCAAGCCAGTTGACCATGCAGCGTAATTACTGGCCCAAGCTGTTAGAGCAAAAAATTTGCATTTCTCCTCCCGTTATAGCCCATAAGCATCTACCTGCCTTCAGAAAACAGCTTCCATCTCCTACACCGACACCTGAAGCGATCCGCGCGGCTAGGGAGGCCGCTGGACTCAGTTTGAGCGGGCTGGCCGCAAAAATTGGGCTCAGTAAGAGCTGGGCACAAGGCATTGAAGCAGGTAGACTCAAGATACAACCTGATCAACTCACCCGCCTGAAAACTATCCTAAAGCTGTAGATCTACTGATAATCGATCGTATACAAGCCGTATACAAATCGTATACAAACAAAAGCAAATGCGATCAATCGTATAATTTATTGATATTAAAACATTTATAAGATAAATAAATTTTCTGTGAAAATGCACAAAAATCATGTGTTTTGCTCTATTTTACTGAAAATAAAAGATTTATTTGATACTAGAACCCCATGACGTTTTCACTAGAACCCCATGACGATCTAACCCCTTTTTACTAGAACCCCATGACGATCTTTTTCCCAGGAAAATCTAAATAGCCCCAATTCAATTACTTACGGGTGCTATTTTTAGGTCGTATACACAAAGTATTTTAAATAATACAACCGCGTAGCTCTTTCGCTACCGCTACAGAGCTACAAGATATGATCGGGACGTAGCATTTGCCGACCGGCCGTGGCCGTCGCGCCCGGCGGAACAGGATATTTGTCGAATAACTTCACCTTTAATGTTGTGGGCGCTGACCTTCTGCTACAGATGGAGATAAATTATGAGTGACGAGCCAAAGTACACTACCACGCTGCTTGTCGATCTATTGCCGAAGTTGCTTGCCGAGAACGATGCGGCAGTTGAAGTATTACGCACTGGCCGATCAAGAGGCCCAGTGACCGGTTTTGATAACCTTGATAAAGTTATGGGCGGCTGTTTGCACCCTGGTCTTCACATTCTGCAGGCTGCTCCTGGTGATGGAAAGACGGCAATGGGCTTGCAGATTGCGTCAACCTGTAAACATCCTGCGGTCTATGTATCGGCTGAGATGCCGACCGTGGAGTTGTTCCGAAGGATTATCGCTCGAACAACAGATACCTTTTTGGGAAAACTCAAAAGCGGTGAACTGCCTACCAAAAAAGTTGAAGCCCTGGCATTGCAGACGATAGAGCTGACCCCTCATCTTGCTCTGGTAGATGCGACATTGGGCCCCATTAATCCAGCAGAGATTCAGCGCATTGCATTAGGACTGCGTGAGCGATTCGAGGTGTCGAGTGTTCTGGTGGTGCTCGATAGCTTGCAGTATTGGGCGCGTGGGGCTGGCTGGCAAGGAATAAGTGAGTATGACCTGATAAGTGAAAGTGTGCGCCGGCTGGGTGAAGCTGCCGCAGCTCTGGCCAGTCCCATTCTGGCTATATCACATCGCAACCGCGCAGGAAATAAGGGCGACGGCGGATTGCACGCCAGCAAGGGTAGCGGTGATATCGAATATGGCGCGGAGAGCATTCTTGAGCTTGCGCGCGCGAACAAAGATAGCAAGCCTGATATTTACGGTAATGTTCCTGTTAATCTCACTGTTCATAAAAATCGGCATGGAGAGCCGGGCAAGACGATTCAGTTCAGTTTTTGTGGGCGGATTCAAAAATTCACAGAGAAAGGATTCGATGAATGAGAGAGCATCTTTCACTTGCCGAGTTGGAGAGATTCGATCCGCGCGCGCCGCGAAACAAGGTGGAACGACGGTTCTGTTGTCCATTATGTGGCGGAAATAAGACCATAAGCCCTGAGCATCGCTCCGTTGCTGCAAATGTGAATACTGGACAATGGATGTGCCATAGATGCCAGCAGAGTGGACTGCTCAAAGAATACTGGAAAGAACAGCCCCAAAACCTGCCATATCGCGCACAGGTACAGCAGCGAAAACAGGCTGTGCTCCGGCAGTTCTTTGCTGTCAGCCCTACCCCAGTTAAGCAACCAACTCATCATTCAAAAGAGGAGCAGCAAAAGGTCGATAGGATCCGTTCAAGGTATGAGGAATGGGTTAAGGCCTTTCCTGGATCGCCGGCAGAAAAATATATGATCACTCGCGGAATACCCAGGGAGCTGGCTCTGGCAACTGGCTGTGGCTATGCAGCCAGTTGGGGGCACTGGGAGCAACAGGGTGGAGAATGGAACATGGTCGGCGCGGATAGGCGCGTCATCTTCCCTGTTCATGATCGCGATGGCAACCTTGTCTCTATTAGCGCGCGAGCAATCGATTCCAACTACTTCGGAGCCAAAGTTGTATCTCGTGGACAAAAGAAGATGGGCGTATTCAATGGATGCGGGGGCTTGAAAGCAGATATTGTAATTATTACTGAAGCCCCGATAGATTCCCTCTCTTTGAGTCTTGCGGGATACCCTTCAATAGCGATGATTGGGACCAGCTGGCCTGACTGGCTATGGTTACGGTGCTCTTTCAGAACTGTTGGTATTGCCACAGATGCTGATGAAGCGGGAGATGAAGCTGCTAAGAAGCTGACTAAGATGCTTGCCCCTCTTGGTTCAAGATGTGTGCGCTTACGCCCCGATGGAGGAAAGGATTGGAATGAGGTTCTTGTGAAAGCAGGTGTTGAAGCACTTATTTCCCAGGTATCGACTCTGCTCTGCCCAAGTAAAAACAATAAGGGTTAATTTGCTCTAAACTGCAACAATGATCTGTACAATGTGAGTACATAATGTTATTTTGATCATAGTATTACAAATAAAGGGTTTAGATTATGGGTGGATCAACACGGCAGACTGAGCAAAAAGAGACAAGGTTAAATATTCGGGCAACTGCTCGTCAAAAAGAGGTGATCGCCAGGGCGGCCCAGCTCAGGCATACCACGATTAGCGATTTTATTATGGAAAGCGCTTATGATGCCGCCGTACAAGCACTGGCTGATAATACACATATTGTGATGTCACCAGAACAGTTTGAAGAATTCAGTGCGGCTCTGGATGCCCCGCCACCGTCAGATCTTTCAGCTCTAAGGAAATTGCTGACCGAGCCGAGTATCTTAGATGACAAATAACCCGCTTAGCGCTGTGGCCGTTCTTACCGCGCAACACGACCGATCCACATTTGATTGCGGCGCGCCGCCGCTTAATACCTACCTTAAACAATATGCTTTGCAAAATCAGAAAAAGGATATTGTCAGAAATTACGTTGTAGCCAGGGAAAAGCGTGTCGTCGCGTATTACTCCTTGGCTTATGGCTCGGTTTCTCGAAGCGATATGCCAGTCGAGTTATCAAGGGGGCTGCCTGATTATCCTATCCCTATTATGCTATTGGCGCGTCTGGCTGTCGATGTCGGCGAAAAAGGGCAGGGGTTAGGCGCAGCGCTGCTTAAGGATGCGATGCTTAGAACCTTGCAGGCATCTGATATTGCCGGTCTGAAAGCACTTTTTGTACACGCAAAGGATGAAGATGCAATGCGCTTTTATCAAAAGTATCTGTTTGTTCCTTCTCCGGCAAATCCTCTGCACTTATTTTTACCAATCAATACCTTGAAGAAAGCTATTCTTCAATAACGGTTAAATAAACCTCTTTGTTTGAGGATGAATTTTAATTCCTGCCTCTTGCCGGCGCGCTAGAACCTCATCAGGCGAATAGATTCGGTAGCAACGTCCAAAATGGTCGCCCAGCCGCTCAGTCACAATATCAATAGACTGTTTTGATATTAGGCCCTGGATTGCAGAAATGATTGTTCGGCGGTTTTTGAAGCCTGTGCGCGCCGATAGATCCTGGAAGTTGAAGTAGAGTTCCTGACACTCCTGCCGGTTTGCCTCCATAACCATCACCTTGTAGACCTTCTGTTCGGCTTCTGTATGCCATTTGGCCATATCCTTGATCGTCAGGTTGGATGTGCGCTTATCGGTCCGTTCTTGCAGAAGTGTTTTTGCTGGCGCAGTTACCTCTTGACTTCTAGGTTCTACCGTTAATGCAGGCGTATGCGGTAACGTTGAGGTCGATGATGATGATAGTGTTGATGTTGGCGATAAGGCATGCATTGACGCATGCATATTATCAGGGCTATCCTCGTGCTTTTGCAGAGGTTTCTTTTTAGATTTATGAGAGATCAAGTCTCCTACTACCGCTCGCACATCACTTGTATCAGCGCTAATTTCAGAAGTAATATCAGCTACTTTGCTCAGATCTAGCTTGCGAGGCATAATTCCTCCGCTACCGCAGCATAGTCAGCTGCGCCGCTGGTTTCAGGACCATAAGAGAAGATTGGCTGGCGGGCGACTGCTGCTTCTGCTATTGCTGTGTTCTTTCTAATGCCGGGAAGTAGCTTGCCTGGAAACTTATTCTGAAGCAGCTCCATGATCTCAGTGGCTATTCTGGTACGCTCAACAAAGGTTGGCAGCGCGTAAAGTTTAGGACGGCGCTCATATTCTTCTTCGATTCGTCGAAGAGTTGCCATTAAGCGCGGGATTGCTTCATAGCTTTCAATACAGCAGTCAACCGGCACCACAACGGCATCAGCCGCGCAAAAAGCATTAATAGCAGCTAACCCAAGACCAGGAGGACAATCGATCAGCGCGTAGTCATAGGTCTTCTTAGCTTTTGTTAAAGCACGAGCCAGACGTTGATCTCGATTTACTTCCTGGTTTAGCTCAACATCGATTCTGGCCATTGCTGCATTTGACGGCACCACATCAATATTGAATTTTGTTGATACGACGTGGGGGCGGATCTCATCGCGATGGCCTAATACCTGATAAATACCAAGCCCGTCTGTAGCGCGGTTTCCAGTAAGCCAGACGGATGCTCCAGCCTGAGCATCTAGATCAATGACCAGTACGCGCTTACCCATTCGTGCCAATGCCGCCGCCAGATTAACAGCGGTTGTTGTTTTTCCTACCCCGCCTTTTTGGTTCGCAATTGCCAAAGTTTTCATGTTCACGTTCCTTTTAGCTAAGAGCTAAGAGCAATGGTTATATCAAGATAAACATCAACATCCACGTTATTATTAGCCTTAATATTAAGGTTAAGGTATGCATTAACGCATG
>CAYRKI010000010.1:37121-41604 GCA_964424815.1 uncultured Thiotrichales bacterium | reverse complement strand
GCATTTTATACGGATTCAATATTAGACAATTGATGGACACTACTCAAGTGAGTATTATTATAGTAATTGAGACAGCTAGTCAATGGCTTCTTGAAGAGAGAACACAAAGGGTATTCTTGTAACGAAGTTCAATTAAGGAATGGAAGGTTCTGTATGCCAAGCTCGATCTTGTTCGACCCTCGCTCTACTCGGGCGAAGGAGGTGCTGAATGCTAGGGTGAAATTTAGGGAAGCAAGGATTTATTAATCTGCAAACTTACTTTTAACCTCTAGTTTCTTCTAGCAACTCCACTAGCCCCAATGGCATCTTTCATGCTAGGTGTCCAAGAGAGATACCTATAGATCGATGCCCCGAATATATTATTCTCGTTTTACGAATCCTCTTCTCGATCTATTACGGTAACAACTTATTGATCCAACGTTTACAACTCATTTATTTTTTTGAGTGAGTGGCACTGGGAGAAACGTATGATAATAAGCAAAATAATAATTAATTATAACCTCTCAAAATTTAGCAAGAGTGTTGGTTTGGTATCATTGCATGCTTTAACGGTTATATTTCTTTTTGCCTTGTTTCTTCCCTCGCCGCACAATGTACTTGCCCAGAGTTCAAATCAGCCTGATTTCAGGCTTCCCTTGCCAGCCGGCAAAGATTGGCTTTTAAGCGTCGAAATAGGAACTTCAACCTCAACCCAAAATTGTTCTGGCGGTTTTGGGGGACGTTATTATGGTGGGGGATATGACTGCTATCACTCCGGCAGATCCACATATGCATTGGATTTTGTGGATAGGAATCTTCAAGATGGCGACGTTACCGGTGTGGACATTCTCGCTGCTGCTGCGGGCACAGTAATAACGGTCGCTAGGGGCCCTAATAATAACACCGGATTTGGCAATTATGTTGTTATAGATCATGGGTATGGATATACAAGCTTCTATGGTCATCTTCAAGATAACTCTATTCCGTCCAATATTGCTGTTGGTATGAGCGTGCAGCGTGGCGATAAGGTTGGACTTATGGGAACGACCGGAAACAGCACGGGCATTCACATCCATTTCGAGGTGCGTTACTACGGAGAGGGCAGGTTGGAAAGCGCAATTCTCGATCAACTGTTGATTGATGGTAGAAGAATCATTGACTACAGGGTCGGCACAACGAATGCGCCTACTTATTATCGATCTACTAACATTGCTGCCTGTGGCAACGGAACGTCTGAAAACTTTCGCAATCCATCGACAGGTGGCTCCCCGGTACATCCTAACGGAACGTTGATCAAAGCGGCGAATGACGGCACGGTTTATCTCATTCAAAACGCTCAACGACGCTGGGTTACTTCACCGGAGGTGCTTCGTAGCTTATATCAAAATGGCGGGTTTGATTTCAAAGATGTGATCACGGTTGCGGCTGACGAACTTTACAACTATCCGCTGGGGGATAACATTTACACTAGTTTGCCTGTTAATGGCAGAGGTCAGCCGGAAGGACGCCTTATTAGACAGCAAGGGCAAAATGAAGTTTCAATCGTGACCAACGGAGGGATGCGCAGACCCTTCCCCAATGCTGATATCTTTTTGAATCTGGGATTCCAATTTTGCAACGTTTTAGAGGTATCAGATTATTATTCTTATCCCGCCGGCTCTAATGTTGACGGAATATCATTTGGGACTGGTGATAGCAGCGGTAGTGATCCTTGCACGTCCTGCAAGAAGAAAGGAGACGAGGTTGCGGTAAAGACCAAAAGTTCCAGTGTGCCGTCGTGACCTGTCTGACCGGGCGAAGGCCGAGCGATCCGTGGGGTCGCTGATCCACATCAAGCTGGACGCTGGATCTTCAGCGTGCGTTCACTAAGTACAGCGCCCCGTAAATAGGGGATGGAATTCAATATATTTTTAACATATTGAAAACCAAACACTTATAGATAAATCGAATTCCATCCCCCTTTTATGGGGCCGCGTACTAAGTAATCAAATTGATCGCGCCAGTGTACGGACGACCCTGACCTATCGACTCTTTCCGCGTCTGACTGTCGGGGTGGAGTATAACCCTCGCGCATCTGATGTTGGGCCACTTGTCAATTTTATTGCGGTAACAGAAACGAGCCGCAGGCCCGCGTTGATCTTGGGCACAAGCTCAGACCGTATCGGCACGCCGAGTGGTCGCTCTTTCTATGCCACTTTGAGCAAGGATATTTCCGAATGGACAAAGCTGCCGATTGCGCCGAATGTCGGTGTATCGTATGGTGATTTTGATAATCGTCTGCGACCCATCGGCGGGGTCAATATCAACTTTACTCAGCATCTTTCTTCCCTGGTGATTTTTGACGGAGTAAAGGTGCATCCATCGTTGGTTTATACCTTCAAGAACCGGCACGTCTTTACATTTCTAATGGCGCAGAGTCGCAATCCCGGCTTCAGCTATAGCATTTCGTTCTGAAGACAAAGCCCTTCCTGCTAGCTAATGACAGGAAGGGCTTTGCTGTTATTCTGACCAATAATGTAGGCTCTACATTCAATGGCAACTTCCGTCACAACAGGTTTTCCCTCGCAGAGCTTCTATTCCTTCCTTTACAATTATCGGAACCATAACTAGAGCTGCGACAGGATCGGCCCACCACCAACCAAAGAGGGCATTAAGCAATAATCCTCCAAGCAAAATAGCTGAAAGATAGGTGCAGAGTTCGGTCTGTTTCGCGTCTGCCGCCATAGCGCTGCTCTTTATTGCTCTTGCTACTTTTCTTTTGGCGCGAACAAGCAATGGCATAACTATTAGAGACGCGCCTGCCAGCACAATACCAGGAATGCTTTCTTCCGGCGGTTCGTGATAGAAAAGCGATTTGATCGAGTCATAGCTCACATAAAGCGCAAGCACAATAAAGCAGGCGCCGACAATGCGCAGGCTTAAAGCCTCAACGCGCTCACGCCTCGACTCATCGACATCGGCAGATAGACGCCACAGTAACGTCGCGCCTGAAGTAACCTCAATGACGCTGTCAAAGCCGAATCCGATAAGCGCTATACTTCCTGCTATCAGCCCAGAAATAAGGGCAATAAGCCCTTCAAGACTGTTGTAAGCAATTGTGAAATATTCAAGGTTGCGACCTCGCTTAATGAGACTTGCGCGGTTGCTCCTTAATTGAATTATCTGCTGACTCATCTGATTGCCTCACATTAATAAAATAACTTTGCAATTAGCACATGGAGAGCATTGGTAATGCTAAATTCTAGTAAACCATCAGAGCAGGTTATCGACATATCTGAATCCTTCCTCCAACAGACGCGCAATATGCTCATCATCAAGCGAGTAATAGGCAATCTTACCTTCCTTTCGAAACCTTACAAGTTTCATCTGTCTGAGAGCACGCAACGAATGGGATACCGCTGACTGCGAGACACCGAGCAGATTGGCTAGATCGCATACGCATAACTCTTCTCGGGAGAGAGCAAATGCAATCTTGATTCGAGTAGGATCACCAAGGAGCTTGAAAGTCTCTGCGAGAGCGGCGATCTCTTCAGCAGACTTCATAACCCGGCGCAATCGCTTTACCTTGCGCTCATCAATAAACTCAACTTCACAGGTATCCGGCATTGCTTGTTTTACTTGTGATACCATCTCTTCTCCACTGTTCATATGAACAAACATTCATATATTATAATTTATATAGTCAATATCGCTGAGTCAAGCTGATGTTGAATACTACTGTAATTTGTGCGTATAAAGCTTAATCAACATGTAGGCTGCGCCTGTCTGCTAACTCCGTTTCGGATTAAATTGTTGACATCGACTCCATTTCACTGACCTGAAAATTATCCGTAATTTTTTCTGCTAATCTAGGCGCATGAAAAGGCACCCAAACATGGAAGATTGTGCCATGACCGAGTGTACTTTCGACGGTTATACTTCCACCATGACCTTCAATGATCCGTTTTACTAATGCCAGTCCTAAACCAGTGCCGGTCTCTTTAGTTGAAAAGTAAGGTTGAAAGATTTTTTCAATATTCTCAGGAGCAATGCCGCTGCCGGTATCTTCAATCATTACCTCGACACTATCCTCCTTGCGCTTGAAGTTGATGCTCAGTTTGCCGCCATTTTGCATAGCCTGTTGTGCATTCATAATCAGGTTAGAGAAACAACTTTTGAGCTGTTCAGCATCAGCTTCTACAGAAGAAATTGCTGTTTCTTTATCGAGAAACATTTCGATTGATTGCTGCGCAGCCTGTTCAGCGGTAAGAGCCAGAATACTGTTTATCATTTCGCGCAAGTCTACAGGCTTAAAGTTGAGTTTTAGCGGTCGGCCATAAGTTAAGAAATTTCTGATCAAGCTATCGAGCCGTTTGATCTCATCTTTAATATTGTCCATCTTCTCGAAGAAGCGCTCTCTGGCATCTTCAGCCGCTGGCGCATACTTGCTCCGCAGATAATCAATTGTAAGCGAAATATAGTTCAAAGGATTTTTGATCTCGTGAGCGATTCCTGAAGCAAGCCG
>CAYRKI010000010.1:17981-37097 GCA_964424815.1 uncultured Thiotrichales bacterium | reverse complement strand
ATTGCAGACTGTTCCGCCTGCCGCAGTTGCGCTTCAAGTTTATGACGCTGGCGCAATCCATCTACCATCTCATTGAATACGGTCATTAACTAGCCGAGTTCGTCACGTCGCTTAACAGGCAGATGGATATCAAATTTCCCTGTTGCCACCTGTTTTGCTGCTTCTATCAATCTTCCCACAGGACGGGTAAACTCTAGAGTGAGAATGAGGGCTACTAAAATCGAGATAAGCAATATGCCTATAGTTATGAAAAGTCTATTTAGCGACCACTCTCGCAACTCTTCTGTAAGATTGTCAAAGAAGATTATGATCAGATAAATCTTATTTACCTTGCCACTGCCAACTTCAGTTGTTGTATTTAAAGGGAAGGTATAGAAATGAAACTTATTTGTTGGGTCAGGTTTTTCATGCTGTCGGGAGATATCAATCGCTTGATTAAAAGATCCGAGTCCCAGGTTGTCAAAGTTCTTATCAATATCTTCAGCGTTAGAACTGTCCTCTATATTTCCATTTTCGCCAACAACAAGTATTCGATGAATATGTGATTCATACTCGTCATGCACAGCGTCTTTCTTTTGGAATGTCTTCAGCCCCTGGTTTTTAAGAAACTCTCGTAACCATTGAGAACTTGTGAGCGACTGTTGAGCGATGCTGATTGCGAGAGCAAGTTCGTGTCGTTGCTTCTCAACCTCTGCGATAATATTTTGCTCGGTGCGCCGATTCAGTTCATAAAGCACAGCAGTAGTAAAGATCAGCGTTAGAATGAAGATCAGCACAATACGCATGCGAAAGCTGTAAAATTTGTTCAGAATATACATGGCTTTTCTCTCAGAAAGTTCGATATCCAAGTAGTCTTAGAGCATTAGCAGCGACAAGCAATGTGCTCCCTTCATGAAAGAAGATAGCTATACTAATGCCCACTACACCGAAAATAGATGTGGCTATCAGAAACAGAATGACACTCAGCGAAATAGCGAGATTCTGTAATACGATTTTACGAGTAGCTCGTCCGAGACCAATGGCGAACGGCAATTTACTCAAATCATCACCCATTAATGCAACATCTGCTGTTTCCAGCGCCACGTCAGTACCAGCTCCTCCCATCGCAATACCAACGCTCGCAGCAGCAAGCGCAGGCGCATCATTTACCCCGTCGCCAACCATCGCAACAGTCTGTCCTTCTGCAAGATCTCTAATGGCAGTTACTTTATCTTCAGGCATAAGCTCCGCGCGCACTGTATCCAAACCCAAATCACTCGCTATTTTCTCACCAACACGAGCATTGTCGCCCGTAAGCAGAAGCGATTGGCGAACTCCCATTCGTTTAAGTTGCTGAAGCATTTCTCTAGCATTCGTGCGTGGCGTATCAGCCAGAGCAATAATTCCCACTATTTTATGCCCAATGCCAACAATCATTATTGTTTTACCATCATTTTCTAATTCTTCTATTTTGACACGCAGAGATTCGGAAAGCTCTAATCCAGACTCATTAAACAGTTTGCGATTGCCGATAAGAACAACCTCTCCGTTTACTGACGAGCGCACGCCACGACCAGTTATTGATGTCAATTCTCCTGCTTGTTGTAATTGAAGTGAACGCGCTTGCGCAGCACGCACGACAGCTTGCGCCAGGGGATGCCCAGAACGGCTTTCAACTGCTGCTGCCATTGCCAGTATCCGATCAAAACTGGTTTGCTCCTCATTTACTGACAGAACATCAGTAACCTCGGGCTGTCCGTGGGTAAGTGTTCCTGTTTTATCGAAAGCTATCGTGTGCAATTTGCCAAGGGTTTCAAGATGCGCGCCGCCTTTAACTAATACTCCATTTCGTGCGGCCTGAGCAATGCCGGCAAGCATGGCTGCGGGTGTTCCAAGCGCAAGCGCACAGGGCGAAGATGCAACCAGCAGTGTCATTGCTCGTAGAAACGATTCACGAAATGGAACACCAAAAGCAATAGGGATGAGCATAACAAGCAGATCGCCAACCAGCACAGCAGGAACGAACCAGGCAGTGAACTTCTCTGTCAGTTGTTGGGTGCGCGTCTTTTGGCTTTGCGATTCTTCCACCAACTGCATAACGCGGGCCAGAGTATTATCCTTCGCCAACCGAGTAACCTTTATTTCCAGCGCACCTTCCCCATTCACTGTGCCGGCAAAAACTTTATCTCCAGGGCCTTTGTCCACAGGAACACTTTCGCCGGTAACTGGAGCTTGATTGATTGATGATGTTCCTGAGACGATCACACCATCTACAGGCAATCTCACGCCAGGGCGTACAATAACGATGTCGTCAATGGCGAGTTCTTCAACATCAACCTCAGATTCCTTGTCACTTCTTTTCACTAACGCAGTTTTGGGAGTTAATTCGCCAAGCTTGCGAACCGCATTCCGCGCGCGGTCGAGCGCCATTTCTTCCAGAGCATGTCCAAGACTGAATAAAAACAGGAGCAAAGCGCCATCGGCAAACTCTCCAATTGCTGCTGCGCCGAGCGCTGCCATTACCATTAGAAAATCTGTATCAAACTTGCGCTCTCGCACTGAATGCCAGGCATGACGAGCGATATCCCATCCACCGAAGAAATAGGCGATAAGAAATAGAGGTGTTGTTATCAATTCGCTTGCGCCTAAAAATTTTCCTGATAGCCACCCTATGGAAAGAAGCAGTCCTGCCAACAAAGCGAATACCAACTCACGATATTCTTCAATAAACGCCGCTGCGCCCTTTTTAGGTACACGATAGCCAAGGCTAAAGATACGCGCAACAATTGCCGAGCGGGTTATTTTTGTTGAGTCGTATTCAACGCGTAGCGTTTGAGCAGCATAATTGATTTTGGCAGTCAATACTCCATTCATGCGATGCAGAGCATGTTCTATAACTATAGTGCAATCGGAGCAGTCCATTCCTTCTACATTTATCAGTTCGTGCTGATAGCGAGTCGATACTTCAGCGCCAGCTTGTTCAGCCAGTCTTTGCACAGAGGCAAGTGTAAGCAGATCTGGATTGTAATGAATGCAGAGATGAGCTTTGCCGTTACTATCTTCAATATGAGCTTCACTAACACCTTTGACAGCAGACAATCGTTCTTGCACACGAGTTACACAACTATCTCGCTCATCAGGCACATTGGGAAGCAGTAGTTCTATATCTAATGCTAACTTTTCCATGCTGCTTGATTATCCTTACGAGCTGCTGTAAACAGATCCTCAGCAATAAAGTAGAGCAATCCTACAAGACCAAATGTAAGCATGCTTTCAAGGACTGGGCCTGAAAGCCCTTTTGTCAGAGCCTGACCTGCTGCTGAAATGAATGAAATAATTGTACCTATGATTGCTCCTGCTGCGACAGGTACAGCAAGCAGTGATGTTGTGATAATTGACTTTACGTGTGACGTTCCAGTCTTGCTGAGCGCGGCTGTAACATCTACACCTAACGAAAAAACTTCCATCGAAAGGCCAGTGGAAAGTATTAATAATTCCTTACCAGCTATAGCAAAGCTTATGCCCGCTAAGTATCCAACAATGAGCAGATCAATAGTTACATTAGCAATCAGAACCGTAGGCCACTCTGATCCACGCTCACCAGCTTGTCCTAATTTCCTGGTTAACCATCTGATGCTAATCATTGCTCCTGCTCCGATCGCAAGGATTATGATTACCCTCAACAATCCTTGTGTGCTTACAAGTACAGGCAGCAACTCAACCACAACCGTATAGAAAATTACGCCTGCGGCAAAATATCGAATGGCATTTCTCAAGGCAAGGCTTGGTAAGTGGAATACTGCTACAACACCACTTAACATTATCATCGCGATTGGAAAGAGAGCATAAATTAGCGCGGTTACTATTTCACCATTCATTTGCAACCCTCCAACAGTTCCGGGTCTGATTGAAAGCGCCTAACCCCCATTTCAAATTGCTGCTTCGCCCGATTCGCCAGTCTGTATGCGAGTAACATTTTCTATCGGCCATACAAACACCATGCCATCTCCGCTGTTGCCCGTGTGCGCGATACGTACAATCGTTTCAACTATTCGTTCAACCATTTCATCACGCGCTACAATTTCAATACGGGTTTTCTTTGCGTACTCAACATACTCTTCGGTAACTCGATCAGGATCGCTTGCGTCATGGTGAGCAGCAGTTGTGTTACGGCCTAAGCCCTGCACGTCTTCAATTGTCATGCCAGGAAAGTCGGCGATCTCTTCTAATGCCGTGCTCACCTTATAAAGCATAAAAGGTTGTATCATTGCAGTAATCATTTTCATGGATCTATTCTCCTAAATATTGGCCAGCCAATGCTGGCGCAATTCAAGCCGCGCAGAATGGACGCGATAACGCGCCTCAGCTTCATCGATGAACAAATAATTGGCAATAATCTGGTAGCTCATTCCTTCGACATCGTGCAGAAGATAGGGAATGCGATTTTCAACAGGTAGTTTGACTATTAGGGCATCAAGTGAAACTGGGTTGAGAGCGGAACGCTCGCTCAATGCCAATGCCTGCGACTGTAACAAGCTTGCTAAAGCTCTCCTTACTTTTTTAATGATTCGATTCATAACAACTCCCCTGTTACCTGTAAGCGGTTTCGGCCTTGCATAGCTTTGTGAATCTACGCAAGGCCGATTATGGCTTACTATTCGACATGCCCATTCCTGAGGCGTTCAGCCCCAAACCAACCGTAGAGCATAGGCAGAAGCAGCAGGGTCAGCAAAGTAGAGGTGATCAGACCTCCTATTACCACTGTTGCAAGCGGGCGTTGTACTTCAGCCCCTGCCGATGTTGCAATGGCCATTGGAATAAATCCGAGACTGGCAACCAGCGCCGTCATCAGCACAGGGCGTACCCGTGTCTCAGCACCCTCTCTAATAGCCTCCTCAACTGATTTCCCTTCATTCCGCAGACGATTGATCGCGCTTACCATAACAAGACCATTGAGTACAGCTACGCCAAATAGCGCGATGAATCCCACGCCTGCTGATATCGAGAATGGCATTCCGCGCAAGAAGAGCGCCAAGATGCCACCAACTGCCGCGAATGGGATACCGGTGTAGATAAGAAGTGCCTGTCTTACCGAACCGAAGGTTGTAAACAGCAATACGAATATCAAAAACATTGCCAGCGGCACGACAATAAGCAGGCGCTGTGAGGCTCTCTGAAGATTCTCGAATTGGCCTCCCCAAGTAATGTAGTATCCAGTAGGCAATTTGACCTGTTTCTCAATCAGTTGTTGTGCCTCTGTAACAAAGCTACCTATATCTCTGCCGCGCACGTTCAATTCAACTACAATGCGCCGACGAGTATCTTCTCGCGAAATCTGTGCCGGTCCTTCGATTAATGCGATATCAGCCAATTGAGAGAGTGGAACCCGCGCGCCATTGGGAGCCGGCACAAGCAGATTCTTGATGGCTTCTATATTGCGGCTTGTTGCTTCGCCAAGACGAACAACCATATTGAACCGCTGTTCTCCTTCGTAAACCTGTCCGGCCTCTTTGCCGGAGACAATAGACTCGACGAGCATATTTACGTCCTCGACGTTAATGCCATAACGAGCAATTGCCGCGCGGTCAGGCTTGATCTGAAGCTGTGGAAGTCCTGAAACAGCTTCGACCTTGACATCCTCAGCTCCGCGCACCTTATTCACAACTCTATTTATCTGCTCGGCAGTCTCCTTGAGAGTATCGAGATCGTCGCCGAATAGTTTTATTGCTACGTCCGAACGGACACCGGCTATCAGTTCCGACACACGCAGTTCAATGGGCTGTGAAAAACTCACACTGGCATTCGGCACGCCATTCTCTAAAGCCTGCGACATCTTCTCCACTAACTCTTCTTTACTGCGAGCGCTTGTCCATTGCGAAGGAGGTTTCAGTTCAATATAAAGATCGCTAAAGTCAACACTCATTGGATCGGTAGCGACTTCAGCCCGGCCAGTCTTGGATACAACCTTGGTTACCTCCGGAAATTTGCGCAAAATCTGCTCAACCTCTGTGGTGGTACGAATTGATTGACTGAGCGAGACGCTTGGCAGTTGTTGAACTTGAATCGCAAGTGCCCCTTCATCAAGCCGGGGAATAAACTCTGAGCCAAGTAGCGGGAATAATGCGCCGCTAATTACTACCAGTCCCGTTGCAAGAGCAACCGCCTGTGCGCGGTAACGCAAAACGAAGTCAAGCATCGGACGATAATATTTTTTCGCATAGCGAATGATAGGACTCTCAGTTTCTGCAACATGTCCGCGCAAAACAAAGGTCATTGCTGCCGGAATATAAGTGAGAGAAAGAATGAATGCTCCGATAAGAGCGAATGTAACGGTGAGCGCCATTGGCTTGAACATCTTACCTTCAATACCTGTCAGACTGAGAATCGGCAGATAAACAATAATTATTATTGCTTCGCCAAACATTGTGGCTTTACGCACTTCAGCCGATGAGTCGCATATTGTTGATGAAAGTTCATCGTTATAAAGATTTCTTCCAAGATGGTGCTGTTTTTCTGCAATGCGCCTGACCGCATTCTCAACCATAATGACTGCGCCATCCACTACAAGACCAAAATCGATGGCGCCCAGACCCATCAGATTGCCGGATATCTTAAAGATATTCATAAAAATCGCGGCAATAAGCATTGAAATTGGAATAACGGTCGCAACCAATAACGCGCCACGCCAATTTCCGAGCAATAAAATAAGCACAAAGATCACAATTAATGCGCCTTCAATCAGGTTCGTTACAACAGTTTTAATGGTGCGATTAACCAGTTCCGTGCGGTCGTAGAATGGGATCAACTCAACACCTTCTGGTATTGTTTTTTTGATCTGTTCAATTCGTTCCTTAACCCGATCAACAACGGTGCGGGAGTTCTCTCCTTTAAGCATCATAGCGATGCCTGCGACAATTTCGCCCTGTCCATCAGCCGTTACCGCGCCTTGCCTGACTGTTGCTCCAGTTACCACTTCACCCAGATCGCGAACATAAATAGGGATGCCTTCTTTACCTGTTTTGACAACAATATTAGCGATGTCCTCAGCTTTCTCAACAAGGCCGATGCCTCGCAACAGATACTGCTCCGCGCCATGCTCAATATATGCGCCGCCAACGTTTTCATTATTGCGCATAACCGCGTCCAGCACATCTCTGATGGAGAGGCCATAAGCTTGCAGCCTGACCGGATCTAACCGCACCTGATATTGTTTTTCCAATCCACCAAAACTGTTGACCTCAGTGACGCCAGGCACGCCCAAAAGTTGACGCCTTACGATCCAATCCTGTACTGTGCGAAGAGCTGTAGCATCATAGCCACTGCCCGGCGCGCCTTTCAGTTCGTATTGATAGATCTCTCCTAATCCTGTCGAAATTGGCCCCATTTCCGGAGAACCGATGTTTTCAGGTATCTGCTCGCGAGCCTGTGAAAGCCTTTCCAGCACGAGTTGACGGGCGAAATAGATATCCACCGCATCATCGAAGACGATGGTTACGGCAGACAGCCCGAATTTTGAAACTGAGCGAATCTCCTCAATATCGGGCAGACCAGACATAGCTACTTCGATTGGAAATGTTATCTGTCGCTCGATTTCAAGTGGCGCAAGTGAAGGTGCCGCCGTTAAGATCTGCACCTGGACATTAGTTACATCAGGCACGGCATCAATGGGCAGTCGCTGCAGGCTGTAAATGCCAGCGCCGATCAAGATAGCCACCATTAACATAATAAGGAGACGTTGCGAAACAGCAAAACGTATGAGCGCGTTAATCATAGAGAGTCCTCTCGATCTATATTTTCAGGGTGTACTACCGTTGCGCGGTGCGTACATGATCACCATTAAGCCGACCATACATAACAAAGCGCCGGTCAGATCCCATCGGTCAGGCGCTGTCCATCGATTCCCCAACCCCACAGCAATGACATCACAATGAATATCCCGCCATAAGCGGCGTATACACGACCGAAGTGTGCAGGTTGAAAAGTAGGAATGACCCCATAAGCGACAAGAGCCGCTGCGCCAGCCACACCAATCCACCAGGGCCATTTTTCACGAAACCAGAGCCAGACAAGGTATCCGCCTCCGATCCCCAGGAGACCTGCCAGGATAAAGAAAAATATCGAAGCGATTAAAGTGCTTTTCATCAATGGCTATGTTCTCCCATTTCACCCTTCAGCATCTGTGTTTTCAGTGTGAAGCTGCCTTTTGTCACCACACGTTCGCCGGCAGTAAGCCCCCCGGTTACTCGTCGATAACCATTGACTTCGCCGCCGACCTCTATTTCACGCGCTTCAAAATGTCCTTCTTCACCTTGCTTTGGAATAAAGACTACCGCCCGGTCGCCGATACGCTGAATGGCTTCTTCAGGAACAACTAACTCTTCAGCTGTAACCGTGCCGGCTGCGATTTGGAATCCGAGTTCGACGAACATACCGACTTTGAGCCGTGCGCCAGGATTGGCAACTTCAATTCGTACTCTTGCTGTGCGGGTCTCTTCATTAAGTAAGGGATCAATATAGGTAACGCGGCCTGACAGTGCAGTCTCTCTAAGCGCAACAGACCGAATTTCAGCAGGTGTGCCTTCCCGCAAGAGCCCAACCTGCGATTCCGGCACGTTTGCGATCACCCAAACTGTCAAAAGGTTTGCAATGGTGAATAATGGTTTTCCAGCCTCTATGCCAGCGCCTGCATTAACCAGGCGCTCGGTAACTGTGCCGGAAATGGGGGCAGTCAAAGCTACTATGGAAATATCGTGAACTCTTTTACCATTTGCTTCTTCGGAGACATTGGCACCAAACGTTCGCAGACCATTCTTGAGGTGCATCACCTCAACACGCGCGGTTTCAACTTCGGCTCTTGCCTGGTTCACCTCGCGGTTGAGCGAGATATTGCTTTCAAATTCATATTCAGCCTTTGCCTGCTTATAAGCAGTTTCAGCTGAAACCAGATCTTTTCCTGCTCCTGCGCCAAGTTCAATGAGCCTTTTAGTGCGTCTTAAAGTTGCTTCAGATTCATCAAGCTTGGCCTTGGTTGTAAGCACGGAGACACGATTTTCTGTTTGCTGGACGCGCTGAAGATTACGCTCGGCGAGTTCAAGACGTGTCTCTGCCTCGTGAAGTTTGCCGTGTTGTTCTGCTACTTGAGGACTGGAAATAACCGCAAGAACAGAGCCGGCACGCACAGAATCTCCAAGCGCGACATTAACACGTTCGACTCTGCCGGATATTAATGGTGTTACTTGCTGCACCTGTTGTTGATTAGCTTCTACAGTGCCGGTTACGCGCATAAGAGACGCGGTGGGTCGAGATGAAACTTCAATGGTTTCGATCTTTGCGGCAGCAAGAGCTTCGGGTGAAAGCTCTACTTCATTTGCTCCATGCTTATCCCCGTGTTCATCTCCATGTTCATCACCATGCTCGCCTTGGTTTTCACCATGCTCTGCCTGTTCATTCATACCAGCGTTCTTTTGTGTTCCATTTCCACCAGACCAGAAGAAGAGAGTCAGTGCTACTACAAGAACGAGAGCTATCGCAGCAATAAGCAGGTTGCGATTACGCGAAGAGAGGCTCGTAAAAAAACCTTTGGAGCTTTTACCTGCGCGCTTTAGAGAGTCGAGTGTGTCATTGGGTTTAATATTGTCAGGACCTTGTCCTGTGGCTTCAGGGTTTGTAATATCTTTGCTCATTTCATTCCTTCCTTCTGGGGCAGTTAGGGGTTAACACCGATAGCAGCTTGGAGATCAGCAAGAGCGCGATACCGCTCTGCTAGAGCTTCAGTAAATTCGCGCTGAGAATCGACTAAGCGGCGTTGTTCATTTACCAGATCGGTGATTCGAAACTCGCCTAAGTTATATGCTTCTCGGAACACGCGAATGTTTTCGGTTGAACGAGCTATTACACCTTTCTCAAAGCGGTCTATCGCTCGTTGTGCCGCCTGGTAACGAGCATATGCGGACGCAACCTCAGCGCGAACAACCTGCTCGGCGAACTCTCGCCGACGCTGTGTTTGGGTGATTGCTGCTGCCGCTTCAGCTTTTGCGCCTTGATTGCGGTTAAAGACTGGAATACTGATTGAAACTCCAAAGGTAACTAACCTGTCTTTGTCGAAAATGCTGCCTACAGGGGTATTATCGAAAGCCGAACGCTCTTGAGAGTATTTCGTGAACGCAGTCAAATCCGGTGTAGATTGTGCCCTCGCAAGCCGTAGACCCGCTTTGGCAACCTCCTCATTCAGTCGTGCAAGCTGTAGATCTGGACGTGTGCGCAACGCGATTTCAATCGCTTCCTCAAGTGTGCGAGGCGGTTCATTTATCAGAGGCACAGCAAGATCTTCTCGCAGTTGTAAAAGCTCATCCAGAGGCATACCAGCAACACTCCTCAGCCGCAGCATTGCTGACTCCAGACGCCCCTCAACGAGAGCGCGACGCGCACGCAGGCGATCAACTTCGGCCTGTAGCAAGTTCAACTCTATAGGCGCAGCATCACCTTCCTTTACACGTATCTCGACAATGCGGGTTGTTTGCAGGTCAAGATTAGAGAGTCTTTCCAATGTTTCCAATTCGCGGAGTGCAGACAGCGCCTCAACATAAGCAGTTCGCACTTCGCGGACAAGTCGTCGTTCTCTATCAGCAACTTCTGCCTCTGCTGCCGCAAGTTCAGCTTTAGCAAGATCAATACGTCGTCCCCGCTTGCCGCCCAACTCTATTGGTATAGCAACCCCGATAGAGGTTTCTCCTTCATCACGAACGCCTGTGAGCCGTCCAGTCGTATGTTCAAAGTCGAGAGATGGATTTGGAAACAATCCTGCCTGTCTTAATCGAGCGCGCCCGCGCTCAATATCAAGTCGGGCAGCAGCAAACTCTGCGTTTGAGGCCATTGCGCGACGAACCAGATCAATTGATGAAGCACCCTGGACAGGATTGAAGTAAGGCGTAACCACAGTGCTTACAGGTTGAAGCTGATCGGATTGCTGACCATTTGTGGATTGAGCAATAACGCCAGAAGGAGACGCTTCTTTATTAGTATTAACGCTCCTTATTACTGAGTCGTTTTGCCCGAAGCTAATAACGGGCATTACGATCGCAAAGATGAGCACTAAAATAGCCAAAGAAAATAATCGAACAAGAGCATGTATTCCTGTTTGATGGAAAAGCATTACTTAGACCTTTCCTAAATAGATCTTCAATAGATCTTTGAGGTTTTGGGGTAGGCGAGCCCATATCTTCAAAAGTAAGAGATGGGCTGCAACACTTAACTGAGCAGGTTCCAGGCTATTTGCGGCTAAAACATACAGATGTGTTTACACACTGGGCATACAAATCCCACATGTCCGCATTAAATGCCATGAACCTGCGTTTAGCTGGATTTAGAAATTAGGAAAGGCGAGGAGGGCGATACAGACTTCTGGGCGGAGATGAAGGCAAAAGACTATTATTAAGGTCGGTTATCAGGGGTTTACTATCAAGAGCATTTGTTACATAGAAAAAACTGATTGGTAGTAAATGAGAACAGCAGCAGAAGCATTCTTCATCTGTGGTTGCTGGATTTGGTTGCGAGTGGTTCTTGGGACACCCCTCAGAGTGAAAACCGGTCAAGCTAGAAGTTGTTGCACCATTAGCAATCTGAGCAGTCAATCTCAACTCACTGGCTGTAAAGATAGCTGATAATTCCTCGCCACAAAGCTCCGGGTTCATAAGGTCTACAGACGCAAATAACAGTAAGAAGATCGCCGTTCCGCGATACAGGAGGTTTTTCCACATTAGGCCAGCTTGTAAACCGGATTGCATAAATACACCTATAACAAACTCTAGCACATCAGCAGTAAGCGATCAAAATACTGACGCTGATCTTGATTTGTGCAAGTACATTTACCCCTTAGTTATTAGATCCTTCAGCAGCCTCAGGCGTTGCATCATAGACCAGTCAGTAACAATAAACAAACAAAGGCCGTCCTAATTGAGCCAATTCCGTGTCTCTTTACATGGGCATTTAAAGCTGAACTGTCTTCTAAAGCGTTTTCTGCTGCCTGGGTATAACATCTTTGATCTGAAGCTCTGGTACAAGGAGATGCTCAAAGACATCAATGAAGGGCTATCAGGCATTCACGCCCCGGACCGGAATACTGCGCCGAGATCTGGCAGCATTACGGGCGGTAGTTATTAAGATAGGGCCAGAAGCTGAAGCTATATCGGAGTGGAACACAGAAATGGCGGTGCTAATTTGTTTCAGATTCCAGACGCCTTCATATTTTTTTTAAATTTAGGAGATAGGACATTACATGTCCAACCAATTGTGAGAAGATAGGGCCATTATGAATAATCGGTTGGCTAAACTACAAACTAGAGAGCATTTAAATCACCTTGAACGGGTCTTTTGGATTGACCAGGAGATTCGGGCAAATCGCTATCCTTCAGCGGCCAAGATAGCCGAGCATTTTGAGGTAAGCTCAAAAACGGCTCAACGAACACTCGATTTTATGCGCGATAGGTTGCGCCTGCCGATTGCCTATTCTGCTGAACATCGGGGCTGGTATTACACCGAGCCATCCTTTGCTTTGCCAGCTATAGAACTAACTGAAGGCGATCTGGTTGCAATCCTCTTATCAGAGCGGCTAATCAGGCAGTACAAAGGTTTAGCAATCGGCAATCAGGTTCAGCAGGCTTTCGCCAAAGTGCTTAAAGCGATGACTAATAGCGTTTCCATCGATTTTGGGGGGCTGGCAGAAGCCCACTCTTTTGAGCCGGTATTATCAATAGAACTTGAACCTACGATATTTCAGCAATTAGGCTCTGCCGTCATTGAGCGCCGAAAGATAAAGATAACCTATTATAGCGCCCAGCGCGGCTTAATAACTGAAAGGGATGTGAAGCCGCTGCATCTGCGGAACTACTTGGGCGAATGGTATTTAATTGCTTTTGACCACCTGCGTAACGAAGTCCGAGATTTTCATGCAGGCCGGATTCGAGAGCTGGTCATTACCGACGAAACCTTTGAATGGCCAGAAGGGTTCGACCTTTCCACATATCTCAATAAGGGGTTTTCGATGATACGTGGCATAAGCCATTTTGACGTTGATGTTGTTTTCGATGAGTTTCAGGCGCGCTGGATCCGCGAGCGACCTCCAATTCATCCGACTGAGCAACGTGAAGAACTGCCAGGCGGGAGTTTGAGGATAAAGATGCGGGTAACTGCCCTGGATGGGGTTAAGCGATTCGTCATGCAGTATGGCGCTCATGCAAAGGTTATTTCTCCGCCTGAACTTATAGAGGCGGTTCAATCTGAGATTAGCCAATTGCAAAAGGTCTATAACAACGGTAATTAGTGTAAACACAGAGGCTTAGTGCTTTGTGTCTAAAATGAATAATATCCGGCGGCCGGCTGGTAAAGTTACTCTGGGCCGTTTCGTCCAAGAAAAGAGATTTAGAGTGGTTATCAGCGGGTAGACACAGTAATATATCCAGACTCAGCAATAGCTTGGTGGGAATTACCTAAAGCTTTCAGAAAAGGCAGCAGCGCAGGAAGTTCGGTTGAAAAATCAAAGAGTTAATGCGTAAGCTCAAATTTTAGAGCTGTTTGGGAAAATTTATGTCCTCTTTAGCCGTAAAAATGGATGTGAGCGAAGATAAATTGAGGCGACTGTCTCCAACAGATATCTCTCAATTTATCCGCCTTGAGCAGTGTGAGCGCTATTTACGGCTACGGCTGCATGAAAAATCGGTGGATCGGAACTTCATATATGATTATGGGGTAGTGCCTCAATCTATCCCACCCCTGCTTACATTGTCAGGAAGCGATTTTGAGAAAGAAGTAGAAGCGGCGGTATCAAAGTGCTTCCGTAAGGTCAACTTTGCCACCGATATTCCTGGTCAAAGAAATGAGGCTGATGATAACGATCAGGTTATATCTTTTGCTCGCTCACTCCCCAATGGCGAGGTCCTCATTCTTTTCCAATCGAGATTACAGGTAGAGCTGGATGGATGGCAGATCAGAGGCGACGTTGACATCATCAGATTTGAGCGTGAAGTAAATGGTCTGTTACGCATTCTGATTGTCGATATGAAAAGTTCCACCAGCGCAAAAGTGGAGCACCGCCTTCAAGTAGCTTTCTATCACGCAATGCTGGCTAAGATTTTTGAGCGAGCATCCATCAACTATGCGGAGATCATCACTGGAATTCTTTATGCAGGTCCGGCAGATGTTACGAGAGATGTAAAACAGAGTGAACTGCCAAAGTTTCAGAAGCAGCATGCCGAGGCAGTAAAATTCTTCGGCATGAAAGAAGGCTTTTTAGAAATAATCGATGATCAAGAAGCTTATCTTGAATCGGTTAATGATCTGGTTACTGGGCCTAATTCTGCTGCTCGCCGCATTACCACATCACCATTTGAAAAAGTTCCTTATCACCTCTCTTACAAATGTGATAGCTGTCTCTATAACGAGTTTTGTATGAAATGGAGTGCGGAAAGAGAGGATCTTTCACTGCTCCCTCATATGACCAACCGCGACAAGAGCGCATTAAAGAATATTGGCCTCAACAATGTAAGCGAATTGGCCATTATAAAAGATCTCCGCAAGACGAAGGACAGCCAAACCGGCGCAGAGCAGATAGAACTAGTTCCGGCAGCAGGCAAAGAGGCTTTAGTAAAGAAGATTGCCGCTACTTGGCCAGTGGGTCCACGTATTGATGAACTGATTCATCGAGCGCGATACTACCGTAAATGGAAATCTGACAATATTGAAGCGGTCAGCTATATCCCAACAAAAGGCTATAGCTCATTGCCTTATTGCGATGCCAATCAGAATCCAAACCTTGTTCGTATCTACATAGACGCTCAAAACGACTATCTGCAAGATCGGATCTACCTGCTTAGTTCGTTGGTTGTCTGTTGCGAAAAAGGTGTGGAATCGCCACAACGACGCCAGCATATCGTTCACATTACCAGCGGGCCGCCAGAGCATGTCGATCAAGAGAGACAGCTTTTTGTTAAATGGATTACTGATACCCTTAAAGCAGTAGTTGATCTATCCGCGCCTGATGAAGAGGGAAAGAAACGCGCACCAATCCATGTGATCTTTTTTAACAAGTATGAGCAGCGCATCCTGCTCGATGGACTGGCGCGTAACTTCTCGGCAGTGTTAGGCGCGACGCCGCTCTATGATTTTATGACTCAGTTGGCCGCCTTCGATTCGCCAATCGCAACTTTTCTGGATGAAGAGATACGAGAATTAAAAAATTATCCGATGCTCTGTCAGTCGCTCCAATCTGTTTCTACATTTCTGAAATTCGATTGGAACAAGGGAGAAAAGTATCGGAATATTTTTAATGAACGGATGTTCGATTATGCCGGCAAGCTGGAAAAAGATGATGGTTCATCATCCTGGTATACCAGCCGGTCCCGCTTCAATAGCCAGATTCTGCTCGAATATGCCTATGCAGCCTGGAATAAGCTGCCATCAGCAAGTAATGGCAAATCAGATCCATTCGCTCCTTATCGGGCTGTTACGATAAATCAGATCAGAGGTTTTCAAGTACGGCGATTGGAAGCAATGGAATGGATTGCCAAAGATTTTAAGGGTAATCAACAGACTGAAAAGCAGACTTTTAATCTGCCAGATCTTGCCAGCTTCACTGATAAAGCTCGTACATTGGCTGCTGCTTTGGATGAATTTCTCACTATTGAACGGCATGTAGAATTGAACGCCTGGAAAACAACTCGTCATATTGTTCCTGAGCGGCGAGTGCTAATGGGTGAGACGCTGTTGGTTCGCTACTACGACGCAGACCAGCCAACAGAGATAGCCGATCGCAATCGTGAGAATGAGCGCCGGCGAATATTACAGGAAAAATACCGCGCTGATTATATGGCTGCCAGACCTGGCGCGAAACAGGTGCGCCTACCCAGAGAACAAAAGGCTGAATCTGAATGGTCACAAAGAGGCATGAGTATTCGCTTGCGCCTGGAAACAACCGGCATCGACTGTGATCTAGAAGAAATTTTATCGCTTAATCGGCTGGAAGAGCGTAGTCGATTCATTTTGTTTCCCCGTTGGGCTTTTGATGGACGATTAGCCGAAGACAAACGAATTGAATTTTCTCCTACCCCAAAACAGATGCTTTATGGGACTCGCGCCGATCTGAGCAAGATTGTTGTTGAGCGCGATGCTCAAGGTAAAGCTGTCTCTGGCTACATTGAAGTAGAACTGCAAGGCAGCCCGGTTACATTGAAACGAGGCTATGCCTTCTCATCGTTTGATAGACCGCTGATCGATGGTAAATGCTACACGCTTGATGGCGATCCTAATAATTATTATGGCTATTGGTGCGCTGAGGTAACAGAGGCTCTTTGCAGCTTTGAGGCAGGCGAGCAATCTGGTCATAATGCGCTCTACGATAGAATTTCTCATCCTGTGAAGGCAGCTATTTCCTGGCCAATCGCTGCGGCCAGAGGGCAGGCGCGTTTTCTGGCCGGACTTGATGCAATCAAAGCTGCCGGCGGATTTCATGATTTTGAGCAGAGCAAGCGCGCTTATCTTGGCTCGCATGGTGCAGATCCTATCTTATTGGTTCAAGGACCTCCCGTCACCGGCAAGAGCTACTCCACCGCATTTGCTATTTTTGCTCGTATTCAAGGGGCAATGGCGGTAGGTATCGATTTCCGTATCTTTATATCTTGCAAGACTCACGCCGCGACAGACGTGCTGCTGGAAAATATATTGAATGTTCAAAACAAACTGAAGCGTCTTGCGGAGCAGTATCCAGCAATATTTGCAGAGTATATTGATGCTCGTCTTTTAAATGTGCCGCTCTATCGCGTTTCGCCCAAGGATACTCTCTTTGATGGCGTGATAACGCTTACTAAAGATAATGCGAAAGCGGATGATGAGTCAGGCAATGCTGACGTGCTTACGCAACATCAATGGTGCGTAGTGGCAGCACTACCAGGCACTATTCACGGAATGATAAAAGCCAAATGGGGTAAGGATAACCTGTTGGGCAATTATTTTTGCAACTGCCTGGTGCTTGATGAAGCTTCTCAGATGAATATTCCTGAAGCGTTGATGGCAGCATTGCCGCTCTATCCAGATGGGCAATTGATTGTTGTGGGCGATCATAGACAGATGCCGCCAATTGTTCATCACGCCTGGGATTCTGAGCCACGGCGCACTTTTCAGGAGTATAAAACATACGAATCACTCTTTACTGCGCTAATTTCGCTTGAGCCACCGATGATTAAGTTTGAAGAAAGCTTTAGACTCCATACCGTAATGGCTGAGTTTTTGCGCCAGGAGATCTATTACAAAGACGGCATCGATTATCACTCTAAAAAGACAGCTATACTGCCGAAATTTGATCTCAATAATGATTTTGTTGCGGCAGTGCTGAAGCCGGAGCACCCCATTATCGTCATCGTGCATGATGAGTGTGAGAGCCAGACGCGCAATCCATTTGAGCAAGATCTTGTTGCGCCGATCTTAACTGCACTGGCCGATAAAGACCTCTATGCGCTTGATGCCAATGATGGGCTTGGCGTAGTAGTGCCTCATCGAATGCAGCGAGCTGCTTTGCAGTCTGCTTTTCCATTTCTGCGCGCTCGTGATGGCAAATCAGGTGAAGAAACTCGTTCGGCAGTCGATACCGTTGAGCGGTTTCAAGGCGGCGAGAGAAGTGTAATTATTGTGAGCGCGACCGAAAGCGATCGCGAGTATGTATTGGCATTGAGCAAATTCCTTCTGGATCCTCGCAGGCTGACAGTGGCAATGAGCCGCGCTAAAGAGAAGATGATTCTGGTTGCTGCCCGCTCTGTCTTCTCGCTCTTTAATCCAGATGACGAGACATTTGCCAATTTGCAAATGTGGAAGAATCTCTTGCGCCGGCATTGTACGCAAAAGCTCTGGCAGGGAGAGCGATCTGGCAAAGCTGTTGAGGTATGGGGAACAGAGCCGCTTGAAGATTTTCAACTTGAAGCGCCTGATCTTGCAGTTCAAAAGATGGGTGTTTTTGCATATCCCCCCGAAAAGGTATATTTCAAACATTATAAGTCCTCGGTTTTGCTGAGATGGCGATAAATACTCGCTTTTGAGAGGTTGTAATCTTTCATTAATGTTTTGATGAGGACTCCTTGTGCGCGACGCTTACGAAGTTCAATGATCTGCTTTGGAGTTAAGCGCTTTTGTCGGCCAAAGCACACACCCCGTTCTTTGGCTTTCTTGATGCCGTCCATTTGTCGTTCAGCGCGTATCTCAGTCTCGAATTGGGCGATGGCAGCAAGCATATTAAAGAGCAATCGTCCAGTGGCATTACTGGTATTGATGTTTTGATCGAGTACCTGAAGGGCAACCCGCTTTTTCTCCAATGTAACAGCAATTTGGCACAAATGCAGGGTTGAACGCGCCAAGCGGTCCAATCGAGTTACAACTAAAGTATCGCCTTCTCGCACATATTCTAGACAAGCTTCCAGACGCGCACGTTTACCCGACGAACCGCTTTTCTTCTCCTGGAAAATCTTATCGCAGTGTTTGAGTTTTGAGAGTTGAACATCGAGCGACTGTCCTACAGAACTGACACGAGCATAACCAATCAATGCCATAATAGCTTTCCTTGTGTCTCATAAATTCTAAAAACATTTGAGAAATCCATTATGGGACATAACATGAGACACGTCAAAAGGAATGTCTCAGAAGGTGTACTTTCTGAGACATTCTCGAATGCTTTTGGATAATAAATTTGGAAAGAATGAAAGCATGAGAATTGGGCACAGCGATACTGAACAGAAAAGGATCAGAATCCTGGGCAATGATGAAATAGAAGCTCTCTATGGGAAACCTTGCTTCTTGACTGAAGAACGTATTGAATATTTCTCCTTATCGCCTATGGAAAAAGCTGCGCTTGAGCAGTTCAAGTCTATTAAGCAAAAGATCTTTTTTATTCTACAGCTTGGCTACTTCAAAGCTCGCCACCTTTTCTTCATATTCGGCCTTCATGATGTTAAAGAAGACCTCAACTATATAAGAGAGGAATATTTCTCTGATTTTACAATTAACAGCGTCGATGTAGAAATTTCTAAAGTCACTCGGCTAAAACAACAACGTTTGATACTGGAGCTTTGCAATTACCACAGTTGTGGACGACAACAACGACGG
>CAYRKI010000010.1:0-17971 GCA_964424815.1 uncultured Thiotrichales bacterium | reverse complement strand
CTCGGCAAGCGGCTAAGGTCTGCGCTAAACCTATTTATGTATTTCGTGAGCTAATGAATTACCTGGAAGAGCATCGCATCACTGTGCCTGGTTATAGCTTTATGCAAGATATGGTCAGTTCAGCCCTGGTCTATGAACAACAGAGGTTGATAACTATTACGTGCGATTATTTGAAGCCTTACGACTTGGAGGCTCTAAAGAGATTACTGGAAAATTCAGAAGGGCTCTATGAAATTACACAGCTTAAGCGCGAACCTAAAGATTTCAGCGCCGGAGAAATTAAACGCGAAATAAATCGCGGCGAGATAATACTTCGCTTGTATAGATTAGCCAAAAGTTTTTTGCCTGAATTGGGCATTTCCAACGAAAGCATCAAATATTACGCTTCATTAGTAGCTTACTATTCCGTACACAGACTCAAGCAACTTAATGAATGGGTGGTTTATATTTATCTTTTATGTTTCGTCTACCACCGTTACCAGCGCCACGCAGACAACCTGATTAATTGCCTAATCTATAAAGTCAGAGGCTACAGTGATGAGGCTAAAGCTGCTGCCAAAGAGAAAGTCTATAAATATCAAATTGAGAGTAATCAAAACCTACAAAAAGCCGGTTGGGTGCTCAAACTCTTTACCGATGACAGTATTCGAGAAAACACGCCTTTTCAGGATGTACGAATAAAAGCGTTCTCAATTCTGGAACGTAGGAAGTTGGATCTAGTTGCCGATCATATGGCATCAACCACAAAATTTGATGAAGTGGCCTTTCAATGGGAGCATATCGACAAGCTGGCCCATCAATTCAAATTTAATTTGCGACCAATTCTACAAACTGTCGAATTTGCTGCCGCTTCAGAACATACTCCATTGATTAAAGCAGTCTATTTTCTCAAGGCAAAATTTTCCAAAGCCAAATCACTCACTTCGCTTCGCCCTGCTGCTTTTCCAATGCGATTTGTACCACGGAAAATCAAACGATACCTCCGATATCCTTCCAGGAAAAATCATCTACTTGCTAACCGCTATGAGTTCCTGGTCTACCGTTTTTTGCGCTATGGGCTGGAAGCAGGTAATATCTTCTGCCGAGATAGTGTTCGCTTTCGCAGCTTTGAGGATGATTTGGTAGATGATAACCAATGGCGAAATAAGGATAAACTTTTAGCTGATATCGGTCTGCCATTACTGAAAGAGCCGATCAGAGAACATCTTTTGGCGCTTGAGCAAAAGCTTGAAGAACGCATTGTTGAAGTTAATCAACGCATCGATTCTGGTCTCAACATTCATTTTCAGATCAAACATCGCGGACGGCATATGCACTGGACTATTCAGTATCCCCGCAGTGATGAGCCGGTCAATCATCCCTTTTTTGATCTGCTAAAGCAGGTCGATATCGGAAGTATTCTCCATTTCGTAAACCAGCATTGCCTCTTCTTAGACGCTTTTGATCATGTGCTGGGTCGTTACTCCAAACAAGAAGCAGAGCTGCGAGTTTTGATTGCCTGCTTAATTGCATGGGCAACCAACATGGGGTTGGGAAGGATGAGCGAAATCTCCGATATTGCCTACCATCAACTGGCGGCTGCATCAGATAACTTCATTCGCTTGGAAACTCTTAAAGAAGCTAATGATTTGATTAGCAATGCTATTGCAAAGCTCTCCATCTTTCACCATTACGATATTGGCACGACCATCCATTCCAGTAGTGATGGACAGAAATTTGAAACCCAGATCGACACTATTAATGCTCGCCATTCACCGAAATACTTTGGTCTCAAGAAAGGAGTAGTTTCTTATACTTTAGTTGCTAACCATATCCCAATCAATGCCAAAATTATTGGCGCTAATGAGCATGAGAGCCATAATGTATTTGATATTCTCTTCAACAACACGACCGACATTCAGCCTGAAGTGCATTCCACAGATACGCATGGCACTAACCAGGTCAATTTTGCTATCCTCCATTTATTCGGCTATAAGTTTGCGCCGCGCTACAAGGATATACACGATAAGCTCAGCTCATCTCTCTATGGTTTTAAGAGTCCAAAACAATACGGCGATCTAATCATCAAACCAATTCGGAAAATCAATAAAGATCTCATTATTGAGGAATGGGACAACATTCTGCGCATTATTGTGTCGCTCGCTATTAAGACAACAACTCAAAGTATAATAATCGGCAAACTCAGTGCCTATGCTCGAAAGAACAAGACTAGGCGCGCATTGTGGGAATACGACAATATAATTAGAAGTCTCTATTTGCTTGACTACATCGATTCTCCACCCTTACGCCAAAACGTCCAGCGGGCACTCAATCGCGGCGAAAATTATCACAAGTTACGCAGAGCTGTCTCCCACGCCAACTTCGGTAAATTGCGCTTCAAGACTGAATATGAACAGCAGATTTGGGAAGAATGTAGCAGATTGATTACTAACTGCATCATTTATTACAACGCTGCCATTTTATCTAATCTGCTCGATTACAAAGAAAGAATTGGTGATAGAGAAGGGATCAAATTGCTCAAGCAGGTCTCACCGATCGCATGGCAGCATATAAATCTCCATGGCCGTTACGAATTCAACAATCAGCCAAAACCAATTGATATGAATGCAATCATTCAAAAACTGGCCCAAGCCCGTATCCCGAAGAATTCAGTAGAATAATTTTTGAAATATACCTTTTCGGGGGGATATGCAAAAACACCCATTATCGGTTATGGAACTGCCTGTCGATCTGCGCAGAGGTTATTATCTTGTTGCCTTAATCGATACCAACTGTGACCACTGCCAGCAGAGCGTGCCGGCCTTCAACAGACTGGTTGATAAGCAAGGAAGCTTGCCGCCGCTGGTAGCCATCTGTCCTAACAATACCGGTGAGGTAGAGGGTTTTTATCAATACCACAAACCCAAATTTCCTGTTGGCCGTATCTCCCAAAGCGACTTTAACCGTTTGTTGGAGCGTGGTGAGACACCCAGGATCTTTCTTCTGCATAGCGGAATCATCATAAAGCTCTGGGATGGCAATGTTCCTACTGAGGAAGAACTTAAAAATAGTATCGAGAAAGAGAGACAAGTTATACATAGGGAGATAAAAGAGGGATTGGGGGAAATCGTGATTTGCCTGCTTTCAAAACAACATCTATAGAGCTTACTCCCACTAAATCAGGCGAATTCACCTGGACTTGTGGAATGAATATGATGTGCAGCAAACTCATAGTTGAAGCAAATTGAAATGATTCCAATGTTGGTCTGAGCCTGCGAAGTCACTTTTCAATCTCGGTTGCTTTCGCTTTTGTGGGGTTCGAGTAATTCCCAAATCGAGACATCAAGAGCAGCGGCGATCTTGGCCAGACTTTCAAGACTGACATTCTGCTTCTCTTGTTCGAGCGCGCCAGCGTATGTGCGATGGAGTCCGGCCTCGTCGGCCAGCCGTTCTTGCGACCAGCCGCGCTCTTTTCTGAGCCGCTTCATGTTTTCGGCCAGCGTTGTCTTTGCTGCATCGAACAGTTCTTGCTGTTTAAGTTCCCTTTTTCGTTGAGCGGCATCATCAAACATTCCTCCAAATTAATGTTTAACAGCTTAAAGCTCTACAGTATAAAGCTAGGCAGTATAAAAATAGCCAGTGTAAAGATAGCATTTAAATGAAAAGAGAGATAAAATGCTTATCATTACATCAATGGTCGAAGTGTTTGCTCTAGACGTTGAATCTAAAGTAGGCATTAAATCAGCCCTGTCAAAACAATTGTTGTGAATTATATACAGACAATTCTCATTGTTGATGATGAACGTTCCGTTCGTGATCTGCTCAATATGGCGCTTAGCGAAAAGTACGCTGTGGTTGAAGCGAGCAATGGGCGCGAGGGTCTTGGCACGTTCGAGATTCACCGACCCGATCTCGTCATTACCGACATGCAGATGCCGGGAATGTCCGGCCTTGATTTTGTGTGCGCTTTGAGGCGGATATCTTCCGAAGTTAAGATCCTTGTCTATTCATCTTCAGTTAATCAACCAAGCATGCGCGCCAATATAACAGCCGCAGGCGCTGATCTCATTCTTGAGAAGCCAGCCACGCTTGACGATATTGAGCGTATAGTTGATGAGCTTCTTTGTGATAATAAGTGAGTAGCTTAAATTTGGCGTTGTTACGTACCCTTATATGAGTCTGATAAAGATCAATAAATCACCTAACCACCCGAAGCCTCCCACAAACAAATAGCAACAAGCTCAAGCAATTTCGAGAGAATATGTTGCCTTATAAGTCTTTTCACTTGATAATATTAATATGAGCGCACTACCACAAGAAACGAATTGGCAACCTGTGCCCAGGATAGGACGAGCGAAACTATCAGTTGTGCTGAGAGAAACGCCTATTCAACCAAGCATACTAAGCGGTTTAATTATTGCCCGAGGTCGGTTGGAGATTCCCGGCATAAGAACGCTGGAACAGGATTTCAGGGTATTGAGCGCAGGCAAAAGAATTGTTATTGAGAATGAGCCTGAAAACTCTTGGCCGAAATTCGTTATTGAATTTGATGTGGATTCTGTAACCCAAAGAGCCCATCCCGCTTCGTTTCTAATGTGGTCTTCAAATAATAGTGTAGATGGAGATATTCTTTACACTCGAAGCCTTATTGCTATAAATAGAGATGGCCAGTGCTCTCTTAATTTAAATGAGAACAGGTTTGACATTATTATTTCTCCTTTATCTGCGCAGGAAAAGGAGGCGCTCCTTGAAAGAGCGAAATTATGCCGCAAGCTTAAATTTATCGAAGAGACCTTCAATCACAAATTCTCTCTTCCGCCTGGTGATATCTCGGCAACCGAAATAAGGATTATAGATATTATTTTTCAAGCAATCACTCAAGGAGAATTTTCTACGCGAGCACGAGATCTTCTTCTACTGCAAGTTCCGCCTGGCGAGGTTGACCTCAACAAACCTCCATTTTCGAGCCCTGGATCTTATTCCTATCAAATAAAGGATGAAGATGGAAAGATCATCCTCTTTGGCCGCGTATTAGATTTAGGAGCATGGTCATTTTGGGTCAAGAATGCCATAACTGCTGATCCAGAATTTATTGAGCGGCTACGAAAAGAATGGCGTCAGCCTGTAGATATCAAGCTTCTCTTACTAGATCACCAAATTCATCACAGATTTGAAACCTATGCTCCTAAAACGGCTAAAGAACAAAGAGAGCGAAAACGTAACCTGGAGAATTTTATCGCCAAGTTATCTCAACATGAACCTGATGAATTGGCCAAGTTGGTGATGCAGCCGCTGATGAAAGATGTATCTCCAAATGAAGCTGCTGAAATTATAATGGACTGGCTGATCTATCAAGAATTGCCTAACTATCTTTTTCCAAAACCTCTATCAACGAGTGAAAAAGCTGATCGCCTGGAAGTAGAGATTTGGTTATCAGATTTTGAGAAGAAAAAAGGAATTGAACTTGCAGGAAAGGCTATTGTCGATAAGAAGACCGGTGAAATTATCTCGCATACTTCTATCGATGAGCTGCGCGAAAAAGCTTTAGCGCTTATCAACTCCTACGAAAAGAAAGAGACAGAAAGAAGCCATGAAATTGCGAAATGGATCGAAGAGCAGCGTTGGCTTAAAGATCATCGCAAAGAATATGGTGGCCGATGGGTAGCTCTTAATGGATACAGTCTCATTAGCAGCAGCAGCAATCCACGAGAAGTTTTTGAAGAAGCGCGCAAATCTGGAATCAAGTTGCCGTTAATAGTTCGGGTTGAGCCTTTAGATGAACTGCCCTTTGCAGGATGGTAAGTAGTGGCCTATACTCTCGTCTTCGATCTGGAGCATACCTATGACGCAGGGACAAGCGGCATCACATTGCCAGTAATATTAAGTGCCGGGCAAAACGAAGTAAGACTGAATGCCAAGATAGATACTGGCGCTACCTACTGCATATTTCAGCGGCATTATGGCGAAGCGTTAGGATTGGACATTGAGAGCGGAGAAAAACAGACTCTGAAGACAGCAACAGGAACCTTTATTGCTTACGGACACAGTTTATCGCTCGCTGTTTACGATCTACAATTCGATATTGTGGCTTACTTCGCTTCCCATTACGAATTTGAGCGGGATGTGCTTGGCCGACATGGTTGGCTAGATCGAGTTAAAATCGCTATTATAGATTATGAAGGAAAGCTGTATTTAAGCAAATACGACACTCCATCATAAAGCAAAGAAATATCAAAAAGTGGTCTTTTAATCTTTCTACTTTCCAACCGGAATGGACTCTCTAATTGCTTCTCTACCAAATTCCTCTTCAACGCTTTTTGCAGTTTGCTCAGTCAATAATTTGATAGAATCATCCTTTATCAATTGCTGATGATGTTTCAATTCATTTATAGCAAAATTTATTGATAGAAAAATTACTTGACTCGATTTCAAATAGCTTTGAACACAAATATAAATAACGCTAATAATGATAAGTCCAATTGCGTATGGAAAAACAGTCTCAACATTTATAGGAGTTTTGCTTTTGGAAGCCTCACTAATAAGATTAGAGATTGAAAAAAACCATAATCCCCATATTCCGCCAACAATCCATTTGATCAAATTATTATGTTCTTGAGTATTATTTTCAAACAATTTCATATTCTCTTTTAATGGATCGAGGCTATTTGTAAGGTTACATTCCTCTATTAACCCCGAGGCATACTCAATGTACTGTTCCTTAATGCCACGCCGAGCGGTTTGAGATGAAGATGAAAAGAGAGAGAGAAAAATCGGAAACCCAAAAATTAGAATGGATAACAAGGAAACCAAAGGATGTAATTCAGGAAATATTTTCAATAAAACGAGAATTAGAAAAAATTCCAGGATGAATGAGATTACAAATCTTGTTAGGACAGCCATTATGTCTAATTTTTCCAACCCTACCCGAACGGATTGAATTGGCACCATTAGATTAATTCTGAACCACTCTCTTATTTTCGTTAGAAATGACCATCCATCAATCTGTTTTTTGGAGACTTCAAGGATAAATCCCTCAACTTTTTCAAGTATTTCTGACGATTTTTCAAAAAGCATTAATCATCTCCGCAATGGCTAAAGTTGGTGCCAAATTATACCTTAAACAAAATAATACCACGGGACTTAATAATGATGGATAGTCCATAGGTATGGTGATAACAATTTCTTCGGTAATTATTCAAGGCGCAGACCCAAAAAATCACAAGGCGCATTAGTCAAATCTTGATCTACTCCAAGATAAACTTCCGTTGTCTTTATACTACTATGGCCGAGTGAGAGTTGTATCTGCTCGAGCGCGGCGCCGCCTTTATGGGCCAGCTTTGCAAAGGTCCGGCGCAGGTCATGCGGCGCAACGTCTAGCCCAATCGCCTCCGCACATTCGACCACTAGATCTCTAATCGCCTGGGGAGTCATGCCCTCGCCATAAAACCGACCACCTTTATTAATAGAGCGAAATACCCTACCATCCTTGATTCTAGCAAACCTCGCCCATTCATCAATGGCAGCCTTTGCCCAGTTAGGTATCGGGACCGATCTGATCTTTCCGCGCTTTCCGATTAGATCGACGATCACCCAGCGCCCCTCTCTTTGCTGAATGTGTCGGAATTCCAGTTGAGCAGCCTCATTGCGCCTCAATCCACACCCTATCAGCATAGCCAGAATCGCCCGATCCCGCACACCTTTAAGTGAACGAGTATTGGTAGAGTTGAGGAGTTCTTGAGCTTGGTCTTTGGTGAGCCAGTTCCCTGCCCGCCGACCTTCCTGCCGCACGCCTTTTATAGATCTAATCACGCTAGCAGTCTGCTGATCGAGACCACCATTGTCAGCAGCTTCGGTCACGAGCTTGCGGATCGCAGCCAGACGTTGGTTAATTGTCGCTGGCGTCAGGCCATTCCCCTTTAGTTCTGCTATATAGCGGTGAACTACAGCTTTGCTCAAAGGGATTCTGCCATTACTCTCATGCCAAGAAAGAAAATCCTTGAGCGCGCGTTCATATGCTCGCTTGCTATGCTCGCTGCCCAGCGAGTCAAGAACCACACGAATTACTTTCGCATGGCCAGTTAAACTATCAATTCTCACTAATGTTTCTTCACTCAAGCCTTGCCTCCGTTAGCAATTCAGGAAGGTCTTCGATTTTATCTGCTCTTCTGCTAAGATCTTTATATGTCTGCTAATCCGAAAAAGTTTTATAGTCTGGAAGAGTACTTTGCCCTCGAACGCGAATCTGATATCCGTTACGAGTATTGGAACGGCGAAGTCTTTGCTATGTCCGGTGCCCAACCAAACCATAATCGCATTGCCCGAAATCTACTGCAACAGCTCACCAATCAACTTGAAGACGGCAACTGCGAAGCTTTTGGCAGCGACCAGCGGGTTAAGGTTTATGTTGGCGGCCCTTACCTTTATCCTGATATCTCGGTTGCCTGTCCCAAGCCGGAATTTGAATCAATTAGCGGTTTGTTGGCGCTGGTTAATCCAACTCTGATCGTCGAGGTATTGTCTCCCACTACCAGCAGGGATGATATGAAAGTGAAATTTACTCAGTTTCAGACGATCCCAACTTTTCAAGAATACCTGATGATCGAATCCACAGAAGTAAAAGTGCTTCATTATAAAAAGCAGCCAGATGGCATATGGCTTCCTAATACGGTTTCAGACCTTGAAGCCACGCTACAACTCCAGTCGATCAATTGCCGCCTTCCCTTACAAGCCATTTATAAGAAGGTTGACTTCTCGCTTTCCGTTCCGCCTACTGCCAAGCCATAAAATCCCGGTCATTTTTTGAAAAAACCATTATAGCACGAAATAGCTTTCCATAAATGACATTATCATAACCTATTTCTCCATTGCAGTTATAAGTATATCTTATTAAGCGTATTTACAATTTCTGAGAGTATTACCTGTCAGACAGGTGAAATTATGTTAAAATCACCATTTGGATGTTTCACGTCTTTTTTGTGATCGGAAATTTAAATGAGAACCCTCAGACGAAGATCGAGAAAGGCCGACCCATTAGCTAACCCCGCCAGTGTGCGGACCATTGTCGGGTTGCACATAAAGTGAAAACAGCATCGCTAAAAATCAATGGTTTAGCCAGCTAAATTGCGCATAAGATGAAAAAAGTATTGCGCTTAAAGTGAAAAATACCTTTAAAAATTGCGCATATTCTGAAAATTTTTGACCTGATCCGCTTTACCACCCTGACGGGGGATTCCACGTTGCGGTCTTTTATCACTGGATTTTTTATGAATAGATTTTGACTCTCTTTGCCATTCTGCCTCCCATTTGGCGAACAGGTATTCCATTTGCTTCCAAAATCTGATGTGATAACTCCGCCAAGCAGCAAGCGCAAGCGACTGCCCATTAAAGTGTTTCTCCACGAACTGGTCAAATTGCTCCGGGCTAAAGGCAAAATTCCTGAGAGACAAGCTGATTTGCTTAAGAGGCTTAAGTTTCAGCGGGGTGAGTTCACCATTAATCACCGCCTTCATCCATTGCCCGAAGGAAATATCTTCCTCAGAGAGTTGAATTCGGAGTCTATTTAAATTCAGTTCTGGGCCAAAGATTTTCACCGATAGCAAGTTTTTATTGATAGGTTTGGCCAGTTTTTCGACCCGGTTGTAGAGATCGATGATTGCCTCTACTTCCAACCCTATCTCCTGAAAACCATCTTGCTGCGGCCCACTAGCCACTGGCAAACATTCGTGTGAGATCATATCAAGCAACTCTTCGCTCATGATCCCCAAAGCCTTTGCTGCCGCCTCAACGCTCAAAAGTTCCTTGCGTCTAGCCATTAACTCGTCGATGCTTTTCTCATCCACCAGCATCATCCCTTCATTAGCAATGCTATTTGTAGTTCTCAATTTTCCTGTTGCCAGCAATTTCTCAAACCCTTCTGGACTCAGATTCAACCTTTCTCGCGCTGTTGCTGTGGAAATAAACCTCCTCGTTAATAAATCAGGTGCTACACTGGCAATATATTCTTCCAGCGCGACTCTTAAAAAAGCTAATCGCTCTCGATAGACAAGCGCGTCAAGCTGACGAGATAATGTCAATAATTTATCTTCCGCCAAAGCGCGTTTGCAAACCTGATAAAAAGAATATGGCCAGCCTTGAAATATCGCTTGCACAGTCTCAAAAGCCCGATGCCAAAGCTCGTTCTCGGTTGCCGCGCTAATAATATCCGGTTCAATGATGAGGTAAAATTTCGCGAGTTCGATAAAAGCACAGCATAAATCGCCGAACGATAGGTTATCGAGTGGCTCAGGCCGCTTATTCGGCGACTCGAATTCGTCGATGCCAGCAGAGCCAAGGATCTTCCATGCCGTGAGCAAACCTTCGATTCTCTCCATAGAGACTTGCGAAGCCGGCATTAATTCTATTGCGCGCAAATCTTGACCGCATCGACAGCGGTTGACACGGTTCCGATTCCAGGAAAGCCGTTTGCGACAAGTCGGGCATTTATCAAGCAAGATAGCGGCATGGCGCCAACAAGCAGTGATAGGCAGCAGATCCCAAAGTTTATGGCAGTAGTTCGATTCTCGCAGACAGTAGCAACAAACTTTCGGGTGGCTGAATATTATCGCGTTGAGCGGGAGATCCCAGTTAGGAATATATTCTCTGTTAAACTGGTCATAGCCTATCTGAAATCTCAACGCTTCAACTTCTAAGTCTGATAGGCCCGTGATCTGTTTGAACCGGCTGAAGTCAACGTCCGCATAACAGAGTTGCTGCCAGCCTTCCACTAATGTATTGAGTTTCAACCCAGCCAGCTCAAGAATCCATCTGGGCGAATCATAGTGATTCTGCTCAGTCAGCCTGATTATGTAACCCATCAAGGATTCACAGGGCTGTGGCGAGGGAGTTCGCAATAAGCGATCGCTGAATTTAGCCGGTGTTGATGCTGAGAGAAGATTAACAGACACCTGCTCGCCTCCGATTTAAAATATCAGTTAAACCGTTGTTTCGGCGCTTGGATGTCGGTTGGTAAGTGGCGCGAGTAAATTCCTCTTGCTTTGCAAGCTCATCTCTTAACCTGGCCAGATCGGTGCGGAATGGATTAAGGTTGTCTTCGCGCCCGGCTGAGAAGCGTTCCTGATAAATTTGAGCCAATAGATCAAGGTCGATGTTATCGCTGCCTCGGCTGATAGCCAGGAAGCCTGCGCGTCGAATTAACTTCATTACAAATCCAATAACACCAGCGGTAGCGCAGTAGATGCGAAACGCGATCTCCTCGGAAGCTAGTTGCGATCGCTTTTCCAATGGCAGCAATCCATCCAGGTAGTGAAGAAATGTTTTAAACTCGCTTTGTTGCGCCGCGCTCTCCCATTTGAACGGCTCCAGCGCCTCGCGCATAGTAAATCGCCGCGCCAATTGAGCATTTGCTTGCAAAATTATGTCTGAGTAAGGCAGCCCTACCAGGATCATTGGAATGTTGGTTTCATTGAGCAGATCCTTTAGCCAGTTGGCGACCGTGAGCAATATATGATTCGATTCACTATCAATGAAATGCTGGAACTCATCTAAAATTACCAGCTCAACCCCGCATTCTTTGATTAGTCTCGCTACCCGCTGTGTCTGATTGACGGTTGTGCCGCGTGCCGCCATGGGATCACCAAGAGCCTCGAGCAATCTCGTCGCCAAACTCTTGGCTGTCGCGGGCACTGGGATCGATGCTAACAACACCGGCGCAATCACTGACTCTTTCTCTCTGCGCCGCGGATATTGGTGGGCATAAAGGCGACAGAGCGTCGTTTTGCCCGCGCCGGTTTGGCCTGTAATGAGCAAACACTCAGGTTCTGCCGCGACCTTTGAGTGTTGATGACAGTAACTAATGGTTTCGCTAATGCGCTTGAGATCGGGAAAATTGATGTGTATGCGTTCCAGCAATTTTATCCGTTCAGCGCGCCTTACCATTTCGTGCTGCTGCTTATCATCCATTCTTAGCCTCCACAAATGATGGCAGGTTATAGTCGCCACCCCAGCCTGCTTCCGTTGCCGGAGTGAAGACTGGCAACGCCGCCGCCCGCGTAACCTTTTCGTCATTATCTATCGGTGCAATGGACTCTCTTGCGGTAGGCGTGGTGGGCTGATGATAATCTGGTTGTCCGATATTGAGGAAGCGAGCCAGTTTCTCTCGACTACCCATACTTCGGTGCGTAACTCGCTCCTGGTTAACCAGTGCCTCAATTCGCTCTCGGGCGCGACAGAGCGCGGCCAAATCTACCTGTTCACCTAAGCGCCGGCGCGCATAATTTTGTACTACCTTATGTTGCCAGAGCGAAAGCCTCTCGGTGTATTGCTGGTCAAGTGCCGGTATCGATATGTATCTGTTGCTTACCGGCTCAAGCACGTAAACCACAGACAGATCATTGGGATCATATTTAACTCGAACTTTATCGCCTTTACCCAGCGAGCGCCGGATTAGGCCGAGGGTTGGACTGTTGTAATGGAGGGTAAAGAGTTCTATGCCCGAGTTGCTGATCCGGCGTTCACAAACACAGCCAATCAAGACATCCAGTTCTTCAACTTGCGGCGGCAACTTCGGCGGTTGCGCCTTGATCCCCTCAAGCCATCGATGGTGAGGAGTGTCGTGAATAGTGCGTTGCTCTTGCTGATGATAAATATCAATGATCCAGGTGTGAACAAGCTCCAGTAACAGATCGAGTGAAATGAGCGCGTGCTTTGCTGGATCGTAATCGCCGCGGTCAAAGATATTAGAGAAAGTAGTACCGGGTAGTTCATGCAAGAGTTGTGTATTGAGTGTGCCGAACCAGCGCTCCATCGTACCTTTGTACCAGGCACACTTGGGCGGCGCGTATTGAATATTGATCGAGAGTTGCAGGCAGGCATCTTCAAAATGGCGGCTATAAAATTCCTTGCCATTATCGACCATCAATAATTCCGGCAGACCCCAGCTTGGCCACTCATGCTCAATCTCAGGATAGACTTCACTGAGATAGCTTTTTGGTCTTATCGCATGCCGCAGGCACTGCATCAGCGACAAGTAGCTTGGGGGCTGAAAACCAAGATAAAACCCAAGCACCATTCTAGAATAGACATCGAGCATTACACTCAACCAGGGACGGCCAAGTGGCAATCTGGTTTGGGTATCGACAACCATCAGATCGAGTTTGGTGTGATCGCATTCGACTCGTTCTAACGGGTGTTGGGGACGCGCGCCCAGCCGGTTGACGCGATATTTTTCCTGGGCGTATTTGCGACCATGTCGCGCGCTCAAAACTTCGTAAGGATCAAGACGTTCAATTTGGCGATGCAAACTGACTATATGAGGAATGGGTAGTTGATCTTGTGGCGCGCGTCGCTTATTTTCATCAATAATCCTCGCCTGTAGTTTTTTATAGACGGAGCGAACCGAAGGGCGATTGGTATTGAGGTAGTTGGTGTTCACCACCTCATCGATCAAGCCCTGAACCACGCGAGCTTTTTCATAATTATTCTTGCTGTAATGCTCAAGCTGGTGGCCACTAATTTTTGATTCTCGGTTGCCGCGTGCTTTATTGGCTGGAATTAGCGCTCTGACATCTCTGCCGGCAGCCTGATAGGTTCGTATCCATCGGTATAGACTGATCCAGGATGGCAGTCGCGGATCTTTGATTTCGTACCCAACCCGGCTAATGATGGGAGACAGTGTTTCTCTCGTCAGCGAACTAATAGTGCTGGAGAGAACTCCTTTAACATAGTGAAACCGCCTCATTGCTTCAGCTTTAAGCAAATCACTATCGGCCAGTTCAGCGAGATTATTGATGCGGGAGCTGGCCATTTTACTCTTGAGGAAGGAAAACTGATTTTCTGAGCCGATCAATTCCAAATGGCCGGCAAATAGGTTATTGACCAGATCACTTGCGCAACGAACCTGCAACTCAGCCGTCAATAGATTCCTGACTATCAGTTGATCGTCCGGCAATCTCTCAGAAATTACATATTCTTTGCCCTGCTCGGCAAACCTCATTCCGGGATGTAGTCTATAATCAGGCATCTTCTCCCCCCATTGCTTACAAGCCCAATACTGCTTGCTTAGTCTCATCCTCCGTCACTTCAATGTAACGAGAGGTCACGGAAATGTTTGAATGGCCGGCCAATCTCATGATGACTTTAATGCGTGTGCCCGCTTGATGCAGCCGAGTAATAAATGTCCGGCGCAAGCTATGGGTGCTGGCGCCTTCGAGGCCCGCCCGCCGGAATGCCTCTTCAAATATTCTGGAGAATGTTGATAGACCGATTCTCTCCCCGTCCCTGGAGGTAAAGAGCGGCTCGCTGGCGCGCGCGGTGGGTCTGGTTGCCAGGTATTCTTCCAACCCACGAGCAGCAACAGGATGGATATAGATGGTTCGGCTCTGATGGGTTTTGGTGATGCCCTTGACGAGGAGAAATTCCTCTCTGAGCTTTTTATCTGCTCCGACCAGATCACCAATATTGAGCATGCGCATTTCATTGCGGCGCATGCCCGAATAAAGGCCAAGCAGGAATATCGCCTTATTGCGTTTCTCGAACAGATCCTCGGAGAAAGCTTTCAGGATGCGCCGTTGGGCCTCTGGAGTGATTATCGCCGACTGGCCCTCGCGGTTCTTTTTCATTGATCCTCCATAAAGCAGGCGTTGGCAAGAATGATAAGTTATATAGATGAAAGTAGAGAAAAAATCAACTATCATCTAATTAATGGTGAAATCTGATAATTAATAGAGAGATAAGTTATTGAAATAACGGGAACCTAGATAAAATAGAAATTTCCTCTAACTAGAACGTTTTTGCTAAACCTAATTTTTGTGACACAAATGTGACACATATTGCTATAATGGCGAAATATGAGCCCAAAATACTCCTCGCCACGTTACCGCAATAAACCCCATCCAGGCCGAAAACCACTTTCGGCCCAAGAAAAACGACGACACCTCACCATTCGGCTAGCGCCTGACACTCATAATTATTTGAAAACAATGGATCGCAAAGCCGGCCTCTATTTAGACGGCCTCATTAGGGCTGATATGCTCAAACGCGGCTGTGGAACATTGGATATCGATATGCCAGGATGTTTAACTGAAGATCCGCAGGGTATTATTTTGGAACAAGCTCGAGGACTCATTGCTTTGATGATTGAACGTGGCACCGATCACCTGACCGAGGAGCACGTTGAAATTCTCAGTAATAACTTCTCACTGCTGATTAACAATTTTGTCGCCACATTCAAGAAGAAACCCAAACCCCACCTTTCAACAATGACGTTCTCGTAACCCGATATTTTCACTTTATGCGCAATTTTTTTCACTTTATGCGCAACCCGACAGAAGTGGCTAAAAATCTGCGCGCCATCCTGGAGCGTGAAACACAGGGACGAGTATCAATTTCAAACTTTATCGGGCGCTATTTAAGGATTCTTAGCTTCCCTTCAGATGTAACTTTTGCCCTTGAAAATGGTCTGGTAAATCTCCAGGAAGCAAATCTGCTAGCGCGTCTCTCACACAAAAGCTTGGAAGTATCCCAAGACAAAGCCCAAGCCATTCGTAGTAAAATTATCACCTCCCATAGCCAGAATCAAGGTTCGCAAAATAGTTTGAGCCAGCAGGTGAAAGACATTTTGGGAGAAGCTAATGTTGTCTCCACTGAAACCTTGACTGCCGCTTTAGAAAAGGTCGATGAACTTCTAAAAGTCGATCCTGAAGACAAGCGCCATCTCTTCTATGATCAGATCAAAAATCTTTTCTACGCAATGCGCGAGATACAACCTGAAGAGATCGACGACCGAGCATTGGTTGACTTTAACAAAGCAGCCGATGAACTCTCTGCTATTATCTATTCTATTCGCCAAAGATACAAACAGACCGGAAAGCGCAGGCAGACTTTCTATACATAATCAGACCAATGTATCGTACAATCTTTGCGGCAAGTCTCGTAGCTGCGGTGGGCTTAATATTTACTTTTCGCTGGACGTTGTCTCAAGCACCAACTCTTCATACCACTGTTTGCGACGAGCACGAAGTGTTTGATCATAATCTTGGATATGCTCGCGCAAGCGGCTCGGCAAGTCGCCTCGCGCAAGTAATGAATCGCACAAGGCAATAGCTTGATAGAAATTGCCCGCCTGAGCCCAGCAACTCGCCGCGCTGAAGCGATGAACCAACGACTTTTCAATCAGTCCTTTTTCTTCGCATATATCAGCCAATTTCTCTTCAATGGATGCGGCTTGGGCAAACTTAATAGCGGCTTCGTCCTGCTGTTGTTCTCTTAACAATTGGGCCGACAAAATAAGATTTGACTTTTGTGCTTCGTCTGCTTCAAACGCTGCGTCTAATCCTTCCCTGCCAATGCCTTTTAATGACTGATGACTCATCAGGTCTCCTCCTGAAACTGGTTAAACGAAAAGATAATCTCTTTTGTGGCAAACCCAACAACAACTACGTAACCATCTACTCCATATGGATTGTCTCGCAACTGTCGGATTTTGGCGTTGTGGCGCGCTTCTAACTCATCTGTTATTGTGCCACTTACTTCCAAGCCATATTCATATCCATTATCGCTCATATCGCTCACCCAATAATCGAAGCGTTCTCCAACTGCCGCCACTTCGCGTATACGCAAATTTGTATAAAGCGCCATTATCGCACAGGCCACACCGCAAGCTGCCCATTCTGTTACAGTCCGTTCTTGCACACCTACTGCTTGTGATGGTGCGCTTTCAGGAGACCAGAACAAACGTAGGTTTCGTTGAGTTTCACCTTCGCTCCCTATACCACGCAGCTTTACAGTCAATGTTGCTTCAGTTGCGCTGGACCCTTCACCCAAGCGTATAATGGCAAATGGTACAAATATCTCAGATCCTATGCGATGTTCATGAGCTATGTTTTCCAATCTAAATTCATCAACAGCATTAGCCACAACTTAATTTCCTCAGCTTGTTTCTAATTAATTTTACAATAGCTTACTGCTTTAGCGAAGTGGCTGCAGAGCTAAGGATAAAAGATATGTCTATATTCTGCTCAGAATTACTCTGAAGCCCTACGGCACAAGTTGCTATGCTATACTTTAACGTTAATCTTTATCCGCTTTATTTCCAAGGAATAATAGGTGACGGATGAGCCTCGACCAATACAGACCATCATCAAAGCATACTGAACTGTATGTCCCAGATAATTCGGCGCTTCAGCAATCGGTTGAAGTGCGGTTTCGGAAACTGATAGAAATTTGGCAATCCGATCGACCGCTGAGTTCGCGATTAAGCGATCTTGTAATGCATCCAGCCTACCAACAGATCATTGGGCTAGGACCGCAAGCTATCCCTCTATTGTTACGCGAAATTGAGCAGAACCCAGATTGGTGGTTCTCTGCTCTCCATGCCATTACCGGCGCTGCTCCCGAAATTCCACCAGAAAGCAAGGGCAAACTCAAGGAGCTTTCCAAAATCTGGTTAGCATGGGGCCACAAATATAACTATTACTCGTAACCCTTTATTATAAGCCAAGTAGATCAACAACAGCTTTCTCAAGTGTGGGAAGTTCTACTGGTTTTGGCAGGCAAACCGTCGCTCCCGCCTTCATAACGAGATCACGTTCCTCTCGTCGATGGAAGAGAGCCGATGTAGCAATAATTTTACTCTTGCTTCGTTCACCCCAGATATTCCGAATCAATTCAAAGCCGCTCATATTAGGCATGCTCAGGTCTGTTATTACTAATTGAGGGTGATGAATCTGAAACAGCCGCCATCCTTCCTGACCATCGCTTGCTTCCAATACAGTATGGCTCTTCTGGAGCACAGTACAGATTAGGAAACGAATGTTTTCTTCATCATCGACGACAAGAATTTTAGCCATTTTGATCACCGCAATTTTTTTCCTGGCTTGAATCTCAATCTTTTACTTGGCTGGCCATTTCCGCGTTTACGGATTCTCACAGTGAATGCCCCAAAGCCCCGCAACTCGATACGCTCGCCTCGCTGGATCGCACCTTTCATTGCATTAAA
>CAYRKI010000009.1:58222-58482 GCA_964424815.1 uncultured Thiotrichales bacterium | reverse complement strand
CATTTTCAGCCGAGATTGAAAACGCTAACCGACATCGAAAATTCCTAGAATCTGAAAGATATGATTCCTATGATGTCTACATATACTATGGATTTAATCAAGCACATTCAGGAGATGAACAAGGTCACACATGACTGGCATTCGCTCCCCGTGATTCTCAGCAAGTTTACTTTATCTCAAATCGTTTATCTCGCATTTGGTAGCAATATCGACCTCGATTGGATGCACAAGAGACAACTCAAATTGGGCGAGCTCTTCTT